>CAWIBS010000028.1:0-92141 GCA_963834365.1 Vicinamibacterales bacterium | reverse complement strand
GGGTCGCCAGCGACCCGAGCTCGAGGCAGTGCACGATCGTGAGCGAAGTCTGGCGGCGGCGCGCCTCCAGGACCGCGGCCTCGACCGCCGGCAGTGACGGATCCGAAAAGTCCGTCGCGACGAGAATGCGACCTGTCGTGGGACCGGGCCGCGCCAGGAGGACCGGACCGTGGGCATGCCGCATCACCGATCCGACGACGGGACCCAGGCGCGGATGAGGGTCGCGCTCGCTCGACGGGTGCACGCCGAGCACCACCAGGCCCGCGCCCACCTCTTCGGCCCGCGCCACGATCACGGTCGCCGGCACCCCTTCCTCGATCGACAGGACGAAGTCGTCGGGCCCCCGTCCCGTCAGCTCCGTCACCCGCTCGAGCGTGGACTCGACCGCCCGCTGGCGCACGCCCACCGTCTGCGCCGAGACATGCACGTCGAGATCGGGAAACGCCGGATCGTCCTTCAACGGGTTGGGCACCACGCCGAGGACCATCAGCGGACAGCCGTCCCGCCGCGCGAGACGATCCGCCTGACGCACCGCCTCGTCGCCCGAGGGCGTCAGGTCGGTCGCCGCGAGAATCGGCCGCTGCGTTTGCGCCATACTGACACCTCGCAGAACGCCCTCGCCCGGGAAACGATGTCGGCCCAGGGCTCAGGCGTCCGTGGCCCTGTTCACTCTAATCCTCAGTCGTTCCTCGTGGCTCGTACCCCGGTCGGCCCGCAGGGGGCTAGTGTATCGTCAGCGCCAATGTGGTTTCCTCTCCTGGGTGCCTTCCTCATCGGTCTCTCGAAAGCAGGCTTCGCCGCCGGTCTCGGCATGCTCACCACACCGCTCGTGGCCATGGCAGTCCCGGCCCGGGCGGCCATCGGCCTCATCCTTCCGCTGCTCTGCGTCGCCGATGCGTTCACACTGGGCGCGTACTGGAAGCAGTGGGATACCACGAGCATCCGCCATCCGCTCATCGGTGCGCTGCTCGGAATCGGGGGCGGCATGCTGTTCGTGTCGCGGGTCTCGAATCGCGCGCTGGCGCTGGCGATCGGCGTCGTCGGACTGACGATGGTCGCGCTGCTGGCGATTCGCGCGCGCTGGTATCCTCACGCGGTGTATCGGCCCCGACCCGTGGATGCGCTGCTCGTCGGCGTGGCGGCCGGCTTTGCCTCCGCGGTCGCCCACGCAGCCGGACCGATCTTCGCGCTCTTCCTGCTCGCGCAGCGCATGCCGAAGAACGCGTTCGTCGCGACCAACGCCGTGTTCTTCACCGTCGTCAACCTGCTCAAGGTGCCGCCGTACGTCTGGTCGGGACTGATCACCGCCGACACGTTGACTCAGGATCTCAAGCTCCTGCCGGTGATCCCGCTCGGCGTCGCGGCCGGCTGGGCCACCAACCGTCTGGTGCCGCAGCGGCATTTCGACGTCATCGTGCAGGTGCTGCTCGGAATCACGTCGCTCCACCTGCTCGTGACGTCGTGGCCCTGAACCATGTGGCGGGTGCTCAGCGCATGGCTCGCACTCGCGGTGACCGGGGGCGGCGCCCAGACCGCTGACCGAGGCGGGCTGCGCGTCGAGCATCGCGCGCGGGCGCTGCAGCCGGGCGAGGTCGTGCGGCTGACGGTGCGCACGACCGAGCCGTTGACGACGCTCCAGGGCCAGTTTGGCGGCCGCCGGATCACGTTCTGGCAGGGCTCCGCCGCCGACGAGTGGACCGGACTCGTGGGTGTCGATGTCGAGACGACGCCCGGCGAGCATGCGGTGACGCTCGACGGCTCGACGCAAAGCGGTACGCGGGTCGAGGCGAGCCACGTGCTCGCGATCCTCCCGAAGACGTTTCGCGAGCGTCAGCTGAAGGTCGATCCGCGTTTCAGCGATCCGCCGCCATCGGCGCTGCCCAGGATCCGCGAGGAGAGCCAGCGTCTCGAAGCCGTCTTCGCCAACGCCGGCTGCCCGGATGCGCCGGCCGTCGCGTTTGCCCTACCCTCTGCCGACCCGCCCAGCTCGCCGTTCGGATCGCGCAGCTTCTTCAATGGCAAGCCGCGCAGCCGGCACAACGGCGTGGACTTCGCGAGCCAGCGTGGCGCTCCGGTCGTTGCCCCCGCGAACGGCCAGATCGCCCTGGTCGCCGATCTCTACTTCACCGGTCAGACAGTCGTCATCGCGCATGGCTGCGGCATCTATTCGCTCTTCGCGCACTTCGATCGCGTCGCGGTCGAGGAGGGGGTGCGCGTGAGCCGGGGGACGCGCCTCGGCGACGTCGGGTCGACGGGACGCTCGACAGGCCCGCACCTCCACTGGTCGGTGCGTCTGCACGGCGCACGCGTGGACCCGCTCTCGCTCGTGAGCCTGGCCGAGGCAGACCACTGACGGCGGTTGCTGCCGCCCGCCGGGCAAGCGTCAGAACGTCCACCGAAGGGCCATGCCCGGCCGGATCACCGTGATGCCGTCATCGGGGTCGTTGGCATCCTCGCCGACGTCGAAGCGGACCTGCGGCACCACGGAGAGCCGCCGGGTCAGTCGAACGTCCACGTCGATGCCCAGGCCGAGCAGGCCCTGCGTCCGGCTCGACTCGGTCACGTGCGTCGTGAACTCGTATCGTGGTGAGAGATCGAGCAGCGTCGGGTCCACGCGTTGCTCGCGGCTGGTCTCCCGCTGGAGGGTCAGGCCGGCCAGCAGCGCCAGTCTGACCCGCGATCCGAGCTGTTGGTGAGCCGCCGCCAGGATCGAGGTGACGCTACGGACATGTCGTCGCACCTCGAGGTCGGTTTCGGGCCACAGCCGCTCGATCTCTTCACGCGACAGCTGCCGCAACACCGCATCGACGGCGTCGCTGCCGCCATTCAGCGTGAACCTCGCACGGCGCGTACGGGTGAAATCGAGCCGGCCAACCGTCGTTTCGACTCGAAGGCTGAAACGAGGGCTCCACTGGACGCCGGCGGCGACGACCGGGACGCCGGCATCGCCATCGATCGTCTCCGACCGCAGCCGGTAGCGCGCCATCGCGACGTCCACGAAGAAGCCGAGCTGCTCGAAGCCGCTGTCGTCATCCGCGGCTGCGGTTGGCGGCTGCGCCGCCGCGGAGGGCGCACCAGCCGCGATCATGGCCAGCACAGCGAGCCCGATTGCCAGACGCATCGCCGCACACCTCCCGAGCCAGGCTCGTGGCTCGATCGGCAATGCGTGATCGGCGATCGAAGCGGCTCACACGGACGATGGAGCGGCTGGAGCGGCTGGAACGGCTAGAGCGGCTGGAACGGCTCGCAGCGCACGGAGGAATCGCGCGGAACCCGTTACGAAGTCGTTCATCCGTCCAGGCGTCCAGCCGCTCCAGCCGCTCCAGCCGCTCCAGCCGCTCCAGCCGCTCCAGCCGCTCCAGCCGCTCCGAATATGCGCCGCACGTTCTCGTCCGAGAAGAAGTCCGCGGGAGAGACGACGCCCGAGAATACCCGGACGAAGCCGTTCATCGCCTCCTGATTGCCATGCATGGCCGCGAACAGCTGCTGCTGCTCGAGCGACGGCGGTGCGAAGGCGGCAAACTCGCACGTGAACTCGTAGGTCGGCAGGACGTGCTCGTCGCGGGTCGCTTGATACGCCGCCATGGCGATATCGAACGACTGCCTGCCGGAGAACGCGTCGTCCAGCGCGGTGGCGCACAGCTCGGCGTCGCGGAACGCGTCGCTGATGCCCTGCGCGGTGATGAAGTCCTTGTTGTAGCCGGCATCCCCCACGAGCACCCAACCGGGACCGTACGGTTTGCGGAAGAAGTTCGGCACGGCGGCGCCCACGAACCGTTCCTCGCGCCTGGCCGCACGCATGCGTTCCTTGAATGCCGGCGCCCGTTCGAATGCCTCGAGGCAGTGGGCTTCGATGTCGCGCTTGTTGGCCTCGAACTCCGCAATGGGCCAGCCAGCGATCACGAGCGTCAGATCGTCGTTGGTCGGCCACGCCGCAAAGGCCCGGTTGCCGCGGTCGTAGGCTTCGAAGCGGCCGTCCATCGGCAGCCCGCTCCAGTAGGTGTAGTAGCTCGCCTCGAGCGGGGGCTTCTCGTGGTACTGCTCCGGCTTCACGGTCTGGGCGACGATCGAGTGGAGCCCATCGGCCCCGATGACCACCCGCGCTCGTTCGGTGACCGCCGGGCCGCCCTTGCTGCGTCCGCGAACGCCGGTCACGCGGCCATCGTCCACCGTCAGCTCCTCGACGATGAACCCCTCCCGCACGTTGGCGCCGGCTCCGGTGGCGGCCTCCACGAGCAGCTTGTCGAGCACGGTCCGTCGCGGACCGTACGACACGGGCGCCTCCTCGGGGCCGGGCGTCCCCGACAGGGCGAATGGGCCGAGATCGAACACGTAGGTATGAATGGCCGGACACCCCGTCGCGACGACGCTATCGAGCAGGCCCCATCGCTTCAGAGCCGTCACGCCCGGCGGATGAATGAGATGTGTCGAGATGGTGTCGCTCGGAAACGTCGCGCGGTCCACCACCAGCACCTTGTATCCCCGCCGGGCGAGGAGCATCGCGG
Source organism: Vicinamibacterales bacterium (assembly GCA_963834365.1). Lineage (GTDB taxonomy): Bacteria > Acidobacteriota > Vicinamibacteria > Vicinamibacterales > Vicinamibacteraceae > CAWJAP01. Next base: position 87,636 of record CAWIBS010000028.1, on the reverse strand, counting down.
TCGGAGAGCCGGCACAGCGCGCACCCACGACGATGACATCGTACGAGTCGGTCACGACGTTCCTTTCCGGCCTTTGATGGCCCTCGACAGCCGAGTCCTTCGTACGACCAAACGACGGGGCCAGCGCGCGGCGAACAGGGCGATCGAGCCGCTCAGCCGTTCGAGCCGCTCCAGCCCGGCTCCAGCCGCTCCATTGCAGTGGTATCCTCCGCACGGACGCTTGGACCGCCAGTTCTGATCATCCGCTCCAGCCGCTCGAGGCGCTCCAGCCGCTCCATCCGCTCCAGCCGCTCCAGCCGCTCCATGACGAAGGTTCACGCCATGTCCAGCCTGCCTCCCGTCGCCCGCCGCCGCGTCCTGCAACTCGCCGGCCTCGCCGCCGCGGCCCGCCTGGTGCCCGTCTCCGCCGCGGACGCCGCCGCGATCCTGCCGCCGGCGGGCTCCAGCTCGCCGCTCAAGATTGGCATTGCGTCCTATTCGCTCCGGAAGTTCCCGCTGGATCGCGTGCTCGCGAGCTGCAAGGAGATGGGCGTGAAGTACATCACGCTCAAGGACGTCCACCTCGCGCGCACCGATCCGCCCGAGACCACGCGGGCGCTGCGCAAGAAGATCGAGGACGCCGGCCTCACGATCATGGGTGGCGGGACGCTCACCTGGAAGGCCAACGACGAAGCCGAGATTCGCAAGGACTTCGAATACGCGCGCAACGGCGGCTTCCCGCTGATGGTGTGCTCACCGGCTCCCGAGACGCTCGACACGCTCGAGAAGCTCGTGAAGGAGTACGACATCAAGATCGCGATCCACAATCACGGGCCCGAGGACAAGTGGTACCCGGCGCCGAAGGACGCGCTCGCCAAACTGCAGAACCGCGATCCGCGCATGGGCATCTGCATGGACATCGGCCATGCGGTGCGCGCGGGCGCCGACATCGTGCAGTCGGTCTCGCTCGCCGGCCCGCGGCTGCTCGACCTGCATGTGAAGGATCTCGCCGACATGAAGAACCGCGACAGCCAGGTCGAGGTCGGCAAGGGCCTGCTCGACATCCCCGGCGTCTTCCGGGCGCTGGTCCGGTCGCGCTTCGCCGGCCACGTCTCGCTCGAGTACCAGATCAACGCAGACGACCCGGTTGGCGGCATGAAGGAGTCGCTCGCCTACATGCGCGGGGTCGCCGACGCTCTCACGGTCACGTCCTGACCACCTGCACCCGGAGCGCCCTCGCCTGCCGCCGTTCGACTACATCGCGCGGCCGAAGCGCTCGGCGGCGCGGGCGCGCGCCTTGGCGGCCAGCTCTTCGCGCGTCCGCGGCGGCGTCTGCGTCACGAGCGAGTCGATCAGCCGCCGCGCGACCGCGGTCACCTCATCGATCGCCCGATCGAAGGGCTCCGCGTTGGCCTTCGAGGGGCTGGTGAATCCGCTGATCTTGCGGACGAACTGCAGCGCGGCGGCGCGTACTTCCTCGTCGGTGGTGGGGGGATCGAAATTGAACAGGGGGCGAATGTTGCGGCACATGAGGCAGACTCCAGGCGCTTATGTCGCATTATCCCTCAGCGAGCCCGGGGACCCACGCGCCGGTGGTATCGTGTCGAACGTTCGGCCCGGCCATGGCCGGGGCCTGAACTGGAAATCCAGCTCACGGCTCTTGTATTGAAGTGGCGCAGGCCTTTAGGCCTGCCCGGGCCCGCGTTGGCCGGGCTAAAGCCCGGCGCCACCATAGCGGGCCCGCTGTCATCACAAGTCGACTCGGGGTAGGACGCTGACGAATGGAGACGAATCACGGGCTGCCGCTGGTGGCGCCGCGCGTCACACCGATCCTGGATCCGGACTTCCGGCCGGCGGTGCTCGCCGTGCGCGCGTTCGACGCCCGCGCCCGCTCGGCGCCTGATGCGGTCCCGGTGCGCCTCGCCCTCGAGCAGGCGGATGGCTCGATCTTCCGGTTCGACACCCGCGTGCTCCCCGCAACCGATCCGCAGGCGGCGGGCAACGCCGTCCATCTCGAGCGTTTCGTCAAGTTCGTGCTCTGGTCACGCGGGGGCTGGCGCCTGCATGTCGATGGTCCCGCGTCGCTCGTGTCGGAGCTCGCCGCGCACTATCGTGACGCGGCGACGGGCCGGTTCGATGCGCACCTGGTTGGCGAGCGCATGTTCGACCACCCGCTCGAGGTGGTCCACACACGACACCTCCCGCCGGAGCGCGCAGAAACCAGGCCGCTCGGCCGGCATCTGGACGGTCATCGCATCGGCTTCGACCTCGGCGGCAGCGATCGCAAGGTCGCTGCGGTCATCGACGGCAAGGTCGTGTTCAGCGACGAGACCGTCTGGGATCCGTACCACAAGCCGGATCCGCAGTATCACTACGACGGCATCATGGATTCGCTGACGAAGGCAGCGGCGCACCTGCCTCGCGTCGATGCGATCGGCGGCAGCGCCGCGGGCGTCTACGTCAACAATCGTGTGAAGGCCGGCTCGCTCTTCCGCGGCGTCGCGCCGGAGGTCTTCGACGCGCGGGTCAAGGATCTGTTCCTCGAGGTTCGGAACGCGTGGAACGGCGTTCCGTTCGAGGTCGTCAACGACGGCGAGGTGACCGCGCTCGCGGGATCGATGTCGCTCGGCGTGAACGCCATCCTCGGGATAGCCCTGGGGACCAGCACGGCGGCGGGCTACGTCACGCCCGAGGGCACCATCACCTCGTGGCTCGACGAGCTCGCCTTCGTGCCGATCGACCTGAATCCCGACGCGCCCGTGGACGAATGGTCGGGCGACTACGGCGTCGGCGCGCAGTATTTCTCGCAGCAGTGCGTCGGCCGGCTCATGCCGGTTGCCGGCATCGACTCGCCCGCCGGCATGGGGCTCCCCGAACGCCTCAAACTGGTCCAGGCGCTCAGGGCCGAGGGCGACCCGCGCGCCGTGCGGATCTATCAGACCATCGGCACGTATCTCGGCTACGGGGTCGCGCATTTCGCGAGCTTCTACGACCTGCGCCACGTGCTGGTGCTCGGCCGCGTCACCTCGGGACCGGGCGGCGACGACATCGTCGGCGGGGCGCGCGAGGTACTCGCGGCGGAGTTTCCGGAGCTCGCCGGGCGCCTCACGTTCCACGTGCCGGACGAGCACGACAAGCGTCATGGTCAGGCCATTGCCGCGGCGAGCCTCCCGGCTCTGCCCGGGACGCGCTCATGAATCCCTACCATCGATTCGTCTCGGAGCTGGCGCGGCTCGTGCGCGAGGGCAAGCAGTTCCCGCTCGGCGGCTTTCCGCCTCCGCCGCGGCCGACGACGTCGCCCGACGCGCGGCGCGTGCTGATCTTTTCGCCGCATCCCGACGATGAGTGCATCATCGGCGGGCTGGCGGTGCGGCTGCAGCGCGAGGCGGGCATGCGCATCGTCAACGTGGCCGTGACCCAGGGCAGCAACAAGGCCCGTCAGTCGGCGCGCTGGGACGAGCTCGCCGCCGCCTGCGACTACCTCGGATTCGACCTGGTCGCGACCGTTCCGGGCGGTCTCGAACAGGTCAACGTGCGGACGCGAGCCAGCGACCCGGCGCACTGGAGCGCCGCCGTGGACGTGATCGCCAGGGTGATCGCGGAGCATCAGCCGGCGGTGGTCCTGTTCCCGCACGACACCGACTGGAACAGCACGCACATCGGCACCCATCATCTCCTCGTCGACGCGCTCGGGCCGCCAGCCGTCCCGGTTCGCCTGTGACGTGATCGAGACCGAATTCTGGGGCGCGATGGCGACGCCCAACCTCATGGTCGAGTCCGAGCGTCGAGGATCTCGCGCACATGATGACGGGACTCTCCTTCCACGTCGGCGAAGTGCAGCGCAACCCGTACCACCTGCTGCTGCCGGCGTGGATGCAGGACAACGTCCGGCGGGGCGGCGAGCTGGTCGGCGGCCAGGGTGGTGCGGCGCCGGACTTTGCGTTCGCGACGCTCTACCGTCATCGTCGCTGGACGGACGGCCGGCTCGAGACGCGCTACGATGGAGGGAGAAACCTCCCGGCGACGACCAACGCCTCGACGATCCTCACCGCGGACTGAACCTGGTGCCGCGGACCTGCCGGGAACCGGCGCAGGAGGGCGGGCGCTCCGCACCACCACCATGCACGAACTCACCTTGTCTGCCGACAGCCGCGCGTTCAACGCGTTCCTCGATCATCTGAAGCGGGCGTCGCCCGGAAAGTTCACCGTCCGGGTCGAGGTCCCGGCGATCCCGACCAACGCGCGCGTCGCGGTGTCCTACAGCAAGGCGCGCGTCGAGATCGATGACGCGGCCGCGGCCGATGCGCTGGCGGCGGCGATGACGACCGGGCTCGAGAAGCATCACGTCGAACGCCTCGAGGTCGAAGGCCCTGGCGGCGCGGCCGTCATCGAGCCGGGTGCCCGCGTGCCAAGCCTGCGCTCGCTCGGCCGGGCTCTGAGCAGCTACCAACGACCAACTACCAGCTACCAGGCGACCAGCTACCAGCGACACAAGCGCCGAGCTCACCTGCACTCAGAGTGCCTGGTAGTTGGTAGCTGGTAGCTGGTAGCTGTTCGGGTTTCAGCCGGTCGGCGTTTATCAAACAGCGGCTCGACCCCTTCGATCCGCCTCCCCTCTTTCCGGGCGCGACTTGTGTTGACGTAGTGTCCGGCTTCAGCCGGACCCAGGGTCCGCCTAAAGGCGGACACGACCACAAATCGGAGGGACGAATGCGCTTTCTCGTCACCGATCCATCGGCGTCACCGCTGATGGCCCAGCGGATCGCGCGGGCGCGCGGTCCGGCGATCCCGCAGGGGTTCTTCGTCCAGTTCGGCCATCGCTATCTCATCGTCGCATCCGATGGCAACGTCGGCGCGGTCGCGCGCGCGCTTTCGGCGAGGCGCATCGCGTCGGCGCCGCTCGAGGGGCGCGCGAAGCGCTCGGATCTGCACCTGGTCGTGCAGAAGGGCCGAACGTTCCAGCAGGAACATCCGCGGGTCCCGGTCGTGCTCGATCAGGGCCGCTTCCTCGTCGTCTCACTCGCCCCGTCGCGGGCCGCCCGCCTCCGCCGCGACAGTCACGACTATGGGATCCGGCCGCTCGAGCCGGATTCGATCGTCTTTCGCGAGATCGCCCGCGACATGGCCGCGCGCGCCGAGCCCTGGGTGGGGCCGATTGTCGCCGCGCTGGACCCGGCGAGCTACCAGGCCGACGTCACGTTTCTCGCGTCCCTCTTCACGCGCCATACGCTGTCGGCGGGCTACACCGACGCCGCGGCTTTTGCCGAGACCCGGTTGACCGCGATGGGCTATACGGTCGGCCGCCCGTCGATCACCCTGCCGGCTGGCTCGAGCGTGAACATCATCGCGGAGAAGTCGGGCGGCGGTGCGACGCGGGAGCTCGTCATCGTCTGCGGTCATCTGGACTCTGCGAACAATGCCGGCGGCGATTCGGCGGCGGCGCCGGGCGCGGACGACAACGCCAGCGGGGCCGCCGGCGTACTCGCAATCGCCCGGGCGCTCGCGTCGCACGAAGCCGAGCATGACGTCCGCCTGGTGCTGTTCGGCGGTGAAGAACAGGGACTGCACGGCAGCCAGCAGTTCGTGGCGGCTTTGAGCGCCGCCGACAGGGCCCGCCTCCGTGCCGTCGTCAACATGGACATGATCGGCGTGCGCAACACCGCGGCGCCCGCCGTGCTCATCGAAGGCTCGGCCGTGTCGCAGTCGGTCATCGACGGGCTTGCGGCCTCGGCCGCCGCGCACACGCCGCTCGCCGTCCAGACCTCGCTCAACCCGTTCGCGAGCGATCACGTGTCCTTCATCCAGGCCGGGCTGCCGGCCGTCCTCACCATCGAGGGCGGCGACTCGGCCAACTCCGCCATTCACACGGCGAACGACGTCCTGTCCACCCTGGACTTCGGGCTCGCCGCAGACGTGCTTCGCATGAACCTCGGCTTCGTCGCCGAGCAGATCGGCCAGAGAGGAGCTGTCATCGTGCCACCACCCGCCGCAGCCGGAAATCCCCGACCCCTCAGCGCTCGTCGAGCTCTTCAGATACAGCGGGCGTTACATCTTCGGCGGCGGCGCATCGGAGCGCGAGACGCTGGCGCCGGTGCCCGATCCGATGAGCGCCGTCGACGCCCCGATCTTCATCCCCGAGCGCAACGACATCCTCGCCTTCATGGCGAATCCGGAGCTGGGCCAGGTGCCGGGGCCGCTGCCGATTCCGCAGCCCGGACCGCCGGTGCTGCGACAGCCCCGTCCCGACCTCGATCCGCTGCCGACGCCGTTCCCGATTCCCGAGGGACCGCTCGCGCAGCGGCTGCGGTTCACGCTGCACGTGGACATCGACGGATCCGACACGCTCAACGTCGTCAGCGGCAACGTCGCCCGCGGCCTGCTGGTCGCTCCGGCGACCCTCGAGCGCTTCATTGGCCGCGTCACGGCGAGCAGTTCATCGTCGGGAGTCGTCAACCTCGTCGTCGAGGACTTCTCGATGCCGTTCCCGGGCGGCGGGATCTGCACCCGCGTGGAAATCGGTCTGAACGGCGCACCCTCGAGCCATCAGGCCGACACGACCTTCGTGCTGACCGACGGGCGGCGGATGGGCCCGCATCGGGCGATCAGGCAGTCGCAGTTCTTCCGCGAGATCGAGATCGAAGTCGACCGGGAGTCCGGGGCCCGCGACCCCGAACCCTACGACACCCACGCGCATCCGGATCGGCCCGCCGATCTGTCGCGGGAGTCGCTGACGATCGAGCGGTCCTTCCGTCACGCCGGGATCGGCATCACGCGCTCGAACGCCACGACGACCATCGCCTCGTCCGCCGCCGGCAGCGACGCGCTGTGGAGCGAGACCGAGATGCACGACGCGATGGAGGCGAACTGGTCGGCGTTCCAGAACCGTCCGCAGTGGAAGATGTGGGTCCTGCAGGCGAAGCGCGCCACGAGCGACGACGCTGGGCGGCATCATGTTCGACGGGGAGATCGACGAGCCCGGCGGAGTCGATTGCCAGGGGACGGCGGTCTTCACCGAATGCGAGTTCTTCCACCTGCCGACCGGGGACTACGTCGAGGCGAATCCGCCGGTCAACGAGGCGGCGGCCCGCGAGCTGTTCTTCGATCTCATTCACGAGATGGGGCACGCGTTCAACCTCGCCCACTCGTTCCAGAAGCATGCCTCGTCGGGCACGGCGTGGCCGGCGCCGAGCTGGATGCCGACGGTCCAGGATCCCCAGGCGATGTCGTGGATGAACTATCCCGACCTGGCCACCGAGTCGGGCTCGCCCTCGAGTCCGACACTCTCGGCGACCTGGTTCTACAACCGCTTCCGGTTCCGCTTCGATCGCAACGAGCTGCTGTTCCTGCGCCACGCCCCTGACCGGTTCGTGCAGATGGGGAACGAGGCCTGGTTCACCAACCACGGGCGCATCTCTCACAGCGAGGTCGATCCGTCGCTCGGTTTCGAGATCCGGACCCGCAAGCCGGTGTTCCAGCTCGGCGAAGCGATGGAGATCGAGCTGAAGCTGTGGAACAAGGGGCCGCGGGCCATCGAGGTCCCCGGCCACTTCGACCTGCTCGACGGCCTGCTCGAGATTGGCATCACGCTGCCCGACGGCCGCAAGTGGCCCGTCCTGCCGTTTTCGCACGCGCGTCATCACGTCGCGCCGCGGATGCTCGAGCCCGGCGAGGCCCTGTACGAGCCGATCGATCTGACGATCGGCAAGCTCGGGCTGCCCTTCAAGCATCCCGGCGCGTATCGCCTCGAGGCCAGCGTCCGGTACGGCTACCGGGCGGCCGCCGCGGTGTGTCGCATCTTCGTCGAAGCGACCGACGCCAGCACGCTGCCGGCGGTGGCCGAAATCTTCGACGCGCGGATGGGGCGCGTGCTCACGATGCACGGCACGCGCGTGATGGGCGAAGAGCTCCAGAAGATCGACTGGGTGCTCAGCAAGATCGCCGCCGACCACCCGGCAGCGTTCGCGCTGCGCCGCGCCCGCGCCGGCGCCTTTGCCACGCGCTTCAAGGTCCTGGATCCATCGGCGCGCACGCTCAGCGTCGAGGACAGCGACCCCGGTTTCGTCTTCACCACTCTGGGCAAGGTCGTCGCCGAGCCCAACGCCGCGGCCAACTCGCTGGGGCACATCGGCTACGAGCAGATGGTCCAGACCTACACCGAGTGCGCCGTTGACGCCGGCAAGAAAGGCGCCGCGCGCACCGCTCAGAAGGAGATGGTCGATCTCTTCAAGAAGCGCAAGGTCGTGGACCGCGCCGTGAAGCGCGCGGAGTCGAGGCTGAAGCAGTTGACATAGGAGCAGGCTACGGGCTACGGGCTACGGGCTACGGGGCTGGGGGTTAAAACGTGTCAGTTCTTCTAAAGATCCGCTGGTCGAGCACCACATGGACGATGGGGTTCGCGCTGGCCATCCTCGCCGGTACGAGCGCCGGCCAGGCGCAGACGACCGACCTCGAGGGCAGCGCGGATCACCCGGTGGTCTCCCGCTACGCGGGATCCGTGATCCTCGGCTACGACTTCCGCAAGTTCGACGCCTTCACGCTGCCGCTCGGCCCGGTCGGCAGCAGCGGCTCGCCGCCGGTCCGCCAGGCCAAGAAGAGTCAGAAGCTGGAGGGCCGGGTCACCCGCATTCTGTACCTGGCGCCGGTGGAGCGCTCGACGCTCGAAGTGTTCCGCAACTACGAGACAGAGCTCAAGAAGGGGGGCTTCCAGGTCCTCTTCTCGTGCGCCGCGGCGACCTGCGGCCAGCAGCCGGACGGCATGCGCCACGTCCTCTTCCCGATGGGCACCGAGCAGCAGCTCAAGGGCCGCGATCTGATGCGCGTGTGGACCATGGTGCAGGACCAGCGGTACGTCGCCGCTAAGCGCTCGAGCCCGAAGGGCGACACCTACGCCTCCGTGTACATCGCGGGAGACGCCAATCCCGGCGTGCCCGCGACCAACAACCGCTCCCTCGTCCTGCTCGAGATCGTCGAGACCGCCCCGATGGACGCGGGGCTCGTCACCGTCGATGCCGCGGCCATGGCCAGGGAGATCGCGCAGGCGGGCCACGTCGCGCTGTATGGCATCTACTTCGACACCAACAGGGCCGATCTCAAGCCCGAATCGACCGCCGCGATCGTCGAGATTGCGACGCTGCTCAAGGCCGATCCGAGTCTCAAGCTCCTCGTCGTCGGCCACACCGACAGCGTCGGCGGCTACGACCCGAACATCGCACTGTCGGATCGCCGCGCGGCCGCCGTGCTCCAGGAGCTGACGACCAGACACGGCATCGCCGCGGCGCGTCTGCGCGGCGTGGGCGTGGGTATGGCGGCGCCCGTCGCGTCGAACGACACTGACGAGGGACGCGCGAAGAACCGGCGCGTCGAGCTCGTCAAGCAGGACTGACGCCCGACCTGAATCTGTCGTGGAGACAGCCCTGAAGGGCTGTCCCACCAGGACCGGTCAGTCCCGGCGTCCGCCGAACAGCCGCAGCAACATCAGGAACAGGTTGATGAAGTTCAGGTAGAGCGACAGCGCGCCGACGATGGCGTGGGAGCCGACCTGCCCGTCGGGGAGCGCCAGCGCCATGTTGCGGAGCCGCTGGGCGTCATACGCCGTCAGGCCCGTGAAGACGAAGACGCCGCAGAAGGCGATGACGAACTGCAGCGCGTCGCTGTGCCAGAAAATGCCGACGACCGACGCCAGCACCACGCCAATCAGGCCCATGAACAGGAACTGGCCCCACGACGCCAGGCTCCGCGAGGTCATCGTCCCGTAGAGCGCCAGCGTGCCGAACATGCCCGCCGTGACGACGAAGGTCGACGCAACGGAGGCCCCGGTGTACGCCAGCAGGACGAACGCCATCGTGACGCCGGTCAGGGCGGAGTAGCCCAGGAAGAGCAGCTCCCGCCGTCCCGGGCGACAACCGATCCACGCGCGCCGACATCACGAAGACGATGCCGAGCTGCGCGATGATCAGCGCCCAGAAGACGAGCCGGTTGCCGGCGATCGTCTCGACAATCGCCGGGGACCCGGCGACTCCGTAGGCGACTGCCGCGGTGATCCCGAGACCGACACACATCCAGCCGTAAACGGCCCGCAGAAACGTTGAAATCCGATCGATTTCGGCGGATGTTGCAACACGCGCCACTTGATGGGGCGCTACTCGATACTGATCCATTCCCATTCACCTCACACACACAGGCTATCCCGTCGAGTGTAGCGCGAACCTGGCGCGCGCTGACAGGAATGCGGCGCGATCTCGACAGAATCGTCTCAGCGCGACTGCTCGATGACGAGCACCTGATTGGCCTTGACACGCTCCTTCCGGCTCGTCGTGCCGTCGGGCCACCGCACCTCGACGCTCTCGGCCTCGACCGCCTTCCCAATCCCGAAATGCTGGCGCTGGTCGTCCTGCGAGAGGTAGCTGGTGCCGCTCTGGACGACGCGAGTCAGGCTGAGCGCGCCGGCGCGCACCGTGACGACCGCGCCAATCGCACTGGTGTTCTGCCCCGCCCCTGCAAGCCGCACGAGGAGCCAGTTGCCCACCTCGCCGACCTCGTTCCGCAGCACCTGCGGTCCGCCGTCCACGTCGTTGATCACGAGATCGAGCCGGCCGTCGTTGTCGAGATCGCCGGCGGCCAGGCCGCGGCTCGCGCGAGGCGTCGTCAACGCGGGACCAGCGGCGGCCGCAACCTCCTCGAAGGTGCCGTCCCGCTTGTTGCGATAGAGCAGCGCCCGCTGGCGGTAGCCGGACGCGCCGGGCGGCGGCTTCTCGAGCTGCGGATACACGTGTCCGTTGACCGCGACGAGGTCGAGGAACCCGTCGTTGTCGTAGTCGAAGAACGCCGCGCCCCACCCGACGAGCGGAACGCTCGGCGGCGCCGTGCGGGACTGGAACGACACGTCGGTGAACTGCGCGCCGTCGTTGCGGTACAGGTTGTTGGATTCGTCGGCGAAGTTGGTCTTGAACAGGCTCGGGCGGCCGCTGTTGTCGTAGTCGCCGACCGCGACCCCCATGCCGCCCTGCTCCGAGCCGTCTTCGCTCACGGCCACGCCGGCCGCGAATCCGACCTCCTTGAAGGTGCCGTCCTTCTCGTTGTGATACAGGAGGCTCGGCCCGGCGTCGTTCGCGACATAGAGATCGATCCAGCCGTCGCGGTCGTAGTCGAACCACGCGACCCCGAGCCCGCGATGCCCCTTCGGATCCGAGACGCCCGCGCGGTCGCTCACGTCCTCGAAGCGGCCGTCGCCGGCATTGCGGAAAAGCAGGTCCGACTCGCCGTCGAGGCCGCGCGGCCCGCAACTGCACCGTGAGCCCCCGATACTGACAGTGGCTGGCACCGCCGGGCCGGGGCAGGTTCCCGAGATCGACCCGCACGTATCGACTGACGAACAGGTCCAGGTCACCATCGCGGTCGTAGTCGGCGAAGCCGCACCCGCTCGACGATCCGCTGGCGCCGACGCCGTATCGCTGCGAGACGTCCTCGAACCTGCCGTCGCCGGCGTTGCGATACAGATGGTTGCCGCCGAACGCGGTCACGTAGAGATCCTGGCGGCCGTCACCGTCGACGTCGGCGGTGCACGCGCCCATCCCCCATCCCGGATGTCCCACACCGGCCTTCTCGGTCACGTCCTCGAACGTGCCCTTCCCGAGATTCCGATAGAGCGCGCTCCGTGCCGCCTTGGGGTCACCCGCCGTCTTCACGCTGAGCGAGTCCACGAGATAGATGTCCACGAGGCCGTCGTTGTCGTAGTCGAACAGTGCCACCCCTCCGCCCATCGTCTCCATGATGTAAAGCTTTTCAGGATCCGCGTGACGCTTGAAATGGATCCCAGCATCCAAAGTAATGTCGCGAAACCAATGCGTTGGATCAACGGGCGCGACAACGATCGATGCCGCGAGTGCGAATCCACATGCAGCAGCGAGCATCGATTTCACGCGCGCATTCTATCGTCAGCGGCACGTCCCTCAGGATGCGCAGCACCGCAAGCTCGTCGGTGAACGCGCCGACTGACAGTCACGCAAGTCCTTTTCGTTACACACGCGCGCGGCACGCAACAAAACAGGTGCGACCGAACGTATCTGCTTGTACTCTTTACGACGCTGCCAACCAGACATCCCGTGAACGATTGAATCGCCGCACCTGGCCGGATTCGACAGGGGAGGATTTCGCGATGCGACACGTGGCTCTGCTCAGTACCGTGCTTGCCATGCTCGTGGCGCCCGCCGTCACCGAGGCTCAGACCGCAACCGGCCAGATCACCGGGTCGGTCAAGGACTCGAGCGGCGCCGTCATGGAGAAAGTGAAGGTCGTCGTCACCAACGAGGAGACGGGCCTGACCCGTGAAACGACGACGAACGCGGACGGGGCGTATGTCGTGCCCCTGCTCCCGGTCGGTTCGTACGTCGTCACCGCGGAGCAATCCGGCTTCAAGATCGCGATCACGTCCGGTGTGCGGCTCAACGTCGATCAGATCCAGCGCGATCGACCTGCAGCTCGATGCCGGCAACGTCAGCGAGACCGTGGAGGTGCGATCGGCCGCCGTGGCCCTCGACACGGCGAGCGCGAGCATCGGCCACAACATCACCGAGAAGCAGGTGACGGAGCTGCCGCTCAACGGCCGGAACTTCCTGCAGCTGCTGTTCCTCGGGCGCGGGCGCCGTCGAGACCGGCGGCGAGCAGGGCGGCATGCGGCAGGGCGCCGGCAACGCCATCAGCATCATGGGCGCGCGGCCGACGTCGAACAACTTCATGCTCGACGGGACGGCCAACACCGACACGTCGCTCGGCACGCCGGCGGCGATCCTCTCGGTCGACGCGATCCAGGAGTTCAAGGAGCAGACGACGACCTACTCGGCGGAGTACGGCTTCAGCTCGAACCAGATCAACATCGTCAGCAAGACCGGGCACCAACCGGCTCGCGGGCACGGTCTTCGGGTTCTTCCGGAACGAGGCGCTGGACGCCCGGAACTTCTTCGACAACCGGACGGCGCCGCAGCCCGAGCTCGATCAGAAGCAGTTCGGGTTCGTCGTCGGCGGACCGGTGATGCTGCCGTTCTACGACGGGCGCAACAAGACGTTCTTCCTGGCCAACTACGAGGGGACGCGGATCGAGCGCGGATCCAGCGCGTTCTACATCGTGCCCGACGCCCGACCAGCTCGCCGGCCGGTTCACGACGACGATCATCGATCCGCTCGACCGGCCAGCCGTTCCCCAACAACACCATCCCGCCAGTCGCGTTTCTCCCGGCTGGCGCAGCTGGCGCTCGAGGAACAACTGGTATCCGACGCCGAACGCCAGCGTCGGCTCAAGGCAACTATCAGGCCGTCCGGACGCTGCCGCAGAACGAGGACCAGTTCACGCTGCGCGGCGACCAGGATCTGGCGGCTCTGGGCCGCGTGTTCGTGCGCTACACGAAGATCGACGTACGAGAACCGCACCAGCTCGAACCTGCTGGAGATCGGCGACCGCGTGTTCGTGCAGGACACGACCAACTGGCAGGTGTCGCACACCTGGCCGGTCCGCAACAACCTCGTCAACCAGTTCCGGATCGGCCGCGTCGACGCGCGGGCCGATCAGGATGGCATCCCCTGTCCGCAGGCCGACGTCGACTTCCTGCAACGTGACCGGCACGTTCACGGACATGCCCGACGTCCAGCGCGAGTGCCCGAGCATCGGCATGACCGGGTACGCGGGCACGGGCGGCGCGGTCAACGCCTATTCAGCGCGAGCAACCAGCCGATGTGGGACTTGAGCAACACCACCACCTGGATCGAGCGGCAGCCACACGCTGAACTTCGGCGCCAACTACCGCCGGTGGTGGCTGCAGCGCGACCTCGCCACGGGCTTCCTCGGCAACTACGTCCTTCAACTGTCGGCTTCACCGGCGACCGCGTGGCGGACATGCTGCTCGGGTACTACTCGGAGTCGGCATCTTCCAGCCGGCGGCCTTCAGCGTGCCCGGCGCCGCCGGGCAACCCGCGCGAGTTCAACTTCAAGTACTTCGCGCCGTACTTCCAGGACGACTGGAGGGTGAGCTCCACGCTGACGGTGAACATGGGCCTGCGGTGGGACTATCGCAACGTGCCCGTACGAAACGCGCAGACCGCATGGCCTGGCGGAACCTGGACTACGCGCCTGGCGGTCTGCTCGTCGCGGACCAGTCGCTCGTCGACGGGGGCATCGTCGGACGGCGGCTACTACCAGGTACGCGGGCCGGCGCAGTCCCGAGAACCCCGACCAATACAAGGTGTTCGCACCGCGCCTCGGGTTCGCGTACCGGCCCTTCGGCGAAGAGACGGTGGTGCGCGGCGGCTACGGCGTGTTCTTCGACTCGGCCGAGGGCCGCGAGATCGACGGCGCCGCCGACATCTATCCGTACGTGAGCCGCGGCAACTACATCCAGTCGGTCGGGCAGACGACGCCGCTGCAGACGACCGACGCGCTCTTCCCGAGCTTCGCCGCGCCCGGAGTCGCGACGCCCGCCGCCAACACGTTCCTCGCCGTCAGCCAGTCGCCGGAGCCGAGCAACCCCTACGTGCAGCAGTGGTCGCTCGGCGTGCAGCGCGAGCTGTTCGCGAACACGACGCTCGAGCTGAACTACATCGGCACCAAGGGGACCAACCTGCTGATGCGGCGCAACATCGCGCAGGCGCTGCCCTACGATCGCGGCCAACCCCTGTCGGTGGCGCGACCGCAAGCCGTTCCCGAACTTCATCGTCTACATCGACAGCGACTGGAGCGGGCGATCGAACTACCACGCGTTCAACACCAAGCTCGAGCACCGCGGCCGCGGCGCGCTGCTGACGCTTCGCCTACACCTGGGCGAAGAGCACCGACACCAAGTCGGCCGCCGCGGGCATCGGCGCGACGCGGCTTCAACGGCTGGCAGGGCTTCCTCGAACAACCACGATCCCGAGCGCGACCACGGGCTCTCGGACTTCGACGTCGACCATCGGCTGGTCGGCAGCTTCGTCTACAACCTGCCGTTCGGCAACGGCGAGAAGTACGCCGGCGACGCCACCGGCGCTGAAGAACGCGCTCGTCGGCGGCTGGCAGATGAACGGCATCTACACCTGGCAGCGCGGCTTTCCGCTGACCATCACCGCCGCCGACCTTGGCGGGCTCAACGACGCGCTTCGGCACCAACCGCGCCGAATCTGGTCGGCGATCCCGGATCCGGCGGTCGAGCAGTGCGACCCAGCTGGTTCAACACCGCGGCCTTCGCGCAGCCGGCGGCCGGCAGCTCGGCAACCTCGGCCGCAACACCCTGCGCGGCCCGGGCGTGAACAACCTGGACCTCGCCCTGTTCAAGAACTTCGAGCTCGGGCACGGCATGCGCCTGCAGTTCCGGCTCGAGTCGTTCAACGCGTTCAACCACACGCAGTTCTCGGGGGTCTCGACCAACCTCACGTCGCCAACTTCGGCGTGGTGACATCGGCGCGCGCGGCCCGCATCAACCAGCTGGGTCTGAAGTTCATATTCTGACGGGTAGTGCCGGACCTGACGGTCCGCTGCCGGTACCGATGGTAGGGCGCGGCTTCAGCCCCGCCGTTCCCGCCACGATAGCGGTAGGGCGGGGCTTCAGCCCCGCCGTCCCGACCACCAACGGTAGGGCGGGGCTTCAGCCCCGCCGTCCCCCCACTCACGATAGGATCAGCGTCCGACGAATGATGCTGATCGATGTCTCTCGACTCGCCGGCGCGGTCGCGATGGCGGGCCTGCTGTGGGCAGGCCAGTCCGACGCGCTCGCTCAGCAGCCCGACCCCGCCGTGCTGCAGCGGCATGCGCGCGAGGGCGAGCGCGCCCTGGCCGACAAGCGCTACGCCGACGCCGAGAAGTCATTCGAAGCCCTGCGACAACTGAGCCCCACGACCGCGGAGGTTCACGCACAGCTCGGCGTCATCTACTTTCAGCAGGGCAAGTTCGCGCAGGCCGTCCCGACGCTCCGGCAGGCGATCAAGCTCAAGCCGGGTCTGCCCAACGTGGACACGCTGCTGGCGATGTCGCTCTCGGAGCTGGGTCAGTACGAGGAAGCGCTGCCGCCGCTCGAAAAGGGATTTGGGGCGACAAAAGACCCGGTGCTGAAACGCCTGGCGGGCCTGCACCTGCAGCGCGCCTACACCGGGCTCGGTCGCGACGCGGATGCGGTCGGCGTCGCCCTGCAACTCACCCGCTTGTATCCCGTCCGACGCCGAGATCCTGTATCAGACCGGCCGCCTGTTCTCGAACTACGCCTACGTGACGACGATGAAGCTGGCGGAGGTGGCGCCTGATTCTCCGTGGCTGCACCTGGCGGCTGGCGAAGCCAATGAGAGTCAGGGACTCTACGACGCGGCGACCCAGTCGGTACACGGAGGTCCTGCGGCAGGATCCGCGGAAGCCGGGCCTGCACTTCCGGCTTGGCCGGGTGCATCTCGCGCGTGCGCGCGCCGGATCGGAATCGGACGCCGCCGGCCACCGGGCCAGCGCCCTCGACGAGTTCAAGCAGGAGCTGGCGATCGATCCGACCAATGCCAACGCCGCCTACGAGGCCGGGGAGATTCATCGTCAGGCGGGCAGGCTCGACGAGGCGCGGACATTTTTCGAAGCGGCGGTTTCACACTATCCGGAGTTCGAGGAGGCCCTCGTCGGGCTCGGCCGCGTCCTCGTCGCCCTGGGAACCCCCGCGGCCGCGGTGCCGCTCCTCGAGAAGGCCACGACACTCGACCCGCGCGATGAGGTCGGCTTCTACCAGCTGTCGCTGGCGCATCGCGCGCTCGGCAACGCCGCGGCCCAGCAGAAAGCACTGGCCGAGTATCAGCGGCTGCGCGACGAACAGTCGCGGGCGCGCGAACCGATCGCCCGGCCTCCTGCCCCGGTCACGCAGCAGGAGCTCGAACCCAAAGCCACGGTTCCACAGTAGGCATTGACGTCTTTCTTCGTCGTTCATGGTCCGGCTGCCCCTCATTAGTAAGGCGGACACTACGACTACTTGTGGGTCAGGACTGGCGAGCGCAGGCGGCGGCGCGTTCCAGGAGCAGCTTGCCTTCCCTGGCGTTGCGCGTGAGCGAGGCGGCGCGCTCGAACTCGGAGCGGGCTTCGTCGAACCGCCGGAGCTTGGCGAGCAGGTCGCCGCGCACGCCCGGGAGCAGGTGGTAGCTCTGGAGACTCGGCTCGGACACGAGCGCATCGACGAGCGCCAGGCCCGCCTCGGGCCCGACGGCCATCGACACCGCCACCGCCCGGTTCAGCTCGACGATCGGGGACGGCGTGCGGCGTGCCAGCGCCTCATAGAGCGCGGCGATGCGGGCCCAGTCGGTCTCGGCCGCCGTTCGTGCCCGCGCATGACAGGCGGCGATGGCAGCCTGCAGCGTGTAAGGACCGCCCAGCGCCACCCCGACGCTCCGCGCGCTCGAGCGCCGCCAGCCCGCGCCCGATCAGGAGCCGATCCCAGCGGGCCCGGTTCTGATCGAGGAGCAGAATCGGCTCGCCCGACGGGCCGACCCGCGCCGCCGCGCGCGATGCCTGAATCTCCATCAGCGCCACGAGCCCGTGCACTTCGGGCTCCTCGGGCGCGAGCCCGGCCAGGATGCGGCCGAGGCGCAGCGCGTCGTCGCAGAGCGCCGGCCGCATCCAGTCGTCGCCCGCCGTCGCCGTGTAGCCCTCGTTGAACACGAGGTAGATGACTTCGAGCACCGACGACAGCCGCTCCGCACGATCGCGCGCCGCGCGGCAGCTCGAACGGCACACGTTCCCTGGCCAGCGTGCGTTTGGCCCGGACGATGCGCTGGGCGATCGTTGATTCGGGAACGAGGAACGCGCGCGCAATTTCTTCCGTCGTCAATCCGCCGATGAGACGGAGCGTGAGCGCGACGCGCGCCTCCGTGGACAGCACCGGATGACAGGCGGTGAAGACGAGCCGCAGCTGATCGTCGCCCACGTCGTCGTCCAGCGCCGCGTCGAAGTCTGCCACGGCACTCCCCCGTTCCGCCTCCAGCTCGTATCCAAGCTCCTCGTGCTTGCGTTCGAGTCGCTTGAGACGCCGGAAGTGATCGATGGCGCGATGCTTGGCGGCGGCCATCAACCAGGCGGCCGGGTTGCGGGGGACGCCCGACGCCGGCCACTGTTCGAGCGCGGCGAGGAGCGCGTCCTGCGCGAGCTCCTCGGCGATGCCGATGTCACGGACCATGCGCGCAAGCCCGGCGATGAGCTTGCGTGACTCGATCCGCCAGACTGCCTCGATGGCCCGATGGGTGTCGGCAACCGTCACGGTCACCGATCACACCACCGACCTGTCCCGGGATGCAACGACTTGCCTGCCCGGGCCCGCGTTGGCCGGGCTGACCGCCTCCTCGACGGCTTCGGCGGTCCACCGAGCGAGCGCACGGGCCCGGCCCAGGCAGCTGAGTGACTGTGGGTCTAACCCGAGGAGGCCGCCGCCTTTGGTCTGGGGGCGGGCTCGGCCTCGTAGAGCTGCCGGAGCTCGCACTCACCGTCACCGGCGACGCTGAGGAACTTCCTGACCAGTTCGACTGCCTCGGCCTTGGACGACGCCTGCAGAATCGCCAGGCCGCCGACCACTTCCTTGGCTTCGGTGAACGGGCCGTCGGTCACCGACACCTTGCCATTCGACAGGCGGACGCGGGCGCCCATCGCGCTGGGCAGGCATCCCTCGACCGCCAGGAGATAGCCGGCCTTCATCCCCTCCTCAATCAGCCTGCCCATCCTGGCCATCTCATCCTGAGATGGCGGCGCCCCGGTTTCCACCGACTTGTAAATGCTGAGGAATTTCATGATGACCGCTCCTTTGGTGAGTAATTGGAATCCGTCCTCTTATCACACGTCGAGCGGGCGGCCACCAAATCGACAGGCGTCGAGGCGCCCGTCGAAAATACTTCTGGACGTGTAGTCACTTGTGTTGACAACGCGCCCGCCAAGGTGGCGCCGGGCTTCAGCCCGGCCACGCGGGCGCGGGCAGGCCTGAAGGCCTGCGCCACATTGTCAACACACGCGAGCTCTGGGCTTAAGAGGGCTGTCTCCCCCGCCGCGGAGCGCCAGGCAGAGCAGGGCGACGAAGGCCTCGTCCTTGACCGCGTGAGGATACGGCAGTTCGTCGAGAGCGGCGCGGACGTGCAGCAGGAAGCGGGAGACTTGCTCGCTGTCGAGCTCGAGCGGCTCACGAACATCGAGCGTCGAGCCAGGTCCGCCGAAGGCCTGGATCAGGAAGGCGGCCTCGCTTTTCTTGAACCACTCTGCATCGACCCCGGCCAGCGCCTTCGCCAGCATGGGATCGGCACACAGAGATTTCCACAGACGCTCGACGAGCGGGTTGATTCGACCCGCGCCGCCAAGGCGCTCCATCAAGGGCGGTGATTCCGGTTCGACCCCGACCAGCGTTCTCATAGGACCAACTCTTCCAGGGCGCACCATCGCGCTCGACCACATCGGCGCCGGGTGTGTATGCCCCACCCCAATATGGCGCCCCCGCGGGCCCCAATCATGTAGGTGCGGTAAAGAGTTGGTTAGCACCAACTACCAGCTACAAGACCAGCTACCAGTGACCAACTACCAAGACGACCAGCCGGGGTCGTGGTCGCTGGTAGCTGGTCCCTGGTAGCTGGTCGCTGGTAGCTGGTCTGGTAGCTGGTAGCTGGTCTCTGG
Source organism: Vicinamibacterales bacterium (assembly GCA_963834365.1). GTDB lineage: Bacteria > Acidobacteriota > Vicinamibacteria > Vicinamibacterales > Vicinamibacteraceae > CAWJAP01. Next base: position 68,033 of record CAWIBS010000028.1, on the reverse strand, counting down.
TAGCTGCGATGTCAGAAGAGGAACTTGAACGTCACGAGCGCGACCGTGCCCGCGTCGAACAGGTCAGCCATGCCGTATCGCGGGTCGTAGGCGTTCATGCCGTCTGCCGAATTGCGAATCATCGCGTCGTAATCGTAGCCTTGCCCCAGATCGACGCGGCTCAGGTCGATGGCGGACGAAGGCCGCGGATTCCCGCCGGCGCCGCGGTTGAGGAAGTTGAAGGTGTGCCGGGTTGCCTTCTGGTTGAAGACGTTCAGCACGTTCAGCTCCAGCCGCAGCTTCTTCTCGCCTGCCACTTTGACGTCCTGTGACAGCAGCAGGTCGGTCCGCGTCAGGACCGGTGTGCGGCCCATGTCTCCTCGACCCTCGACGAAGAGCTGAGTCTGGTTCGTGGAGACGACATAGGTGGTCATCGGCGTGCCGCTGCCGCCGTAGAAGAACGCACCGATCTGCGTGCCGGTCGGCAACAAGTAGCTGCCGAACAGCTTCACGACGTGCGGGCGATCGGTCGGGAGGCGGCCGAGGACGTCGAGGGTGCCATGCGAGTCCCAGAAGATCTCGTCGATGTCCCATGCGCGGTTCGCGTTGCCTCCTGGCCGCGCGATGCTGCCGACCTGCTGCTGGGCGGTCGCCGAAGTCGTATCGGTCGTCGGCGTGCGGACTTCCTCGGTGGCCGCGATGCCCGAATAGTTGCCATAGAGGCGGCTGTAGACGTAGCTCGCGCTCCAGAAGTAGTTGCCGGCAAACCGGCGGCTGACCTGGAACTCGAGGGCGTCATACTGCCGCTTCGGCGCCGGCACCGGCTGCCCCACCGGGGTCGCACCCGACGGGAACTGCAGGCGCGCGAGCCCTTCGCCCGGGTTGCCGATGATGTACGCCTCGTTGCCGCTCGCGTCCACCGCGCCGATGTCCTCGATGGTCCGCGTCAGGTCGTTGTGCACGTAGTGCACGGTCGCGACCAGCGTCGGGTTCAGCTGATACTCGGCGCCCACACTGGTGCTGGTCTGGTACATCGGCTTGATGTCGGGGTCGGTGGACTCGAAGTTCGGCACGCGCCGATCCCGGAAGCCACCGGGGACCACCCAGAGATCAGCACCCGGCATGTTCGAGAGATTCAGGCTGTCCAGATCGAGCGTGTCGAGACCGCGATAGAAGATGTGCCACGTATCGCCGCCGTAGGAACCGCGTGCCAGCTCGTACTTCGTCCAGTCGTAGTACTTGCCCCAGCTGCCGTAGATCTTGAACTTGCCGTCGCCGCGCACGTCGTACGCCGCGCCGAGGCGCGGCGCCAGCTTGTCGCCGAAGCCGAATTCGAGCGCGTTCACGCCCTCGCGGAAGGACGGGACGTTCTCGCTCTCCGTGCGCAACCCGAGGTTGAGCGTGAGCCGATCGCCGACGGTCCATTGGTCCTGCACGTACAGGGAGACGATGTTCGCCCCGGCCTTCCCCTGCACGCCTCGATCGTTCACCTCGTAGTAGCCATAGGTGCCGCGCCCCTGATTGCCCTGGAACACGAAATCGCGGTCCCAGAAGATGTTGACGTAGCCGCCGGGGTAGGCCTGCGCGGCATCGTTGACCGTCCGCTGCACGCCGACGCCGCCCTTGAGCATGTGATACCCGCCGACCTCGAGAGTCTGGTTGAAGTCGGCATTGAAGAATCCGCGCGTCGTCAGATCGCGATCGACGATCAGCGCCCGCGGCGTGTTCTGTGTGAGGGTCGGGCCCTGCAGCGAGGGCGGGACCCCGGGCATGCCGATGTTGGGCGTCTGGTACTGATAGTTCGTCGTCAGCGGCAACCCCGTGTCCTTGTAGTTGTCACGGAAATACCCGCCGCGCAGCGTCAGGAACGACGTGCTGCTCATGACGATGTCCACGTTGCCGTTGACGTTCGTCTGGCCGATCTCGAAACCGCGCTCGAGATTCACCGCATTGGCGTCGCGCGAGCTCGACAGCACATTCGCGCCCGTGCCGTTGTAGCCGGGCAGATATCCTTCGGAGGTCGTGGGGGTGTACAGCACTGCCGACGAGGCCGTCAGTCGGCGGTTGCTGTAGGTCAGCTTGCCGAACGCCTGTGTGGCCGTAGACGTCTGCTCGATCTCCCCGGGCTCAATCCCGTTGCTGAACCGATAAGGGGCCGTCGTCCGTGTCAGGCGCGGCGAATAGGAGCCGAAATAGAACAGGCGGTCCTTCACGATCGGCCCGCCGATCGATCCGCCGATCTCGTGCTGGCTGTCCGAATTCTCGTTGTCCTGCGCATAGCTCACCGTCCGATCGTCGGCCGGATCGAGAACCAGGCGCTGCACGGGGCCGGCGCTGAGCGCGCTGCCCTGGAAGTAGTAATGGGCTTCGCCGCGCACGGTGTTGCCGCCGGACTTGGTCACCGCGCTGATGACGCCGCCAAGGGCTCCCCCGTACTCGGCCGCGATGCCGGTCGTCTTGACCTGCACTTCCTGCAGATACTCGAAGACGGTGTTCTGCCTCGACCGGCCGTCGATCAGGCTGTTGGTGACGACCCCGTCAACCGTGAACGCGTTCTCCGCGCCGCTCGCGCCGTTGACCTGGAACCCGCCTTCGATCTCCCCGGAGTTCACCGAGGGGGCCGTGAGCGCCAGCGACTGGTAGCTGCGGCCCTTCGGGATGCGGTCGATCTCCTCAGCCGTCAGGTTGTGCGCGACGAGCGTGCTCCGCAGGTCGATGGCCGGACGCGCGTCGGCGGTGACGTTGACCACCTCCGCCATGTCGCCGACCTTCAGCTGTGTGTCGAGCTTGAGGGTCTTCCCGAGCAACACCGTGACGTCATCGAGGGCCGAGCGCGAGAAACCCTGGAGCTCCACTGTGACCGAGTAGCGTCCAGGATCCAGATCGGGGACGACGAAGGTGCCGTTCGTGTTGCTCACGACGGTGCGCACGGCGCCCGTCGTCTTGCTCGCAATGCTGATCGTCGCCCCGGGCAGCACGCTGCCGCTCGCGTCGGTCACGGTGCCGGTGAGGCCGCCGAATCGTTCCTGGGTCGAGGCGGGAGTCGCTGTCGAGAGCAGCCCTGCGAGCAAGGCCGCAACGGCAATGCCTGATCGTGTCATGAGTCTGCCTCCGGTGTAGCGGCCGCACCGGTCCCTGAAGGATCAGGTCCCTGAAGGATCAGCGGGTCAGCGTTGGGAAAATCCGGGCGGACAGACGCAAGCAGTTCGCCCGATCCGCGGGCCTGCCTCCGCTTCGTCCCAGCAATGTCGTCAGCATCGAGGTATTTGCCACGACTCGCCGTTCCGAGGGGATGACGTGGATGGGTACGTGCCCGGCAATCGGGCGGCAAGGGACCAGCAGGCATGACCGGCCTTCAAACGGTTGGATATCGTGCGCCGTTTGTGGCCGCAGGGATGGATCGGGGACAAACGGTGAGGCTGCTCGTGCGATCAGGCAGCAGCTTGTCTTGAACTCGTATTGAATGTAGTGTCCGGCTTCTTAGCCCGACCCCTGGGCCTGTGACGTAGTGTCCGGCTTCAGCCGGACCCCTGGGCCGCCTGAAGCCAGCTACCGACTGCAACCTTACGGCGTGGCTGGCAGGTTCATGTTGTGCATGACGGTAATGAGCCACTGGCTTCCTTGCTTCGTCATCACGAAGTTCAACAGTCCTTTCCGCAACGGGATGTCCTGACCGTCCTGCGTCCTCGCACCGGTCATCTCCCATCGGGCATCGACGGCTGCCACGTCCGGCTTGATGAAGCGTATCTTCGTCTCCGTCATCTTCTGGTGTGAATCCTTGAACGTCGTCGCGAAGCGCGGCGCGTGAAACCTCTCGACCTCCGCACGCCCGTGGGCGCTCACGCCGCCCACGTTCGTGAAGTCGGCGTCCTCGGCGAAGACCATCGAGAAGGCTTTCGCGTCGTGGCTGTTCCAGGCGTCCACGAAAGCCGCGAGCGTCGCCCTGATCCCGTCCTCGTCCGTGCTCGCACTCGTCGCCTGGCCGTTCGCAGCGTGAGAGGCGGCGAACCCGGCCACGATCAGGATCAGGGAGACGGCGGCGAAGGCGCGTTTCATGAGTTGAGTCTTCCTGCTAGCTTTGGGCGCTGATCTCATTCCTGTTATGGTGATCGCGAAGGAGATTTCACTGCAATGTCCGAATGGCATCTACCCGGATTCTCGCGACGGCGTTTCCTGAGCGGTGTCTCGGCCAGCGCGGTCGCCGTCTCGACGGGGACAAGCCTTTCCCGGGCGACGGGAGCAGGCGGCCCTCAGGCTGTCCACACATTCGGCGATCTCGAGGTGCTCGTGACCAGCGACGGTCACTTCTTTCTGCCGACAGACTTCCTGGTCTCGCCCGACTCGCCGCCTGCCGAGAGGCAAGCCGTCCTGAAGGCTGCGGACCCTGCCGGCGAAAAGTTCCAGGTCCCCAACAACGTCGCCGTGATCCGACGGCGGTCGGACCTGATTCTGGTCGACGCCGGCACCGGCCCTCGCCACCAGCCAACCGCTGGAAAGCTGGCCGCAAATCTCAGATCCGCCGGTATCCAACCCGCGGCCGTCACTGCGGTAGTGCTCACGCACGGCCATCCCGACCATCTGTGGGGCGTGCTCGACGCCGGCGACAATCCCATCTATCCAAACGCCATCTATGTCGTCTCGGCACGGGAGTGGGATGTCTGGTCGGATCCGAATGTGCTGCAGACGCTGCCACCCGCAATGGCGACTGACCGGATCGTGAGCGGGGCCCGCAACCATCTCTCGCGCATCAAGGACAAGATCAAGATGGTGCGGGGCGGAGACGAGATCGTCAGCGGCGTGCGTGTGATCGAGACGCCCGGCCATACGCCCGGCCATATCTCGGTGGAACTGGCGGGAGGCGGCGGTCTGCTCATCGGTGGAGATGCACTCATCCACCCTCTCATATCCTTCCAGTACCCTTCGTGGAGGGTGCCGGTGGATCACGAGGCCGACCGCGGGGTCGCGACCCGCCTGCGTCTGCTCGATCGCCTGGCCACCGACAAGGTGCGGCTGCTCGGAGCGCATCTGCCTCCCCCGGGCACCGGCTTCGTCGAGCGCAAGGATGGCGCCTTTCGATTCGTGCCGGCCTGAAGCTGGTGCGAACCGACAGCTATCCTCCAGAAGCGTGGCTCCTGCCCAGGGTCGAGGGAGAGCTCCCGTCCGCGGCCCATTCAAGATGTGATGCCGCTACAGCCGCTCCAGCACGACCGTGACCACCGTGCCGGGGTTGGTCTGGATCCACGGCATCTCGCGATGATCATCCAGCACGGCCGTGCATATCCGCTCCGACGGAGCCGCTCCGAAATCCCGTGCGCTCTCCGGTGAGGAAAGCAGGTCGTCGTGCGGGCGCTCTCCGTCCGGACCCGCAACGCATCTCCCGTTCGTGGTTTCTGATCTCACGCAACAATGGAACGGGAATTGCGGCTCGCTCGAAGACCGCAGCCGTTTGAAGGTCAGCCGCCCGACCGCGGAAGCGACTGGATCACCGCAGGTTTCCAACGAGCAGTGGTCATACTCGGGCGTTCGACGCGTCGGCAGACCCACGCATCTCGCGATCTCGTCATCTCCCGTGGGCCGACGATCGAGCGAGATCAGACGGACGTGCAGGATGCCAGCAGCAGTACGCGAAAATCCGGTTCGAACAGATCGATGTCGGCCTCGACGACCAGGATCACATCCCGTCGTCGGAATAGAGGTTTCCGGTCGTCGACTGGGCTGTCGTGTGGCGTTGATGCGCACCGCCGCATGCCTCGCCCTGTCCTCCCTTGTGGCATGCGCCAGCCTGACCAAGAAATCGACGGGGCCCGATCTGACGCCCTGGCCGGAAATCCGGCCCGACTTCCGCGTCGAGACGTTGCGGGCGCACATGCACGAGTACTCGATCACGTTCGCCGCGCAAGTCGATCTCGCTGCCACGGCGATCGAGCAACGGGCTGCCGATTCGGCAGTCCGGCGCAACGCCGTGCTCTGGAGGGTCCGCGCAATCCCCGAAATGCGGAAGGCGTGTTTTCGGCTGGAGCCGGTCAGTGCCCTCGTCGACGCGTGGATCTTCGCACGCCAGATGGATCAGCTCTTCAGCGACGGCGCGGGCGCAACCGCCTTCGGCACATTCCAGCCCGAAGTCGTCGCGGTCTCGCGTCGACTCGTCGACCAGATGCGGGAGATCGGCGGTTCGATCGCCGTGTCTCCTGAGGCAAGAACCGAGTTCGAGCACAAATTCGTCGACCCGTGGCTCGCCAGTCATCCTCTCCATGACATCACCTTCGTCCGCGAATCCCCGATTGCACGCTTCGCTGAACAATCCCGGGCGCGCGGCGACACGTTGCAGTCCGTCGGCACGCTGGAGGAACTGGTGTTCACTCTCTCCCAGCAGGCACGCATCTACCTGGCCGATCTGCCGCGGCAGCTTCGGGGAGAGATCGACCTGATGCGCTCGGACGTGCTGCCTCCGGAGACTGTGGCGTCGCTGCAGGGCGACTTGCACATGAGCGCTGCCGCAGCGGAACGCATCGCGTCAACCGCCGAAGGCATGCCGCCGCTCGCCCAGAACGAGCGGCGGATCGTCCTCGACGAAGTGAGCCGTCAGCGAGCCCTGGTGATGGCGGCCATTTCCGTCGAGCGGGAACGGGCGGTCGGCGAGATCGTCCGCGCGTTCGCGGTGGAACGCGGCGAACTGCTGCGCAACTTCGAGTCGCAGCGGCTGGCCACGCTCCTGTGGGGGACCGCCGAGCGCCGTGAGGCGCTCGCCGAGGTGCGCCGCGAGCTGGCCGGGACGATCGACGCCCTGCGCAAAGAGCGGGCTATCGTCGTCGGCGACCTGCGTCACATCGTCGATCTGGTCCTGCTGCGCGTGGCCATATTCCTCGTCGCCGCAGTGGTTCTCGCGCCGCTCGTCGCTCACGCCTATGCCCGTGTCTGGCCCCGGCGATGGCGCGAGCCGCAGACATGATCGCGCGAGCCTGCCGCACGGCCGCCAGGAGCTCGCCACGTGGTCACTGCCTGGTGCCGCTGACGGTGATGAACCTTGGGCCCGTGCCCGCTGCCGCCGGCGCGCCGACACTGGTGAGCGCGCCAGTCGCCGGTTGATGCTGAAGGTCGACACGTCGTCCGAGCCGTTGTTCGCCACGTAGGCGAACCTGCCGGACGGGTCGACGGTGATCGAGTTCGGGGCGTTGCCCGCCGCCACCGGCGCACCAACGTTCGTGAGGACGCCGGTGATGGCGTCGATCGTGTAGGTCCAGACGTCGTCTGGACATGAAATTCGCCACGTAGGCGAACTTGCCCGACGGATCGACGGCCACCGCCGTAGGCTCGGTTCCCGCCGCAACGACGCCGAGGGGAATGAGGGCCCCGGTTGTGCTGTCGATGGCAAGGGCCGAGACGTCATCAGACGCGAGGTTCGCCACATAGACGAACCTGCCCGACGGGTCGACCGCGACCGAGAACGGATAGATTCCCGCGGCGACGGGCGCACCGAGGCTGGTGAGCGCCCCGGTCACCGCGTCGATCGCGTAGGCCGAGATGTCATTGGTGATCGTATTCGCGACGTAGGCGAATCTACCCGATGGATCGAGAGCGACCGGGAGTGGACCGGTCCCCGTCGTCGCAACGCCGATGCTCGTGAGCGCTCCAGTCGCGCCATTGATGCTGTAAGCCGAGACGCTGTTGGACCACGAGTTCGCGACGTACGCGAACCTGCCGGAGGTTTCGACAATGACGAAGTTGGGACTGAGCTCCGCCGCTACCGGTGCACCGATGCTGGTGAGCAGGCCGTTCACGGCATCGACGGTATAGGCCGAGACGTCCTCCGAGTCCGCATTCGCCACGTAGGCGAACCGGCCGGAGGGATCGATGCTGACACCACGTGGGAGCTGGCCCGTCGCCACCGCGCCGACGTTCGTGAGCACGCCGGTCGTGGGATTGATGGTGTAGACGGAGACGTCGTCGGACATGTCGTTCGCGACGTAGGCGAACGCCGGTGTGTAGGTCACGGGGCTGATGCCCTTGCTCACGGCCATGGCCAGGTTGCCGCTGCGGCCGGCGAGCGTGGACTGAGCCCTCAAGCTTCCGGTCTTGGCGGTGATGGTATAGACCGAGATGGTGCTGTCCCAGAAGTTCGTCACGTACGCGAGCGTGCCCGACGGGTCGACGGTGACCGAGAAGGGCTGCCGCCCCGCCGGCACGGGCGAACCGAGACTGGTGAGTGCGCCGGTCGTGGCGTTGATGGCGTAGGCCGACACGTTGTTGGAGCCGAGATTCGCCACGTACGCAAAGCTGCCCGAGGGGCCGACGACGATGGAATTGGGATTGGTGCCGGCCGCCACGGGCGCGCCAACGAGGACGAGGGCGCCGGTGGTCGAGTTGATCGCGTAGACCGAGACGTTGGCGGACCCGAAATTCGCCACGTACGCGAATCTTCCCGGAGGGGTCGACCGCGATGGAATTCGGGTGAGTCCCAGCCGCCACGGCCGCGCCGGCGGTGAGTGACCCGGTTCTGGTGTTGATGGTGTAGACCGAGATGGTGTTGGAGCCGTAATTCGCCACGTAGACGAACCTGCCCGATGGGTCGACGGCGACGGAGCTGGGATAGGTTCCCGTCGCCATCGGCGCGCCGATGCTGGTGAGCGCGCCGTTTGACGCGTTGATCGAGAAGGCCGAGATGTCGTTGGAGCCGATGTTGGCCACGTAGGCAAACCGGCCCGAGCGATCGATGGTGATCGAGTTGGGATTCGTTCCCGCCGGCACAGGCGCAGCGGCCGTGGAGAGTGCGCCGCTCGTGACGTCGATGCGGTATGCCGAGATATCGTGAGAGCCGCTGTTGGCAACGTAGGCGAAGTTGCCAGACGGGTGGATGGTGACGGACCGTGGATCGTTGCCGGCGATGACGTAGCCGCTGTGGCGCAACTGGCCGGTGCTGGCGTTCACGCTGTAGATGGAGACGGTATCGCCTGCGGCATCCGCGACGTAGGCAAAGCGCGGATAGAACGGCGGCTGCGGCGCCGCTGCTCTGGCGGGAATCGACTGGCCGTCCACAGGCGCGGTCGCCACGAACACGCCGAGTGTCGCCGCGAGTACCGCTGCTGCGCCGACAGTCCTTGACAGTGCGGCGCCGATCGCCAGTCGTGTCCGTTCGGCGCGCGAGGGCCCTTCAGGGTGACGCCTGGGGGACACGATCCAATCAATTGTCATGAGGGTGCTCCTTTGACCGTGCGCGGGCGTGCCAACTGGCTGGTCTGCCGGTGCTGGCTCGCAGGACTCCGCGCCAGTTCGGCGCGGCGTTCTTGTTAGGAACTACGCGAAAGGGCGGGCAATCCGGACACGCGTCTACTGGCTCATCCGCCTGGCTCGATCGGAGCTGGAGTTGACCAACCGCCTTCTGGCAGGGTTGATAAGATGCGCCGCGGACCTCCCGTCATGAGACGTCGCTCCTCGCGTCATGACCGGTGGGCCGCGCCCTGTAGCCCGGGCAGGAGGTGCGTCCGTGTCCGTTTCCCGACGCCAGTTCTGCGAGTGGTTGGGCGGCAGCGGTCTCGTGGCCGCTCGCCCTTCCGTGCTCTCGGACCTCCGCTCCTTTCAGGAGCCTCCCGCAGCGTCACAGACCAGCTCGCATATCGGCACGCTGTTCCCGTTCGTCCAGAAGCAGGCCGATCGCTCGCGGTTCGAGCTGTCCTACCTGCAGGGCCGATTCCGGGGCCTCGCGCCCTGGCAGAAGATCGCCCGGGCCAAAGTGCTCGAACACCTCTTCTACACGCCTCCGGCAGTCGCACCGCAACCCGAAGTCATCCGACGTGAGGATCGGGGCGACTACGTTCAGGAGTACCTGACGTTTCAGACGACCCCCGATCTGCGCGTGCCGGCATACGTGCTCATTCCGAAGCACGGGACGCGTCCGGCGCCCGGTATCGTGCTGCTGCATTGTCACGGCGGCTTCTATGTGTGGGGGAAGGACAAGGTCGTGCAGCTCGACGACGAGCCCGCACTGCTGACCGACTTCAAGAAGCAGCTCTATGGCGGAACGAGCCTCGCCACCGAGCTGGTCCGCCGCGGCTACGTCGTCATCACGATCGACATGTTCTACTGGGGCGAGCGCCGCATGCTGCTCGACGACGACCCGCCTTCGTATCGCGATCCGCAGACGATGACGAAGGAGGACGTGGCGGCGTTCAATCGGCGATCGCAGCAGGGCGAGCAGCTCGTGGCGCGGAGCCTGCTCGCCGCGGGCATCACGTGGCCGGGCGTCATGCTGTGGGATGACATGCGGACGCTCGACTATCTCGCGACGCGGCCCGAGGTGGACCGCCGTCGGCTCGGATGCGTGGGGCTGTCCGTCGGAGGCTATCGCAGCTTCGTGCTGGCGGCGCTCGATCCCCGCATCAAGGCGGCGGTCGCGGTCGGGATGGATGTCGTCCTTCGGTTCGCACATCAGGCGGCACATCGTCAACTCGATCGGCCTGACATTCCACATCGTCGGGCTCTACCGCTATCTGGATCTGCCCGACCTCGCCGCGCTCATTGCTCCACGCTCGATCCTGGTCATCAACGGGTCGAAGGATTCGTTGTTTCCACCGGAGGGCGTCAAGGCCGCTTTCGCGAAGATCGAGCAGTGCTTCCGCAAGGCGGGCGCACCGGAGCGTCAGCGATGCCGGCTCTACGAGGCGCCCCACCAGTTCAACGTCCAGATGCAGACGGATGCATGGGAGTGGCTGGAACGCTCCCTTTAGGTTCGTCATGGTCTGGCTCGAGCCGACGCGAGCCGGGCAAGCACCGTCCAGACCGACCACACGCTTCCACTTGCTTACCGAGGGGAGATCGTCTATGCTCCACTCGGTCACCGAGTAGAGAAGACGAGACACACCATGAGCAAGCCTCCCGACCTCGTGCAGGGCACGCTCGACCTGCTGCTGCTGAAAGTGCTCGCGCTCGAGCCGCTGAACGGCTACGCGATCAGCCAGCGTCTGAGACAGGTGTCCGACGGCGTGCTGCAGGTCAGCGACGGGTCGCTCTACCCGGCCCTCCACAAGCTCGAGCAGGAGGGGTGGATCACGGCGGAATGGCGCGCCAGCGAGAACAACCGTCGCGCCAAGTACTACTCGCTCAGCCGTCCTGGCCGCAGGCACCTCGAGCGTGAGGCGGACAGCTGGACGCGGCTGTCGGCAGCCATCACCCGTGTCGTCAAGTTGAAGACCGCCTGAGCGTCGGCTCAGGCTGCGCGAGGGGTCATGCGCATCGAACGCTGGTCGTATACGGTGCCCTTGCGGTTGCGATCGCTGCTCAGGCGCGGTCGCGTGGATGCGGAGCTCGACGAGGAGATGCGCTATCACCTCGAGCGCCGGATCGAGGAACTGGTGGCGAAGGGCCTGACTCCGCGCGAGGCCGACGCCGCGGCGCGGCGCGCGTTTGGCGGCGTCGATCTGGCGAAAGAGCGCTGCCGCGACGAGCGGCGCGTCGGCCTGCTCGACGCCTTGCGCCAGGATGCCGCCTACGGGTTGCGCACGCTGCGGCGGACGCCGGGATTCACGCTCGTCGCGACGCTCACGCTCGCGCTCGGTATCGGTGCCAACGCGGCGATCTTCAGCCTGGTCGACGCCATCCTCGTTCGACCGCTGCCGTTTCCTGCCGCAGCGCAGCTCGTCGCGGTCACCGGCTCCTATCCCAATGGCGCGTTCGCGGCGCTGCGCGAACGGGCGAGGACGCTGGACGTGGCGGCCTATGCCGACGGCAAGGCATTCACGCTGACGGGAGACGGCGAGGCCGTGCGCGTCTCCGGCGCGCTGGTCTCGGCCGAGCTGTTCGAGGTCCTGGGCGCACCCGCCGCGCTCGGACGGATCTTCCGCCCGGGCGAGGACGTCGCCGGGCACGACCGCGTCGTCGTCCTCAGCCAGGGCCTCTGGCAGCAGCGATTCGGATCCCGCCCCGACATCGTCGGCCGCTCCATCGTCGTCGACGGCGTGAGTCGAGAGATCGTGGGTGTGATGCCGGCGCCATTCCGGTTTCCGTCGCCGGAGACACGAATGTGGCTGCCGTTGCGCCACGACCTCCGCGACACCGTCGGGTACTGGGCCGGGGACTTCATGCCCCTGATCGGCCGCTTGCGGCCGGGCGCGACGCTGGCACAGGCGCACGCCGAGGTCCGCCTGTTCCAGTCCGGCGTCGGGGCGCTCTTCCCGTGGAAGATGCCCGCCGACTGGAACAAGGACATCGCCGTGGTCCCGCTGCAGACGCGCCTCGTGTCGCCGGTGCAGACGCGGCTGGCAATCCTCTTCGGCGCGGTGGCGCTCGTGCTCGTGATTGCGTGCGCCAACGTGGCAAACCTGTCGCTTTCGCGGGCCGCGGTGCGCGAGCGGGAGATCAGCCTGCGCGCCGCGCTCGGCGCCGGCCCGGGACGCATCGTACGGCAACTGCTCACCGAGAGCGTGCTGCTCGCCGCGCTCGGCGCCGGCCTCGGGCTGCTGCTGGCCGGGCAGGCCCTCGCCATCCTCAAACGTGCGCTGCCGATCGACACGCCGCGGCTGGCCGAAGTCCAGATGAACTGGCGCGTCCTGGCGTTCGCGGGCACGCTCGCGATCGTGACGGGCTGTGCCTTCGGTCTCGCGCCCATCCTGCAGGCGCGGCGGGCCAACCTGACACAGGCGCTCGAATCGGGCGGCCGCGGCGGCGGTTCGTCGGCGTCGCTGCGTCTTCGCACGGCGCTCGCCATGGGGCAGATTGCCCTCGCTGTGCTGCTGGTGACTGGCGCGGGGTTGCTCATTCGCAGCCTCTGGCTGCTCGCGGGCGTGGACCCGGGGTTTCAATCCGCGCAGGTAGTGACCGCCCGCATCTCGCCCAGCGAGTCGGTCTGCCGTGAGCCCGCGCGGTGCCTCGACGTTTTATCGCGAGCTGATTGGGCGTCTCCAGGCGGCTCCGGAAGCATCGGGCGCGGCGCTCGTGAACGCCCTGCCGCTCGCCGGCGCCGTGCCGAAGCGGTCGTTCGACATCGAAGGCTACGTGGCCGGGGCGGGAAAGGCCGCACCGCTCTTCTGGTTGAACGTGGTCACCCCCGACTACTTTCGCGTGATGGGGATTCCGATTCGAATCCGGCCGCGGTTTCGACATGGCCGACCTCGCCGGCGGCACGCGCGTCGCAATCGTCACTGCGTCCACGGCCAGACGCTTCTGGCCAGCTCAGGCCGCCATCGGCAGGCACATGCGGGTCGTGGGTGAACGGGAGTGGCACACCGTCGTCGGGGTGGTCTCCGATGTCCGCGCGTGATCGACCTGACGAGAAGCGAGCCGGGGTGGATTGCCGGAACGGTCTACCTGCCCCATGCCTCGCATGCCACCCTCGAAGGGGGCCGGCTGCCCGCGGAGATGTCGCTCACGCTCCGCAGCGCCGCCGACGAAGCGCAGGTGGGCGGCCTGGTGCGCCGCGTGGTCGCGGCCATCAGCCGCGACGTGGCCGTGAGCGACGTGCGCGCCATGCGAACGATGGTCTCGCAAGCCGTCTCGGCGCCCGCGGCGACGACGACCGTGTTCGCCTCGTTCGCGGCGCTCGCCCTGGCGCTGGGGATCATCGGGGTCTATGGCGTCCTGTCGTTTCTCGTCGCGAGGCGCACCCGCGACATCGGCATCCGGCTCGCGCTCGGCGCCCGTCGGCGGGACATCTGGTGGCTCGATCATGCGGGAGGGCGCCGCGTGCTGCCTTGGCGGAATCACGCTCGGCGTCGCGGGGTCGCTGATCATGACGCGATGGATCGCCAGCGAGCTCCACGGGATCAGCGCGCTCGCATCCGCTCGACCTTCGTCAGCGTTGCCGGGTCGGTTGCCGTGGTGACGTTGCTGGCCTGTTACGTGCCCACACGCCGGGCGATGCGAGTCGACGCGCTCACCGCGCTCCGGAGCGACTAGGCTGTCGCAGACCTCCTCAAAAAGCGAGGACCGTCTGCAACATCGGCACCCAGCCCGTCATACCTGCGGTATACGGAGTAAAGGCCCCGCTATAAGGAGCCCTGTGCACCCGGAACAGCTCTGTGTTCATCCACAGTCGCTCGGTCGGCAGGAAAAACCACTTCACCCCACCGCCATACTCATGAGAGTCGCCGAACTCCCCGCGGACCCACGATCCGCGGCCATACAGCATCCACGTTTTCGGCCCGACAAACCAACTCGCCGAGATCTCGCCGCCTTGATCGAATGTGGAGGTGAGCGGCAGCGGTCCGTCGGCTTCGAACTCAGTCAGCCAGCGCATGAAGTATTGCCCGTTGACCGCAAGCCCTTTCCACTTGATGCCGCCATCGGCCGCCCACATCCTGTACGTGGCCTGGTCGATCGTTACACCCGGCGCAAGCGCTCCGGTCGAGAAGAAAAGCACGCCGTCGGAGTTGTACAGTGACGTGTTCTCGGGACTCGATTGATCGAGATTTGAAAAACGGTCCTCCCGGGATTTCGTAAACGAGGTGCCAAGTCGAATGCGAACGTCGTTGGAGGCGAAATAATCATCGTACATGTTGCGTGACTTGCCGGGTTCCCCGTAGGCGTCCCAGCGGTTCCCACCAGACGCTGCCGGACAACAGCAGATGCGTATCGATCTTGTTTGCCGAGATACTCAGGGTATTGAGGCCATTGCCGACGAACGCCAGATAGTTCAGGCCCTTCACGGGTTCTCCGTTCGCCCAGGCCCCCTGAGTGAACCCGGGCCGGAAGAAGTTGTCAGCCATGCTCCTGTCGGTTGCCGTGAAGAATGGGAACGTGGCCACCAGTGATCGACTGCCTGGAACGCCAGTGTATCCCCCGGTGATCGAGAGGGCCTTGCTGAACCGCCAGCCAATGTTGCTGGCGACGATGATCGACGCGGCCCCGGCGGACGTCCAGACGGTGAAGCTGTAGAGCGCCCTCTGGTCGAAAATGTAGCCGCCCAGGATGAACATCGCGCGATTCACCGTGATGTCGTTGCGCGTGTGCACCTCGCGGGCAACGCCCAGGTGGTCGGTGAACGTCTCGTCGCTATCAAGGGTGTTGAGATATCGGAGTTGGGTATTGACGTTGAACTTCAGCAGGAACGGCACCTTGGCGTCTGGGGGAGTTTCCCAGATGATGATTCCATCTCTATAACGATCGGGATTCGTCTGTGGTGCGGCACCGGATGCCGGCTGTACGGAAGTGCCTGCTGACTCTGTCGCCGCCGCTGGGGTAGTCAACGCGGCATCCGCGGCCGGCACCGGGGCGGGAGATTGTCCGAAGGCAGAAGTCGTGAAGAACGTCACTGACGTCAACGCCAATGCAGTTGAAGCCTTGATGAATGCGCGGGGTATCGACACGTGAAATGTCCCTCCCGAAGCCATGCCGAAATGAACGCCGCCGTGTCAGTGCGCACGGAGCGCCCTTCGCGGCTGGCGACTGTGCAACAGCGCCGCGAACGGCATCACCGCCAAGAGCACGTCGTGTGCCAGAGCTGCCGGCGTAGATCCCACGTGTTTTCGTCAGCACGGCTCCAAGCGGGCATCGCATATCCGGTCCGACGGAGCCCCTCCGAGATCCCGGAGGCTCGCCGTGGGTCGAGCAGGGGCATACTGAGTCGCGAATCAGCAGGGCTGGTTCACGCTCGCGGCTGACGCGGGTGAACGCTTGGGATCCCGTCCAATGGAGAGGACGTTGCCGTGGCCACCACCGTGTTCGATTCCGTTCTCTTCCGGAACTCCTTCGGCACTCCGCGCATGCGCGAGATTTTTGACGATCGCGCGCTGGTGTCGCGGTACGTGGACACGGAGGTCGCACTCGCACGGGCTCAAGCACGCTGCGGCGTGATTCCGCCCGAAGCCGCGCACGAAATCGCGGCTCGTTCGAACATCGATGCGCTTGATTTCGACTTACTGCGGCGCGAAACCGAGATCGTGGGCTACCCGATCCTGCCGCTCGTGCACCAGCTTGCCAGGCTCTCCGGCGAATCCGGCCGCTATGTTCACTGGGGTGCCACCACGCAGGACATCATGGACACCGCCGTTGTCCTGCAGGTCCGCGATGCGCTGCTGGTGATTGAATCCGATCTCATCGAGTTGCGCAGCATTCTCGTCGGACTCGCTCAACGCCACCGCAACACGCCAATGGCCGGTCGCACCCACCTGCAGCAGGCGTTGCCGGTGACGTTCGGTTACAAGGTGGCGGTCTGGCTCTCGATGTTCGACCGGCATGCCGAACGGCTGCAACAGTTGCGACCGCGGGTCCTGGTCGGTGAATTCGGCGGCGCTGCTGGAACCCTTGCGTCTCTTGGCGATCGCGGGCTCGAGGTGCAGGCGGCACTGATGGAGGAGCTCGACCTGGGAGTCCCTGTGGCGACGTGGCATGTCGCGCGGGACGGGTTGGCCGAAGCGGTGAACTTCCTGGGTCTGCTGACCGGTTCGCTCGCCAAGGTCGCCTGCGATGTCATGCTGATGGCCGCGACGGAGTTCGCCGAGGTGTACGAACCGTTCGTAAAAGGTCGTGGCGCGAGCAGCACGATGCCGCAGAAGCGGAATCCGATCTCCAGCGAACTGATCTGTGCGGCGGCCAAGGCAGTGCGGCAGCATGCCGGCCTCATGCTCGACGCGATGGTTCAGGACTTTGAGCGCGCCACCGGCCCCTGGCACGCGGAGTGGATCGCCCTTCCCGAGAGTTTCATCTTGACGGCGGGCGCGCTGCATCAGGCTAAATTCATGCTCGGCGGTCTGATTGTCGACGAAGACAGAATGCGCACGAACCTGAGTATGTCGAACGGGTTGATCGTCGCGGAGGCGGTGATGATGGGGCTCGCCCCCTATGTGGGCCGCCAAGACGCGCACGACGTTGTGTACGCCGCCTGTCGAATAGTGAACGAGCAAGGCGGTACCCTTGCCAGCGTCTTGAACAGCATGCCAGAAGTATCCAGTCGCCTGGATCAGGCGCTCATCGAGCAACTCACGAATCCGATCAACTATCTTGGGATGGCGCCGCAAATGGTCGATCGGGTCCTTGCCCATCGAACGAGCGTCGCAGGTTGATTTGGACGAACGAGATCGTCTGGCTCGTCGTCGGCGATCTCGTGAAGATCGAGGCGGGCATCCGCGCGCTCGAGCTGGGCGAGGTCGTCCGGCTCGACGCGAGCGGCAAGTCGAACTGAGGATCGCCATGGATGGACGACGTTCGATGATGGTGGTCGCCGCGCTCGCGGCGCTCGTGGGCACGACGGCGGCGGCACGGCAGCCGCCCGCGCCCCCTCCGGCAACGGTGGCCGCTCCGGCGCAGACGCCTGCGGCGCCGCCGGTGCCGCCGCTGGTGCGCGAAGGGGCGACGGAAAAGATCTCCCCTCACGTCTACGTGATCCCCGACAACAGCGTCCCGCTCGTCCCGAATGTCGGCATCGTCGTCGGCTCGCGCGCCACGTTGGTAATCGACACCGGCCTCGGCGCCCGCAACGGAGCGGCGGTGATGCGCGAGGTCGCGAAAGTCAGCCGGAACACCGAGCTGTATCTCGTCACGACGCACGTGCACCCCGAGCACGACCTCGGCGCCGGCGGCTTCCCGGCGACGACGAAGATGATCCGCTCGAAGGATCAGGTCGACGAGATTGCCGCGTCCGGCCTCGAGATGGCGAAGCGCTTCGCCGGCTTCTCGCCGCTCCACGCCGAGCTGCTGCAGGGTGCGGAGTTCCGCAGGGCCGACGTCACCTTCGAGAAGGAACACACGCTCGACCTCGGCGGAGCCACCGTGCGGTTCCTGGCCATGGGCTTCAATCACACGCGCGGCGACACGGCCACCTTCGTCGAGCCGGACAAGGTGCTGTTCTCCGGCGACGTCGCCATGAAGCTGCTGCCGGCGGTGGGCGCCGGCGCCAGCCTGTCGCAGTGGATCGGGAGCCAGGATCGTCTGGCGGCGCTGGCCCCGGCGCGCGTCGTGCCCAGCCATGGCGCGATGGGCGACGCGTCGATCATGGCCGACACGAAGCGCTTCGTGAGCACGGTGCAGACGCGCGCCGCGGCGCTGAAGCAGGCGGGCAAGACGCTCGACGAAGTGCTCGCCACCCTCCAGACCGAGCTCGCCCCGGCCTTCGGCGCGTCGCCGCGGATGGCCGGGACGATCCGCGCCGCCTACGCCCAGGCGCCGTGACGCTGCGGGACGTGCAACGCTCGTGACGGGCCGTCCATCCGCCGGCTTCGCTCACATGACCCGTCGCGATGCCCTGGCCGCCGCGCTCCTGCCCTTCCTGCCGGGCCGGGCGCACGCAGCGCCCGTCGTCTCCACGCTGATCGGCACCGGCACACCCGGGCACTCGGACCGCGAGGTGAACAATCCGTACGGCGTGGCCATCGGCCCGGACGGCGCGCTGTACTTCTGCGATCTGGACAACCAGCGGATCCGGCGGCTCGATCTGGGGACGCGTCGCACGCGCGACGTCGCCGGCAGCGGCGAGCGCGGCTACCGCGGTGACGGCGGGCCCGCGACGGCGGGCGCGCTGAACATGCCGCACGAGATCGCGTTCGACCGGCTCGGACACCTGTACATCGCCGAGCGGGACAGCCACGTCGTTCGCAAGGTCGACGCCGGGACGGGCCGGCTCTCGACGGTGGCCGGCACCGGCACCGCCGGGTTCTCGGGCGACGGCGGTCCCGCAGCGGGCGCGGCGTTGCGCCAGCCGCACAGCGTGGCGATCGCGCCGGACGGGCGGCTGCTGATCTGCGACGTCGGCAACCATCGCCTGCGCGCCGTCGACCTCGGCACCGGCGTGATCACCGACGATCGGCGGCACCGGCGAGCGCCGGCCGACCCCGGACGGCGCAGCACTCGCCGGCGCGCCGCTCGACGGACCGCGCGCGGTGGCCGTCGCCGAAGACGGCACAATCTACCTGGCGCTGCGTGAGGGCAACGCCATCCATCGCATCACGCCGCGCGGCACCATCGACCACCTCGCCGGCACCGGCGCGCAGGGCTACACCGGCGACGGCGGGCCGGCGCGCCTGGCCACGCTCGGCGGCCCGAAGGGCCTCGCCATCAGCGGCCGCGGCCTCTACGTCGTCGATACCGAGAACCACGCCATCCGGCGCGTCGACCTGGACGCCGGCGTGATCGCCACCGTGCTCGGCACCGGAACCCGCGGCGACGGTCCGGACGGCGATCCGAGGCGGTGCGCGCTGGCGCGCCCGCACGGCGTGTGCGCCGGACCCGGCGGTGTGCTCTACATCGGCGACAGCGAAGCGCACCGCATCCGGCTGCTCCACGGGTGAGCCACACCGCGGGCCGCCCGCGGCGGCAGAACGCTACGCCGGGAGGTCGATCTCGGGGCAGCAGTGATTCGCGTGAGGGCCGCGGGCATCAGGACGATCCCTCAGCCGGGCGCTTCGCGGCTGCCTGCGCCATCAGGCCCGCAAGCCGTCGCATGCCCGGTTCGAGGTTCGGTTCGAAGGCAGCACGGACGCCGTCCACGTACGTCGCGGCGTGCTCTCCGACGAGCTCCAGGCGCTGCGTGAGTCTCGCTCGGCCATCGGAGAGCGGCTCGAAACGCCAGTGACTCAGAAAACGCGCGCCTCCCAGGTCTCCCTCGATGGTGTAGGCCTTGCCCGGATCGACGTTGCGAATCGTCCACTGCCTGTCGGGCTGGTCCGGCATCCGGGTGGTGCCACGGACCCCGTCCACGAACGGCCCGTCCAGGGTGAATGCTGCCGGCGGGTCGCTCCAGTTGGACACGTCGGACATGTACTGCCACGCGAACGGGGCGGAAACTTCGGCTTCAACCGAGCGCTGGCACTCCCACACGGCCGGGTCGCTCATGGATGCTCCTCGGGTTGTCGGGCGACAGCCTGCGGGCTGCGCACCCCGGGCTCCTGGGTCCGAACTCTGACGCGCCCCCGGACCCGGTCTACCTGTAGCCTGAAGCCCGCTGCCCCAGTGTGACATGCCCTCCGTGTCCGTCCGTGTCTACGGGGCACTCGGCGACTTCCTGCCGCGTGCCGTAGGTTGGCTGTGTTTGTCCGGCGCGTACTCGAGGACGACTTCCCCACTTCGACAGCTGCCGGAGATCGATACGACCATGACGAAACGGGCATCGTCTGCGCGGGGCCGCTCGGGTGCGCTACGATCCCCGGGCGCTCGATGAATCCGCCCGCCCGTCACCGTTTTGCCCTCGATCTTCCGCTGCTCGGCGTGCTGCTGACGGCCGTGGCGTTCCGCCTCTGGCATGTCGAGGTGCCCCTCATCGACGCCCACAGCTGGCGTCAGATCACCAACGCCGACATCGCCCGCCACTTCGCCGAGGGGTCCCTCGACCTGTGGCACCCCCGAGTGTCGTGGGGTGGCCTCGACGGCATCGTCGGCATGGAGTTCCCGCTGCTCCAGTGGATCACCGGTGCGCTGTGGCGCGTCACCGGCGAGTCTCATGTGGTCGCGCGGCTGGTCGCCGCCGGGTTTTCGGTCGGCGGCGTGTTCTGCATGTATGGCCTGGGGGCGCGTCTGTTCGGCCGGGCCGCCGGCCTGGCGGCGGCGGGTCTCATGGCGGTGTCACCCAGCGTGACGTTCTTCGGGCGCAGCTTCCTCTCGGACACGCCGATGCTCACCTTCATGGTGGCGGCCGTCTGGGCGTGGGACGTCTACTTCGAGCGCCCGACCTGGCGACGGGCGGTGCTGGCGGGCGTCCTCGCCGCTCTGGCCCCCCTGGTGAAGCTGCCGGCGATTCTGGTGCTGGCGCCGATTGCCGGGACGGGATGGCGCCATCGCCGATGGCGGGTGCTCGTGGACGGCAAGGCCTGGATCTGCCTCACCGCGGCAGTGGCCCTGACCGCCGCATGGTACTGGCATGCGGACCGGATCTTTCTCGAAACCGGGTTGACGCAAGCGGTTTTCCGGCCATCGGGCACCTATCCCCCTGCCGTCGCACCGGACGTCGAGTTCGGATCGGTCTCGCATTGGGCGACGAAGGCGCGACTGCTGTCCGCGGAGGCCTGGCTGGAGTTCCTCGATCGCTTCTGGATGCTGCACTTGACGGCGATCGGTGCCGCCGGGGCCCTGCTCGGATGGTGGCAGGCCCGCCGAAGTGCCGGCCGCACGCCCGTCGATCTCTGGGCGCTCGGCGGGCTCGCGCTGCTCCTCGTGGCCTTTGAAGGGCAGTACCGGCACGAGTTCCATCAGCTGCCGCTGCTGCCGCCGTTGATGTTGTATTTCGGCGTGGCCGCGGCGCCGCTGTTCGATGCCGAGTGGCGCCGTCGTACGCTGCCGGCGGCGATCGGACCGCTCGCCGTCGCCGCGATTGCGCTCCTCGCGGCCGTGCAGGGGATGCGCGACTCCGGAGCGCTGAGGCACTTGTACCGGCTCGACAACCTGCAGCAGCGGCTCGTGCATGCCGGCGAGGCGGTGCGCCGGGCCACCGATCCGGCCGGACTGGTGGTGACCGTGGAGTACATCGACGGCGGGGCCAACTCGCCGATGCTGCTCTACTTCGCCCATCGCCAGGGCTGGAGCTTCGACGTGCGCTCGATCACCGCGCCGGAAGTGGAGCACCTGCGCGCGCGCCTCGGCGCACGCTACTTTGCGACCGCCGATTGGGAGGACCTCTCTGCCGGCAAACCCGAGGTGGCCGCGCTCCTGACGACGACGTACAAGCAGATCCCGATGCCAAAGGGACTGCGCAGCTTGCGCGTGTTCGATCTGTCCGCGCCCCGATAGGACGGCGGCTCCGCCGACCCGCCGCTACCGCTCCCCGTAGGCCTTGGGCGGAACGGTCTGGAGGTAGGCCCAGAGCGCCTGGAGTTCCGTGTCGGTCATGCTTCGAAAGTTCGGCCAGGGCATGATGGGATTGATCGGCGAGCCGTCCTTGCGCTTGCCCTCTCTCATGGCACGGGCGAAATCCGCCGCACTCCAACCCGCCAGGCCGGAGGCGTGCGGGGTGAGGTTGCGGGCGGGCGGCCAGTCGGGCGGTGCGCCGGGGATGGGCCCGCCGGCGTAAGCCTCGCCGTGGCACCCCGAGCAGAGGTTCCCCAGATAGCGGCCGTATTCCACCGTTGTCCCGACCGCCACCGCGGCGGGCCGGGGGGCGCGGTGGTCGATCAACTCCGCGGGCACGAGCGGCACCTCGCCCACCAGGTACAACAGCCGCACCAGCGGCCCGGGCCGCATGGAGGGGGCCGGCGGGTCCACCGGGGCCAGGGTCCGGATGTAGGCGATCAGGCAGCCCACGTCCATGTCGCTGAACCCGTGGTACTCGTGCGCGGGCATGAACAGGAGGGCCCGGCCGTCCGGCGCCACGGCGTGCCGGATCGCGCGCACGAGATCCAGGTCCGTGTAGCGGGCCCCCGCCCCCGCCTTGCCCGGCGTCAGGTTGCTGCCGGCCAGCCGCATGGAAATGAAGTCGTCGATGACGACTTTGCCACCGCCATTGTCACCATGGCAGTCCGCGCAGCCTCGCGAAACGAACAGGCGTCTGCCTTCCGCCAGCGAGGCGGGGTCCTTGGGCACCTCCACGCCTGGGGGGTCCACCTGGAACTTGCGGGACATGCGGTAGGAGCTGACGCCGTAGACGACGGCAAGCGCCGCCACCACCAGCACGGCCACTCCTGCCACGCTCCGTTTGAGCCACTTCATCCATTTCATTGACGAACCTTGCTCCGACCTGGGAAGTTCAAGATTGAAAACCGCCGCATTCCCCGGTGCGCAAGCGTCGAGGACGTCGAACGCGTCCAGTACCCTCGAGTGTGGGATTCGAGGACGAGGCTGGGTGCAGCGGTCAAACTGGGAGTGCATCGGATTCCATAGGTAGCTATCTCGGCGTGGAGAAGTCATCGTGTCCTCATTCAATCCCAACTATTTTATTCACGCGGCCAACGTCCTACTGCTGGTCGCGTACAGTGTCCGCGACATTCTGTGGCTGCGGCTGTTCGCGGTGGCCGCGTCGCTGATTTCGCTCCCCTACTTCGTCCTTCAGCCCACACCGCAGTGGCCACCGATCGCCTGGAGTGTCGTCTTCGCTGGAATCAATGCCTTCCAATCCTGGCGTCTCTACCTCGAACGTCGTCCGGTCAAGCTCACGCCCGACGAGGAGGAGGTTCGCCGGCTCGCGTTCGCGCAACTGCCGTCTCGCAAGGTACTGCAACTTGTCAGCCTCGGGTCCTGGACCACAGCGGCTCCCGGCGAGCGTCTGATCGAGCACGGCATGCCGGCCGGGGCGATCGCACTCGTTGTCCGCGGCAAGGTGCGTGTGTCGAAGGACGGACGGGTCCTGGGTGAGCTGGGGGCCGGGGATATCGTCGGTTCCGCACTCGTGCTGAGCGGCGCCCCGGCCGAAGTGGACGCCGTGACACTGGAGCCGGTGCATGCGTTGCGCTGGGAAGTGGCAACGCTGCGGCGGTATCTCGAAGCCGATCCCGAGACCCGAATCGTCTTCCAGCGCAATCTCACCCGTGACCTCGCCGGAAAGCTGCGTCGCCTGGGCGAGGACTATCTCCGACAGCCGCCGTCGCCCGGTGGGCAATGACGATCCGTCGGGGCTTCATCCTCCTTCTACGTTCGCCCCCGGGCGCCGAGCGGCTCGAGCAGCCTGAGGTCCTTTGCTTTCAGCACGCGGTAGCAGTCGGGCAGGTCGAAGCCGGCCAGCGCACCGGCCGGCAGGGCGGACAGCGGCCAGTTGTAGTCGGGTGATTCCGCGATCTCCGCATAGGAGGCCGGCGGGTGCTTCAGCGTCACTCGCGTCACCTGGGGCGAGAGCAGCGCCGCGAACGCGGCCGGCGCGGCGCCCTGACCGCGCGCGGCAAGGTGAACCTGGTCGTAGTCCCACGCCGCGAGCCAGTCGAGGACGCGGAGCACGTCGAAGGTCCGCTGGCCGATGTAGGGGTAGTCGAGCAGGAGCCCGTGCGACGAATAGAAGTAGTCGGTGTTGTACTCGTCGCTGTTGCTCAGGCTCGTGGTCTGGGGGGTCGACTCGCCGATGCCGCGAACGTCACACGTATGGAACGCCGCTTCGGGATCGGCCTCGATGAGTTCTCGCAGGAGCGGTTCGCTTCGCAGTTCGGCGTCCGCTGACTGATCGGAGACATAGAGGATCGCCTTCTTCGTCTCGCGCGGCGGCCTCGAGAGGAGCGGCTCCCTGGTGAGCCTGTAGACCAGTGCGTGTACACCTCGATCGGTCTCGACCATGTACGGCAGCGCGTGACGGATCGGATACTTGCGGTCGGGCAGCGGTCGCAGAATGCGGAACTCCGGCACACCCTTGCGCTCGGGCAGTCTGAGCGTCTGCGTGACCGTCCGGCCGAGCGCCGCGGCGTCGAGGGTAGCTCGCTTCGACGCGAGGACCTTCGACTTCTCGCGGGTGAAGTCACGAATCGGCTTCGATCCGAGCGCTGCGACCTGGCCGCGCGGCGTGCACCAGAGCGTCTCTTCCTTCTCCAGAACCAGCTTCGGCTCGGTCCTGGCGTCGGAGTTGCCGGTGCAGCGATTGAACCATCGGTACATCGCCTCGCGGTTCTCCTGCGAGTAGCCATGGTAGGTCGGCCCGATGAAGTAGGCGACGTTGTCCTCCGCGCCGAGGAGGCGGTAGAGCCGCTTCAGCCGCTCGTACGCCGGCTTCGTTCCCGCGCGCGTCGAAGTAGTCCTTCTCCTTTGCCAGGATGATGACCGGCTTCGGCGCGAGCGCCGCGAGAAAGTCCTCGTGATCGAGGCCAAGCGCCAGCGCGCGCGGCGGGATCTGCTCGATATCGGCGCCCAGCTCGTTCTCCATGTTCCGCCGCAGTTCGGTGACGAAACAGCTCGGCGCGGCCATCGTCCACCGGTCGTCGAGACCGCATAGCCACGTGGTCATCGTGCCGCCTCCGGAGTTGCCGGTGATCCCGAGATGGCGCGTGTCGACCTCCTCGCGCGTGACCAGATAATCGAGCGCACGGACGGCGTCCCACGCGCGCCAGGTGCAGAAGTGTTCGTCCACCAGGACCTGCTGGATGCCCGCGTAATTGTGCTCGGCGGTGCCGGTCCCGCGTGCCGGCTTCCAGTTCGCATCCACGTACTGCATGCGCTCGCCCTGGCCGATCGGGTCGAAAATCAGCACGACGTAGCCGAGACGCGCGAGTCCCTGGCAGAACGATTGATATGTGTCGATCGCCTTGCCGTTCGCCGAATGTCCACAAGAGCCGACCACGCCCGGCAGCGGGAACGGCCGCCCTTTCGGGATGTAGAGGTTCGCCGACACCAGGAATCCCGGGCGGCTCTCGAAGAGGACGTTCTCGATCTTGTAGGCGTCCCGCTCGACGACCTTGGTGACGCGCGTGTTGAGCGGCGTCTTCTCGGGGAACGGTCCGAACGACTCACGGATCTTTCCGCGGACCGTCCGCACGTAGGCCTCCGCGTCGGCCTTCGTCTTCAGCGCGTCGAGCCGCTCCAGCCGCTGCTGGTGCAGCGCGTTCTCGCGCGCCACGAAGAACTCCTGGACCATGCGCGGAAAGCGATTCAGCGCCGCAAAGGAAGGCGTATCTGCCGCAGATGCGGCCTGCGTCGCGTAGGCCGCGACGTCCCAGTCAAAGGCGATACCCGCCCCGCCGACGGATAGGGCGCACAGCATCCGGCGCCGTGAGATGCGCGGCGTTCGAGCAGAACTCTCTAAATTCATCAGTGTTCCCTCGTTCGGGGATGGCGAAGGTCGGGATGAGTTGCTTTTCGACCACTCCAGTCGACCGCGATCCACCGCCGGCCATTACCGATTGTCAGCCAATTGACCGCCGATTCCCGGTGAGGAACCCTGCGAGGTGCTTGTCGCCGATCGGCCGTCGAGACTGATGACCTGTGCCATCGGAGTCTCGGTGGAGCCGCCCGGTCGCCAGAGCATGACGATAGCAAACATTAGAGCCGCCTCGCGGTTAGCATAACCTCCGTGTTCTCAGCCCCCGTCATTCCTCCCCCCTCACGACAGGATGGGTGCGGACACTGGCGTGGCGCTCGTCGAAGCGTACGATGCCGATGCGGATGCCGCGACATCGCGTTCACGCAAGCTCGTGAAACATCGCCACAAGCGGCCAGGTAAACAGCGATGGCAACCTGCTGATCGCGGGCCTGGTGGTCATTGGCCCGGATCCGCGCACGTACCTCATCCGCGCCGTGGGCCCGACGCTGGCAAACGCCCCGTTCAACGTCAGCCGCACCCTCAACGATCTGGCACATCCATCAGGGCGAAACCGTGCTGCGCTAAAATAGTGACTGGGATGTTCCGCTAAGTGCGCAGCCCGCGTTGCGCAACGACACAACGCAGGTGGGCGCGTTTCCACTTCAAGTTCGATGCGACGACGCGATGATTATCACGCTGCAGCCTCGAAGCTACACTGCCAGGGTCACCGCCTTCCAAGGTGCGACGGGTAAGCCTGGTCGGAATCTACGAGCTACCGTGAGGGAGAGCGGTGGCGCGGCCTATGCCGCTGGGCTCAGACGGGGACCGAAGCCATGGAGGTTCTGACCGCACCTTGGCGGAAAGCCGCTTCGATTCATAGGAGATTTCTTCGTTCCTTTCGTGGGTTGGGTGTGTTTCGTGGCCGCGAAGAAGGAGCCGGGAATCGAGACGACAACGTTCGAGCTGATTCCTCTCCAGTCATGGCCGACTTCAAACACTTCTTCAGCGTCGCGCCATCCGACCAGAACGCGCTCGATCTCTTTGCCGGCGAATGGTCTTCGCAACCGCCGCCTAGCCGCACCGATTTGAAGGCAGGTGCGACGCCATTGTTCGACGATCCGCGAATCGCGTGGGCACATCATCGGTTGATGGAATTGGGAGTTGAAGGCGGCGTGACCGGCCGCGATGTGCTGGAGCTCGGACCGCTCGAAGGCGGGCACGCCTATTTGCTGGATCGTCTCGGCGCGAAATCGGTGACGTCGATCGAAGCCAACGCCCGCGCCTACCTGAAGTGCCTGGTTGCCAAGGAAACCTTTGGCATGCCTCGGACGCATTTCCTCCTTGGCGATTGCCTCGCGCATTTGAGGACGGTCGATCGGCGCTACGACGTGGGCGTCGCCTGCGGCATCCTTTACCATCTCACCAACCCAGTGGAGTTGCTGGAGTTGCTCGCACGGCGTTGCGATTCGTTGTTCCTTTGGACGGTCTTCTATGATCCGGACTTCGTCGCGAAGAATCCCGTGCCCGGCGCAAACTTCTCCGAGGTCCTGCAGATGGAGACGGCGGGATTCAAACACACGGTGCACCGTTTCAATTACGGTCCGTCGCTGGACTCGAAGAGGTTCTGTGGCGGTGGCGACGTCTACAGCTATTGGATGGAAAAACCGGCCATTCTCGGCGCGTTGCAAAGCTTTGGGTTCACGGAATTCCGAACCGAGGTACACCCGAACTGTACACGGAAGCGCGTTGATGCTAGCGGCCGTCAAAAGGTGAATCGGCCGGGTCTCTCCCATATTTGACATAGCCAGCGACTCGTCCCAAGGTCTCACTCCTCATTGTCGCCAATGAAGTGCCGGACGATAGGACACATGGGGCCGTCTCGCGGTTAGGAGTCGCCGGAAGACCGGCGCGAACCCGACGAGGCGGTGTCGATCGAACCCGATGTCCGCCGACCGCAGGTTGCTAAGCGTTTGCATCATGAGTCCCGCGGCAACCACTAGCACCAGCGAGCCGGAACCTGAAGGACCACCAACGCCTTGCCGAACCGCAGGCGGCTCATCGTCCTGACGTCGTGTCTGAGACTCTCGACCGCGTTGGTCGATGACACGCGAAGCGCTGGCAACGCGGCGGCACCAAGCGCCGCCACGCTACCAACCAACGTGGTAAACGCCAAAACGTGAAGGTCCGGTGTCAGATCAATCATGAGCGGCACGGTGCGTTCCAGCAGTACGGACACCAGCCAGCGGCTTCCAGCAAACGCCAAAGCCAGGCCAGCACCGGCGCCCAGGACGCCGAAGACCAGCGCCTCCGTGACCAGTTGCTGAAATACACGAGCGCGGCCCGCTCCGAGTGAAAGGCGAATCGCGAGCTCCTGTTTGCGGCTCTCCTGTCGTGCAGACAAAAGATTCGCAACATTGGCGCAACACAGCAGCAGGATCATCGCGACCGTCGCCCTCAGGATCAACAGCGGCTGTCTGTACCGGAATCCCAACGAAGACAAGCCAGCGCCTGCCTGGCGCAGCCGCAACTGGCGCGTCCGAACGACACCATCGTCCCGGAAATGCTCGGCCATGTGACGGCCGTACAGCGTGGCCGCAATCGACTCGACACGGCTTGACTCGTCCGGTTGCTTCAAACGACCGACGATGGTGAGCACCTGCGATCCCGCACTCGCCAACCAGGCGGGTGGCACGTCCACCTCGAGCGAAATCCAGACGTCCGTGGGCTGGTGTGCCTCGAGGCCGGCGAATCCTCGGCCGTGACGCCTACAACCGTGTAACTCCGGTTGTTGATCCGGATTGTCGTCCCGATCGCTCGGGGATCGCCGGCAAACCGGCGTTGCCAGGTCGCGTGGCTGAGCACAGCCACGAAGTTTCCCGATTGCCCGTCATCGCCTGCGTCGAGCACGCGGCCGACACGTGCGCTCACGCGCAGGGCAGCAAATGAGGTTGCCGTCACGGCCTCGACAAGGGCCGTCTCGGGTTCCCCGCCATCAATCGCGATACGCGTCGATTTCGCTGGCATCAACGCGACGAGCTCAGTGTAGGGCCCGACAGCCTGCTGCAGCTCGGTGTACAGCGGGAATGAAAAGGAGCCCTCGTGCTGCTCGGCTCCCTGGTCGTACGTGACGAATTGAACCAACTCGTGGGCGTCCCTTACCGGGAGAGACCGGA
Organism: Vicinamibacterales bacterium; assembly: GCA_963834365.1. GTDB lineage: Bacteria > Acidobacteriota > Vicinamibacteria > Vicinamibacterales > Vicinamibacteraceae > CAWJAP01. The sequence goes on along the minus strand of CAWIBS010000028.1, from coordinate 39,326 downwards.
ACAGCAAAGCGTACTGCACCGAATACACAGCCGTGTTGGCGCCAATGCCCAGCGCCAGTGACAGGACGAGGACAACTGAGTAGACCGGGTTGCGCCGCACGCCTCGTAGAGCGTAGGCGACGTCCTGCCGAAGCGTATCAACAAGTGCAAGGCCCCGTGCGTCCCGGCACTCTTCCTTCCGCTGCTCGATCGCGCCCATTTCACGAAGAGCCTTGTATCGAGCGTCGCGGGAAGGCATACCGGCAGCCACGTAATCATCGATGAGGTGTTGCAGGTGGCATTCGAGTTCCTCGTCGAGTTCCCGCTCTACCTGGCTGCTCCGAAACAACGAGCGGACACGCAGGCGAAGCGTTCTAGTCCAGCGCATGGGCCTCGCCTCCTCAAGCCGGCTTGACGACCAAAGAGATCGCTGCTGAAAGCCGCTCCCACTGCGCCGTCTCGGTCTTCAGGGCTTTACGACCTGCCGACGTCTGCCGGTATACTGGCGCGGCGATTGTTTTCGCTCGGCGCCCACTCCGCCTCGATCCAGCCCTGCTGCTCGAGTTTGTGGAGCGCTGGATAGAGCGCGCTCTGGCCGACTCGCAGCTGCTCGTTGGACATCTGCCGGATGCGTTGGGCGATGGCCCATCCATGCATGGGCTCGAGGGCGACAACGCGGAGGATCAAGAGGTCGAGAGTGCCCTGAACGAGGTCGGTGGGCCTGCTCATTGCGCCTCCTATCAGTTACTGATGGAGCATAGGGTGGAGGTTGGCGAGAGTCAAGGAGGCGGGGCCACTCGGGCGCGCGGGCATAATCGGCTGGCACGACGTGCGGCGCGACGGCGCGTGCACGGCCCGTGAAGTTAGCTCGCGAGCCTTATACTCGCACCCGTGGCCCTTAGTCCGGGAACACCGGTGGGACCCTACGAGGTCGTCGCCCTGGTCGGCGCAGGCAACATGGGCGAGGTGTACAAGGCCCGAGATCCGCGCCTCAACCGGCTCGTCGCGCTCAAGATCATCCCCGACGATTTCGCCGCCGACGCGCGCAGGCGCGAGCGATTCCGCCGCGAAGCGCAGGCAATCGCCGCACTCAGCCACCCGAACATCGTAACGATCTACGAGGCCGAGGACATCGAGGGCCGGCTCGTGATCGCGATGGAGCTGGTCGATGGCAGGACGCTCGCTGAACTGATCCCACGCGGCGGCTTCCCGATCGATCCACAGCTCAAGCTGGCGGTGCAGATGGCCGAGGCGCTCGGCGCTGCGCACGAACGCGGCATCATCCACCGCGATTTCAAGCCTCGCAACGTGATGGTCGGCGACGACGGCCGAGTAAAGGTCCTCGACTTCGGCCGGCCAGCTCCGCGCCGCGGCGCCGAACGCGGCGCACAGTCATGCCACGTCACCACTCTGGGAGCTGACGGCCGAGGGCCACATCGTGGGCACGGCCGCGTACATGTCGCCCGAGCAGGCCGACGGGCGCCCGCTCGATTACCGGACCGACTTGTTCTCCCTCGGCATCGTGCTCCACGAGATGGCCGTCGGCGAGCGGCCATTCCAGGGCGATTCCGTCGTCTCCATCCTCGCGGCCATCGTCCGTGACACGCCTCGGCCCCTCACGGGAAGATCAAACCGACGTCTCCCTCGCGAGCTCGCCGGCGTCGTGCGGCGCTGCCTGGCGAAGGATTGCGAGGAGCGCTACCAGTCGGCCAGGGACCTCGGCCACGATCTGAACCATCTCCGGCAGGAACTGCGTTCGGGCGAATCGGGCGAACGGGTGGCCGTTCAGGCCGAGCGCCGGCGCCGGGGCTCGTGGATTTTGGCGGGCGTCGCGCTGGGTCTCGTGGTTGCGGGCCTGGCAGCGGCGGCGACGGCCAGCCGTTGGCGGCGTGCGTCGGCGTCCGTCCCCCGGCCGGTCGAAACGCTGCAGCTTACCTTCGAGCCCGGCGTCGAATCCTCGCCGAGCATCTCGCCCGATGGTCGCTGGATCGTCTTACACGCATCACGGAGAGCGCAAGAGCGATATCTACCTGAAAGCCGTAGGCGGCGATCGGCCCATCAACCTCACGGCGGAATCGGAAGGCGGCAGCGGCCAGGCGACGTTCTCGTTCGATGGCGAGCGCATCGCGTTTCGATCGGCGCGACAGGGTGGCGGGCTGTTCGTCATGGGTCGCACCGGAGAGTTCGTCCGCCGCGTGAGCGACGTCGGATTCAATCCGGCATGGTCCCCGGACGACAAGGACCTCGCCTGATGCCACGCTTCGAAGCCGTGCGCTAGACCCCTACTGTACGCTCGGGCGGCTCGACGCTGTGGCGCGTGCACGTCGACAGCGGGGAGCGGCAGCAACTCGTGTCGGTCGACGCCGTCAGCCGCATGGTCGCCCGAGGGCCTGCGGATTGCCTACTGGGGCATCGACCCCGTCACGCGTCATCGGGACATCTGGACGGTCGCCGCAACTGGCGGCCCACCGGTGCCGGTGACCCGCGACCTGCCCGTCGATGCCGCTCCCACGTGGACGCCGGACGGCACCGCGTTGATCTTCGCCAGCGATCGCGGTGGCACGCTGAACCTGTGGCGGATCGCGATCGACGAGCAGACCGGCGCTGTGCGCGGTGCCCCCGAGGCCATGACGGTGCCCATCGAGCGTGCGACGCGTCCCACGCTGTTGCGCGATGGCCGGCGGATGGCGTATTCGACGTTCGCGGGGGCAGGCACGGTGTCCGTCGTCCCCTTCCACCCGCAGCGCGGCGCGCTAGCGGGTGACGAGAAGTGGTTGCTGGGAGGGCCGCATCTCTGGTTCGGCGCTCGCATCTCGCCCGACGGTCGCCGGCTGCTTGTCAGCCGAACGACCACGCAGCTCGATTTCTTCCTGCTCGAATTGCGCACCTCGAGCGTACGCCGGTTGACCAATGCGCCAGGGGGTGTGCGCTGCGGCGAATGGTCGCCGGACGGCAGCCGCATCGTCTTCCTCAGCGCACAGCGCGGCGATCGCCAGGTGCGTGTCCTGCACCCGGACACGGGGACCGTTCAAGTGGTCGACGTTCCGTCTACTGGCCTGCGCCGGTATGCTCTCCCGTGTGGTCGCCTGGACTTGGTGGCCGACTCGCGCTTCAGCAGGGGCCGGAGGATCCCGCGGCGCTCATCTTGCGTATCGGACCGGAGGCGGAGGGCCGCGAGGTCGTTCGCCTTCCGCCATATCCGCAGGGCGCGTTCATCCCGCGAGCGTGGTCGGCGAACGGGAAGATCCTCGCGGGCACGTCCGGGCCCCGGCTCGTGCTCTATGGGTTCGACACGCAGCGGGTACGAGACGATTGGGGACGGGCTCCGATTCGCGGCGGCGGCCCTGATGGTATGGCTCCCCGACGACAGACGGCTGCTCGCACAAGGCGATCGTTCGGCCATCTATTTGATCGACTCGGCAACAAAACAGCACCAGACTGTCCTGCCCGCCGGAGCGCACTTCCTTCGCGGCCTCTCGTTGACAACCGACGGCCGGCAGCTCTTCATGAGCAAGGGCCCGGAGGAGGGTGACGTGTGGGTGGCCAACGCTCCGCTGAGCTGAGGATTGTTACAGGCAAGCGAGGTCTCAGCGCGCTGGCGAGCTCGCGACTTCTGCGCCCTCGGCGTACCACTGGGGAAAGGGGAGGCAGGACGTCCAGGCCAGGGGCCGGCAACCGGGCGGACACGCGCCTCTGAACGTATTCCACGCCGTCCCGCAACCGCCGGAAAACCTCCTGGAACCGGGGCTTGGCGTTCATGACGGAATCGGGCTCCGGCCGGGGTTCGACCCTGTGGCTCATCGGGTACCTCCTTCCTACAGGATCGTCAGACGTCCCAGACTAGCGGAATGATCGATGTGTGGGACAGACGGTCCGTGCGAATCCGGTCCTGGGCACCGCATGGCGGCGGAAAGGACCGGAAAGGGCTCAGCCAATCGCGCGACGTGAGCTTGGATTAGAATCAAGCCCGGCTTTCAACACAACGGTCATCTCAGGACGCGCTCCGGCTGCGCCGCAACGATCAACGCGCCGAAGCCGAAATGCGCCCCAGCAGCCGAAGGTGCACGTGCTGGACAAGCTCTGGAGACTGCCCATTCGGGTCGCATCTCGTGCCGCCCGGAGCTTCTACTATCGATTCGTGTTCGACCGCGTCAGGTTGTCGCCGGTCGTCATGGAACGAATCAGGCGCTTGGAAGCCGCTTTGAGCCGTGGTGACGTTCCGCAGGCCAAGAACCGCTGGGAAGAGCAGGTACGGACACGGCGGCTGGGCGCGTCTCCAACGGGCCGAGGAACGCGGGCGCTACAGCGTCATCGTTGACCTGCTGGCCCAGGTGGCCCGCGACGGGACGGTGCTCGATGTGGGATGCGGCGAAGGCCTGCTGTTTCACCGCTTTCGCGTTCACGGATACTCGCGCTACGTCGGCATCGACATCAGCGAGGCCGCCGTGGCGACGCTGGGAGCACATCAGGACGAGCGCACGCAGTTCATGGTCGGCGATGCAGCCATCTATGTCCCCACGGAGCAGTTCGACGCCATTGTCTTCAACGAAGTGCTCTACTACTTTCCCGAACCCATGGCCGCCTTTGAGCGGTACGCCGCCGCCGTGAATCCGTCGGGCGCGTTGATCATCTCGACATGGCTCGGGTCGCCGCGTGCACGGGCGATCCTGCGGGCGCTCAAGCGCGTCTTTGTGACGGTTGAAGAGGTGAAAGATCCACAGACGAAGACCTCCTGGCTGCTGACGGTCCTGAAGGCACGGCCTTCGGGGACGTCTCGTGGGCCCGATCGTCGCTCAGGTCGGGGTGGCGACCGGCGCGCAGCCGAGCACACGCCGTGAGCGCGACGCCCTCTACAGCACGCGGTTGTCGGCCAATCCGACCGACGCCCTGGAATAGGCGGCGCGCACGCCCCCACACCCATAGTGGCCGCAGACGATCACGGCTCGATCCTCAGCACGTCCGATTGCGTTACGGACATCGGGGTAGCCGCTCGAAATGGCGTCGTAGTCGTCATGGTCGGAAGTCCCGCGGACCAGAGGTGAGCCCCATGACCTTCTCCGTTCGGTACTGCGTCGTCGCTGCGCTGTCCGCACTGACCGTCGTGTCGAGGCCCGCTGCGCAGACGAACGTCCAGCCCCCGAACAAGGAGCTCGAAGCGCTCTACGCGCACTTCAACACGGTGATTGGCCGCCGTCACGACCAGCTCTTCAAGGGGATCACCACGGTCGACCTGTGGGAGCGGCAGAAGCAGAACCTAAAAGCGGCGCTTACGAAGATGCTCTGGCACGACATGCGCTGGCCGGAGGCTCCTCCGCGCGGGACCGTCACTCACCGGCAGGAGTATCGGGGATACATTCTCGAGAACCTCGTGCTCGAGACGGCGCCGAAGGTGTTCCTGACCGCCAACCTGTATCTCCCGCGCACCGGCTCCAAGCCGTTCCCGGTCGTGCTCTATCAGTGTGGCCACGCGAACAAGAGCGTCTATCGACGGCACGGCGCCTGGTTTGCGACCAACGGCATCGCGGCGCTGGTCATGGACAACATCGAGAGCGGCGAGGTCGAGTTGACCCATCACGGTGTCTATGCCCACGCCTGGTTTCATTGGTACAGCCGCGGCTTTTCACCCCTCGCCGTCGAGTTGCTGAACGCGCGGCGGGCCATCGATTACCTGGCCGCGCGACCCGACCTCGATGCCAAGCGAATCGGCGCCACCGGACGATCGGGCGGGGGTATGACGACGTTCTTTCTGGCTGCGCTCGACGAGCGCATAGCGGCCTCGGCGCCGGTATCCGGAACGCTCTCGACCACCGGCTGGCTCAAACACCGGCTGTCGGTGGCGCACTGCGACTGTCAGTATCCCGTCAACAGCCACGGTCTGCTCTACTCCGAGATCGGCGCGATGGTCGCGCCGCGCCCGCAGTTGCTCGTCAACGCCGATGCCGACCGTGGCTTCCCGATGGATGCGTTTGCCGAGCTGGTCGACAAGATCCAGGAGATCTATCGCGTGTACAACAGCACGGGGCGCTCCGCACTGCGGTCACGCCTGGAGGGCACAGCGACACCGAGGCCATCGCCTACCCGTCTATTCCTTCTTCCTCAAAGAGCTCCTCGGCAGGAGCGAACCGGTGACGACGGAAGGGTCCGTCGAGGAACCGCTTCCAGACGAGTTGTTCTGTTTCCGACACGGTCTGCCGATTGACGAAAGGCTCACGCGCATCGACGAAGAGCTCATCCCGACGCGTGCGGCGCCGCGATCCATCCGCTCGGGCCCGGCGTGGCGGCCGTCGATGAATTGAACCCGCACTCCGCACGGAAGTGTTCCGGTATTTCCCCGACCAGCCGGCACCGCTCGAGTCTGAATGGAGCCCCGAGGCGCGTCGTACAAGGCAGGAGGGTTCGCCGGGTCAGCTTCACGTCGTTCGAAGGGCTCCGAGCCAGAGGGTGTATTCACTTCCGTCCGACGTGGCGCCCGCGGCAGGTTGCCTGCCATCCTGCTCGTGGACCAGCGGAGGGGCATTCCTGTCTGGGGGAACGAGCAGCCGCTCGAGCGCAATCAGTGGGGGAACCGGGCCGTGCTGATCGTCGAGACGCTGGATCGCGGAAGCCGGGCCCTCGAGCAGAACCTCCGCAGCTTCAGCGACGACGACCTGGTTCATCACATGAAGCGCCAGGCGATGGTTGCGGGCACGACGCTCGAATCGATGCAGGTGTATGAAATCCTGCGATCGCTCGAGCTCCTACGCACGCTTCCCGACGTCGACGCGGCCAGCATCACCATCCTCGGCAAAGGCGAGGATGGCGTGAACGGGATGTACGCGGCGCTCCTCGACGGCCGCGTGCGGCGCGTGATCCTGCACTCGCCGCCTGCGTCCCACCTTCGAGGTCCTCACTATCTCGGTGTCCTTCGATATACCGACATCCCGGAGACCGCTGGGCTCATTCCGGAGGCGGTGCGTGTTTATGGAGAGATACCAGACCGCCTGCGATCCGCAACGGCCTGCCAGCCTCTGGAGGCGTGCCTGCCGCGAGCCACGCCGGTCGACAGAAGTTCTGGACGACCGTGATCTCGTGTCCGTTGACGAACACGCCACAACCCAGCTGGGAGTACGGATCGCAGCAGCGAGACCATAGGAACCGTTCTTAAGAGCGTGTATCAACACTTCCAAGAACTGATCCCCTCCGGCGAGGTAGATGGGCGGTGGATGGCGGCGGACGCTCCGCAAGAGCCGTCAAGCCACGCGCTGAGTAACGTCACTGAAACTTGTCCACGAGCATCAGATTGCTGCCCGCGGTGTCGATCACCGAGTACAGCAGCGAACGCTGGTCAGGCGACAACGCCATCCCCCACCAGTATTGTTTCCCGAGGGCGAGCAGGGTTGTTCTCTTTCCCGTCGTGAAGTCGAAGAAGTCGATCGATGTCTTGTGTGGTGCGTCGCCCACGGCGACAAAATAAAGTCCCCTGTTCGCTACCACGAAGTTCAACGGATAGCTCACTCCGTCAACGACCAACCTTTCCTCGCCGCCACTCACCGGCACCCGCCAAATCGCTGTCGGTTGAGCATCGTGATTGGCGTAGTAGAGGAAGCGACCGTCAGGCGACTCGGTGGCGGTCAGTCCTCCCCCCTGCGTGATGCGGACAGATGCACCTCCAGCAGCGGGCATCTTCCAGACTTCAAATCGACCGGTCCTGTTCGACCCGAAGTAGATCGTGCGGCCGTCTCGGGACCATCGGGGTTCGATCTCCTCGGCGGGATCGTCCGTAATCCGGCGCAAGTCGCCGCTGTCCGGCCGGAGAAGATACAGATCTGACGAGCCCTCCCGGTGCGCATTCAACAGAATCGTCCGGCCGTCCGTCGACCAGCGGGGGTTGGAGCACAGCGGCCCTCCCATGGACGTCACTTGCACCGGGTTCGAGCCGTCCGCATTCGCGACCCAGATCTCCTCGACCCCCGATCGCGTCGACGCGAAGGCCAGCCGTGTTCCGTCCGGTGAGTAATCGGGCGTCTGCTCGTCGAACGTCGAGGGGACGATGGGTGTCGCGCCCGGGCGATCCTCTCGCCCGGTCAACGGGATTTTCCAGATGCTCGCGTCTCTGAACTGCGCCGAGTACACACAGACGGCCGGTCCGGGAGACACTGATGGCTGTGGCCTGTTCTCCGAACGGCAGGAGTTCGGGCGGCCCTGCAGGCTCCGGCCGTGTCTCCGCGAGCGCGATCCGGTGCAGACGCGACAGCCCGAGATGACCTTGCACTGAGAACACAAGACCGTTGCCGCCCGGCACCCAGGCGACGCCTCGCACAATCCCGCTCTCGGGGGTCACCCTGGCCGGGGCACCGACCGGCATCAGAGCTGATGACAGCGGAAGTACGTAGACCTCGCTCGCTGAGATTGTATGTTGGCGGACAAACGCCAGAACGCGCCCATCCTGCGAGAATGCGGGGCTCGTGTCGCCGAAGTCATGACCGCCAACGGTCGTGAGGCGCCGTCGTTCCGAACGGTCGACGGCCGTCAACCAGATGCCGCGGGATTCCTGCTCCGTCGGGCCGCCGCCAAAGGCAATCCATCTGCCATCCGGCGTCCAACTGAGATTGCGCGTCGACCCGTAAGATTGGCCGCCTTCAGCCGCGCCGACCGACGACCGACATGCCGAGCCCTGCCACGTTGATCGTCGCGACCTGTCGTTCGGCTCCACCCAGTGCCGGAACGACGAACACGTCCTTGCTGACCTCGGAGACGGACCGCTGGAAGGCAATCAGCCGCCCGTCGGGCGACCACGCAGGGTTGTCATCCCGAGCGGGGTTGGTCGTCAAGCGCACCGCTCCCCCAGGTCCGGCGAGCTTCACGTAGATGTCGTAGTTGTCTTCGGTCGGACCGTTCCAGGAGAATGCCACCTGGCTCCCATCCGGCGAGAGGCTCGGATCGAGCTCGAATCCCTGGTACGCAGTCAGGGGCACCGCCGCTGCCGCAGCGGTCCGGATCGTCTCGGTCCGCGATCCCCGGGCGAGCACCAGGTACGAGACCACGGCCAACCCCGACGCAGCGGCGATGGCGGCAATCCACCTCTTCTTCTTTCCGGCGTTGACGAGCCTGACAGGAGTCGAAGGGCTCGCTACCTCAGCAGATGCCCCCGACGCAGGGTCTGCCGAGGGAATCACCTTCACGTCGCCGCCAAATCGGTAGCCGTGCTTCGGCACCGTCTCGATCCACCGCGCGCCCTCTTCGCCAAGCGCCTTGCGCAGCACTGAGATCTGGAAGGAAAGGTTGGCCTCTTCGACGAACGTGTCGGGCCACATCGCTCTCATCAACTCCTGCTTCGAGAACGCCCGACCCGGGCTCTGCACCATCAGCAGCAGGAGCTCGAACGTCTTCGGCGCCAGCGCGACGGCGCGACCGTCGCGTGTGAGGACTCTGCCCGCCAGATCCAGCCGGTATGACCCGAACTCGTACAAGTCACTCGCGCGATTGGACATAAAGGCTCTAACAATTTCCTCCAGATTTGCTGTCGCGCTTCTCTTCCGTCTCAAAGGACGTGCTCATGAGCCGCTGCCTAGTGTCGGCCCATGCGACACACAGACCTGCGGCGGCCGGACGGAACGGCCGTCAGTGTATGCCTGTTCGAAGCGTCCCGGTTCATTCTCCTCTGCACGATCGGCATCGCCCTGACTGCCGTGGGGGCGCACGGTCAGACGCCGACGCTGGCCAATCCGCGAGATCTGCTGGCTGCGGATCCCGCCGCCGTTGCCCGCTTGCTGGAGACCGCGCGGCCGACACCGGTCTCAGCCGAGCAAAAGGCGCACATCTTGCGCTCCCTCCCGAGGGAAGGGGAGGTGACCAACCTGAACGGCCTGGCGCTGCATAAGCTGGCTGCTGTGAGACAGGTGCTCCGGGCGGCCGAGCGCGATTCGGTGTACGAGATCAAGGTGATCGACGTTCCCCAGGCCGCCATCGCCCTGCATGCGCGGGCAGTCCTCCTCATCTCGGAAGCAGCGCTGACCCTGCTGCGTGCGGACGAACTGCAAGCCGCGACCGCCCACGAAATCGGGCACGAGTACGTGTGGCTGGACTACGAACGCGCATCCAAACTCGGCGATCGGAACCGCCTCAAGGAACTCGAACTCGTTTGCGATGGTATCGCCATCGTGACGCTCCACAGGCTTGGGATGAAGGCGTCCCGGTTGACGACCGGCATCGAGAAGATCAGCCGATTCAACCACGAAAGGCTGGGGACCGCTCTCAACGAGAGCAGCTATCCCACTCTCGTCCAGCGTCGGACGTTTGCCCGGGCGGCTATGGCATGGGCAGCAGGCCCAACCGGCCGCACCGCAGCGGGTGTGCGCCAATCACCGCTCGAGTGACGGAAGAGCAGGACATGCCGCTCGCGAGTGCCTGTGGCTGCGGCCGGATTACTTCCTGCGAGGCTCAGTCCAGCGTGTCGGACGTCCGTTAGACGGGAACTCGGGATAATGCGCGGCAGGCAGGTACCTGTCCGGACGACGTTCCCGCGAAGCGTGGCGCTGGCCCGCGGACGGCGCCCCCCCGCCCCCGTCCTCCGGCGCCCGGCGTCCAGAGCGGCTTTGCCATCTCCTTGCTCCACCGCAGCCAGTCGGCCGCCAGCTCCTTGACCTTCTCCGGGTGGGCGGCGGCGAGGTCGTTCTTCTCGCCGATGTCTTCGGCCAGATTGAATAGCTGCGCACCGGACAGATCCGGCTGGCTCGTATCGGCGTCGAGCAACGGTCCCTCCATCGTCTTCACGAGCTTCCACGCGCCCTTGCGGATGGCCATGTGCGCGAAGAGCCGCCAATACAGCGCGTCGTGCGGCGCGTCCTGGAGATTGGCGGTCAGGTAGGGCAACAAATTCACGCCGTCGAGCTTCCAGTCGGCTTTCGGCTCGACGCCCGCGGCCGCGAGCGCCGTCGGCAGAACATCGAGCTGAACAATCGGCCGTCGGTCGACCCGACCTTCCGGAAGGCGCCCCTTCCAGCGAATGATGAAAGGCACGCGAATGCCGCCCTCCCAGGTCTGACGCTTCGACCCCCGCAGCGGCGTGTTGGTCGCGCCGTTGATCGTGGTCCCCGCCATCGTCGGGCCGCCATTGTCGCTGAAGAAGAAGACCAGCGTGTTCTCCTCCAGCCCTTCGGCACGCAGCGCGGCGAGCGTTCGCCCGATGCCATCGTCCATCGCCGACATCATGGCGGCATAGGTGCGGCGCTGCTGGTCAGCGATGCCCGTGAACCGCGCCAGATACTTCTCGGACGCCTGCATCGGCGTGTGGACGGCGTTGTAGGCGAGATAGAGGAAGAACGGCCGCGACTTCTCCCGTCTGATGAATGCGATGGCTCGATCGGTGAGCACGTCGGTGAGGTAGCCGCTCGCTTCGACGCGAGTGCGGCCCTCATAGAGAGGATTCATCCCGTTCGGCGAAGATTCGAAGTAGGAGTGGTCTCCGCCCAGAAACCCGTAGAACTCGTCGAAGCCGCGCGACATCGGGTGGAGATGCCCGGCCGATCCGAGATGCCATTTGCCCAGGAGCGCCGTGCGGTACCCCGCCGCCTTCAGACGATCCGCCATCGTCGTCTCGCCCGGCGGCAGCCCGCCGTTCGGTCCGGCGTCCGGGCCCATGTTGACCTCGTGCCCAAACCGCTGTTGATAGCGGCCCGTGAGCAATCCGGCTCGTGTCGGGCTGCAGTGAGGGCCAGTCACATAGGCATCCGTGAATCGAGTGCCCTCTCTGGCCAGCGCGTCGATGTTCGGCGTCGGAATGTCCCTGCTTCCATGCACGCCGATGTCGGCATATCCCATGTCGTCGCCGACAATCATCACGATGTTCGGCTGACGCGCCTGAGCCGACGCCGGACAGGCGGAGGCAAGCGCGACGGCGAGCGTAATGGTCGGAACCACAAGCCACGGTCGGGCGCGATGCATATCCACCTCCCCTTTCGCTCGCCGTCCTCACCTCTCGGAGGTCAAGAGGGTGCGGGCGGCGCTCCTCGAGTCAATCGCTTCGCCAGACAGGCATAGAAGCGCTCCATGCTGTCCGCTCGGGAGTGAGCCTGACCATTACCCAGTTCTGCTTGGGAGACGAGAGCGTCGCGAAGATCTTCCCGCGAACGCGAATCGGGATGCCCGACGTGCGCGCTTTCCACGGCTTCCGGCAGGGAGAGCGCCAGAGCACGACACTCGTCTGCTTTCATGGGGATGCCTCCCTGACTCTCAGCACTTGGCCGATTTGCGCTTCTTGCCAACGGTGCCGCGCTTCTGCACTTTCTGGATGTATTCCGGCGCACTCGGAACTTTGCACTCCGTGTTTCCCATGTCCACGGTCACGGGCCCGATCTTCTCCCCGGTCTTGAGCGCGAGCTCCGTGAGCGACTTCACGTAAGACCCTACCGCGATGACGAAGGCGTTCATCACGTAGCGTACCCGATCAGGCTGGTCATGGATGGTCTTTTGCACACGCTGAAGGAGCTGCCTCAACTCGGCGAGGTTGAGCGTTGGGCATCGTGCAGCGCGAGCGCGAGTAGAGCGCGTGGATCTCGACGGCCGGCGGCGGGATGTCGAAGAGGCCCGCAACCGCCATCTGATCCACCGTGTGGAACTGCTCGCCGCCCTCTACCCTTGCACTTCGACATGAAGGTTGATAACCTGCTCCTGTCGAAGGATCAGGGAAAGCGCCAGAGAGGGCCAGCGTGATGACGGACAAGCGCATCGAACTTCCCCAAGGCACGCTGGACTTGCTGATCCTCAAGACGCTGTCGCTGGAGGCGCAGCACGGCTGGGCCATTTCCGTCCGACTCCAGCAGATATCCACTGGAATCGTCCAGGTGCAGCAAGGCTCGCTCTACCCGGCGTTGCACCGGCTGGAACGGCGCGGCTGGATCAAGGCGACGTGGGCGGCGTCGGAGAACAACCGCAACGCCAAGTACTACGAGCTGACGCGAGCTGGCCGGAAGCAGCTGGAGACTGACGCCGAGGCGTGGCGAACCCTGTCCCGGACGGTCGGCCAGATTCTCGACACCGTGTAGGAGGCCGCGATGCTGAGCGATATTCGCTACCGGCTACGAGCGATCTTCCGGCGCGGCGCGATGGAGCGCGAACTCGCCAGCGAGCTGCAGTTCCATCGCGAGCGGTTGGTATCGACCCTCATGGCCACCGGCCTGACGCGCGCCGATGCCGACCGTCATGCGCGGCTCGCCATGGGAGGCGCCGCACAGGTGACGGAGGCCTGCCGAGATGCCCGCGGCGTGGCAATCCTCGAGGGCACTTGGCAGGATCTGCGCTACGCGCTGCGCCAGCTGCGTAAGAGCCCGGTCTTCACGATCGTCGTCATCGCGTCGCTCGGGCTCGGCATCGGCGCGAACACGGCGATCTTCTCGCTCATCGACGCGGTCCTGCTCCGCTCGCTGCCGGTGGCGGCGCCCCACCAGCTGTACATCGTCGCGCCCACGCAGGCGGACGGAACCACTCGCGGCGTCGATTACGCCGAGTTCCGCAGCCTGGCGACCGTGGCGCCGATGTTCGACGGCATCGCCGCCGTACGGAACGACGCGTCTCAGCGTCCGCATCGACGGCAGCACCGAGCCGACGGCACAGGGCCAGCTCGTCTCGGGCAACTACTTTTCGATGCTGGGTGTCGGCGCCGCAGCTGGGCGGCTCATCGGCCCCGAGGACGATCTCCGCCCGAACGGACATCCCGTGGCCGTACTCGGCCACGGCTACTGGCAGCGGCGCTTCGCCGCAGGATCCATCAATCGTCGGCAGGACGATTGCGCTCTCGGGTCAGCCGTTTACCATCATCGGCGTCGCGCCGCGCGAGTTCTTTGGACTCGAGGTTGGCAGCTCCCCCGACATCTACGTGCCGGTGATGATGCAGCCGGCGGTGATGCCGGCGGCGGAGAACTGGCTGACCGAGTCGATATCCCGAACGCACTGGTTGACGATCGTCGGCCGCCTGCGGCCGGACGCACGCCGGCCGCGGCGGCCGCGGCGCTCGCCGGGCTCGACGTGATCCGGCCGCTGTGGCGCAAGCCGCAGCGGCCAGGCGACCAATCGCAGATCATCCCGGAGACACTCGGCCTCGAGGCTGCCGCGACCGGCCTGTCGGCGCTACGCAGCCAGTTCTCGCAGCCGCTGTTCGTCCTGATGGCGGCGGTGGCCATCGTGCTGCTGATCGCCTGCGCCAACGTCGCCAGCCTAGTCCTCGCGCGTTCGGCGGCTCGAGAGACAGAGTTCTCGCTGCGTCTCGCACTCGGAGCTGGACGGGTTCGGCTCGTGCGACAGTTGCTTCTCGAGAATCTGGTGCTCGCGGGGCTTGGCGGCGCGGCCGGCCTGCTTCTGGCGCAATGGGCCGCCGGCCTCCTGGTGGCCTTCATGTCATCGGGCCGGACGCCGATCATCCTCCAGCTCGGCACCGACTATCGTGTGCTTGCTTTCACCGCCGCGTTGGCGCTCGGCACCGGTCTGCTTTGTGGCATCGTGCCCGCGCTAGGCGCCTCTCGCAGCGACATCATCGGCGCCGTCAAACCTGCCGGCCGCGGCGCCGCGGCCGGTGCCCTGTGGCTTCGCCGCGGCCGCACGCTGATTGTCTGCCAGGTTGCGCTCTGCGTGCTGCTGCTCTTCGCGGCCGGCCTGTTCGTCCGAACGCAGCATGCGATCGACGCCTTCGACGGCGGCTTCGAGCGGGACAGCGTGCTAGTGATGCGCCTGGAGCCGCGGGGCAGCGATCAGCGAGGCACGCCAGGCACGAGCGAGCGGCTCGATCGCCTCTATCGTGATCTGCGGGAGCGGGTGAGCACGAACGCAGGCGTCCGCGCCGTCTCGCTGGCGCACTATGCGCCGACGACGGCGGTCGCCTATGCGGCGCCCATGCAGCTGCCGTCGGGCGAGACCCGTGTAGGCCGAATGATGGTCTACCCCGGCTACTTCGCGACGATGAACCTGTCACTCGCGGCCGGCCGTGATCTCGAGGCGCGCGACCTGGACCAAGAGTCGCCGCTCGTCGGCGTCGTCAATGAGGCCTTCGTGCGCGAGCTGATGAACGGCGAGAATCCACTCGGCCGCCACTTCCCCGACGACCGTACCGGCGGCCGCGCGAGATCATCGGCGTCGTCGCGGACGCGCGCTATGCGAGTCTGAAGGGCCCGACGCCGCCGCTCGTCTACCAACCCTTCCTCCAGACCCAGACTGGACGCGGGCAGATGACGCTGCCCGGTCCAGGATCGCCAAGGACTCGCCCGGCGTCGTCGGCTCGGTCCGCGACGAGGTGCAGCGGATCGACGCGCAGATGCCGCTGCTGGCGATGTACACGCTGGCCGATCAGCATGGCCGGCGCGCTCAGCCGCGAGCGGCTACTGGCCAGCCTCTCGGGGTTGTTCGGCGCGCTCGCCCTGCTCCTGGCGGCCATCGGGCTATACGGCCTCATGGCGTTTGCAGTCGTGCAGCGCCGCGGGGAGATCGGTGTTCGCGTCGCGCTTGGTGCCGACCGGACGGCCGTTCTCCGCATGGTCCTGCGCGACGCGCTCGGCCTCGTCGCCGTCGGGCTGACGATCGGCATCCCTGCGGCGCTCATCGGCGGGCGCCTCGCGTCGCACCAGGTGTCTAGCCTGCTCTTCGGCGTCACAGCAGGCGATCCCGTCACGCTAGCCGGGGCGGCGGCGGTGCTGCTGATGGTCTCGGCCGCGGCGGCATATCTCCCGGCGGCGCGGGCGGCGCAATGGATCCGATCCAGGCGCTGAGGGCGGAGTGACACGCACCAGCAGATAGCGAAGTGGAAGTTCGGGTGTATCTGGCATCGCGGGTCAGAACGCTGGCGCCCGGTTTCCCTTGTACTTTCTCGCGGCGCTGGCATTTGGTTGGTCCTTGGATGGCCTTCACTGGGCGGTGTGCTGGCCCTGGAGACCCGACACTCCTAGACGGCCCAAGGAGGCTGGAAGCCGATCCGGCAGCAGATTGGCAGTCGCCACCTCCCGGGGGTTCTCCACGATGCTCCAGTTCCACCGCCTTTTCTCTCGACCGTGCTCATCGGGGCCGGCGCCCTCGTCGCGGTCGCCGTTCCCGTGGCCCAGACGCGGGCGGCGCCCGAGTGGCCGACCGGGCCGCCAGAAAGCCAGGGATTCGACTCGCGCCTGCTCTCGGCGTTGGTCGAGCGAGTCCGTGAGCAGCGGCTGCCGCTCCACCGTCTCCTGGTGATCCGCCGGGGACGGGCGGTTCTCGACGCGACCTTCTACCCGGACGCGCCGGATCGGCTGCATGACGTGGCGTCGGTGACCAAGAGCATTACGTCGCTGTTGATCGGGATCGCCATCGACAAGGGCTACATCGAGAGCGTGCGCCAGCCGGTCGTGGAGCTATTGCCCGGCGTGATCCGCGGACCAGTCGATCCGCGCCATGCAGCGCTCACGGTTGAGCACCTGCTGACGATGACGTCCGGCCTCGACTGCGGGTTCGAGCCCGGCGAGCGCGAACTGGCGGCGATGCGGCGCGACGAGGATTGGGCTGCCTTCGCGCTCTCCCTCCCGATGCGGGCCGCGCCGGGGTCGACCTACGCGTACTGCAGCTGCAACAACCATCTGCTGTCGGCCATCTTGTCGGCCCGCACGCAGAGCAACGCCCTGGCTTTCGCGCGGACACACCTCTTCGGCCCACTCGACATCTCTGCGTCGGCCTGGCCATCGGACGGCAAAGGCCGATCGCATGGCTGGGGAGACCTGCACCTGTCCCCAGCGGATTTGGCGAAGATCGGCGAGCTGTTCCGCCACGACGGCGTCTGGCAGGGACGCCGCATCGTGTCGGAGGCGTGGGTCAGACAGTCGACCTCGGCGCGGGTGCGCGTGCGCGACGGCGTCGCCTACGGCTACAGCTGGTGGATCAACACCACGCAGCAGCCGCACATCTATGAGGCCGTGGGGCGCGGCGGTCAGCGTGTCGCCGTCGTGCCCGGCAAGGAACTCGTCATCGTGTTGAACGGTGGCGGCGCCAACACCGATGAAATCGCGGCCGGTCTTCTCGCCGCACTGCGGTCGGATCGGCCGCTTCCGGATTCTGCGGACGGGCAGGCTCGACTCGCCCGCGCACTGGCCGCGGCGGCCGAGCCGCCGGCGCTCGGCTACCCGCCCCGTTGCCGTCGATGGCGCGCGCGATCTCCGGACGGCGCTACAAAGCCGACGAGAATCCGCTGCAGCTGCGAAACGTGTCGTTGACCTTCGCCGACGACGGACCAGCGCAGGCCACGCTGGAGATGCTCGGTCACGAATGGCATCTTCCGGTTGGCCTGAACGGCCGCCCGATTGTCTCCGCCTCGACGCCGATGGGCTCGCCAGCGGCAGTCGCGGGCCACTGGGCCTCGGAGCGGGAATTCGTGCTCGATCTCGATACGGTGGCCGAAGTGAACCACTTCGTCCTCCGCTTGATCTTCGATGGCGACGACCTCCAGATCACCGCCGACGAGGTCACGGGCGAGCTGAAGGGTCTGGTCATCCGAGCGCGACGCTAGCAGACTGCTGAAATGCACTTCGTACGGCATCTGCGGGCGGCGGTGCCGCAGGGCACGGCGGGAGGCAATCGCGGCAGTCGTGCCGATGGCTGGGGATCGAGCTGTCGATCCCGAATCGGCGCTCTTCAGCAGCCTTGCAGACTTGCTGTGCTGCCACGAGCCAAATACAGGTGGTTGCGAGCTACCCGTCGCGAGCGCGTGCATGGCACGTGCAACCGATTGGACCTGCCGCGCTCTAAGAAGGATGTGGTTGCGGGGGCGTGCAACCAACTGAATTTGGAGTTCTCCTGGGCAGCGGCGTAGGAACCTAGGGTTCGCCGGTCACCTACCTGAAACCGTCAGCCACTTTGATGTCGCTCTCCCATTGGTCGGTAACGCTCACCAGGGCCCAGCGGCCGGCCCGGTCGACGTGGAGCGTGCCCAAGCCGAGGTACCTGGATACACGAAACGGAAGGCGACCCAGCCGGCTCACCTTTCCGTCGCCGAAGGAATAGAAGTCGATCGCGTCCGACTCGGGCTCGATCGTCACGAAGGCAATCCCGCGATCGGTGACGGACCAGAGACCGAAGCGAACGCCATCGAGCACGGCGACCTCCGCGCCACCGCCGATCGGCACGGACTTCAACGTACTGCTGCCGTTCACACCTCCAGGTCCCGGGGGCGGGCGGTCCAGATAGAACAGCGTCTGACCGTCCGGTCCCAGTTTCGGCTCGCCACCGCCCTGACGCGTGACCTGCTCTGCCGGTCCTCCTTCCGCCGGTACCTTCCAGATCTCCAGGCTTCCGGACCTGTCAGAGGAGAAGAAGATCCAGCGCTCATCAGCGGACCACTCCGTCAGAAGATCAAAGGAGGGCTCGGTGGTCAATCGCCTTGGCGTTCGGCCATCGAGGTAGACGATGTAGACGTCGGAGTTCCCGTCAACCGCCGCGTCGATGACAATCTGTTGACCGTCCCGGGACCAGCCGCCGATGACGAGCTCAGTCGCCTTGAGCGTCGTCAGCGGTTGAACTCCGGACCCATCGCGGTTGGCCACCCACACCCGCGCCCAGCCGTTGCGGTCCGAGAGGAATGCGACGCGCTCGCCGTCCTTCGAGAACGGTCCCGGCACGTCCAGGCGCGTCGAGTCCGCGAATCGGCGAACACTCTGGAACACGCCGCCGGTGAGCGGTCCCTGGAGATCGACGAGGCGAAGCGCGACATCAATACGTGCGGTCGTGAATGCCAACCTGCCGGACTCACCGGGTGGCGGCCTGGACATCGATGGGCTCTCTGCACTCACGTGGAGCGCCCTGACGCCGCGGTCGAGTCGATTTCCGATGGCTGGAATCCGAAACAGCGTCTGGTCGAGGCCAGGCTCTTCGAGGACGGCGTACACGATGTCGCGCCCGTCGGGCGTCCACGCGACGCCGCTGATCTCGGTATTCCAGTTCGTGCGGCGGTGAGCTTCACCGCCGGCAATGGGAGCGACATAGACATCGCCGATACCCGGCCGCTCGTATCGGACGAATGCCAGCGACCGTCCGTCTGGAGAGACGTCGAACGCCGAGTCGCCGATTCCGCTGGGCGCGTGCGTGACCTGGGTACGCTTGGACGTCTCGCGGTCGATCTGGAAGATCCCATAGGGAGTGCCGGCTTCAGGCCTGCCATCCCTGACAAGCAGCGACCGGCCGTCCGGCATCCACGCAACCATCGAACCGGAGTCCCCCACTTTCTGTTCGGGCCCTCCCAGTGCCGGCACGACGAACACACCCTCCCCGACCCGGATGAATGCGATGTCCCGCCCGTTCGGCGACCAGGCGGGTGAGGTCTCTGCCGCGGTTGGCGTCTCTGTCAAGCGCTGACGGGAATCGCGATCGACTGCGCTGACCCATAAATCGGGGATGCCTTCCGGATTCGGCCCCGTCCACGAGAACACCACAAAATTTCCGTCGGGCGAAATGCTCGGGGAAGACTCCAGACCGGGAAGGGATGTCACCGAAACAATACGCGGGTCGGAAGTCTCCGCCGACGACCCGCCCCAGCGCATGTAGGCCAACGACGCGACTCCCGCGATGCAGCACGCTGAAAATCAGCGGTCGCCGCAAGCCTGCGGGGGAGCGCATGGCTGGGCTGGGGCTCCGGAGGAAGAGGGCGGGAACTCTTCAGAGCGCTCCCTCACTTCGGCAACGAAGCGGTAGCCACGCCTGGGGACGGTCGAGATGTACTCGGGTTGGTCGTCTCCACCCAGGATCTTGCGCAGCAGGAAGATTTGCTGACTGAGGTTTCCTTCCTCGACGAAGGTTCCGGGCCACACCGTCTGCAGGAGCTCGTCTTTGGAGACGACCCGCGCCCGTTGCTCGACTAGCAACAGCAGCAGGTCGAAGGTCTTGGGCGCCAGCGTCTGCGGAACCCCCTGACGGAGCAATGAGCGCGTCGAGGGTTCGAGGACGAACGGGCCGAACTCGAAAACCGCCACGCATACCCCCTGACGTCAGCCTTCCGCGGGAATTGAGCGAACGATGAACCGGCGTTGAGGCTGGCGTGAGGACTTTGACGGCCCTTCTGCCGCATTGTCGGCAACGCAAGGCGCACCGCCCGACCGCAACATCAGCAGGCCGCGGCTCTCGTCCCGGGACGGCAATTCTAGCTCAGTCAAAAGGGGCAGCCGAGAAGCGGGGACCGGTTGATTGTGGCGCTTTCTGCCGAGCGGGCACTTTCCAAACGGAGGATTGCGATGGATGTACCGATGTGGACCCGACGGACGACGCTTGTTCTGGCGCTGACCCTGGTGGCCATGCTTGGACGAGAGACGCTGTGCGCTGAGGGAGAGCGAACGAGCGCGAACCAGAACGAGACACCTGAGCTCCATTCGCTCAGAGTGGTCGACTTCTTCAACCTGTTCCCGAATGTCGGCGCGTTCGTGGTGTGGGGAGAGCCCAACGACTTCGGAGCTCCTGAGGGACTCCTGACGCGCTGCACCGGCACGCTCATTCGACGAGCGTGTGTTCCTGACCGCCGGTCACTGCGTGGCCTGGATCAAGGAGGTCACGCTCCCGCCATCCATCAAGTTCTTCGTGACCTTCAACCCGAATGCTCTCGAGCGATCGGGCTGGCGGCCCGTCGCCGGCCACGCCACCCACCCATCCCTGCCTCCCTGTCCTCCGCCGGACCTCTGCACGTTCCGGGGCCTCGACCCAGGGATTCTGGACATCGGCCTGATCTTCCTCAGCGAACCCGTCCGGGGCATCGCGCCTGCGACGCTCGCCCGGCCCGATACCCTGAAAAGCGATCGAGCCGAGGATGCGTTGATGATTCTCCCGGGCTATGGCGACCTGGACTCCGTGCCGGGCGGCGGGCCTCAGCCCAATTCCGAATGGGATGGCTGGCGTCGAATCAAGATTTCGAAGCTACGCCGTGTCGTGGACAACGAGTGGGCGAGCTGGTCCCTGCCTGGCGTGGTCTGTTTTGGAGACTCGGGGTCGCCCACTTTTCTTTTCGACCCGTCCCGGAATCGACTAGGCAACGAGACTGTTGCGGTGGCGAGCGACGGTGGAGACGTCTGTTTCTCGCGGGACGATCGCGCTCGCGTCGACACGCACGCGGCCCGCGAGTGGGTGCGAAGAACCATCGCACAAATGATCCCAAAGCACTGAGGGCGCAGAGCGTCGATGCTGGAGTCGTGGCCGCGGCGGCGTGGGTGTGCGGGGCACCAAGACCTCGTCGCGGTCACTCCAAAGTCAGATCGTTGCGTGTGTCGCTGAGGATGGCAGGCGAGCCCTGTCCAGGACCGCGGTGAAGCTGCGCGCAAGCCGACGTGCACCGATCCTCAGCCGAGGCTCAACCCGAGACTCAAGCTGAGGCTGCGAGCGACTCTAACCGCTTGAGCGTGTCGGGGTATTTCCGCACCAGCCAAATCAAGGCGGCAGCCTGCTCGTTCGGCTTGCTACGTCCCTGTTCCCACCGCTCGAGAGTGCGGGGGTTCACACCAATCTTGAACGCGAACACATGGCGTGACATCTTGAGCGCCTCGCGCGTCTCGCGGACGACGTCCGCGTTGATTGGCGGAACCGTGATCGGCTGCACCTCTCTTGTCTTCAAAGTGAGCCGCCCTTCGCGGTGATCCCGCATAGCTTCCACACCCGACATGAGTTCTCGGAAGAGGCTGCGCTTCTTTCGAGCCACCGGTCGCTTCTTCGCTGCCATAGTTCACTTCCTTCGTAGCCGGCGCCGCGCGGCACGCCGGGCAAGTTCGGCCTCGAGAGCCGCCTTCAAAGCCCGTTTCTCAGCCGCGCTCAGGTCGGCCATTTCGTCCTTGTCGTAGAGCGTCATCAGCCAGATCTGAGCATCTGCCGAAAGGTGGTAGTAAATGCTGAGTGCGGCCAGAGACAGCAAGAGGTCGCCAGATACCGGCGACCTCATGAGTCCAAAATAAAATTTGGTTGCGGGGGCGGGATTTGAACCCGCGACCTTTGGGTTATGAGACACGTACAGCGAGCCAACCCCCGACAGCCTGACAACACTCGAGGCCGATTTCATTGATAGTTTCACGGCAGGTGGCAACTGCCGAACACCCGAAACCGCATGCCGTTGTCGCATATTTGTCTCACAGGAATCTCCTTGTGACCCACACGCTAACCGCTCGAGCGTGCCTCACGCGTAGCGTCCGCCGCGCCAGCGGCTTGGTTCAAACGCCGCTGTGTTCAGCAACCGGTTCGCCCGGCGTTGGCAACAGGCTCCAATTAACTGGAAGTGATTGGTAAGCTCCTACCCCCCTTTGACTATGCGGCCCCGGAGCCCCTGGAGTTGGCGTAGCCAACTCACCATCTGGTTCCAACTGGTGAAAATCTGGGTCACCAATCCCGACTTGTCGATTCTTGACGGCCGGATAGTTGATGGAACCTCGAGGACGTCAGACCAGTGGCGATTGCACGGTGTCGAATCCCAAACCGCTTGGGTGTCAGGGACTGAACAACCGTGGACGCGCGAGGCTCGTCATCAACCGGGTCTCCATCGTCATCACGTCTTCGACGACGGCTGTTCCGCGACCTCCCGGAACGCATCAACGAGGGACTCTACCTGGTTCCGCGGATGCGCCGGGACCAACTGGAACAGGCCATCACCGGGCCTGTGCGGTCGAGGACGCGGCGATTGCGCAGCGTCTGTCGCAGATGAGCCCGTTGGAAGTGTGGCGCCGCAGCTGCACCCTGTTGACTGTTTCAAGGTTGGATACAGGTCCTTACCTGACCGATCGGCGCCAGGACTCCGCCTTCTCCCGCATCGCCGCCGCGCGTCTCGCCTGCGCCGGATCCTCAATCAGGTTGGTGACCTCCGACGGATCGGCCTTCAGATCGTACAGCTGCTCGAAGTCGAAGTCCGGCCAGACGATGTACTTCCAGTCGCGCCGGATCACCCCTGCGACGCGGGAATGCGGTCCTTGACGTGACGATCGGGTGCTCGTAGAAGAACTCCTCGCGCCACGCCGGCGGCGCTCTCGGCCAGGTACAGCGGCGCGAGGTCGCGGCCCTGCATCGCGGCCGGCGGCGTCAGGCCCGCCGCCGCGAGGATCGTCGGCGCGACGTCGACGTTCAGCGCGAGGTCGTCGTGCGTCGCTGGCCCCGGTGCGCGCGCCGGCGCGCGGGTCGCGGACGATCAGCGGGACGCGGAGCGCCTCCTCGTAGGGATACCACTTGTCGGCCAGGCCGTGCTCGCCGTGGAAGTAGCCGTTGTCGCCGGTGAAGACGACCAGCGTGTTCTCGTACGACGCCCTGCGCCTGAGTTCGTCGACGATGCGGCCGACCGCGGCGTCCACCTCGGTCACCAGGCGGTAGTAGCCTTCATGTACTCCTGATACCGCTCCGGCGTGTCGAACCGCCAGTTGCAGCGGACCCGGCCCTCGTTCTCGTCCGGCGACAGAAACGGCGGCAGCTCCCGCAGGAATCGGCTCCGCCGAGCGGCGACGGCGGGACCGTCACGCCCTCGTACAGCTTCGCGCTCCAGTCTGCGGCAGGTACTGCTCCTGGGCGCGGTCCTCGGCGTGCGGGGCGAAGAACCCGACGGTCAGCAGAACGGCCGGTCCTTCGGCCGCTCCCGCAGGAAGTCGAGCGCGTCGCGCGCGTTCTTCTCCGTGACGTGGACCGTGCGCCGTCCGGCTGCCTCGACCCAGTGCCGGCCGTGATAGGCGCGGACGAAGTCGTACCCGTCGGCTCGCGGCTGGCCGACATCGTACTTGCCGACGTGCCCGGTCCAGTAGCCGGCCGCCGCAGCAGGCCGGGGATAGGTCGTCGCGAACGCCTCGGGCGTGAGCGGCTTGCCGAACCGGTGATGCCGTGACGCGACATGTACTGGCCGGTGAGCAGCGACGCCCGGCTCACCATGCAGATCGATGTGGTGACGCGCGCCTGGGCGAACCTGACCCCGCGGGCCGCCAGCCGATCCAGGCGGGGCGTCCGGACGACCCGATTGCCCGCTGCGCCGAGCGAGTCCCACCGCATGTCGTCGATCACCAGCACGAGGACGTTCATCCGGACGTCCATCTGGCTCTGGGCAGGGGCGCCGGCGCGGTAGGTTGTCGCGACGACTATCGCGCCGATAATGACTAGCGCTTTCACGAGATCTGGATGGTATCGTAAGCGCCGGAGCAGGTCATGTACACATTCCGGTTTCGGCTTGCGATGGGCTGCTGCGTGATTCTTCTGCCGCTCGCGGCGTTGGCCCAGCCTGCGCCGCGAGCGACTCGTCCGAATCTCGTGCTGATTCTCGCGGACGATCTGGGGTGGAAGGACGTTCAGTATCAGGGGTCCGATTTCCACGAAACGCCGAATATCGATCGGCTGGCACAGCAGGGGATGGTGTTCACGCAGGCGTACGCGGGCGCGGGCAACTGCGCGCCGAGCCGCGCGGTGCTTGCTCTCCGGGCAATATGGCCCGCGCCACGGCGTCTACGCCGTCGGGAGCACCGAACGTGGCCCGAAGAACCTGATGCGGATGCTGCCGATTCCGAACAAGAGCGGCCTGGCGCCCTCGAACGTGACGATCGCAGAAGCGTTGAAGGCGGCAGGCTATGTGACCGGCATCTTCGGCAAATGGCACCTCGGACCGCCGGACGGGACACCGCCAGCCGTACAGGGCTTCGATACCGTGTTCGATCCGCGCTCACCGAATCCCAATCTGTGGCGGGATGAGCCGGACGATCCGAAGGGCGTGTTTTCGCTGACGCGCGCCGCGGCCGCGTTTGCCGAAGCGAACCGTGATCGGCCGTTCTTTGCATTCGTCACGCATCACGCGATTCACGTGGCGCTCGAAGCCCGTCCGTCATCGCTCGCGCGTTTCAAGTCCAAGCGCCCGGGCGTGCAGCACGCCGCCGCCATGTACGCAGCCTCCTTGTTCGACCTCGACGAAGGCGTGGGGCAGCTGATGGACCGCCTGAAAGCGCTCGGCCTCGACAAGAACACGCTCGTGATCTTCACGTCGGACAACGGCGGAACACAGCAGTCGTCGCAGGAGCCCCTCCGCGGCAGCAAGGGCGGGTACTACGAGGGCGGGATTCGCGAGCCGTTCATCGCCGTACTGGCCAGGCGTGATCGCGCCGGGCACGCGCAACTCGACGCCGATACACAGCGTGGACCTGTATTCCGACGTTTCTGGTCCTGGCGCGCGCGAGTGTGCCGCCGGGACAGACGCTCGACGGCGAGAGCCTGGTTCCGCTGTTCGAGAATCCGCACGCCGGGCTGAAGCGTCAGGCGATCTTCTGGCACTTCCCCGGCTATCTTGACGACCCCGTGATCCGTGGACGCGACCCGGTGTTTCGCACGCGGCCGGTGAGCGTGATTCGCAAGGGCGACTGGAAGCTGCATCTCTATCACGAGGAATGGCAGCTCGATGGCGGCCGCGGAGAAATCGGGACGAACCGCGCGGTGGAGCTCTACAACATCGCATCGGACATCGGGGAGCGCCACGATGTGGCCGCCACCAACACGGCCAAACGCGATGAGCTCCTGAACGATCTGCTGGCGTGGCTCAAGGCGACAAACGCGCCGTTGCCGACCGAGAAGAATCCCGCCTACGACGACAAATCCGCAGCGACTGCGAGCCGACCTTAGTCATCTCGGTCGCCTCGTAAAGTCGATGGAAATCCACCCTGTTCGAATGTCCTGACTCAGGGATACTTGGGGCCCGCGACGGCAGAGATGCAGGCACTCATGCCCGCTCGTCGGAGCGCCTCGACCCGTCTCAGACAGTTCGCCATGCGGTTCCAACTCGCGAACGTTTGGGTCACCATCTCCAAATCGGTGATTCTAAGAGCCGAAATCAGCAACCACTCGGTCGAGGTGACACCGCTGATATTTCCAAGAGCTCTCAGGCAATCCCGCGTGGCGGACGTTCTGGTCCGATTCCCCGAGTGATCAGGCACCCACTTGGCGAAAGGAGGGAGCTACGATTGGCCACGGATAGCCTACGATGGTCATGAGTACTGGGAGGAAGAGGTATGCGCAGAGGATGTGCCGCTGCCGTCGCCGTTGTTCTAGCGGGGCTTGTCGGCCTGAGTGCGAGCCAGGATCGAACGGGTTCACTCTCCGGTGTGATTACAGACACGACCGGCCGCGGATTGCCGGGTGCAACTATTACTGCCATGGCCGAACAGGGCGAAGCTCGCCAGACAGTCACAAATGGGGCTGGTACATATCGCCTTGCTGGACTACACGGTAAGTGCCGCGTCGAGGCACGGATGAACGGGTTCGTAACGAAGATGGTTGAAACCGTCATCGGCTCCGAGCAGGAGGATCTGGGGCGGAGCTTTGCTCGTGGGCGGGGTGTTCACGGCCTCGATAGAGCGTCAGGTGATGGGCGTGTGATCGGACTTTTGCGCTGGACTGCGGGCGCTATAGTTCCCGGTTTCAGCAGCAGCTCTGCAGCGTTCGCTGGAGTGCGGCCTCGCATCGGTACGAGCGCGCCGGCCATTTTCGGTGATTGTTCAGTTCGCTGAACGCGATCCTCGAACGGGGCGAGGGCTGTTGGCGGGACCTGACGGGTTCGTTCACGTACTCGAGTCCGACACGAGCAGGCGCGACCTTCATCCGGCAACCGTGTCCACTGCCGGCGGTCACGGCCCGTCGGAACCACCCAAGTCACGGATTCGAGTTCACGTGTCGCGCCGCGGTCCCAGCCAACTTCTAAACGGCGCTCACAGCGCGCGGTGGGGCCACTGGGTAACCCACGGGTCGGCCTGCTCCTAATCCCCGTCCCAGTGCTCGCCTCTGAGGCGCCGGCCGTTTAGGGTCGGCGAAGGAATAACCTTGACCCTAACCTCCGCGCAGTATCCGCAGCGGGTCGAGCTTCGCGGCGCGCAGAGCTGGCATCAGGCACGCCAGCGCCCCGACGACCAGAAGCAGTAGCGGGACCACGACAAACGTGACGGTGTCGTGCGGCGTGACGCCGTAGAGTTGGGTCGACAGCACGCGGGTCAGCCACGCCGAGGCGAGCATGCCGGCGACGACGCCCGCGAGCGTCACGGTGAGTCCCTGACGAAGCACCAGCCGCAGGATGTCCGCCCGGCGTGCGCCGAGCGCGGCCCGTATCGCGAGCTCGCGGGACCGCTGCGACGACGGAGTACGACAGGAGGCCGAAGAGACCGACGGCCGCGATGAGAAGCGCGAACCCGGCGAAGCCGCCGAGCAGCATCGCGTACAGCCGCGGCCGCGCGAGCGTCGTGAGCAGCCGCTGCCTCGAGCGGCATCACCGCGTCTGCCACTAGCCGCTCGATCCGCTTCGCGAACCGCCGCGTCAAAGCGCACCGCCGCCGCGCCAGGATCGCCAGCGGCGCATCAGCAGCGTGACGGTCTGCACCGGAAGTCGACCGCCCATCTGACGGTGGGAGTAGTACAGCTCCGGCTGCGCGCTGTCCCCGCCGTCACGTAGCGCACGTCGTCAACGACGCCGATGACCGTGCCTCGGTACCGGCTCTCTGTCGGGAGGCGCATACGCCACCGGGCACCCTCGCGCCGAGCGGCGAGTCGCCGAGGTATCGGCGCGCAAACGCCTGGTTGACCACGACGACCGGCTCGGATGTTTCGGTGTCGACGTCGGAGAAGACGCGGCCGGCGATGATCGCGAATCCGAAGCGCGGAGAAATACCGCGGGCTGACGATGCGTGGCGACGCCTGAACCCTGACGATGCCACCGTCGGCCTTAAGCGATTTCAGGTTGAACGCGCTCGTCGACCCGCCGGGCGTCAGCGGCAGTTCAGAGGTGAATGACGCCTCGGTCACCCCGGGCATCGCCGCGAGCCGCTCGAGGACCTGTTCGATGATGGCAAACCGCCGCTCCGCTGCGCGGATACATCGTCGCCGGCATCGATAGCCGCGCCGACAGCACGTCGGTGACGGATCGTAGCCGCGATCCGCGTTGAGCAGCGCGAGAAAGCTGCGCCCCAGCAGCGACGCGCCGACGAGCAGCACGCAGGCGATCGTCACCTGCCCCGACATCATGAGCAGTCGTGCGCGCGCCGTGCGCGATCGCACGCCGGCGCCGACCGGTGCCGTCGCCGTCCTCCGCCAGCGCTTCGACCAGATTGAGCCGGCGCACGCGCAGGACGGGCAACAGCCCGAAGACGATGCTCGTGCCCACCGAGACGACGAGCGCGAAGGCCAGCGACCACGGCGTCGACGCCGAGCGCGTCGAGGCGCGGAAAATCGGCGGGCAGCAGGACGGCAGCGATCGATGCAGCAGCCAGGCAAGCGCGAGGCCCGCGCGCGCCGCCGACTGAGTCCGAGAAGCAGGCTTTCGACGAGCAGCTGGCGCGTCACGCGCGCGCTGCCGGCGCCGAGCGCGGCGCGAATCGCCATTTCGCGGCGCCTCGTCGTCGCGCGCGCGAGCTGCAGGCTCGCGACGTTCGCGGTCGCCGTGGCGAGCAGCAGGCCGACCGCCACCAGCAGCACGATCGAGCGGGCGGCGGACGTCGGCGGTCAACGCGTCGCGCATCGGCTGCGCGGTGATCTCGATCGGACCGTTGCTGCCGAAAATCGCCGTCGTCGTCATGCCGGTATCTGCGGCGAAGCGGCCCCGCGCCGTGCCTTCCGCGGCCGCCTGCGCTGCGGTCACGCCGGGACGAAGCACCGCGATCGCGTTGAACATCGACAGGGAGTTGCCGGCCGTCGGTCGAACCGCGATACGGAATGATGGCGCGGGTCTGCCGGTCGGGTACACGAGGCTGTCCGGCAGCACGCCGACGACGGTGTAGGGCGCACCGTCGAGATGGACGGACCTGCCGAGAACGGCGGGGTCCGCGCTGAAGCGCTGCCGCCACAGGCCCTCCGACAGAACGATCACCGGCGACGTTTCGTCTTTCTGCTCGAAGAACGATCCGACGAGCGGACGCGCACCGAGCAGCGGAAAGAGGCTGGCCGTTGCGGCGGTGATCCGGATGCGTTCCGGCTCGCCCGCCCCTGTGAGCGTGACGAGACGCTGGGACCACGCCGCGATGTGCTCGATTGTCGCGGCCTCCTCGCGCCAGGCGAGATAGGCGGCGTTGGTGAAGGCGCCGAACCGCGGCGCGCTGCCGCCGCGCGTTTCCTCGATTACCGACGATCCGGTCGGCGTGCGGCCACGGCAACGGCTTCATCAGCACGCCGTACGCCACGCTGAAGAGCACCGTCGTCGCACCGATGCCGAGCGCCATCGTCAGGATGGCGAGCAGCGCATGCCGCGGCTGCCGGCGCAGCAGACGCGCGGCATAGCGAACGTCCTGCGCCAGGCCCGTGAAGCGGGATGACGATACGGCCGGCGGAGGCGCCACCGACCAGCCGGGCGACGCGATTGGTGCTGCAACGCGCCGGCTCTCGACACGCCAGCGATCGAGTTGCTCGGCCACGCGCCGATCCGCGTCCTCGTGCGAGCAGCCGTCCGCGCGTGCGGCCTCGTACATCGCGCTCACATGCTGCGCCAGTTCCTCGATGACGTCGTCGTCGGGCATACTGCGAGGCGCCGATGAATGCCGCCCGTACGCGGTCGGTCCAGTCCATGCTGTTCACGCGTGCCTGATGCGGGCGACACGATTCAGCGCCTCGAAGAAGCCGTCCCAGATGCTCCTCTGGCTGGCGAGCGTCTTCCTGCCGGCCGCGGTCAACCGGTAGTACCGGCGCCGCCGCTGGCCGGCCTTCTCGACCCAGCGCCCTTCGATGAGGTCCTTCGCCTCCATGCGATAGAGCGTGGGGTAGAGGGAGGCGGCGTGAAACGAGATCGCGCCGCGCGACCGTTCATCGATCAGCCGTGCGAGCTCGTAGCCGTGGCGGTCGCGCTCCTCGAGCAGCGCCAGCATCAGCAGCTCGGTGCTGCCGCGCTTCAGCTCGCGCTCGAGCGCATTCATGCCCATATGTGGGCACATCATATATGGACTGCTGCAGTTGTCAAGCCGGCAATCATGACGGCAGCACGCGCGGTCAGAAGGGTTTGGAGTATATATGTGGGTCGAACAAGGAGAGTCCCGCGTGTCCCGATTCACAATAGCGCTACCGACATCTGGCCGCGGGAGAGCCGCACGCGAACGATTCTACGCGTGGCAGCAGGGCGCCGGCGACTGGCTGCCGCAGATCTGGCGCGATCACGTCCACGCGGTACGTCGTCTCTCGAAGAACCCGGCCTTCACGACTGTCGTCGCCCTCACGCTCGCGCTCGCCATCGGCGGCAACGCGGCGATCTACAGCGTGGTGAGCGGTGTCCTCCTCAAGCCGCTGCCCTACCCCGATCCCGACAGGCTGGTGCGCGTCTTCGCACAGCATCCACGGTTCGGCGACGTGCCGCTGACGCCGGTGGACTTCCACGCCCTTCGCGAGCACAAGGCTGCCTTCGCCGGTGCCGCGGCCTTCTACCGCGAGGGCCATGAGTTCGGGGGCTCGGCCGGACCGGAGAATCTCGAGGCCTGTTCGTCACCGCCGGCTTCGTCGAGTTGCTGGGCGCGCGTGCTGCGCTCGGCCGCACGTTCACCCGCGACGACGAGCGTCCGGGCGCTGCCGACCTCGTCATCCTGAGCGATCGGATCTGGCGCACGCGGCTCGGCGCCAATCCCGCCGATTGTCGGACGCACGGTCAACCTCTCGCGCCGGCCGTTTGTCGTCGTCGGCATCATGGCGCCGGGCCTCGAGCACGTCGGTGGAAGACAACGATCCCTTCCACACGGGGAGACTGCAGACTTCTGGATTCCACTCAGCCTCAACCCGGCCAACCTCAATCGGAACTTCCGTGGGCTCAACACCGTCGCCCGCCTCGGAAGCGGTGTGTCCATCGAACAGGCGAACGCTGAACTGGATCGCCTGGCCCGATCCACGAGCAGCAGTTCCCTGACTCGCACACTGGCTGGAGCGCGACTGCCAGTCCCCTCGTCATCGACATCGTCGGCAGTGCCCGGCCCGTGCTGCTGGCCGTCTTCGGCGCGGTTGCCTGTGTCCTCCTCATCGCTTGCGGCAACGTCGCCTGTCTCACGCTCGGACGGTCAATCGCGCGGACGCGTGAACACGCGGTACGCGCTGCGCTCGGAGCCAGCCGTGGCCGGGTGGCGCGAGAGATTCTGGTCGAGTCGTGGATCCTGGCGTTGCTCGGCGCGTGTCTCGGTGTCCCGCTCGCCATTGCGGGCGTACGAGCGCTCGTCGAACTGGCTCCGCCCCACCTGCCGCGGTTGCACGCGATCGGGATTGACGTGGGTATGCTCGTCTTCGGCAGCGCCATCACCTTCGTCGCCAGCGTGCTCTGCGGCGTGCTTCCCGCCTGGTACGGCGCACGAACGAACCTCGAGGAAGCCCTGCGAGAGGGCGGCCGAACGGGAGCGCCAGGCGCTCGCAGTCTCGGTTGGCACCGCACGCTCGTCGTCGCGCAGATCGCGCTCTGCTTTGTCCTTCTGGTCTGCGCTGGACTCCTGGCGCGTACCCTTCTATCTCCGTGCAGCACAATCCGGTCGGGTTCAAGACCCAGGGTGTGCTCACGATGACCTACGATCTACCCGGGGCGGTAACACGGTACGGGCGCGACGCCGCCGAGCGCGCGGCCTTCCACGAGCGGCTGCTTACTGCCCTGCGCGCCGAAGCCGGGCGTTCTCTCCGCGGGAGCCGCAACGCGGCTGCCGTTTGCGGCTCGGCTCGACAGCACGGACTCTCAGAGCCTGGTGCGATTCGACATCGCAGAGAGGCCCGTGGCGGCCGACGAGCGGCCATTCGCCCGGTTGGAAGTGATCTCGAGCGGGTACCTCGAGACGCTGAGCATTCCGACTCTGGAGGGCCGGCCGTTCGATGCGCGAGACACACTCGCAGCACGCCTGTCGTGCTGGTCAATCACGAGCTCGTGCGCCGCTATTTCCCGGGCGGGAGCGCGATCGGCAAGGCCATTGTCAACATCAGGCGCACGCCGGCGACGATCGTCGGAGTGGTCGGCGACGTCAAAACCACGCCGGTTGCGGTGACCGCCGAGCCGGCGATCTACATCGCGCTCTCGCAGTCGCCGGTGTTCCGCACGAGGCTGGCCGTGCGGACGCATGGAGATCCGCAGGCGTTGTTGCCGATGGTTCGTCGAATCGTCACGTCGATCGATCCCGACCTGCCGGTGTTCGACGTGCGGCCGCTCGAAGCGATTGCCGCGGATGCCGTCGCGACCGAGCGCTTTGCCTTGTTGTTGTTCGCCCTCTTCGCCGCGCTCGCGCTGGGGCTGAGCGTCGTCGGGATCTACGGCGTCCTGGCCTACACCGTAGCGCAGCGCCTTCCCGAATTCGGCGTGCGCGTCGCGCTCGGCGCCCGTCCCGCGCAACTGCTCGAGATGGTGCTCGCGCAAGGCGCGCGATTGGCGGCGATCGGGATCGTGCTCGGCGCGGGGGCCTCGATCCTGGCGAGCCGGTGGATCCGGGGGCTGCTGTTCGGCGTACAGCCATTCGACCCGGCGACACTTGCCGCCGTTGCGGTGCTCTTCGGTCTCGTCGCGCTCGCCGCCTGCCTCATACCGGCACGCCGCGCGGCACGCGTCGATCCCTTGACGGCAATTCGCAACTAATCGAACGTCTTACCAAGACAAGAGGCGTCTACCGCCCGGCGACCGCGGGAGACGTGCGCGACGCGGCTGCCCCGCTGGAAGTGAGCAGCGCGTTGAACACCAGCTTGAACGTCCCGTGGGTCTGATCGCGATGCTGCGGGCGGAAGCCAATCAGCACCACTCTGCCCTCGCCGTGCTTGACCGCCACGGCCGCAGCCTTCTTCGCGATCACCTGCTCGCCCAGCAGCCACCCGCTCTGCAGGATGTCGCGCTCGGCATAGGTCGAGAAGATCTCGACGTCCTGACTGTTCTCGGTGGACGTCACCTCGTACGCCTGGCTTCCGGCCAGGAAGAGCGCGAACCCTTCGGCCGGCATGCCGTAGGCCAGGGAATGCTGATTGTCGAAGCGGACGCGGAGCGTCGAGCCCGGCGCCCAGAAGTCCTTCGCCGGCACGCCCGCGACAACGTTGCGGAGCGGCAGGCCGAAGCGCTGAATCGCCAGATCTCCGGCCTGACCAAACGTCACGAGCGTCCCACCCTTCTGCACGAACCCCTGCAGCGCCTTGACGCCGTCGGCGCCAAAGCCGCTGCGATACTCGGGCGGCGTGTTGTCCGGCCCGCCACCGGCGCCGCCTCCACCACCTCGCCCGCCACCGCCGGCGCCCTGTGCGGGCTCACCAGTCATCGCCGCAACCGAATCGGCCGGCAACAGGATGACGTCGTAGCTGGCGTTGAGGTCGCCCTTCTTCAGTCTCGGCGTCCATGAGCGACTTGAACGGTACGTTGAACTGCTCGAACATCAACCGCGTCCAGCCTTCATCCATGTTGCCGCCGCCGTAACGCTGATACATCGCGATCCGCGGCTTGCGAATCTCGTAGGCACCAGGCGGTGCAGCGCCGGTGAGCGCCGCGAAGTCCACGCCCGTCTGCTTCGCCACCTCTGCGACGACCGCGTTGGCGCCGCCAGCGACGATGAAGTCCCCCGGCGTGAAGCCGTCGCCGCGCGGCAACCGGCGCACGCCCACGCCTTTCTCGAGCAGCAGGTTGACGGCCCTGAAGCTGTCGTTCAGCCGGGTGCTCAGCAGGTAGCCGTGTGGCGCGCTCGCCGCGACGGTCCCGGCAAGCGGGACGCGAGCCGTGAGCTTCGCCAGGTCCGCGGTGATCGCTTCGCCGATCGGATCCGCGCGTACGCCCATGAACTCGCTGAAGGTGTCCGTGGCCATGTCATACGGGCGGATCGGATTACCCTCGCGATCGCGCGTGTAGGAGTTGTCGGGATACGACGTGCGCCCCAGCATCCATCGCACGAGCCCCACCTTGGGCTGTGCCATCGACACGACGAACGAGCCCGGCCCGTACAACCTTCCGTCCGCCACGAGCTGCGCCTTCGCCTGATGGACCTCGACCCCGGAGTCGAGCAGCGTGTTCACGAGCTTCCTGGCGGTGAGCGGATCGTGCTGCGCGGCGGTAATGACGTAGGCCTTGACCGGCCCCTTCGCTCCGCGCTCGGTCTGGCGCGTACCCTTCAGGTACATGTTCCACAGCACGATCTCGCGGTTTCGCGCGGCGAGATCGACCGTGGCCCACGCGGCAATCTTCTGTTGCTCGACGATGTCGCGCACGCGCCACCAGCCGCCGGGCCACAGGCTGGGCATGTTGGTCTGCGATTCGTAGGCGGGCAGATTGCGCGGGCCGCCGCGGATCTGGTCCGGGTGCAGGAACATCGGGGTCGCCAGCCGCGCGCTCGCCGACTCGGTCAGCATGCCGGCGATGTTGTGAAAGGGCGTGATCCAGTGGAAGCCCATGTGGCCCCAGCCCGAATAGATCGCCGCGCCGATCACGCCCGTCTTCCCGGCCGCCTCGAGACGGTTGCCCATGTGCGCGCCCCACCAGGACATCTCGCGCCACACCAGCGGATCCGCGTCCGGGCGAATCGGCTCGGCGTAGGGCGGAATGTAGAGCCGCGCGTTGCCGCTGCCCATCTGGTGGTGATCGACGTACGCCTGCGGCATCCAGTCGCGATACATCAGCTTGCCGAGATGCTGTGACTCGGGCAGGTTCAGCGCGAAGCCGTCGCGGTTGTTGTCGTGCCCGGAGTACTTCTGATAGAGCCAGGGCAACCCCGCCGCCTCGTGCGGCGTGCCGACATACTTCATGTACCAGTCCGCGATCATCTGCGTCCCGTCGGGGTTGATCGACGGCATCACGATGCTGATCACGTTGTCCAGCATCCGCTGGGCTTCCTCGTCGGTCCGGCTGAGGCTGTCGTAGACGAACTCCGCGGCGGTCTGCGACGCCGCGACCTCGCTCGAATGCAGCGCAAAGGATTGAATGACGACTGCCCGGCCTTCGGCGGCGATCTTCTTCGCCTCCGCGTCCGAGAGCCCGCGCGGATCCGCCAGGCGCGCGTTCGTCTGCTTGAACTGATCGAGCTTCGCGAGGTTGGCCGGCGACGAGATGAAGAGCGCAACGTACGGGCGGCCTTCGCTCGACTTGCCCAGCTCCACCAGCTTCATCTTGTTCGAGCTCTTCGCGAGAAGCTGATAGTACCTCGTGCAGCTTGTCCCAGTTGGCGAGCTTGCGATCCGCGCCCATCTGAAAGCCGAAGAACTGTTCCGGCGACGCCAGCGCGGGCTGTCGCACCGCCTGAGCCTCGCCGGTGCGGGTGCCGGCGCCCGATCCCAGCAGGAGCAGGCCGGCGAGGACGGGAGCAAGTCGAGCAGGACGGCGTGGTCTCATCGGATACTCCTTCGGCAATTCATGGCCCTCAGTGAGTTCGCGGGAGGCGTCTGCTGCGACGAGGCAATCGTCCTCGCGCAGGCGAACGCGGCCGCGACAACAACGGCTGTCCTCTTCATCAATGTCCGGGCGTCCGGCAGGCTTCCGCTGGCGCGCACCAGTATAGCAACGTAGAGTGAGAGCGAATGCCAACCAGAACAGACCCCATCATCCATCTGCTGGCGCTCGGCAACCTCGACGGCGCGCTCGCGTTGAGCGCGTCGGCCGGCTGGAATCAGCGGCTGGACGACTGGCGCATGCTGCTGCGCCTGGCACCGGCGGGAAGCTTCGCGGCGATCGCCGAAGGACGGGTCGTCGGCACGGCAATCGGCATCGACTACGGCGGCTTCGGGTGGATTGCGATGATGCTGGTCGATTCGGCCTACCGCGGCCGCGGCGTGGGACGGCGTCTGCTGGAGGCAGCCATGGGCGCGGTGCCATCCGATCATCCCATCCGCCTCGATGCGACGCCGCTCGGACGCCCGCTCTATCAGCGTTACGGCTTCGAGGACGAGGCGATGCTCACGCGTCACGTCGTCTCCGCGGCCACACCGGGCAATCAGTCGCCGCACGTGCGACGACTGACGGCCGCCGACCTGAAGACCGTGACCGGCCAGGACTGCGAGGTCTTCGGTGGCAATCGCGGCGAGGTGCTCGAGTGGGCTCTCGACAATGCCCCGTTGTATGGCCACGTCGTCCAGAGTGGTACGGGGCTGGCGCACTATTGTCTCGGCCGCCAGGGCCGCCTTTTCGATCAGATCGGGCCGGTGGTTGCCGGCGACGACGACATCGCGCAGGCACTCGTGAGCGCCGCACTTGCTGCGGCAGGCGATCGCCCGGTCGCCGTCGATGCATTCGATACGCATCGCACGTTCGCCGCGTCGCTCGGCGCCTGCGGCTTTGAGGGGCAGCGGCCGCTCTTCAGAATGTGCCGTCCCGCTGGCCAGGCGGCCTCGAGCGACGCCGGGATCGGAGTCCGGAGCCGGCCGGCGCTCGTCGAGTTCGCCATTCTCGGACCTGAATTCGCGTGATCACCAGGACCGCCGCCAGTTTGCTAGGATCCGCAGTGGATGATGCTCCCTGAACAGATCGACACGGAGACCGAGCTCGAGGACATGCTCGCGGAACCGTCGGACGCCGATCTCGCGTGTGTCGCCCGTCTGACCGGTGACGTGCTGATTCTGGGTGCCGGCGGGAAGATGGGACCGTCGCTGGCCCGCCGCGTCCAGCGGGCCGTCACCCGAACCGGCAGCGCCGCCGTGTGATCGCCGCATCCCGCTTCTCGTCAGCAGGCGTGCGCACGGGCCTCGATGCGGAGGGGATCCAGACGGTTGCGTGCGACCTGCTCGACCCCGCCGAGATCGCCGCCCTGCCGCGCTGTCCCTATGTCCTCTTTCTGGCCGGCCGGAAGTTTGGAACGCTCGATCGAACCGACATCACCTGGGCGACGAACACGGTGATTCCCGCGCGAGTGGCCGAGCACTTCTGTCAATCACGAATGGTGGTGTTCTCGACAGGCAACGTCTACCCGCTGGTGCCGGCCGGCGGCCCCGCGTCGACCGAAGACGACCCGCCGGCACCAGCCGGCGAGTACGCGCAGTCATGCCTCGGACGCGAGCGCGTCGTGGAGTTCGTCTCGCGCGAGCGGGGCCTGGCGACGCTCATCTTTCGTCTGAACTACGCGGTGGACCTGCGCTACGGCACGCTGGTGGACATCGCCCGGCGGGTGTTCGCCGGCGAGCCGATCGACCTGACGGTCGGCTTCTTCAACGCCATCTGGCAGGGGGACGCAACAGCTACGCGTTGCGCAGCCTCGAGCTCGCGCTCGTCGCCGCCGGCGATTCTCAACGTCACCGGTCCCGAGCGCATCGCCGTTCGCGAGATGGCGCAGTGGTTCGGCGCGAGTTTCGGCCGACCTC
The DNA here is from genome assembly GCA_963834365.1 of Vicinamibacterales bacterium. Taxonomy (GTDB): domain Bacteria; phylum Acidobacteriota; class Vicinamibacteria; order Vicinamibacterales; family Vicinamibacteraceae; genus CAWJAP01. Next base: position 2,180 of record CAWIBS010000028.1, on the reverse strand, counting down.
CTCGCTTTGTGAACAGCGAAGGTCCGGTCGCGCTGCTGAGCGATTCGAGCCGGTGCCGCGAGCGACTCGGCGAGCCCTCCGTGCCGCTCGCAGTCCTGCAGCAATGGGTGGCGCACTGGGTGCAGGTCGGAGGCCCCTCGCTGAACAAGCCGACGCACTTCGAGGTGACTGATGGCCGCTTCTGATGCTGGCCACGCTGTCCGCACTTCGGCGCGCGCTTCTTCGAGGGCTGGTCATTCCGGCGCATCCGCTCGCCCTCACCGCGACACGCCGGCTCGACGAGCGGCGGCAGGTGGCGCTTGACGCGGTACTACTGCGACGCCGGCGCCGGTGGCATCGCCGTCGGCGTGCACACGACGCAGTTCGCGATTCGCGATCCCGCCGTCGGCCTGCTGGAGCCGGTGCTCGCACTGGCGATCCGGACGGTGCGGCGACTGGTGCGGCAGCCGCGAGCAGCCCCGGTCACGATCGCGGGCGTCTGCGGACCGACGGCACAAGCGCTGCACGAAGCGGAGCTGGCGGTGTCGCTCGGCTACGATGCCGCGCTGCTGAGCCTCGCCGCCCTGCGCGACGCGGACAACGCGGCCCTGCTCGATCACTGCCGGCGCGTGGCGGACGTCATTCCGCTCGTCGGGTTCTATCTTCAGCCGGCCGTCGGCGGCCGCGTGCTCGACCGCGCTTCTGGCGCGGGTTTCTCGAGATCGAGCGCGTCGTGGCGATAAAAGTCGCCCCCTTCGATCGGTATCGCACGCTCGACGTCGTCACGGCCCTGGCCGAGAGCGGCCGCCGGACGTCGCGCTCTACACGGGGAACGACGACGCCATTGTGGCCGATCTGCTGACGCCGTTTCCTGCGGGCACGACGGGCATGCGCTTGCATTTCTCGGGCGGTCTGCTCGGCCAATGGGCGGTGTGGACGAGGAGCGCCGTCGATCTGCTGAACGCGTGCCTGGCCGCCGCAGCGCGTCGCCGCCCGGGCGCACGGCTCGGAGGCTTCGGCGACTGCTCGCGCTCGGCGCGGAGCTCACCGACGTCAACGCCGCCCTGTTCGATCCGGCCCACCAGTTCGCGGGCTGCATTCCTGGCATTCACGAGGTCCTGCGGCGACAGGGGCTGCTCGCCGGGCGCTGGTGCCTCGATCCGCACGAGGAGCTGAGCCCGGGCCAGATGGCGGCCATCGATCGCGTGCTGGCCCGCTATCCGCATCTTGCCGATGACTGGTTCGTCAGGGAGCATCTGGACAGGTGGATGGGATGACACTCGCGACTTGCAACTCGCACTCGCAGCTCGCAGCTCGCAGCTCGCAAGCTACGAGCATTCAGAACCTGGCCGACGATTGAGATCGGAATGCTCGAGCTGAAGCTGAGAGCTGAGAGCCAGCAATGTTGAGACCGATTGGTACCGTCATCCTACTGATCGCGACGTGCGCTCCCGCACCAGGGACACAGACGGGGATACGCCCGGCCGATCTCGTGCTGCTCGACGGCAGGGTCGTGACCGTGGACGACCGGTTCCGCATGTCCACGGCGCTCGCCGTCCGCGACGGTCGATTCGTCGCGGTCGGATCGAACGAAGACGTGCGCCCCACATCGGGAGCACGACGCGCGTGATCGACGGTCGTGGGCGCACGGTGATTCCCGGCCTCATCGACACCCACGTGCACGCGCTCGACGTGGCGGCAGCGGAAGCGACGCAGCCATTCCGGAACCTGCAATCCATTGGTGAACTGCAGGACTGGATCCGCGGTGAAGCCCAACGGCGGCCACAGGACGCCTGGATCTGGACGCCCCGGGTGTTCCCGACGCGACTCCGGGAACGACGTTTTCCAACGCGCGAGGAACTGGACCTGGCGGCGCCGCATCACCCGGTGTCGTCGACTCCGCGTACGCGTTCTCGCTCAACAGCGCCGCGCTTCGAGCAGCTGGCATCACGCGCGACACGTCCGACCCGCCGGGCGGAGCCATCGTGAAGAATGCCGCAGGCGAACCGACGGGCCTCTTGCGGAACGTCGGCGACCTGTTGGCCCGCTCCGCTCGGTGTCGGACCGGGTCCCTATTGACCTCCAAACGCTCGAGCGCGTCCACCAGCAGTACCTTGGTGCGGGGATGACGAGCGTGATCGAACGCGGCGCTTCGCTCGATGGATTTCGGACTTACGAGGCACTGAAGCGCGCCGACCGTT
>CAWIBS010000027.1:0-147609 GCA_963834365.1 Vicinamibacterales bacterium | reverse complement strand
CGTGTTTCGAGACGCATCGCATTGGAATTGGCAGCATTGAGACAAGCGCTGAAAATTCGAGCCGGAAAGAGGGAGCGATATTTGCTGAATTAGCCGCCGATGGAGGCGGAATGATGAAAAGCACCATGAGTCATGAAATTGGAGTACCTGCGGTGGTCGATCGGAGCATTTTCCAGGCAGAGCTGGACGCACTGCGGGTTCGAGAGAAAGCTCACACACGAGAAGGCGACGCGATTGCAGCCGCCCGCCGGCGGTTGCCAATGGTCGAAATGGATAGCGCGACACCGCTGATCGGCGAGCGCGGGGCCGTGACGCTGTTGGACGCGTTTGAGGGTCGCCGGCTGCTCATCGCGTACTACTTCATGTGGCACACGGGCCACCCGGCGCCGGAGCAGTGCGAGGGGTGCACCTTGGTTACATCGCAGGTCCGCGAGCTGTCCTATGTCCATTCTCGCGACGTCACCTACGCCACGTTTTGCCAGGGCCCTTACGAAGAGAGCGCCCGGTACCGCGACTTCATGGGCTGGGAGATGCCTTGGTACTCGGCCCAGGACTCGCTCGACACCCTCCTGGTTGGACGCCAGGTGGGCATGATGCACATCGTGTGCTACCTGCGACAAGGATCCAATGTCTTCGAGACTTATTGGACGACGAGGCGCGGCGTCGAGGCGATGGATAACAGCTATCGCTTGCTCGACATGACCGTCTACGGGCGGCAGGAGACGTGGGAGGACTCGCCGACCGGCTGGCCACAACGGTTTGAAGGCACGCAAAATACCCGTACCGATGGACGTCCCACCGCCCAGTGGTCTCGCCTGAAGGCCGGGCATTCCGACGATCTGGGTCCTGCGTGAAGGGCTTGATACGCGATGACTGCCAGTCGTCGAACCGTGTTGATGGCGGGCCTCGGCGCGATCGCAACCGGTCTTGCCGCCGGCACAATGGCGGCGAAGAAAGGTGCGCGCACCCTGGGTATGAGACTGCGCCACCGCCGCTGGATGGGGAGATCCGCTTCGATGGCGAAGCGCGGGCCGCAGCCGCGGAAGACTTCGGGCATATCGCGCACCGGACACCTGAGGGTGTTCTGCTGCCCGCGTCGGATCGGGATGTGGCTGCCACGATACGCTGGGCTGCGAAGCGCGGCCGGACGTTGGCGCCGCAGGGCGCACGCCATTCGGTATTTGGCCGCTCTCTCGTCCACGACGGCATCGTGGCCGACATGACACGGCTCCGGAACATCCACAGTATCCAGACCGACCGGATTGTCGTTGGCGCCGGGGCGACGTGGAGCGAGGTCGTCGCCGCGACGCTCCCGCAGGGGTTGACCCCACCCGTACCTACGGACTACCTCGGCCTGTCGGTCGGCGGCACACTGGTCGTCGGTGGCATCGGCGCAACGACCTCACGGTTTGGCATGCAGAGCGACAACGTCCTCGACCTCGAGGTCGTCACCGGTCAAGGCCAACAGGTCGTCTGTTCGCCGGAGATTCATGCCGACTTGTTCGACGCCGTGCGAGGAGGCCTCGGACAGGTGGGGGTCATCGTCAGAGCCACGTTGAGACTCATTGCGGCGCCGCAGCGGGTACGCAGATACCTGCTGATCTACACAGACCTGAAGACCATGCTGGCAGACCAACGCCTGCTGGCAGCCGACAACAGGTTCGATGCGGTGCAGGGCGCGGTGCTGCCCGCGTCGACCGGCTGGACGTTTCGACTTGACGCCGTCAAGCAGTTCTCCGGAAACCCTTCCAGACGACAGCGCACTTCTCGCCGGCTTGTCCGACGTGCGGGGTCAGGCACAGCTGAGCACGCTGCCATATGTCGACTATCTCAACCGGCTCGCGGTGCTGGAGCAAGCGTTGCGGGCCAACGGCCAGTGGTTCTTCCCGCACCCGTGGCTCACCACCTTCGTTGGTGACTCCAACGTCGAATCCGTGGTCCGGGGCGAGTTGGCCACGCTGACCGCGGCGGACCTGGGAACATCTGGTCAAATCGTGCTCTCCGCATTCCGCCGACACGCGGTCACCAGCCCGCTCCTCCGGCTGCCGGCCGACAACTTGTGTCATGCGTTCAACCTGGTGCGGATCCCGACGACCGACAACGCCGCCGAAGCGAACCGACTCGTGATGGCCAACCGAGCTGCCTACGATCGGATCCGTGCGGCGGGCGGCACGCTGTACCCGGTCAGCGCGTTCCCGATGTCCCGTGACGACTGGCGCCGCCATTTCGGGCCGGCCTTCCGGGGACTGAGCGACGCCAAGGCGAAGTTTGACCCGCGGCACGTGCTCACGCCCGGCTACGAAGTCTTCTAGGGTGACTCGGAACAGCGTCAGCGGCCGCGGAGCGCGCCCCCCGGCGACGGCTGCCGCTTGACCCATCAACGCAGCGACAATCGCGCACGGAAGGACAGATTCATCGGATTCCTCCAGGATGGCCGGGTTGCGACCGAGTCGGCGGCGGAACAAGTCATGGACGTCCTACGTCCAAGGCCGTAGACGGTCTACAACTACGGCTGCGGCCAGCTCGGCCTGTTACCCGACCAAGACTGGCTGCTGGTGCTGGTCGGAGCGACGCCCGACCAGTTCACGGAGGGTCGCCCGGTTCCCGGCAATCGAGAGGCATGCAAGCAGACATCCACACCAACGAAGACCAACTGGTGGCGGAGCTCATCGAGCGCATGGACTGCGCGGAGACGGACCAGCAGCCCGCGAAGCGTATCGTGAGGGCTTCAACCGACTCCGCTCGCAGTTGGAGATGTACCCGGTTTCGGGACGACCCCCTTCGGTCATCTTCGAGTCGGCTGCAAAGACCGCCAGGAATCTCGCGGCTGGTTGTCTGCCGTTGGGCATCGCTGTTGCCATGCATCTCTACCCGCTATGCGTCTTGCAGTGCATTCCCCTGCCATTCCTGAGTTTCGCGAGATTTCAGCGGGCGATGCTCCTGCGAACGATCAGGAATCGCTCGCTGATCCTGGCCAATGCCGGGGGCGAACGTACCGGTGGGGCCCACCACTCCCTGGTCGCACGTCAGGACGCACAAGGCATTCGAGTCGATGGAACGTTTGAATACATGTCGCTCGCCACGATTGCGGACGTCGTCTTCTTCAAGGCTCGACTGGCCGACAGCCATTGCACGGCTCTGTGTGCGGCCGACCTGCGGGTCGACTCGGTCCGAATCGGAGGTTGGAGATTCTCCGGAAGCATGCGGCTGTCAGACACGTCTTCAGTGACATTTTCCGGGCACCGGGTCCCTCACGGACGCTATGTACTCGTGGCAGACGATGAAGTCGTGCGCTGCACTTCGGACTATCAACGATGTTGGTTTCACCTCTTTCTCGCCGACATGTATCTGGCCCGACTCGAACGCCTGCATCAGCTCCGGGGGCTGCCGCGTTCGGCCGAGCAGATCATGAGTCTCAACGAGCTGGCGCGGCTTCGAGAGTATGCGCTTCGCTTGCTCGATGACTTTTCTTCAGGCTCTGATATCCAGCCTCTGAAGAAGACCACCAGCGCGATGAAGCTGCGCGTCTCACGGATGGCGCAGTCGACGATGACTTCATTGCGTGGTCGGGAGGATCGGACACCAGCGGAGGCTCGACAACTACGAGCAGAGGCGAGTGAGCTCGGCTACATCAAGTCGCAGCCGACCGCTGACGAGATCATCCTGCGCAGCATTGGCGCGTAAGGCGATATGACGATCGCTCGGACCAGCGAAGGAACTCTTCGGAAGCCGCTCCGTCTGTGGCCCGGGGTGGTCGCCGTGGTGGTGCTGTTGGTGGCCCGGTTCGGCGTGAAGGCCGCCCTCCCCGGATTCAGGGGCTTCGCGCTCGGGATGCAGTGGGCACTCGGCGCGGCGGTGGCTGTCGTCCTGTGGTGGGCGTTCTTCAGCCGAGCCCGTTGGTTGGACCGCGTGGGTGGCATCGTTCTGATGATCGTCGGGCTGGCCGCGACTGGTCCCTCCGGCACGAGTCGATGGGGCCGGCGTGGTTCTTCGCTTATGCCGTCCCGACCCTGTGCCTTGCCCTGGTCGCCTGGGCTGTAGGCAGCCGTCGCCTCCGCGATGGACCTCGACGCGCGACGATGGCCGCGACGATTCTGCTCGCGTGCGGAGCGTGGACGCTCGTCCGGACCGAAGGCATGAGCGGCGACCATGATCTGACGTTCGATTGGCGCTGGACGAAGAGCCGCGAGGAGCGGCTCCTGGCCCAGGCCGGCCGCGAGCCCGCCGCCTCCGCTCAGGGCGGACCGACGGCGCTCCCACCGGCTCCGGCCGCCATGGAGGTTCCCAAGGCGGCAGCCGCGGCGAAGGCCGACGACAAGTCCAACGACGCCGCCCGGGGCAAGCCGGTGGCACTCCCGAAGGCACCAACGGCGAAGACCGAACCGGCCACTCTGGCAGCCGTCGCAACACGAGCCGAATGGCCCGGCTTTCGCGGACCCGAGCGCGACGGCATCAGCCGCGGCGTTCGGATCGAAACCAACTGGTCCGCCTCGCCGCCGGTCGAGCTGTGGCGCCGGACGATCGGACCGGGCTGGTCGTCCTTCGCGGTCCGCGCCGACCTCCTTTATACCCAGGAGCAGCGCGGTGACGAGGAGGTCGTCGCCTGTTACGACGCGGCCACCGGCAAGCCGGTGTGGACACATCGCGACGCGGTCCGGTTCTTCGAGTCGAATGGCGGCGCAGGCCCGCGCGGGACGCCGACACTGAGGGACGATCGCGTGTACACGTTCGGCGCGACCGGAATCGTGAACGCTCTGGATGCCGGTGAGCGGCGCCGTCGTGTGGTCGCGCAACGCGGCGTCGGACACTGGCGCGGAGGTCCCGACCTGGGGCTTCTCGAGCTCGCCGCTGGTAGTCGACGAGGTCGTGATCGTCGCCGCCAGCGGTCGGCTCGTCGCCTACGACCTCGCCACCGGCAATCCGCGCTGGTTCGGTCAAGACCGGCGGCGGGAGCTACAGCTCGCCACATCTGATGACGATCGGCGGCGTCACGCAGGTCCTGATATTGAGCGGCGTCGGCGCGACCAGCGTCGCGCCCGCTGACGGCAGCCGGCTGTGGGAGCACTCGTGGCGGGGCTTCCCGATCGTGCAGCCGGCTCTGACCGCGGACGGCGACGTCCTGATCGTCGCTGGCGGAGACAGCGGCGCGCGGCGCCTCGCGGTCGCGCGCGGACCCGGCGGATGGACCGTCGCAGAGCGGTGGACATCGCGCGGGCTGAAGCCGTATTTCAGCGACTTCGTCGTTCACAAGGGCCATGCCTTCGGCTTCGACGCCAGCATCCTCGCCTGCATCGACCTCGAAGACGGCACGCGCAAGTGGAAGGGCGGACGCTACGGCAACGGCCAGCTCGTCCTGCTGCCCGGCCAGGACGTGCTGCTGGTGCTCTCGGAGGAGGGCGAGATCGCACTGGTCAGGGCGACCCCCGACCAGTTCACGGAGCTGGCGCGTTTCCCGGCGATCCAGGGCAAGACGTGGAACCACCCGGTGTTCGTCGGCGACGTCCTGCTGGTTCGCAACGGCGAGGAAATGGCGGCGTTCCGGCTGCCTTTCGCGGGTCGCTGACGGGGCTGTCTTCGTGATGGCCAGCCGGCTCATCCCGCTGTGCTATAAGGGCTACACCTACGGCGCCACTTCCGCGTTCAGCTACCGCCGCGACGCCGGTCCCTTCGTCGCGCAAGCCGCAGTGCAGGGATTCTCGACCAGGGAGTCGGTGATCGAGTTCCTGAAGGAGCTGCACGGGATCCGCGGCGGCATCCCGGTGAGTCCCAAGGAAATCGAGAGCGCACGTCAGGCCATCATCCGGGGCTTCCCGCGAGGGTTCGAGACGCCGGAAGAGATTGCGACGAACCTGGAGGCGGTGGTGACCTACGAGCTGCCGGACAACTACTTCAACAGCTATGCGCAGAAGATTGCCGCGGTGACGCTGGACGATCTCAACCGCGTGGCGAAGCAGTATCTCCATCCGGACCGCATGGCGATCGTCATCGTCGGCGACCGCAAGTCGATCGAGCAGCCGCTGCGGACGGTGGAGGGGTACGGCGCGAATCTCGCGTTCGTCGACGCGGAAGGGCGGCCGGCGGCGGCCTCCGGAAGTGAACCGCAGCCGCAGTAGCAACTAATCTGGCCGTGGGTTGATGAGTTGAGCCTGAGGCGCCGCAGTTCCCGCGATTCTCTCGCGACCTGGCTTGCTCGTTTTTTCGAGCCGGCTGCAACGGGCACCGCGCGGTGATGCCCGCCGTCGCGCCTTCGGCGCTATGGCGGGCAACCTCCGTCGAGCATGATGGCTCGCTCGGAGTGCGTGATCCCGAACCTTCGAAAATGCGTGTCGCCGCCGGTTTCCAGATCGCCAGCGACTTCGCTTAAGGCCAGCCGACCGTATCGACATGCTCACGCGGCACGCGATTCAGGTTCTGCGACAGGCGGGACACGAGCAACGGCACGTGGCGACGCGAGGGATTCCGCGATTCGGTCACTCAACGGCGGTGGCTTCGATCTCCAGCACAATGTCAGGATGAAAAAGGCCACTAACCTTGAGCAGCGTGGCCGCGGGTTTGCAGCCCGCAGCTTGAAGGCGAGGCCCAAACACCGGAGCCGCAGCCAGAAACTGATCGACGTCAGTTACGTAATAGTTGAGGCGCGCTACCTGCGATAGACGCATACCCGCTTTCGCCAACACCGTCTCGAGATTATCGATCGCTTGGAGCATCTGTTTGGCGAAGTCCCCGGGATGAAGGGGCTCGCCGTCAGCATCAACGGACGTTTGCCCAGCGCAGAACAGCAGGCGCTGTGCTCCCTCAACCGAAATCGCCTGCGAGAAGCCGAACTGATCTTGCCAAGTCCATGGGCTTACCTCTTTCATGTCCGCCATCTGGGTCCCTCCAAGGTCAAGGTCCGTGACATGTCAGTCGTTCCCACGACTGCCATGCGCCCTCCACTGGTCCACCGTCTTTCGCCAGAACCAGGAAGCTCACCCTTCGGCGTTAGCTCGCGTAAGCGAAGGAGCCAGGAGAAATTGGCGCCTGGTCAGGGATGGCGAGCGAAGCTCGTTCAGAGACAGGAACAGGCCCGCCTCCGCGTGGCTTCCGCCGTCGCGCTGCGAGCTATGGCGCGACAAGTTGCGACGCTATGGCGCGGCATCCTTCGCCTGCATCCAGCGAAGGCTGGCTTGCCAACCGTAGCTCGTTCGGAGGCGGTGGGGGCCCGCCGTCGCGCCTTCAGCGCTATGGCGGGCAACCTCCGCCCGCGATCATGAGCGAAGGGTGGTGGACCAGGCCGGAATCGAACCGGCGACCTCCTGAATGCCATTCAGGCGCGCTCCCAACTGCGCCACTGGCCCCCACTTGCAGCCGCAACCTGAGATAGTAACGTAGGGGCCACGCCGGGTCAAAAGGGCCGCCGGGACCCCGTGCTAAGATTGGCCCGTTCCGCCCATGGGACGCGCAAACAGCCGACCCGCGATGGACTGGGGGTATGCATGACCGCTTCGCTCCTCCCCGACGATGACGACCTCGACGAGGATGATCTCGATGAGGACGAAGAGGAGGAGGACGAGGACGAGGACCAGGAGGAAGAGGGAGGCTACGAGCTGACCTCGTGAGCATAGAGAACGAGTCGTTGCTGCGGGTCGGCCTTCCGCAGCCAGCGGTTGCCGATTGGCGGCGCCGTTGAGTCGGTGCGGTCTGGTAGAAGCGCTCCAGGCCGTGACCTGTCTCGGCCCGGGGACTTGCCTCGCCTCAGACGGTCGTCGCCTGGAGCGAACGCGCCGACCGGCGGCATCGGACCGCCGCACGGTCGTAGCCGGCGGGCCCCGTTTCCCGGGCAGAACCCGGGGGTTCGCATCGGAGGGGTTACCGCTATGCAGACCGGGACGATCGCACGTCTCCTCATCGACAAGGGTTTCGGGTTCATCCGCGATGAAGGCGGAACAGAGCATTTCTTTCACCGCAGCTCGGTCCGCGGCGCCGTGTTCGAACTGCTCCGCGAAGGCCAGCGCGTCGAATTCACCACCGAAGAGTCGCCCAAGGGCCCACGCGCGGGCGAAGTCCGTCTCATCGAAGGCTGAGGTTCGAGGCACGATCCATCCGGCCGGCCGCGCCACGGCCGGCCAACCAGCCCGCCGACGCCCGTCGGCAGTCAGGGCCAGACATTCAGGAAGCGAACGGGGCCCGGTGGCCCTCCCGGTCTTCAAAACCGGTGGTCTCCCGCTGATGCGGGAGGGCTGAGTTCGACTCTCAGGCGCTTCCGCCAGCCGCAGAAGCGGCTGGCAGCGCGCCTGCTCATCAGCCACGACGCTCCGGCCTGCGGCCTCGCGTCCGGGGTCGACTCCCTCGCGCTTCCGCCACCGCAGAAGCGGCTGGCGGCGCGCCTGCTCATCAGCCACGACGCTCGCCTGCGCCTCGCGTCCGGGGTCGACTCCCTCGCGCTTCCGCCACCGCAGGAGCGACTGGCGGCGCGCCTGCTCATCAGCCACGACGCTCCGGCCTGCGGCCTCGCGTCCGGGGTCGACTCTTCGCGCTTCCACCAGCCGCAGAAGCGGCTGGCGGCGCATCTGCTTGCGCTTCGTTCTTTACCTCAGCGCCAAGGCTCGACCAGGCTCTCGACGACCGCGTTCAGATCGCTCAAGTCCGCGAAGAGCGCGTCCGGCGAGTGACGGCTTGAGAGCCGTGAGATTGGACCGACCTGTAGCGACTGCGACCGCCCGGGCACCGATAGCACGCGCGCACCGCACGTCATGGGGCGTGTCACCGATCACGACGACGTCGGCGGGATTGATGGGCGCCGATTCGCGTTCACGATGCCGCTCGAGGGCAAGGGACGAGAGGTGGTCCCGCTCGAAGGCCTCCTCGCCGAACACCCCCCACGGGAAGTAATGCCACAGCTCGAACCACGCCAGTTTGATCTCCGCCGACTGCCGGAAGTTCCCGGTCAGCAGCGCCAGGCTCACATCGTCGCGCGCGGCAAGCGCCGCGAGCAGACCCGGGACGCCCGGCAGCGCACCCTTCCGGCCGATGCCGTCACGCGCCAGCTCCTCGCGGAGAAACGAGCAGTAGGTCTCGCGGAAACGATCGAGCCCCGCCTCGTCGAAGGCATGCCCGGCGCCGGCCAGCGCATCGCGCATGATGATCCGGTCGGTACGGCCCGCTACGTCCACCGAGCGCATGGCATCCTCCAGGCCGTGCGTCAGTGCAAACGCCCGCGACATCGCGCGCGTCCCCGCCCCTCCGGTCAGGATGAGGGTGCCGTCGATGTCGAACAGCAGCAACGTCTTTCGCGGTCTCACCACACCTCCCGCGCCGGTCGTCGTCGGCCAGGTGTCATTGTCCCAACCATGAACGCCATCCGCGGCTCGAAGCCAGCCGGCCCGTCGCTGGCTGCAGCGTCCACGCCTGCTCCGCGACGACGTCGCAGAAGCGCCGGTCGGCGGAGATGGCGACGACGGCCAGCCGTCTGGCGGCTGCGATCTCGCGAACCAGCGTCGCAAACGCCGGCACGTCCGCAGCATCCAGGACGACCGTCGGATGCTCCAGCAGAAGCACGCGGGGGGCGATGGCCAACGCCCGCGCGAGATGCACGCGCAGGCGTATCGCCGGCGGGGCGTCGCCGACGGGGCGATCGAGCCGCTCGGCGGGGAGCATCACTTCACGAGCCAGCGCCTCGACCGACGCCCTGACCTCGGCAGGAAGCGGATCGATGTCGAGTGTCACCGGCAGCGCGAGATTCTGGGCCAGGCTGGATCCTTCGAGCAGCACCGCCCGCTCGGTCACGACGCCGAAGCGATCCAGCGAGCGGAGCCACTCGGACGCGTCCTCGATGGCCGACGTCGGCGTGCCGAACACGCGTACGTCACCCTGATCGGGCAGCACGGATCCATTCACGAGGTTGACGAACAGCTCCGCCGCCGCGCGATCGAGCCCGGTGATCGAGACCCGTTCGCCCTCGGCCACCGTCAAGTGCTGCACACGCAGCGGACGCAACGCCTGGTAACGCTTGACGACGTTCTCGAATTCGATGGCGGGAGGCACGAAACGCAGGCTGGTCGGTGGTTCGGTCTTTGGTCTTTGGTCTTTGGTCTTTGGTCTTGGTCGTTGGTCTTTGGTCGGGCTCCGGGCTACGGGCTACGGGCTACGGGCTACGGGCTACCGAAGAAGATCGTACCTGGTGCCTGACGCCTGATCCCTGCCTGAGGCCTGGTGCCTGATGCCTGATCCCTGATCAGCGCCCGACGAGGGTCTCGAAGACGTCGGGGGGCGTCCCGACCTGGCCGAGGCGATGCGGACGGCCGGCGGCGTCGCCGTGAAAGTCGGACCCGCCGACCGGGAGCAGGCCGTGCGCGCGGGCCATTGCCAGATAGCGAGCCGATGTCGCTTCGTCGTGCTCGCTGTGCCAGACCTCGAGCGCACCCATGCCGTTCTCGACCAGCGCCGGAATCAGGTCGTCGCGCCGGGTCAACCCGGGATGCGCCAGCGCGGCGACACCGCCGGCCGCCGCGATGATCACGATCACGTCCCGGGGCGGAGCGCCCTCGCGAGGGATGAACGCCGGCCGATCGCGCGCCAGCCAGACATCGAACGCCTCCTGCACGGAGCCGACGTAGCCGGCCTCGACGAGCAGGCGCGCCACGCGCGGCCGCCCCAGGGACCGGCCGTCCTTCGGCGTCCCCTCGTTGCCCCCGAGCAGCGCGTCCACGAGGGCCGGGGCGAGCGGCATGCCGAGCCCGGCGAGCCGTTCGATGATCCGCTGGATGCGGGCGACGCGGTGGCGGCGCTGGTCGGCGAGAAACGTCGCGAGCCGCGTGCAGCCGGCGTCCACGCCGTATCCCAGGATGTGCACGTCGCGTTCGGCATCGACGGCCGTGACCTCGACTCCGGTCAGGAAACGCAGGCCGTTCGCACTCGCCGCGTCAGCCGCCTCGGCGAGCCCGTCGGTCGTGTCGTGGTCGGTGACGGCACATGCCGAGACACCCGCGCCGCGCACGCGCGCGACCAGCGCCGCCGGCGAGAGCAGGCCGTCCGACGCGGTCGTGTGCAGGTGGAGGTCGATCACGCGTTCGCCCGGCGCGGGCCGTCGGGCCCCGGCGAGTCCGGGCCCGAACGCGGTTCGCGGCGGACGAGCGCACGATATTCGCGAATGAGCAGCTCGAGATGGTCGCGCTCCTCCTCGGCGAATTCGAGGAAGATCTGCTTGCCTTCGGAATCTTCGAAGCGCTCGCCGTACTTCTTGAAGAAGCGGTGCGAGCCGCGCTCGCATCGGATGCCGATGAGCAGCGCTTCACGGTCGCTCGCAATGCGGGTCAGCTCGTCGGCGCCGGCCGCGAACAACCCGTTGGCGGCGCCCTTGAAGAAGAGGAACGTCGGACGCGACTCGAGCTCGGGGTCCTGGGCGACCAGCTCCTGATAGCGCCGCTCGAGGCGGTGCAGATGATCGACTTCCTCGGTTGACAGCTTGAGGAAGATCTCGCGGGCGCGCGCGTCGCGCGTCATCCCTGCCGCACGGGCATAGAAGTCCCGGCCGCTCCGCTCGGTGGCGATGGCGATGCGCAGCGCATCCCGGGCGAACAGCAGCTGGGTCGCGGTCTCGGTCGCCGGGACGGCACGGCCGGTGGCGCACTCCTCGCACGTGCCATAGATCTGGACGACACTCTGGCGTGGCGCGAAGCGGCGGGCCGCCGCCACCTCCTCGATGAGCGACTCGATGTCCGAGCTCAGGAACTCGGACGAGCGGTTGCAGGACTTGCAGATCAGGTGGAAGTGCCGCGGATGCCGGTAGGAATGCTCGAAGCGATACCGCCCCTCGCCAAAGTCCACCTTGCGCGCAATGCCCGCCTCGACCATCCACTGCAACGTCCGGTAGACGGTCGCACGGCTGATGCGACGGTCCTCGCGGGTGATCAGGTCCACGAGATCGTCGGCGCTGATGTGCCCGTCCTGCCGCAGGAAGACGTTGACGATGAAGTCGCGCTTCCCCGACCGCTTGCTCCCTTTGGGTCGCAGGCTGTCAACGAAAGCGGAGGTGGATTGCATGGGCGCTGTCAGCTCTCAGCCGCCAGCTCTCAGCACGCGCGCGATCTCCAGCTGAAAAGCCGACCCCTGACCGCTGTTCCTACACACTGAACGACGAGCCGCAGCCGCATGTGGACTTGGCGTTGGGGTTGCGGATCGTGAACCCACCGCCGGCGAGGTTGTCGACGAAATCCACTTCAGCGCCCTTCAAATAGCGCACGCTGATCGGATCCACGAAGAGCTTGACGCCGTTCGACTGGATCGTCTGATCGGCATCGGTCGCGCCCGCGCCTTCCTCGATCATCAGGCCGGTACTGGAAGCCCGAGCAGCCGCCGCCCTGCACGAACACGCGAAGTCCGGCGTTGGGCTTGTTTTCCTCGGTCAACAGCTCCGAGATCTTCTCGGCTGCCGATGGCGTGACATTGATCATTGATGACTCCCTGGGATCGTTGAGACTCCCTGGCCCGTTCCGGCCCCTCGATAACCGTTCTAGTATAGCGAACGGCCCTCCGGAGCAGCAAGGCGGCGGCGCCGTCGAACCGACCCAGCTTGACCTTTCGCCGCCTCATCGTGAACGATGTGCCCACCTTCCCATCGTTTCGTGGGCTTTCCCACTCCTCATGACCCAGCGCATCAAGCACATCCCGGTCGTCGTCGCAGACGTCGTCCAGGAGACCCCGGACACGGTGACCCTGCTCCTCGACGCCGGCGACGACCCGCGCGACTACAAGGCGGGGCAGTACGTCAGCATCGACCCGCACCAGTTCGCCCCGCTCGCCGGCTACACCGCCTTTCTCGAGGACAGCAAGGGCCGCAAGGAACCGCCGCGTGCCTACTCGATGTGCTCGACCCCGGACGAGCGCTACCTGGCGATCACGATCAAGGAGGAGCTCTACGAGCGCGGGAAGACGAAGTATCCGCCGCTGCTCTCGCCGTTTCTCGTCTACCATCCGCTCAAGGGCGCGCGGATGGAGGTGACCGGCTACGCCGGCGGCTACGTCCTGCCGGAACGAATCGGCGATCTGACCGATCACATGGTCCACCTCTGCGCCGGCTCCGGAAGTGTGCCCAACGTGTCGATCATCAAGGCGGCGCTCCAGCACCAGCCGCGCCTCCGCCATACCTTCGTCTATTCGAACAAGACCTGGAACGACATCATCTATCGCGATCTGCTGGCCGAGCTCGAGGCGCAACACCCCGGCCGGCTGACAGTCGTGCACGCGCTGACGCGTGAGCCCGAGACCTTTGGCTACACGGATCGCGTGCAGCGCGGACGCGTCTCGACCGAGCTCATCGCGCGCGTGGTGGGCGACGTCAAGGCGGCGGTCTTCTACGCGTGCGGTCCCGCCGTCTCGGTCTGGGAGAAGCGCGCGGCGAAGGCCGAGGGGCGCGAGCCGACGCCGCGCTTCATGGAATCGGTCCACGCGGCCATGCGCGAGCTCGGCGTCGCCCGGGATCACTTCAAGGAAGAGGCATTCGGGTAGATGACCATCACGAACACCTCCGAGCTCGAAGGGATGTCGGCGGTGGGTCGTCTGGTCGGCCTGGCGCTGCAGGCGATGGCGGCCGCCGTGCGGCCGGAGATCACCACGCGGCAGCTCGACGAGATCGGGGCGGAGTTCCTGCGAAGTCAGGGCGCGGAGTCAGCGCCACAGGCCGTGTACAACTTTCCGGGCTTCACCTGTATCAGCATCAACGACGAGGTGGTCCACGGAGTGCCCGGCGAACGCCGGGTGGCCGCAGGCGACCTGGTCAAGCTCGATGTGACGGCGCGACTCGACGGCTTCATTGCCGATGCGGCGCTCACCGTCCCGGTGGAGCCGGTCGACGAGACGGCCCGGTCTCTATGCAACGCGGCGCGCGAGGCGTTCGAGCGGGCGATGCAGGTCGCGCAGCCCGGAACGCGCGTGTCCGAGCTCGGGCGCATCATCGACGGAGAAGTGCGCGCCCGGGGGTTCAGCGTCCTGCGCGAGGTCGCGGGTCACGGCGTCGGACGAACGATTCACGAGCCGCCCGACGTCCTGAACTATTTCAATCCCCACCAGCGCGATCGTCTCGCCGACGGGATGGTCGTCGCGGTCGAGCCCATCATCGCCGCCCGACCGGCGCGGGTCGTCGAACAGAAGGACGGCTGGACGCTCCGCACGCACAACGGCGCGCTCGCCGCCCACTACGAGCACACGGTGATGATCACGCAGGACGGGCCACGGCTGCTGACCGCCGTATAAGGGGGACGGGAGCCTCCGTCGCGGGTTTCGGAGGCTCCCGTCCCCATCGCGCTTTGCGGAGGCTCCCGTCCCCGACTACGTGCGCAACAGTTCGAGCTTGGCGGCGGAAGCGCGCTCGACGTCCTTGTGCAGGCTGTTGCCGTGGGCATCCATCGTGACGATGGCCGGGAAGTCCTCGAGCCAGAGGTGCCACATCGCCTCCGGAGTTCCGAACTCCAGCAGCGACACGCCATCGACCCGCGTGATCCGCCGCGCGTAGAACTGCGCGGCGCCACCGATCGCGTTCAGGTAGACGGCGCCCGCCTCCTCGAGTGCCTCGAGCGTCTTCGCCCCCATCCCGCCCTTGCCCATGACGACGCGGACGCCGAATCGCCGGACGATGTCCCCCTGATACGGCTCCTCGCGGATGCTCGTCGTCGGTCCGGCTGCCGTCACGCGCCAGCCCTCGCCGTCCTTCGCCACCACCGGGCCGCAGTGATAGAGCACCCCGCCGCGGAGATCGACCGGCGGCTCGTGCGACATCAGGTGGTGGTGGACGGCGTCGCGACCGGTGAACGCGCGTCCCGAGAGGAGCACCACGTCGCCGACGCGCAGGCTGCGGATCGTCGCCTCGTCGATCGGCGCCTGCAGCCGGATCTCTCGTCCGGTCGTGGTGAACGGCCGGGTGCCGACCGAGTCGTCCACCATCGCAATCGGCGCCGCCTCGGGATCGCGGTACAGCCAGCGCACGATCCGGCCGTCCCGTGCGTCGACGATCACGCCGAGGCGGCGGAAGGCCCAGCAGTCGTAGGCGATCGACACGAAGAAGCTGGCGGGCAGGCGGTTCTGCGCCCCGATCTTGCAGCCGATGAGCGAGGTCCCGCCGCCGAAGCCCATCGGTCCGACGCCGAGGCTGTTCACGGTCGCCATGACGTGCGATTCGAGCGCCGCCAGCCGCTGATCGGGGTTGACATCGTCCAGGGTCCGAAAGAGCTGCTCCTTGGCGTGCAAGTACCCGGACGTCCGGTCGCCGCCGATGCAGACGCCGACGGCGCCGGGCCCGCACCCCTTGCCTTGCGCCTGCCACACCGCGTGCAGGATGCACTTGCGGACGCCGTCGAGCGATCGGTCGGCGCGCCCGAGGTGCGCCAGCTCGGTGGGCAGCGCGTACTGCGCGTTCGTGTTCTCGCAGCCGCCGCCCTTCAGGATCAGCTTCACCTCGATCTCGTCGCGCTCCCACTGCTCGAAGTGCACGATTGGCGTGCCGGGTCCGAGGTTGTTGCCGGAGTTCTCGCCGGTGATGGAGTCCACCGAGTTCGGCCGCAGCTTGCCGCGGCGCGTCGCCTCGGCCACGGCCTCGCGGATCTGGCGCCGCATCTCGATCTGGTTGGCGCCGACCGGCGCATGCACCTCGAAGGTCGGCATGCCGGTGTCCTGGCAGATTGGCCCGTCGCACGATGACGCCTGGTCGATGTTCTCGGCGATGATGGCGAGAGACTGCCCCGCACGGCTGTCGGCCTGCTCGGCCTGCGTGGCGCGCTTCATCGCCGCGCGCACGTCGGGCGGCAGGTTGGTG
Organism: Vicinamibacterales bacterium; assembly: GCA_963834365.1. GTDB lineage: Bacteria > Acidobacteriota > Vicinamibacteria > Vicinamibacterales > Vicinamibacteraceae > CAWJAP01. The sequence goes on along the minus strand of CAWIBS010000027.1, from coordinate 131,825 downwards.
GACGTCTCGGTGATGAGCGCCACCATGCTGTCGAGAAACGCCTGCATGGGGGCATTATAGGGCTCAGGGCTCGAGGCTCAGGACTCGAGGGGACTCAGGGGGCTGGGGCTCACAGTGATGACCCGGATCGAACGCGACTCGCTGGGCGAGAAGAACATTCCGGCCGGAGCGCTGTACGGGATCCAGACCGCGCGGGCGATGGAGAACTTCCCCATCAGCGGCCTGCGCGCGCACCCCGTGCTCGTCGATGCCACGGTCCACGTCAAGCGCGCGGCGGCGCTGGCGAACCGGGAGCTCGGGCGCCTCGAGGCCGAGGTCGCTGACGCCATCGTGTCGGCCGCCGAGGCGGTGCTCGCCGGCTCGCATCGCGACCAGTTCGTGATCGACGTCTACCAGGCGGGCGCGGGAACGTCGCACAACATGAACGTGAACGAGGTGCTGGCCAACCTCGCCGCCGATCGGCTCGGCGTGCCCCGCGGCGAGTACCGTCGCGTGCACCCCAACGACCACGTCAACATGGGACAGTCCACCAACGACGTGTTCCCGACCGCCACCCGCCTCGCCCTGCTCCTGACATCCGCCGCACTGGTCGCGTCCGCCGGCGCACTGGCCGACGCGCTCGCCGCGAAGTCCAGGGCCTTTGCCACGGTGATCAAGACCGGCCGTACGCATCTGCAGGATGCCGTGCCGATCACGCTCGGGCAGGAGTTCGAGGGCTTTGCCGCCTGCGTGCGCCGCGGCGCCGACGACGTGCACGGCGCCACCGGGGCGCTGCACGAACTGAACATCGGGGCGACGGCGGTCGGCACGGGCCTGAACGCCGGTCCCGAATTCGTCGAGCTCGTCCTGGCCCGGCTCGATGACGCCCTTCACCTGGGCGTCCGGCGACCAGACAGCTATTTTCGCGTCACGCAGAGCATGGGGGACATCGTCGCGCTGTCGGGCGCCGTCCGGCGGCTGGCGGTCGAAGTCGGCAAGATCGCGAGCGATCTCCGCCTGCTCAGCATGGGCCCGCGGGCCGGCCTCTCGGAGATCGCGATGCCGGCCGTCCAGCCCGGCTCGTCGATCATGCCCGGCAAGGTCAATCCGTCGATCGCGGAGATGGTCAACCAGGTGTGCTTCCAGGTGATGGGCTGCGACCAGACCGTCGCGATCGCCGGCGAGGCCGGGCAGCTCGAGCTCAACGTGATGATGCCGGTGATCGCGTGGAACGCCCTCCACGCGGTGAGCATCCTGAGCGCCGCGCTCGACGTCTTTCGCGCCCGGGCCGTCGAGGGGCTGACGGCGGACGAAGCCCGGAGCCGCGAGCTGCTCGATCGCAGCACGGCCGCGGCCACGGCGCTCAGCCCGCACCTCGGCTACGCGAAGACCGCGGAGCTCGCGAAGGCCGCGGTCGCGACCGGCCGGACGATTCGCGAGCTCGTCATCGAACAACGGCTGCTCTCGGAAGCGGACGCGGATCGCATCCTGTCGATCGACGCGATGACCGTGCCCGGCATCAGGTGAAACTTGTCAAGGCACAAGGTACAAGGCACAAGGCACAAGGAAGGTCAAAGGGTTCAAGGACCAAGGCGAAAGGTTCTCGCCGCGGGCCTGACGTGTGCCCTTGCGCTGGGCGTCCTCGTCAGCACGGCGCTCGTCTCGACCCAGGAGCGCAAGAACGCGCGACGGTTTCCGCCGCACGAGCTCGGCGTGCTCGAGGGACCCGATCGGGAGGCGTGGCAGAAGCCCGAGCAGATCATGGATGCCCTGCGGATCGCCGACGGATCGCGGGTCGCCGATCTCGGCGCCGGCGGCGGCTGGTTCACGGTCCGCCTGGCACGGCGCGTCGGCCCGCGCGGCCTGGTCTACGCCGAGGACATCCAGCACGAAATGATCGAGTCGATGCAACGGCGCGTGCAGCGCGAAGGCCTGCGCAACGTCCGCATGGTGCTCGGCGCTCCCGACGATCCGAAGCTGCCTGCCGCGGCGGTGGATGCGGTGCTCATCGTCGATGCGTACCACGAAGTCGATCGCCCGATCGAGTTCCTGCGCAACGTCCGTGGTGCGCTCAAGCCGAATGGCCGGCTCGGCATCGTCGAGTTCCGCAAGGACGGCTGGGGTCCCGGCCCCGATCTCGACGAGCGGGTCGAGGAGGCGGTTGTGGTCAAGGCCGCGGAGGCGGCAGGCCTGCGTCTGGTCTCGCGCGAGACGTTCCTGCCGTACCAGGTACCTGCTGATTTTCGGGAAGGCCTGATCAGTTACCAGCGACCAACTACGAGTGACCACGTGAGTTCGCAGGGCTGAAGCCCGGCCTCGCCGGACCTGAAGGTCCGGCCTACCGATGGGAACGCCCCTCGCTCCGGTAGGGCGGGGCTTCAAGCCCCGCCGCGCGTCCGGCGCTCCGAGGAACCGCCAGACGACCGGCAGCACACCGGCCGCGATGGCGAGCTTCACCAGATCGGCCGGGATGAAGGGGAGGACGGCCAGCGACAGGGCGCGCTCGAAGCCGAGGCCGGGCGCCCCCCAGGCGTACCAGGACAGCCCGCCGGTGAAGATGACGGCGAGCCCCGCCGCCATCGCCACGAACGACGTGAGATACTGCCGGTCGAACCGGCGTTCCGCGAGCCATCCGGTCAGGCAGGCGGCGAGGGGATAACTGAGGAGAAAACCTGCGGTCGGCCCGACGAGTCGAGCGGGTCCCTGGGGAAGCAGTGGCGTGGCGGCGAAGACCGGCAGTCCGGCCAGGCCGAGCAGCAGATACAGGACCTGACTCGCGCACCCCAACCGCGCGCCCAGGGCGGCCCCACCGAGCAGCACCACCATCGGCTGCAGCGTGAACGGCACGTTGGTGAACGGCAGGGGCACGCTCACCTGAGCGGCGAGCGCGGTCAGCGCCGTGACACCGGCGACCGCTGCCGCCCGCGCCAGAACGGGGCGCAGCGTCTCCTGGCTGCGGGGCCCGGCCAGCGAGCCGAGAATCGTGGCGGCTCCACCAGCAAACGCGGGGCTCTGAGCAGTCTGCATGCGGCGGATTCTACAGGTTGCCGGAAACGCCAGCAAGGCCGCCCGTCATCATCCATGCGCACCGCTCTGACCATCGCCGGGAGCGACTCCGGGGGAGGCGCCGGCATCCAGGCCGACCTCAAGACCTTTGCCGCCCTCGAGGTGTACGGGACCTCGGCGCTGACGGCCATCACCGCCCAGAATACGCGCGGCGTCACGGGCATGGAGACGCTGCCGGCCGCGTTCGTGACGGCGCAGATCGAGGCCATCGTGTCCGACATCGGCGTCCATGCCGTCAAGACGGGCATGCTCGCGTCCCCGTCGATCGTCGAAGCCGTGGCCGCCGCCATCACCGCACTCGACTTGCCGTTCGTGGTCGTGGACCCGGTGATGGTGGCCAAGGGCGGCGATGCGCTCCTCTCACCCGAGGCGATGGGCGCGCTGCGTACGGAACTGCTGCCGCGTGCCTACCTGGCGACGCCGAACGTGCCGGAGGCCGAGGCGCTGACGGGCATGACGATCAAGACGATCGCCGAGGCGAGAGAGGCCGCCAGGCGCGTGCACGCGCTGGGTCCACGCGCCGTCATCGTCAAAGGCGGACACCTTCCGGGTGATGAGGTAGTGGACGTACTGTTCGACGGGCGGACGCTGCAGGAATTCCGCGCGCCGCGCGTGGTCAGCCGGAACACGCACGGCACCGGCTGCACGTTTTCGGCGGCGATTGCCGCCGAGCTCGCCAAGGCGCGCCCGCTGCACGAGGCGATTGTCGAGGCCAAGGCCTACGTCGCGGGCGCGATGCAGCATGGCGCGGCCATCGGCCACGGCCACCGTCCCCTCAACCACTTCTGGCGGCGCACGCACCGGGGCGGCGCGGGCGGCGGACTATAATCACCGGGTTGTCATGCCTGCCGCGCTCCTCGCCGTGACCGATTCACCGCTCGATCTCGGCAGCCTGCTGCGCGCGGTCGCAGCCGAGCACGCACGGCGTGCCTCGCGCACCGGCGAGCCCGGCGCGGGCGCGCTCGCGACGTTCACCGGGATCGTGCGCGACTGGAACAAGGGCCACCGGGTCCTGCGGCTCGACTACGAGGCGTACGCACCGCTCGCCGTGAAGGCATTCGCGCAGATTGCCGACGAGGCGGCGGCGCTGTGGCCGTCGATCGTGCTGGGCGTCCATCACCGGACGGGCACGGTGCAGGTCGGCGAGGCCAGCGTCATCATCGTCGCGGCTTCGGCCCACCGCGCCGGGAGCTTCGCCGCGAGCCGCTACGCGATCGAGCGCATCAAGCAGATCGCGCCGATCTGGAAGCACGAGTACGTGGAAGGCGGCGACCACTGGATTGAAGGCGCGGTGTCCAACCCGGCCGACGACCGGGCGCGCGAGGAGGCGCGGCGACTCGCGTGCGCGTGACCGTCAAGCTCTTCGCACGCTTGCGCGACCTCGCGGGCACGAGCGATCACGAAACCAGCGTGCCCGCCGGCGCCACGATCCAGGACGTCTGGGAGACGATCGTCCGCCGGCACGCCGAGCTCGCGCCGTACGCGGCGTCGATGTCCTGCGCGCGGAATCTCGAGTACGCACGCTTCTCGACCAAGGTGGAAGAGGGCGACGAAATCGCCTTCCTCCCGCCCGTGTCGGGCGGCTAGCGTCGCCGCGCTTCCCCCGACCAGTCGCAGGCACGGCGTGACCGTGCCCTTCATCCCACCGCACATGTTCGACAAGCTCACTGCCATCGAAGCCCGTTACGACATGCTGATGACGCTCATCAGCGATCCGGCCGTGCAGGCCGAGCCGGCCGGATACCGGACCCACACCAAGGCACTCGCCGAGATTCAGGAGACGGTGGAGACCTTCCGCACCTACAAGACCGTCGTCGGCGAGCTCGCCCAGGCGCAGGAACTGGCGAACGATCCCGACATGCGGGAGCTGGCGCAGGACGAGATCGCCCGTCTGACGACGCGTCGCGACGAGCTCGAGCAGCGCCTGCGCATCCTGCTGACGCCGAGGGATCCGAACGACGAGAAGAACATCATCATCGAGATCCGGGGCGGCACCGGCGGCGAGGAGGCGGCGCTCTTCGCCGCACAGCTGTTCCGGATGTACGCGCGCTATGCGGAGCGTCAGGGCTGGCGGCTCGAGATGATGTCCGAGAGCCTGGCGGACGCGGGCGGATTGAAGGAGGCCGTGGCGCTCATCGAGGGCAAGCGCGTGTACAGCCGGCTCAAGTACGAGAGCGGCGTGCATCGGGTGCAGCGCGTGCCCGCGACCGAGGCCAGCGGACGGATCCACACGTCCACGGCGACGGTCGCGGTGCTGCCGGAAGCCGAAGAGGTGGACATCCAGATCAACGAGAAGGACCTGCGCATCGACACCTTCTGTTCGAGCGGCCCGGGCGGCCAGAGCGTCAACACCACCTACTCGGCGGTCAGGATCACGCACATCCCGACCGGGCTCGTCGTCTCGCAGCAGGACGAGAAGTCCCAGATCAAGAACCGCGCGAAGGCCCTGAAGGTCCTGCGCTCGCGCCTCTACGAGATCGAGATGCGCAAGCAGCAGGAGGCCATCGCGAAGGACCGCAAGAGCCAGGTGGGTACCGGAGAACGATCCGAGAAGATCCGGACCTACAACTTCCGCGAGAGCCGCGTCACCGACCACCGGATCAATTTCACGACCCACCAGCTGCCGAGCGTGCTCGAAGGCGATCTCGACGAGCTGATCGAAGCCGTGACGTCGTACTACCAGGCCGAGCAGCTCAAGGCGGCCGCACCCGCCGACGTGTGAACCGCTGGGATGGGGACGGGAGGCTCGGTGGATCGAGTGAGGCTCCCGTCCCCATCTCCGTCCGATTCGGCTTTCAGCCGGGTCACGCCCGTGGCATCACGACGTGAGCTGGCGCACGACACCGCCGATGGAATGCGCGTCGGGTGCCAGCCGCTGGAGGGCGAACCCGACTGCGGCCATGAACACGATCAGCGTGAGCGCCGACGTCCACGTCTGCCGAATCGTCGTCGTCGCCCAGTGTCCGGCTTCGTCGCGCCGAAGCCGCGAATAGACGGTGGACACGAGCGCCGCATCGAGCGCGACCTCCGCGAGCAGCAACGGCGCAGAATACACGATGGCGCCGATCGCCACGAGCCCGGCACACAGCGCGACTCCCGCGAGGACGAGCCACCAGAAGTCGTCGAAGTCCGTCAGCGACGAGGCCAGCCTGTCGGCCACCCCGCTGACGCCCTCGTCCGTGGCCCCGCTGCCACCCGAGCCCGGAGCGCGGTCGACAGGCACGTTTTCCCAGGGGATCAGGTCCACCAGACAGTCTGCCGACCAGCCGCGACGGATCGCGATCCAGGTGCGGATGAGCGCGATGAACGCCCCGTAGCCGACGAGTGTCGCGAGGCCGTAGCGGAGCGCCATCGAGTCCAGGCCCATCTGTAGCGCGATGAAGGAGGATAGGAACGCAGCACTACCCGAGACGATCAGGAGGCAGAGGATGATCGCGCGCGGGAAGCTCTCGCGGGTGAGCCGATCGCGCATCTCTGCGACGAGCACCTGGCGCGTGGGTTGCGACTCGGCAATCAACATGGACATCGCAGTCGGATGCAGCGTACCCAACCCAGAGTTCACTTGAGTTGACAACGGGTTCGCAAGGTGGCGCCGGGCTTCAGCCCGGCCAACGCTGGCCCGGGCAGGCCTAAAGGCCTGCCCACATAGTCAACACTCCGAGCTCCGGTGGTCCGAAGATGGCTCGTTCTTCAGATCGACGTGGCGGACCGGTCCGGGGTTCCGCACAGGCTCATGGGCCGGGGGGCGTGTCGAGCCGGGACAGCCAGGCCGGGACTTCGCGCGCCCAGTGCCCGGCGGCCCCGGGCGCGGTGAGCTTCGCGAGCGAGCACGCGAACACGTTCACCCGCCGCCCGCTGATCGGATCGAGCAGCCCGGAGTCCCAGTAGGGCCACTCGTAGACCCAGACGAGCGTCGGACGCGTGGTCTGCAGGACGCGCGCGAGCACCGCCCCGAGCTCTCCGACGAGCGTGAGGTACTCGTTGCCGAACTCCGTGGCGTCGGCTCGCGTGGTGACCTCGGCCACCCGCTCCGGCGTGTAGTGACGGTCGAAGGCCACCAGCCAGGCCAGCGACACCGGGCTCTCGACGCCGAGCAGTCCCGGCCAGTCCTCTTCCGCCGCATCGATGAGCGCCTCGAGCAGCTCGTTGACGGCGGCCTGGTCTTCGGCCGCGAGCGGCTGGGCGTCGGCAGCCGGTGTGCCGGGCGGGCACCACGACGCGATCGTCGACTGTGGCACGCGGCCGTCGTCGTCCTCAGCGTCGTACCAGTGCGCGAAGAATCGGGTGAACGCCTCGCCGGGCGACAGCAGCGGCTGCATCTGGAGTGCGACCAGATTCTCCGGTCCCCGGAGCACCCGGTCAAGCCTGAGAATCCGAGCGGCCTGTCGTGCGGTCGGACAGAGCTTCAGACCCGTCGCCGGTGGGCCGTCCCGCCTGGCTCGTAGCACATCGCCACGCGAAGGTCGGGCGGCAGTCCGGCCGCGGTTTCCTCATCGATGCGAGCCCTGAGCGGCGCGGTGAGCTCAGCGTCCGAAAGCACCCGGAATCCAAGCCGCTCGTCCCACCGGCAATTCCATGGCACATCGCGGAAGGTGGTGAGCGTCAGGGGACGATGCAGAGACTCGGCCCAGGCGCAGACGGTGCGGACCAGCCGCGAACCCAATCCACGCCGGCCGTGTTCCGGCAGCACGTCGAGCTCCTCGAGGTGGGGGTTGTCGCCGAGGTACTCGCACAGCGCGAACCCGACCGGGCCGTGGGCTTGCGAGCGGACGACCCAGAGCAGGCCGGCTCGCTGGGCCTCGGTGAAGTCATGGAAAGAGGTCGGGTACGGCGGAAGGCGGGCGGTCTGCGGGAGCATGTCGAACAGCGCGCTGGCCCGCCGTTCGATCTCCGGAAGCAGCCCGATCTCGCGGGCCGTTGCGAGCCCGAGCTCGTATCCCTGGCTCAGAGGCCCTGAGTGCCGCCGGCCGCCCAGAACGTGAACAGGGCGGACACCAGCATCAACCCGCCCACGCACAGCCAGCTGGCCGGCCGCGCAAAGTTCAAGGTCCAGCCGCCGGGCAACCACGGCTTCCGTACGATGACCCGCGGGTCATTCGGTGCGTAGTAGATCCCGAGCATGCCGCCACGCCAGTTCGATGGATCCTCCCACTCGCGCTGGGAGTCCTGCCATTCGCGATCGACCGCCTGCAACTGCGTCACGACGTTCGTTCCTCCACCTGGACTTCTCGAATGGCCCGAAACCCTACGACTGAGTCAGGTTTTGCCGAGCCATTCCAGACGTCCCGTCCCGCAGAGCGGGGCAAAGCAGACAGATGGCTGAGGGCCGTGCATGGACATGCCCGACGGTCTCAGGCAAAGCCTCGTTAGTAATAACGCTCGCCGGGGGTCGAACGAACGGGCAGTCTTCGACGCGATACGATAGCGCCCGGTCCGCACCCGTGGCTGGGGCGGTCGGGACGATTGACGAGCGGAGGATCGATGGCAGGGCGACTCGCAGGAAAGGTGGCGCTGGTCACGGCAGCCGCGAACGGCATCGGACGGGCGACGGCCATTGCGATGGCCGACGAGGGCGCGCAGGTGTGGGCGACCGACATCGACGAGCGCGCGCTGGCGACCCTGGTCGACGAGCGGCCGGGCATCACGGGACGGCGTCTGGACGTCCGGCGCGACGACGAGGTCGAGCGGGTGACGGCCGAGGCCGGCACCCTGGACGCGCTGGTCAACTGCGCCGGATTCGTGCACCACGGCACGATCCTCGAGTGCACCGATGCGGACTGGGAGCTCTCGTTCGACCTCAACGTGAAGTCGATCTATCGCACCTGCCGTGCCTGTCTCCCGCGCATGCTCGACGCCGGCACGGGCAGCATCGTCAACGTGTCATCGGTCGCGTCGAGCGTGAAGGGGATTCCGCTGCGCTTCGTCTACGGCGCCACCAAGGCCGCGATCATCGGGCTGACCAAGAGCCTCGCCGCCGACTTCGTCGGCAAGGGCATCCGCGCGAACGCCATCTGCCCGGGCACGGTGGACACGCCGTCGCTCGACACCCGCATCCGGGCGCTGGGCGACCCGATCGAGGTGCGCGAGGCGTTCAAGGCCCGCCAGCCGATGGGACGCCTCGGCCGACCGGAGGAAGTTGCGGCGCTGGCGGTCTACCTGGCTTCCGACGAGTCCTCGTTCACGACGGGACAGGTCCACATCATCGATGGTGGCTGGATTGGTTGAACGAGAGTACGAGTTCCGAAGGAGGAAGTACGAACTGCCGAGCGTGCGCGGCTGTTCGGTCTCCTCGGGTTCCGTGTTTCTCGCTCTCGAATATAATCCCACTCCAAAAAAGACACAAATAGCCAGACTTCACCTCCACGTTTTCGATGCGCTCGTCGAAGAACTCTTCCCCGCATTCTGTGGTCGGGGTGACCGATGCGCCGGCGACTGTGGTCGAGCGTCACGATTGACGAGAGATCTCCTCGAACTGGAGTCTTCATTTATGGCGGAAGAACGGCACGATAGCGTATGGGGAGTTCTCGGCTCGATCCAATCTGATCGCGGACTGAAGTGGCGATTCCGAATGGCCCCGTGACGGCCACCTGTTCATGCTCCTGAACCCTACGATCGACGGCGAGTGGCGCCGAACTGCGTTGCAGCGAGAACCTAGACGGCAGGTGGCGATCCCGACGTCCCTCGCAACTTCAAGCTGCGGATCGGCAACGTTGGCGTCCGTGAGCTGCTGGCCGTTCCCGCGGCGGCACTGCCGCTTACCGACCTCGGCGGGGGGGGCTGGAACGCCCGCAGATCGGTGCCCCCGTGGGTGCTGGCACGGAACGACAATCCGCGGATCAGGCTGGGGACGCTGTGCAAGTCGCTCGCCAAAACCGCGGGCGTCGACTTCTGCACCGGTGATGTTCGACGCGCCAAACTCGTAAGAGATTCGTTCGGAAGGCGCCGCGGCCATCACTCCCGATCCCCTCGACCCGACGCGGAAGTCCATTGTCTACGCGGGTATGTTCCATCCGGTGCGGTTCGATCCGGGTGTCAAATCTCGCGTCGACCGACGTCTCCGCAGTCTTCACCGCACGCTGCCGATCATCGTCGAGCGGGCGATGTACATCGAATCGCGCCGGGCCAGCTCTTCGCGGCGGGCCACGGGTCGGCCGGCGTGACCGCGCCGGCGACGAGCTGGTTCCTCGCCGAAGGCGCGACCGGCCCGTTCTTCGATCTGTTCATCCTGCTCGCGAACCCCGGCACGCAGGCAGCGCAGGTCGACGCGTGGACTACCTGCTCTCGACGGGCGCGACGCACAGGAAGACCTACACGCGTGCCGGCGAAGGCCGCTGCACGATCTGGGTCGACGACGAGCAGATTCCGGCGGGGTCGGGCGTCAAGCCGCTCGACAACGTCGCGGTGTCGACGCACGATCACGTCCACCAACGGCGTGCCGATCATCGTCGAGCGGGCGATGTGGTGGCCGGGCCCGGCGCTGGCCGCAACTTCTGGACCGAGGCGCACAACTCGCCGGGGGCGACGGTGACGGGCACGCGTGGGCGCTGGCCGAAGGCGAGGTCGGCGGCGCCGCAGAGCGCGGAGACTTACATCCTGATTGCCAACACGTCGGCGTTCGGCGGCAGCGCGCGGGTGACGCTGTTCTTCGAGGACGGGACGAGTGCGGAGAAGACCTTCGCGCTGCTGCCGCGCAGCCGGACCAACGTCGAGCGTGTCGGCCGAGTTCCCGACGGCCGCCGGGAGGCGGTTCGGGGCCGTCATCGAGAGCCTGGGCGCGACGCCGGCGCAGATCGTCGTCGAGCGCGCGATGTACACGAGCCCTGGTGGCGCCACCTGGGCGGCGGGCACCAACGCGCTCGCCACTCGGCTGCCTTAGTGCTCTGGTTCATAAGTTCGGCAACGTATTCTGCTACGCGACGACGGGGAGCGCGGCTGGGTTGCCGTCGAGTTTTCGCATGAGCGCCGCGAGGTCATCCTTGGTGAATCGCCATTCGAAGGGCGTCGCGATGCTCTCGTAGTAGGTCCTGGAAGGCCAGGAGGCGATCCTCGACCTCCTGCAATGCAGGAGAAATCATTGGGGGTGAGCACCTTGCGCTGGACGATCGAGAAGTAGATTTCGATCTGGTTGAGCCAACTGGCGTGGATCGGGGCGTGCACGGGGACCAGATGGGGAAAGGCCGCCTGGCAGGCGGCGGACGCAGGGCTGGCCCGCGATGGGAGGAGCCATTGTCGACGATCCAGAAGACGCGGCGCGCGTCGTGATAGGGCGGCCGCGTCATGACCTGCGCGACCAGTCGGTCGAACGGCGCGATGCCGGTGGTGGGCTCGCAACGGCCGAAGACTTTGGCGCGATGGACGTCGAGTGCGGCCAAGTAGGCCCAGGCGCCGCCGCGCACGTATTCGTGTTCGACGCGCATGGGCTGCCGTGGCGCGGGGCGGCGTGGAGGGATGCTTGCGGAGGCGGGCCTGAATGCTGGTTTTCTCGTCGGCGCTGAGCACGAACTCATCGTCGCTTCAGCGGCTTGCCTTCCCAGTGCCGGGCGTACAGATCGAGGATGCGCCCCGCTTTGGCGGCGAAGTCGGGATCGCGCGGGAAAGATCCAGGTGCGGTGCTGCCAGGGGCGGATGGCGTCCTCGTGCAGCCAGCGCCAGACGGTCTTGTCGCTGACGGTGGCGACCATGCCGGCCGCTGCGCCTCGCGGACGATATCGGCGGTGCTCAGCGCGACAGCGGCACGCCGAGGGTCGCCGGCAGTTCACACGCCAGGCCTTGACCTGGACGACGAGCTCTGGGGGGAAAAACCCGGGGGCGGCCCGAGCGGGGCGCTCTTCGAGGCCCGGCAGACGTTCATAGAAGAAGCGCTTGCGCCAGAGGCTGACGACATCGCGCCCGACGGAGAGCGCGGTGGCAATCTCGTCATTCGAGTGGCCCTCGGCGGCCAGGAGGATCATCTTGGCGCGGAGGACCTGAAAATACGGCAACGTATATTTGCGCGCCGACCCTCCAGGACCTCTCGTTCCTCTCGCGAGAGGGTGATGACATAGGGGCTGCGTCGCGGCAAATACCTCGTCCTCCCGGGACTTCAGGGTAAGCCGCGCTGGCTGGAATCAGGCAAGAATAATACGTTGCCATATTTATGCGAGTCAGTACTCAGGCCCCACGGTTCAGTTGCCCCGACGCAAGAGCGCGCAAACCCGGCCGCCCTTTCCTTCGTCTCAGAACATGTCCCGGGACGAGCACCCGAGACGAAAGGGGGACGCGTGAGCTGGTGGACGAAGCTCTTCGGCAGTGACGCGAAGGAACCCAAGGTGCGGGTCCGCGTCTGTCTGGAATGCGGGCAGCCGCTGGACAGGCACAGTGACTGGTGTGCCATCTTCCGGACCCAACAGGAATTGGACCGGAAGCAGGCTCGCGCCTGACGTCGGCGATCGTCGCCGCGTCGCGCCCGTCCCGCCCGCAAGGCGTCCTGTGCCGCGCGACTGATTTTAGGGTCGTCGCTGGTCGCGTACCGCTCGAGGACGGGACGAAACCGCTCGGGCGCGGTGTCTCCCATGACCCGCAGGAGCATGGGCAGGTTGCGCGGTTGCTCGAGCTCCTCGTCGAGCAGCGGTGCGGCGCGCTCACCGCCACGCACGAGGAACATGCCCGCGATCGTGCGGTTGCTCTCGTCCGGTGACGAGAGGCCGTCCACGAGCAGGCGCCCCGCCGACGCCGAGCCCGCCCGCCAGGCCGCATTCGCCGCGAACAGCTTCGCCGCTTCCCCCAGCCTCACAACGCTATTTTCTGCGCAATGTTGTGCTGCTGCCAGACCTGCGGGTCGTGCGAGGCGCCGTGGTCGAACCAGATGGGCAGGATGATTTCACGGATGTCCGGGTGGTTGAACCGCTGACCGCCGAGATCGGCCAGGATGACGAGGTCCATCTTGACCCGCACCGAGTAGACAGGCCGCTTGAGATTGGCGAAGTTCGGAAAGTACTTGTGCACGTGCACGGGACAGCTCAGGAGCACGACCTTTCCGGCCACCATTCCCTGCTGGGTCGCGCGCAGGATGACGTTCGCGCCATGGCTGTGTCCCATGATGTCGAGGCCGGCCTCGTTGTGCCCGTCCACCCAGGCCTTCAGGTCCGCGGCCGCCTGTGCGCGCGCGCCGTCGCTGTAGCCGCCCGACCACGAAAAGAAATCGGCGGCGTTGTACAAGTCGGGCCGCAGCCCCTTGATGTAAGTGAAGAACGATCCACCCGGCGGCTGATACCACTCGGCGTCGGACGCAAAGGTTCCATGGACGAGGGTGATGGTCTGGCCGCGTCCGCGTCGCGCCGGCCGCCGCCGCGTTCGTGTGAACCGCCGCAACGCGCGATGATCGGGCTGGACGCGCGACAGCGCCGTCGCGGCGAGCTCGCGCTCGAGATCATCAGGACTGGCCAGGCCTTTCACCAGGATGCGCGTGCAGCGCGCCGGCGCCGACGTGATCGGCAGGTAGGCGAACGCCGCCGCGATGCGCACCAGCTCGACTGGATGGCTCAGACACATCTCCATCAGGTCGGCCGCCGTGTCGACGGTTTCCCGTTCATAGAGGCGGTCGGCGCCGGCCGCCATTGCCGCAACGAAGTCCTTCTCGTCCAGGGCGGCGGCAAAGCCCAGCGTCCTCCGGGCCCGGGCCCGCACGTCCCTGGCGTCGAGCGGACGCGGCGACGGCCGCAGCTGCGGCACGGGAAACGACTCACGGGCGGCAAGATTCGATTCGGAGACCTGCCGTCCGGCGCGCGTGGCGCGTGCCCGCGCCTTCAACGCCGCATCGTCGCCACGAAGCTGCCGGGCGAGCATGAGCAGGATCGCCGCCTGCGGCTGCGACGCGGTCTCACTGATCTCGGAGAACGCCCGCGGCCCCTTCAACGGCTTCGAAACAGGCGGATACTTCTGGGACACGGCTGCTCCTTTCGTGAGGCGGGGCGGCGCGCTCGGTCAGCCACGGACAAGATCAGCCACGGACAGAGATCCGACAAGATCGGCATCCCGATCGGGGCTGCTCAAGAAGGAACGTCTGGCGGTCCCGATCTGAACGCCGGCGCGATCCAGGACCGGTTTGTCAGCGGACGCCACCGCGATCGGCGCGGTCGTACTGGTCCCAGAGGCGGTTGCGGAACTTGTTCCCGGGATCGAGCGTCCGCTTGAGCGCGAAGAACTCCGGCGCCCGGGGGTAGGCGCGGAGGAACTGCGCCTCGGTGGCGTGCACCTGGTACGGCAGGTAGTAAGAGCCGCCGGCGTCGAGCGCCGCGTCGATCAGCTGGCGCGTCCATCCGACGTCCGTGCCGCCCCTGCCGGCCTCGATCGACTGCCTGTAAAAGAGGACGAAGCCAAACACATCCTCGCGCGCCCAGGCGAGCAGCGATCCCGAGTCGCGCCTGGCGTGGCGAATGGACACGTTGAGCACGTTCGGCCGGTGACGACGTAACACGTCACGGAGGCGTTGGACGAATCCCGACGTGCGCGCCACGGGCACGAAGTACTCCTGGAGCAGGTAAGTCGTGCGCGTGCGCGATGCGGGCTCCACTTGCGCGGTGTCGTAGCTGGCTTCGTGGTTGAGCCAGCTCACCTGCCCGTCCCGAAAGGCGATCGGATCGACGGCGTAGCGGCGAAAGGCCTTGCCGAGCGGCCAGTCGGCCATGACCCAGGACAGCCACCGCTCCGGCCGATAACTGCGGGTCGCGGGAACGAGGCGGTACGGCAGTGTGACCGGACGCTCCGTGCGCACGTAGGACACCGCGTGCACGGTGTCGTAGTCGTCCGGATACAGGTCCCCGTTGAACAGCACGGTGGGACCCGAGAGCACGTCACGCACCACGTAGTCCGGGAGCGCGTCGATGCGCACGGTCCGCTGGCGGCGCTCGACGCGCACGTTGTCGGCGAGCCCGAGGGTGACCTCGGTGATGACGCCGAGCCCCCCGTAACCGCCGATTGCGCCGTAGAACACGTCCGTGTTCCGGGAGGGGCTGGCCTCGATCCGCCTGCCGTCAGCCAGGACGATCTCCAGCGACCGGACCGACGAGATCAGCGGCCCCGCACCGACGTAGCGGCCGTGCGCGTTGACCGACAGCGATCCGCCCACGGTGAAGCTGGCGTAGCTCTGCATGTTCGCAACCGCCAGGCCCGATGGATCGACGTGCTCCTGGATCTGTCGCCAGCGCGTCCCGGCCTGCACCCGGATGGTCCGCGCCAGCGCGTCGAACTCGAGGATGCGGTTGAAGCGCCGCATGTCGATGTGGAGCGAACCCTCGGCGGCAATCTGGCCGCCCATGCTGTGGCGGGCACCGCCAATCGAGATCGGGCCGGGGTGGTTCGAGACGGCCTGGACAATCTCCTGCGTCGTCGTCGGCGTCAGCACCTCGGCCACGCGGACGGGATTGAGGCGCGAGATGTCGTTGACGATGCCGGGCGGGTCGACGGCGGGCTCGGGCTGGCGGACGACCGCGAGCGAGCTCAGGGTGAGCGCACCCGCAGCGAGCGTCAGGATCAGCGCACAGAGCGTGCGTGCCCGGTGTCTCACGAGAAGCCCAGTGTCGTTTGACGCTACCGTGACGTGCCGGCACGCCCGGCAGGTCCGTGCAACGCTGGCAGCCCGTCGATGCTGAACGCGTTCTTCTCCTGCTGATACCTCTCGAGCCCGTCCGTACCCTTTCGCTCCGCCCAGGCCCGAAGTTGAGAGCGATCGGCAACGAAGGTGTATTCCGGCACGCCGAACCCGCACGAGTCCGAGATCCGCTCGACGGTCAGGCGGACAATGGCACGGCCGGCCGGCTCGGGAGGAAAAAGCGGACGCAGCTCGCTGAACGCGGGCAGGTGCGGCTCCAGGACCTCGCCGCGCCCGTGCAGGCGCACGATCTTCGGCGGTCCCTCGAATGCGCACAGCATGATGACGAGGCGACCGTTCTCGCGGAGGTGCGCAATCGTCTCGGCCCCGCTGCCGACATGATCGAGGTACGCGATCACCCGCGGCCCGAGCACGCGCAGCGTGTCGAGTCCCTTTGGCGACAAGTTCACGTGTCCAGTCGCCGCGAGTGGCGCGGTCGCGACAAAGAACATCCGCTGGGCTTCGATGAAAGCCTGCAGCGCGCCGTCGATCCCATCGTACATCTTCCCCACGCCTCTGCCTCCTTTCCCTATTTCACCAGAGAATCGGGACGGCTGGAACGGCTGGAGCGGCTCGAAACGCTCGGGCCGTAGCTCGTAGTTGGTACTTCGTAGTTGCTGAGGCCCGACGCCTGATCCCCGACCCCTGATCCCTGATCCCTGACTAGAGGTTCCCCCGGTGCTGACCTCCGTCCACGGTTACGCAGGCGCCTGTCATCCACCGCGCCCGGTCGGACGCGACGAAGGCGACGACATCGGCCACTTCATCCGGGGTGCCCATCCGCCCCCACGGGATCGAGCTCACGACACGGTCGTAGAACGCCCGGTTGGTGTGCTTGACCCGATCCCAGGCCCCGCCCTCGAAGTCGATCGATCCGGGGGCGACGGCGTTGACCCGGATGCGTTTCGCGGCCAGTGACAGCGCCAGGGTCTTCGCATGGCTGACGAGCGCGGCCTTGGCCGCCGCATACGCCGGCGGCGATCCGGCCTCGAGACCCGAGATCGAGGAGATGTGGATGATGCTCCCGCCGCCAGCGTCGGCCATCCACGGCACGACCTTCCAGCAGGCGCGGACGGCGGCCAGCACATCGACGTCGAAGCTCGCCTGCCAGCCGCTCGCATCGTCGGTGAATCCGAAGGCGGACGCATTGTTCACCAGGATGTCGATGCGTCCCAGGAACGCATGGGCCTGCTCGAGGAATCCATCGAGCGATGCCCCGTCGGCGGCGTCGCAGGTCGCCGCGAACACGCGGCCGCCGGAGGCGTGCAGCGAGCGTTCGGCCTCGAGCAGGGGCCGTTCTCCTCGCGCGCAAATTGCGACGTCGGCACTTTCCCGGGCCAGACAACGGGCAATCGCCAGCCCGATGCCCTTGCTCCCACCGACCACCACGGCACATTTCCCGCGCAACTCCAGATCCATGCAGGCCTCCCCTTTTCGCGGTCGCTGCCTGACCAGCTTATGTCAGGCTCGAGCACGCGGCAGCGGCTGCAGGCCGGGGCGGATCAGCCGCGAACGGGGGGACGGAACTTCCAGACGAGGACGCCAATCGCGATCGCGATGACGAACGAGACCGCGCCGCCGACGACAACGGCGATGGGCAGCATGGGGTCCACGTAGCCCTGATGGAGGTAGGCCGCCGTGTGGAAGAGGACCGTCGCGACCACCACCGAGATGATGGAGGCGCGGACGATGCGGCGATCGAGGCAATGGGCGATGAACGCGGTCACCACGCTGATGGTGACGAGAATGAGGAAGCCAATGGCGCCTTCGCTCATGTCATCTGTAAACGCGCGGGGAGGCGGGGCTGAACAGACACGGGGCGGTGGGGGACTGGGCGACTGGGGACTGGGCGACTGGGCGGACGGTCAGGCAGGACGTACGAGGTCGCCGGCGAGCAGGCGGCCGCACGGCAGGAATCCCGCTTTCTCGAGCGTCCGGCGGGACACGGCGTTCGTCGCGTTGCAGCGGGCCGCGGGGCGGCGGCCGGCTTCGTAGCAGACGCGCTTGATCTCCTGGACGATGTAGCTGCCGAAGCCCTTGCGACGTTCGGCCTCTGTAACAGCCATGTAGACATCGCCGTACGGCGGGTTGTAGTGGCACAGGAATCCGCCCGCTGCCACGACGGCCGCATCGCACTCGACGACCCACTCGCCTTCGGGTCCCTTACCCTGATCCTCAGGCACCGACGCGCGGAAGACGCCGGAGGGGCACGGCAGGTTCGTGACGAAGGCATCCTCGAACAGCACGTTCTCGCTCCTCACGGCGGTCGCGAAGTCCAGCAGTATCAGGAGCATCAGCGGCATGTTGGTCTGCGCCTCGATGCTCGTCGCCTGGCTGACGGCCACGAACTCGCGAAACATCGCCGGCGCGATGGCGCGGAGGTGCGGCAGGGTATAGAACTCCATCACGCGGCCGACATCGAACCGGTTCCAGACACCGCCGTACCCGGCCACCCGTCCACCGGCCAGGATGAGGTACGGGTCGGCCATGCCCCGAGCCAGGATCGAGTCGTGGATGATCTGGCAGTCGAACTCCTGGCGGTACAGGCCGCGCATCGGCTCAACATCCTGGTATTCCGCGCGACGCGTCTCGATGCGCACGACGGTCACACGCGAGAGGTTGGACGGTCTGACTGGTACATAAAACCTCATCCGTACTTCATCGCCGGCAGACCGACGTATTTCCTGAGCAGCGCCAGCTGGCCGACGTGATAGCTGTCGTGCTGAGCGAGGAACGTCAGGGTGCCCAGCACGGTCTTTTCCGGCCCTGGCAGCCGCGTCTCGAAGGTCGCGTCGAGCTCGGCGCCCGTGATCGCCTCGAGCCGGTCACGCAACGCGTGCGAGGCGGTGGTCCATCCGTCGGCCAGCGTGTCGAGCGGGATCCTCTCCGTCAGTTCGTCGATGCCGCGCGCGTTGGCCAGGAGCGGCGACAGCGGATTCGCCAGCTCGACGCCCAGCGTGCGCAGCAGGAAGAAGCGGGAATTGACCAGGTGGGCAGCGACGAACCCGAGGCTGTTCGTTGACGCGGAGGGACGTGCGTGCACCTGCTCGTCGCTCACGCCGTCCAGGCAGTTGCGGAACAGCCGCGTGTTCAGCCGCAGGATGTGCGACAGTGCCCCGATTCGAGGGTCCATAGTCAACTCCTTCGTGTGCGACCTGCGAGCTCCGGCCCGTACGTCAACCCGGCAACGGCCAGCGTCCGCCGCCCGCGAGATACGCAAGCATACGCTGGCATTCGGCTTCGACGATCGTGTCAGATCTTCGTCCGTGGCTGATCGTTTCAGATCCGTCCGTGCCTGTGTCGGATCCATCCGTGGCTGGAGGACATCCATGCTCATGCCGCTCGTCGCGACGACCGCCGCCGCGCTCCTGCTCGTCGTGACCGTCGCCGCACAGCCCGCCGGATCGCCGAACGCGCGCGCCCGCGAGCTCGGCATCAGCCCGCTCATCGGCGGGACGCCCGGGCGCCTCGATGCCGTCACCGATGTTCCGGGCGTCGAAGTCGGCCACACGACGCTCATCTCGGGTGAGGGCCGGCTCGTAGGTCGGCAAAGGGCCCGTCCGCACGGGTGTCACCGTCGTGCATCCGCGTGGCCGCGGCTCCAGCGACCCTGTCTTCGGCGCCTGGTTCACCCTCAACGGGAACGGTGAGATGACGGGGACCACGTGGCTGCGTGAGAGCGGCATTCTCGAGGGACCTGTGGCCATTACGAACACGCACAGCGTCGGCGTGGTCCGCGACGCCATCCTGCAGTGGCAGGTCACGCGTCCCGGCATGCAGCCATGGGGCCTGCCGGTGGTCGCGGAGACGTTCGACGGGTCGCTCAACGACATCAACGGCTTTCACGTCCAGCCGGCGCACGTGCTCACCGCCCTCGACGGCGCGCGAGGCGAGGTGGTGGCCGAGGGCAACGTGGGCGGCGGCACCGGGATGATCTGTCACGGGTTCAAGGGCGGCATCGGCTCGGCGTCGCGCGTCCTCGAGGCGAACGCGGGCGGCTATACGGTCGGTGTGCTGGTGCAGTGCAACTACGGCGCACGCCGCGAGCTTCGCGTCGCCGGCGTCCCGGTGGGCGAGGAAATCGCGGACCGGCTGCCGTGTGTCACGCTTGCGGATCCGGCGGTCAGGCCCGGACGGCCGCGATGCGGGCAACCGGACACGCCACGCCCGGACGATGACGGGGCCGGGTCGATCATCATCGTCGTGGCAACCGATGCGCCGCTCCTGCCGCATCAGCTGCAGCGCGTCGTGACCAGGTCGGCACTCGCGGTCGGGCGCATGGGCGGCAAGGGCGAGAACAGCTCCGGCGACATCTTCGTCGCGTTCTCGACCGCGAACGCGAACGCCGCACGCAGCGCGGACGTGGTCCGCATCGAGATGCTGCCCAACGAGCGGATCAACCCGATCTTCTCAGCGACCGTACAGGCGACCGAAGAAGCGATTCTGAACGCGATGCTCGCCGCGGAGACCATGACCGGCGCCGACGGCATGCGCGTGTTCGCACTGCCCCACGACCGACTGATCGCGGCGATGAAGAAATACGGTCGCCAGCCGCGGACTACGGCCGAAAAATAGCCACGGAAGCCACGGACAAGATCGGACACGAAGCCACGGACAAGGTCCGATAAGAAAGCCACGGACAAGATCCGATAAAAAGCCGCGGACAAAATCGACAAGATCAGATATCGAATCATCCGCTCTTGTCAGATCTTATCCGTGGCCCAGATCTCTCCGTGGCTTTCCAGATCTTGTCAGTGGCTCTTTCCGTGGCTCTTATCCGTGGCCCGTGGCTACGCGCAGCCGCTGGTCGTGCCGCAGTTGCTGCACTTGTAGCAGGCGCCGCTGCGCACCATGATCGACCCGCAGGTCGAGCACGGCGGCGCATCCTCCTGGTTCTGGATGGCCGCGAAGCGGTGCCACGGACGGCGCCCGCGGTGCCGGTCTGGAGCGGCAGCGTGGCCTGCTGCACGGCGTCCTCGGCGAGCGGCCTCGGCGCCCGGCTCCGGCACGTTGAGGCCGGCGCGATACTTCGCCTCGGGCGACAGGAACTTCGCCGCCATCCACCGGAACACGTAGTCGACGATCGACTTGGCGAACCGGATCTCGGGGTTCTTGCGTCATGCCCGAGGGCTCGAAGCGCGCGTGGCTGAACTTGTCGACCAGCACCTGGAGCGGCACGCCGTACTGGAGCGCGTACGAGATCGCCTGCGCGAACGCGTCGGCAAAGCCCGAGATCGTCGAGCCCTCCTTCGCCATCACCAGGAAGATCTCGCCCGGCTGCCCATCGTCGTAGAGGCCGACGGTGATGTAGCCCTCGTGGCCGGCGATGTCGAACTTGTGGGTGAGCGACGCACGCTCGTCCGGCAGCTTGCGGCGGACCGGCTGCTGGACGGCGGCGACCGGCCCCGCCTGCGTGTCCTTCACGGTCTCCTTCGACGTGTTGAGCGGCTGCGTGCGCTTGCTGCCGTCGCGGTAGATCGACACCGCCTTCGCCCCCAGCCGCCACGACTCGATGTAGGCCTCCTGGATGTCGGCGACCGTCGCGTCCTTCGGCACGTTCACCGTCTTGCTGATGGCGCCCGAGAGGAACGGCTGCGTGGCGCCCATCATCTTGATGTGCCCCATGTACTGGATCGAGCGCTGCCCCTTGAACGGCTTGAACGCGCAGTCGAAGACGGCGAGGTCGGCCTCCTTGACGTGCGGCGCGCCCTCGATCGTCTCGTGCTCGTCGATGTACTCGACGATCTCCTTGACCTGCTGCGCCGTGTAGCCGAGCCGCGCCAGCGCCATCGGCACGGTCTGGTTGACGATCTTCATCAGCCCGCCGCCGACGAGCTTCTTGTACTTCACGAGCGCGATGTCGGGCTCGACGCCGGTCGTGTCGCAGTCCATCATGAACCCGATCGTGCCGGTCGGCGCGAGCACCGTCGCCTGGGCGTTGCGATAGCCGTACTGCTCGCCGAGCTCGACGCACTCGTCCCACACCTGCCGCGCGGCGTCGAACATCGCCTTCGGCACGTGGGTCCGGTCGATGTCCTTCAGCGCGGCGCGGTGCTTGCGCATCACGCGCAGGAACGGCTCGCGGTTCACCTCGTAGCCCGAGAACGGCCCGCCATGGTCGCGCGCGACGCGCGACGACTGCGCGTAGGCCTCGCCGTGCATGATCGCGGTGATCGTCGCGGCGTAGTCGCGGCCGGCGTCGCTGTCGTAGGGGAGGCCGCGCGACATCAGCAGCGCGCCGAGATTGGCGTAGCCGAGGCCGAGCGGACGGAAGGCGTGGCTGTTGCGCTCGATCGCGCGCGTCGGATAGCTGGCGTTGTCGACCAGGATCTCCTGCGCCGTGATCAGATTGCGGCACGCGGCGCCGAAGGCCACCGCGTCGAACTCATCCTGATCGTCCAGGAACTTCATCAGGTTGATCGACGCCAGATTGCACGCCGAGTCGTCGAGGAACATGTACTCCGAGCACGGGTTGCAGGCGTTGATCCGCGCCGTGTTCGGGCAGGTGTGCCAGTCGTTGACCGTGGTGTCGAACTGCATCCCCGGATCGCCGCAGATCCAGGTCGCCTCGGCGATCCGCTTCATCAGATCGCGGGCCCGGTAGGTGTCCATCACCTCGCCCGTCAGCACCGCGCGCGTCTGCCACGGCTTGTCGTCGAGCACCGCGCGCATGAACTCGTCGGTCACGCGCACGCTGTTGTTCGAGTTCTGGAAGAACACCGAGGCGTAGGCCGGCCCGGTGAATGATCCGTCGTAGCCGGAGTCGATGAGCGCCCAGGCCTTCTTCTCCTCGTCGACCTTGCAGGTGATGAACTCGAGCACGTCCGGGTGATCGGCGTTGAGGATCACCATCTTGGCGGCGCGGCGCGTCTTGCCGCCCGACTTGATGACGCCCGCGAACGCGTCGAAGCCCTTCATGAACGACACCGGCCCCGACGCCGTGCCGCCGCCCGCCAGCAGCTCGCGCGACGAACGGATGGGCGACAGGTTCGAGCCGGTGCCCGATCCGTACTTGAAGAGCATGCCCTCGGTCCGCGCCAGGCTCAGGATCGAATCCATCGTGTCCTGCACGGAGTTGATGAAGCAGGCCGAGCACTGGGGATGGGGCTCGATGCCGACGTTGAACCAGACGGGGCTGTTGAACGAGGCCTTCTGATAGACGAGCAGGTGCTTCAGGTCGTCCGCGAACGCCTGCAGGTCGTCCTCGCTGGCGAAGTACCGCTGCTTGCGCGCCCAGCCGGCAATCGTGTCGACGACGCGGCCGATGAGCTGCTTGACGCTCTTCTCACGCTGCGGCGTGCCGATGGTGCCGCGGAAGTACTTCGAGACGACGATGTTGGTGGCCTGCTGCGACCAGAACTTCGGCACTTCGACGTCGCGCTGCTCGAAGACCACCTCGCCCTTCTCGTTGCCGATCACCGCCGCCCGCGTGTCCCACTCGATCTCGTCGAACGGATCGACGCCTTCATGGGCGAACGCACGCACGTAGTCGAGCCCGGGGGCAGGCGCCGGCGCCGGGGCGCGCTCCTGACCTGGCTCCGGCGTCGTCAGCGGTCCCGGCTCGAGGCTCGACTCGAGGCCCGGCTGGGGACTCGGCTCGAGCCCCTTGTCCGCAGATGTTCCCGTGCGCTCCATCGCGGCTGCTGTCCCCCTGTGCATCGTCCCCCCAATCCCGGAGACCGCCCGCGCCCCCACGGACCGTCCCCCTGATCTCCAAAAAAACAACCGCGCACGCATTCAAGATGCGGCGCCCGTGACTGTCCGGGCGCTGCGCTGGGAGAGCCTGCACCTGAAAAAATACGCGAGAATCCGCGGGCGAAATAGTGCGCCTGTAACAGCGCGATGTCAAGCCTGATCCCACTATATCTTGGGGACGGAAGTTAGGGCGAACGCTAAATACAGGGCTTCAGCGGCCCAGGCAGGCCTCAGGCAGCAGGCATCCGGGTGCAGCTTCGGGATCCTCTGCGACTTGCCTAAGCTCCACAGGACCAGCCCATGCTTCCCTAGCGCCTGCGGGCCCCTGTGCCCCGGCCTCGACCGCGGCGTGACCTCAGAAGCCCTGGCGCCTGAGGCCTGACGCCTATCTTTTGAGCAGGCTGCCGGAGAGCGTCTCGGCCTTCTCGGCCAGGAACTTGGCATAGTCGAGCCGGCCGGTCTTCAGCGCGCCGTCGGCCTGATTGATGTAACGGGAGGCGTTGTCGTGGTTCGCCCTGGCGCCGCGCGACAGCGTGCTGCGGGTTCACCCTCGAGAGGTTCTGCTGAGCTCTCGCCATGATTTCGCGCACGCGACGGACGGCCTCGGTGTTGTCGGCCGTCTCGGGCGTCCGGAGCAGCGGACCGGGGCCGGGATCGGCGGCCGAGGCGGCCGGTTCGACCGGCGCCTCGGTCCGTCCGTCCGCATTCTGCCCCTCGGGCCTGGCGCTGCCATTGTCGCCAGCCGCCGGGCGGGCCTGGCGTGGGCGGGTCGTCGGACGCGTTGCCGCCGGCTCGGGCGCGGTCGCCACCCGCTCGGGCGGCGCCTCTTCGACCACGACCGGGCCTACCAGGCGCGGAGGCACGCTGGGCACCGCGAGCGGCGGCGGCTCGGGCGCAGCCGCCACCACCGGCTTCACGCAGCCAACGCCTGCCAGCAGGCACATGCCAGCGACGGGCACGAGCGCCAGACGCGCAAGCCAACGTGTACGCAGGAGCATGGCGAGTTTGCAGTCGAAGTCGAGACGCGTCGTGCGCCAGGCTGACCGAGGCCCGGACGCTCGACCGGGCTCAACCTGCCTGCGGCAACCTGATGAGAAACGTCGTCCCGTGACCCGGGGTCGATTGTGACTTCGATGCTGCCGTCGTGGAGCTGAATTGTGCGATAGACCATCGACAGGCCGATGCCGCTGCCCTCTTCCTTGGTCGTGAAGTACAAGTCGAAGATCCGGGCGAGATGGTCGGGCGCGATTCCGACCCCCGTATCCCGCACCTCGAGCGACACCTGGCGGTCGGGGGCCCGGGCGGCGGTGAAGTGCAACGCTCCGCCCTGTGGCATCGCCTGCACGGCGTTGAGCGCCAGATTGAGCAGCGCCTGTCGCAGCAACGGCGGGTCGGCACTGACGCGCGGCAGGTCCGCCGGGCACGACGCCACCGGCGTCACCCCGCCCGCCCGCGCCTGCGGCTCGACGACCTCCACCACATCGGCCACCATCGCGCCGAGATCCAGGGGCTCGAGCTTGAGCTCCTCCGGACGGCTGAACTTGAGGAAGCCCTGGACGACCTCGTCGAGCCGCTTGATCTCGGACCCGATGAGCGTCACGTGCTTCAAGACTGCCGGCACCTCCACCGTGACGCTCGACGGCGTCGCGGTTTCGGTCGCCAGCGCGAGTCCGCCCTGCGTGGCCGGTCTGGCGGCCTGCACGCCGCGCAGCTTCTGCTTGAGCAGCTCGAGGTGGATCGTCATCGCGTTCAGCGGGTTCTTCACCTCGTGCGCCACGCCCGCGAGCAACCGCCCCAGTGACGCGGCCTTGCGCGAGTAGCGCAGCGTCGATTGCATCTGGCTGATGTAGCCGAGATCACGGGCGACCAGCATCACCCCCATGAAGCGCCGATCGCTCTGCTCGATGACGTGGGCCATCAGCCACTGCTCGGTCTCGTCGTCTTCGCCCGCCACACGCACCCGCTGCGACAGTGGACCTTGCGACTGCCGGGTCGTCACCGCGCGATCGACGATCTGCCGGTAGGGATGCCCAGCGGGCCACGCCGCCAGCGACGACCCGGGAGCGGCGTCGGGCAGCGACGTGCGAATCGCGGCGTTCGCGAACACGACGACTCCCTCGGGATTGACCATCGCCACCGCATCCTGCAGCCGATCGACGACTGACTCGAGGGGTGCGGCCTGGCCGGTCGCAATCTGGGTACGCACGGTGGAGAGCTCGGCGCTCAGCTTGTTGAACGAGGCACCGAGCTCGCTGAACTCGTCGCCGGGCGGCAGATCCAGCTTGACGTCGAACTCGCCGCGGCCGAGCCGCGCAAACCCGCTCTGCAGCACGTGCACGGGCTTCAGGGTCCACTGCGCCAGCAGCAGCGCCACGAGCGTCGAGATTCCCAGCGCGCCCAGGCCGAGATACAGCGCTTGCATCAGCGCATCCAGCACGTCTTCCCAGATCAGCGTCGTCGAGACGCCGATGCGAATCCAGCCGAACTGCGCGCTGGCGTCCCCTAGCAGCAGCCGCTGGCTCACTTCGAAGGTGCGATCCTCATAGATCGCCCCGAGCTGCCGCCAGGGCGGCTCCGCGAGCAGGGGCTCGAGCGCCGGCTGCGCTTCGAGCGTCTGCCCCTCCAGCACCGGCGAACTGTGCACGATTGCCGTGTTGTGCGGATCGACGATGGTCGCGTAGGTGACGTGTTTCGAGTAGGCGAGGCTCGACTCGAGGAGCGAGCGGAGGGCCGGATCTTCCTTCAGCGCCTGGTAGGCGAGATCCCTGGACGTGATGACGCGCTGGGAGCGCTCGAAGATGAAATTCGTCAGCATCTCCGCCCGCGCCTGGCTCTCGCTCAGCAGCGCCCGCGCGAGCAGCCCCGCATAGCTGACGCTCAAGGCCGTCACGGCCAGCGCCACCAGCACGACGACACCGGCGACCTGCTTGGCCTTGATGCTGAGGCGCATGGCCAGCTACCAGCGGCGCGCGACCACGTCCTGGGGCGGCGGCACCCGGCACATTGCCGTCGCTGGTAGCTGGTCACTGGTCGCTGCCATTCACCCCTCCATCCGGGTGTTGTCCTCGTCGCCGCCGCCGAGCGTCGTGGCGGCCTGGGCCTTCAGGCGATTGAGCTTGTTGTGGAGCGTCTTGAGGCTGATCCCCAGAATCTCGGCGGCGCGCGTCTTGTTGTCGCGCGTGTGCTCGAGCGTCAGTCGGATCAGACGCGTCTCGGCTTCGTCCACTGTCATGCCGGGCGTCAGCACGACCGACGCCGACGGCTCCTCCCGGCGCGCCTGCGTCAACGACGGCGGCAGGTGCGACGTCTCGATCAGGTCGCCGCCCGCGAGAATCGTCGCACGCTCGATGACGTTGCGCAGTTCGCGGATGTTCCCGGGCCAGGTGTAGTGCTCGAGCAGCTTCATCGCCGCCTGGTCCACGCCCTTCACGGCCTTCCCGTTGCGGGTGTTGAACTCGTTGAGGAAGGCCTGGACGAGCAGCGGAATGTCCTCGCGCCGGTCTCGCAGCGGCGGCACCTCGATCGCGAAGACGTTCAACCGGTAGTAGAGATCCTCGCGCAGCTTGCCGCGGCGTACGGCTTCGAGCGGATCGACGTTGGTCGCGGCGAGGATGCGGACGTCCACCTCCTGCTCCTGACGCCCGCCGAGCCGACGGAATTTCCGCTCCTGCAGCACCCGCAGCAGCTTGACCTGCGTCGCCGGCATCATCTCGGCGATCTCGTCCATGAACAGCGTGCCGCGATGCGCCAGCTCGAAGCATCCCTGCCGCCGCTCGACGGCGCCGGTGAAGGCGCCCTTCTCGTGACCGAAGATCTCGCTTTCCAGCAGGGTCTCGGGAATCGCCGCGCAGTTGATCGGCACGAACGGCTGCGTCGCGCGCTGGCTGAGCTGATGGATCGTCTGGGCCACCATCTCCTTGCCAGTCCCCGACTCGCCCCAGATGAGGACTGAGGCCGCCGTCGGCGCCGCCTGCTCGATGATGCGATAGATCTGCCGGATGGCCGGCGTGTTCCCGATGATGCGCCCGAAGCTGCCGTGCTCGCGGAGCTGACGGCGCAGAATGCGCACCTCACGCAGCGTCTCCTGCCGCTCGGCGGCTTTCTGAATCAGGATCTGCAGCCGCTGGGTGTCCACCGGCTTGGTGACGTAGTCGTAGGCGCCATCCTTGATGGCTTCGACCGCGGTCTCGACGCTTCCCTGTGCCGTGAGCAGGATGACCGAGATGTCGCTCATCTGATCACGCAGGGCCCGCAGGAGCGCGAGCCCGTCCATGCGCGGCATCACGACATCCGACACGATGATGCCGGGCCGGAACGTGGTGACCCTTTGGAGCGCCTCCTCCCCGTCCGCCGCCGACTCGGCAAGGTAGCCCCACGAGCGCACCAGCTCGGTGAGTCCCATGCGCGTCGAGCGGTCGTCTTCGACGACGAGCACACGTTCGGCGAGGATTGACGGCGAAGGATCGCCGCCGACGGCGGTCGGATCGAGATCGAGCATGCATCCATCCTGCAGTCCGGGCGCCGGGGAGCACGCGGTCCGCGTTGGGAATGCAGCCTGTAAATGTAAAGGCCACACTCCGACCCAGGAATACGGTGCCGAATTGCGCGATGGCAACCCGGACCGTGCAAGTTCTGGCTAGCATACCATTCAACAGTATATTTTTTACATTCTTTATGAGCCCCGGACAAGCCCCGACCAAAGCCTCTTGAGCCCACGGTGAGACCGGACGATAACCTTGTTCTGGCCACGGACCAGATCTGACCAAGTCGGATTCTTGGCCACGGACCAGACCTGACCAAATCGGACACGTTCGGCCCGGTTTCGAGGCCGTGGTACATTGCCGGTCGCCTCCGCGCCGCTGGCCGACCGCATGGACCCCTTCGCATCCCGGGATCTGCCCCTGGGCACCGACGTCGCCCCCGCTTCGCCGACACTCGCCGCCCCGAGGCCGATTGCCGAACTGACCCGGGCGCGCGCAGCCCTCGAAGTCTGTCTGTGCTCGGGGTTCCCGACGCAGGTGCTGATCGCCGTCACGCTGACGATTGCGGGGGTCGCCGCCCGTGACGGCGCGGGGCGGCTCTCGCTCGCGCACATCGCCCTGCTGTCGCTCATCGATTCGGTGTTGATCGTCGGGCTGGTCGTGCTCTTTCTCCGTGCCGGGGGCGAGCGCGCGTCGGCTGTGCTGTTCGGCCGCCGGGCCTGGACGGCGGAGGCGATGCTGGGAACGCTGCTGGTGCCGCTCGTCTTCGCGCTGGTCGCGGCCAGCGGCCACGTCATCCTCAGGGTGGCGCCCTGGCTGCACCAGCCCGACAATCCGCTGGCCGCCCTGCTGGGCACACCGACGGGGCTGGTCGTCTTTGCCATCGTCGGCATCGTCGGGGGCGGAGTCCGCGAGGAAGTGCAGCGCGCGTTCGTGCTCCATCGCTTCGAGCAGCGGCTGGGCGGAGCGTGGACGGGACTCCTCGCGTTCAGCCTCGTGTTCGGCATCGGGCATTCGCTCCAGGGCTGGGCGGCGGTGATGGTGACGGCGCTGCTTGGCGCGTTCTGGGGTCTGGTGTATCTGCGGCGCCGCAGCGTCGTCGCGCCGGCCGTCAGTCACGCGCTCTTCAACGTGTTCGAAGTCGTGGGCTTCTCCGTCCTGCAATGACGAGCCCGCCGGCGCGCGCGTCGCGGGAGCTGCTCGTGCTCGCGGCGGCGTTCCTGCTCTCTCTGCCGCTCGTGACGCCGCGGATCTACGCCTCCGACGAGGTGCAGTACTTTTCGTACCTGCGGTCGCTCTGGTTCGACCACGACGTCTCCTTCGACAACGAGTACCGGCACTTCTACGACACGGGTGTCACACGCTACGACGGCTTTCGCGAGACGTTCCTCGAGCGTGAGACGGTCACGAAGCGACGGGAGAGCTTCGCGACGGTCGGATCGGCGATCCTGTGGAGTCCCTTCTACGCGGCGGCGGATCTGATCTCGCGCGCGCGTGGCCTGCACGGCAGACGGGTACTCGACGCCCTACGTGGCCGCCGTGGCGTATGCCTCGGCGTTCTACGGCTGGCTCGCGCTCGTCCTCGGCTGGTGGATGGCGAGGCGTCTCGTCGGTCCGGCGGGGATGCTGGCGCCGGTGATCGCGGTCTGGCTGGGTACGCCGCTGCTCTTCTACATGTACGTGGCGCCGCCGATGTCACACGCCACCTCCGCGTTCGCGGTGGCGGCGTTCCTGGCCACCTGGGTCAAGGTGCGCGACCGATGGTCGGTGCCGGGCATGGCGGCGCTGGGCGGGTTGGCGGCGCTCATGGCCATGGTGCGCGAGCAGGACGCGTTCGTCGCGATTGGACCGGCGATCGACTGGGCGTGGACGTGGTGGCGGGCGTCGGGGGACCCGGGTGTGGCGCGACGGCGGTTGATCGCGGGGGCGTGCGCGGGAGTGCTCGCATTTGCACTCGCGTATCTGCCCCAACTGCTCGCGTATCTCGCGCTCAACGGCTACCCGGGACCATCGCGCCTCGTCTCGCGCAAGATGAATTGGCTCGCACCGCACGGGATTGCGGTCCTGCTGTCGCCGCAGCACGGCTTCTTGTTCTGGACGCCGCTTGCCCTCGCGGCGCTCGTCGGGCTGGTGCTGCTGGTCCGGCGTACCGGTCGGCTCGTCCCGGCAGCCGCCCGGTCGAACGCGCCGGTGGCTGCCGGCCTGCTTG
The DNA here is from genome assembly GCA_963834365.1 of Vicinamibacterales bacterium. GTDB lineage: Bacteria > Acidobacteriota > Vicinamibacteria > Vicinamibacterales > Vicinamibacteraceae > CAWJAP01. Next base: position 101,767 of record CAWIBS010000027.1, on the reverse strand, counting down.
CCGTGGTCGCGCTGCAGGTCTACGTCGCGGGAAGCGTCGCGTCGTGGACGGTCGCCGGCGCCTTCGGTCAGCGGCGCTTCGTCGCGCTCACCGCCGTCCTGATCGTCGGCCTCGCGACGCTGTGGACCACGGTCCGGCCTCGTGGGCCGCGCCTGGCACTGGCCGCAGTGATGGCCGTGTGTGTCTGGTGGAACCTGGGCCTCATCGCACAGTTCGGCAGCGGACTGATGGATCGCCAGCGGCTCGAGCTCGACCGCAACGCGTACCATACGTTCGTGACGATCCCGGCGCGGCTGCCCGAGCTCGCGCACCGGTACGTCTTCGAGCGCCGGTCGTTCTACGAACGGGGAGAGCCCTGACGGCCGGGGCTGAAGCCCATCGTGCAGATCCTCTACCTCGCAGATATCCGGTTCCCGCTCGAGCGCGCCAACGGCATCCAGACCATGGCGACCTGTCATGCGCTGGCGGCCCGCGGCCATCGGGTGACGCTGCTCGTGCGCCCGGACAGCTCGGAGGAGGCCCGGGATCCGTTCGTGTTCTACGGCCTCGAGCCGCAGCCCACGCTCCACGTCGTGCATGCGGCCGCGGCGGGTCCGGCGGTCGTGCGACGGGCCCTCTACATCGCGCACGCACTGCGATGGAGCCTTCGAACCCCGCGCCCTGACGTCGTGCTCACGCGCGATCTGGGCGTTGCGGCAAGTCTGCTGCGCGTGCCCGCCGGGCGCAGGCCGCCAGTGGTGTACGAGTCGCACGGGTACGCGCCGGTTGTGAGCGCCTTGCTGCCCTCGCTGCTCTCGACGGCGCCCACGCCACGGTCCGCGAAGGTCGGCCGCCTCGCGGCGCGCGAGCGTCGCGTGTGGGCGGGCGCCGACGGCTACGTCACGATAACCGCCGCGCTCGAGCAGGAGCTTCGCGAACGGCTGGGCCCTCGGTCCGACGTGTCCGTGGTGCCCGACGGCGCCCGCGTCGATCCCGAGCGCATCTTCGACTGGGAAGGACCGGCCCGGCCGCCAACTGTCGCTTATGCCGGCCACCTCTATCCGTGGAAGGGCGTGGACGTCCTCGTCGATGCACTCGCACGGCTGGCGGAGGTCCGCGGGCGGATCATCGGCGGTCACCCGGCGGAAGACGACCTGGCACGCCTGCGCGCACGTGCGGGTTCGCAACGCGTGAGCGATCGGCTCGAGTTCACCGGCCTCGTGCCACCGGCGGACGTCGCCCGCTGGCTCGCCACGGCCGACGTCCTCGTGTTGCCGAACCGGGCGACCGCGGTGTCGGCCACCTACACGTCGCCGTTGAAGCTGTTCGAGTATCTCGCGGCCGGCCGCCCGATCGTCGCCTCGGCACTGCCGGCCCTGGCCGAGATCCTGCGGCACGACGAGAATGCCCTGCTCGTCCCGCCCGACGATGCGGAGGCGCTGGCCGCGGCAATCGAACGCGTGACGAGGGACCGGGCGCTCGCGATGCGGCTCGCGCGACAAGCCTTCGACGCCGCCGCACAGTCCTCGTGGGCGAAACGGGCCGAGCGCCTCGAGGCGGTCCTCGAACGCGCTCGGAGGCTGCGATGAGTTCGTCTTCGGTCTTCGGGTCCTGGGCTACGGACTGCGGGCTGCGGACTACCGGGCTTGTGGAAGCAGGCTGGCGGGCCCGTAGCCTGTAGCCCGTAGCCTGTAGCCGGCACACGGTCGTTGGTCGTTGGTCGTTGGTCTCTGGTCTCTGGTCTTGGTCTGGTCGTTGGTCTTTGGTCTTTGGTCCTGCTGCCAGCTCGTACCTGGTAGCTGGTAGTAGGTAGCTTGTAGCTGCTAGTGCTCCATGGTTTCCGAAACGCTCCTGAGCGTCGTCTGTTGCCCCGGGTGCCGGGGCCCGCTCGCGCGGGCGCACGCCGATCGTCCCGACCTCGTGTGCGAGGAGTGCGGCCAGCAGTATCCCCAGACGAACCGCGACTTCCTCGACCTGCGTCCAGCCGCGGCGTTTGCCGAACAGACCCGCTATCTCGACGAAGCCCTGCATGCCGACGCGCGGCACGAGCGGGTGTCGCCGCCACTGCTCCAGTCGGGCGTCCGGCAGCGACAGCTCCGGCGGTTCCTGGCGCTCGGCCCCCGGGATCGCGTCGTCGATCTCGGATGTGGCAGCGGCCGATCGATGCTCTGGAATCAGGACAGCGGAGCCGCGTTCGTCGGCGCCGACGTGAGTCCCTTCTTCGCCCACGAGGCGTTGCGATCAAGCGACCTCGCGCTCGCCGATCTCCGCCAGCTGCCCTTCCGGGACGGCGCCTTCACGAAGGGCTACGCGCTCGACGTGCTCGAGCACCTGTCTCCGGAGTCGCTGGACGCGATGCTCGCCGAAGCGGCGCGGGTGCTCGCGCCCGGCGGCAGTCTCTTCGTCTATTCACACGTCCGCAAGAACGCGCCCGTCGCGCGCGGCCTGCGCGCGATCAACGCGCTCGCGCGCGGGCTCGAGCGGCTGGGGCTCCTCGACATGACTCACGAGCGGCTGCGCAAGTCGGATCACCTCAACCCGCTCGCGGACGTGCCGCATCTGGAGCGCGTGGTGGCGAGGGCAGGCTTCCGGATCGCCAGGATCCGGTACTACACGCCGATCGTGGGCGGGTTCGTCGAGAACATCCTGGTACGCATGGCCGAACGGCAGCTGTCGCGGCGTGCCGCGCAACGCACGCCCGGTGGCGCGCCGACCGCGGACGCGACGACGGCCGCTCGGAACGCCCGGAGCGTCGTGAAGGCCCGGCTTGCCCGAGGCGGACCCACCCTCGCAGCTCTGAAAGCCCTGACCGTCGTCATGGACCTGGATCTGATCCTGTTCGGACGGATCCGGTCGGGACCGTTCTTCGCGCTGCTCGAGAAGGACGACCGCTGATCTGCCCGTGACCCGGATGCGCCTCCTGTACGTCGCCATCGATCAGACAGTCCCCGGCACCAGGGGCGGGTCGACGCACGTCGATGCGGTCGCTCGCGGGCTGGCGGCTCTGGGCCACGAGGTCCACGTCGCCGTGACCCGGGCGCCCGGTCCGCTCGACGAAGGGACGGTCCGGTGGCACCACGTGCGCCCGCCGCTGGGCCGTCCGCACCTCAGACTGTTGCGGACACTGGCGATCCGTACACTCGTGGACACGGTGAAGCCGGACGTCGTCATGGAGCGGTACCACAACTTCGGCGGCGAGGGCCTGCTGGCGGCACGCCGTGCGGGCGCCACGGCGGTCCTCGAGGTCAATGCACCAGTCATCGACCTTCCGGGCTCGCCGAAGCCCACGATCGATCGGATGTTCCTCGAGCCGATGAGGCGGTGGCGCGACTGGCAATGCCGCACTGCCGATCTCATCGTCACGCCCACCGCCGCCATCCTTCCTGCCTGGATCGACCGCGCACACATCCTCGAAGCCGAGTGGGGCGCTGACACGGCGCGCTTCAAGCCCGGCGCGCCCGGCCGCGTCCCGTACCGGCGTGATTCCACGTCGCCGATAGCGATCTTCGCGGGGGCGTTTCGCGCCTGGCACGGCGTCGTCCATTTCGTCGATGCGCTGGCCACCCTCGAATCGCGTGGACGGGGGTGGCACGGCGTCCTCGTCGGCGACGGTCCCGAACTCGGGCACGTGCGGGCGCGTATCAGCGCCCGGAACCTGCGCGGGATCTCCATCGTCGGTGCGCTGCCCCATGCGGACATGCCCGCCGCGCTCGCCGCGGCCGACGTCGGTGTGGCCCCGTTCGACGTCGATCGGCACTCCCCCCTGCGCGAGACCTTCTTCTGGTCCCCCCTCAAGGTGTTCGAGTACATGGCTTCCGGCCTGCCCGTCGTCGCGCCCGACATCGACCGCCTGCGCGCCCTGATCGGGCCCGGCGAGGGAGGCGTGCTGTACGATGCGCGATCGCCCGGGCACCTGGCCGATGCGCTCGACACGCTCAGGGACGAAACGCGTCGGGGCGCGCTGGCCGCGACCGCCCGGGCACGCGCCGTGCGTTTGTTCGGCTGGGAGGCGCACTGCCGCCTCCTGGAGCAAGCCATCCAGCGTGTGCGGCAACTCGAGTCTCGAGCCTCGAGCCCCGTGAGCCCTCAGCCTTGAGCCTCGAGCCGTTCAACGTTCTGCTCGTGACCGACGCCTTCCCGCCCGTCGCCGGCGGGAGCGGCTGGAGCACCTACGAGCTCGCGCGCGGCCTGCGAGCGCGGGGCCATCGTGTGGTCATCGTCCGGCCGCGCCCGGGCGAGACGACCGGCCTGCGCCTCGCGGCGAGCCACTACGACGGGTTCGCGGTGCACGAGTTGGGCGCATGGGCGCCCGGCGTGCCGTTCGTCCGCAACTACTTCAAGAACGAGCGCCTCACCCGACAGCTGTCGCGGGTGCTGCAGGGCATGGTTCACGACGCGCGCATCGACATCGTGCACGGGCAGCACCTGCTGTCGGCGCCGGGCGCGCTCGAAGCTGCGCGCCTCGCCGGAGTGCCGGGCATCGCCACCATCCGCGACTACTGGCCGGTCTGCTACTGGAGCGATCTGATCCACGATCGCAGCGCGCCCGGTCTCTGTCCGGCCTGTTCGGCGGCGATGATGACGCGCTGTGTCCGCCCGCACGCCGGGACGGCCTGGCCGTTGGCGCTGCCGGCGATTCCCTACATGCGCGCGAATCTGCGCTTCAAACGTCGGGCCCTGTCCCGCGCCGACGCCATCATCGCGGTGAGCGGCGCGATCGGGCGGGATCTCGTCGCGCGTGCCCCGGAGCTCGCCGGACGGCGTATCGTGGTCATCCCGAATCCAATCGACCTGGGGACCCTGGATCTGGCGGCGCAGGCTCCGCGTCCGACCGGCGCACCTCCCGCCTACGCGCTGTACGTCGGCAAGCTCGCGCCCAACAAGGGCGTCACGCATCTGGTGACCGCAGCGCTCGAAGCGCGCCTGGCGCGGCCCCTGATCGTCGTCGGGGACGGCCCGAGCCGCGAGGAGCTGGCGCGATCGGTGCGCGCGGCCGGCATCGACGCGCGGTTCACCGGCTGGCTCGAACGCGACGCGACGCTGCGGTGGCTCGCGCACGCCTCGCTGCTCGTGTTTCCGTCGCACGGCCCCGAATCGCTCAGCCGCGTGCTGCTCGAAGCCAGCGCGCTGGGCGTCCCGATCGCCGCGATGGACACCGGCGGCACCCGCGACATCGTCGTCCACGGCGAGACGGGCCTTCTCTCGACCACTCCCGGGGGCCTCGGTCGCGATGTGGGCCGACTCCTGGCCGATGCGGAGCTGAGGCAGCGGCTTGGCCGGGCCGCACGGGAACGCGCGCGCGAACGCTTCGCCGCGCCGGTTGTCGTCGACCAGGTGCTGGGTCTCTATCGGGAGCTCCGCGAGCGGGGTGTGCCGCGTGGGTGACGACCGGCTGCGCGTGGCGGTGCTGACACGCGCCGTCCATCCGCTCCACGGTGTCGGGGGACTGGAACGCCACGTCCACGACCTGGTGCGGCACCTGATCCGGAAAGATGTGCGCGTGTCGCTCATTACTCGTCCGCCGACCTCCGGCGCGTCGGCAGATGTGCAGGCGTTCGGCGCGACAAATGACTCGCTGCGAATCCTGACCGTGCCGTACGTGACGTTCCCGGGCGCGGGCCGTCGCGGCACCACGGTGCTCGACCGCTCGACGGCCTATCCCGCGTTCGGCTGGCGTGCCGGCCGGCTGGCCCTGCGGCTCGTCCAACGCGGCGAGATCGACATCGTCCACGCGCTCGGGGCGAGCGCGCTCGGATACGCACACGCCCGCCGTCGGGACGAGTCCACCGTGCCGTTCGTCCTCAATCCGCAGGGACTGGAGGAGTTCGGCGGGACGCACCCCGGCTTCGCGCAACTCAAGCGGCTGGCTTACCTGCCGCTCCAGTCCGCCGTGCGGGCGAGTGCGCGCGCCGCCGATGCAGTCATCGCGACCGATCGGTCGCTCGTGGCCACCGTGGCGCGACACCTGCCGGTGCCGCCGGCGCGCATTCACACCATTCCGAACGCCGTGGACCTCGACGCGATCGATCGGCGGAGCGCGCCGGGCGATCGCGCCGCGCTGCGTGCGAGCTTCGGCGTGACGCCGTCGGAGGTGTTGCTGCTCAGCGTCGGTCGGCTCGAGGAGAACAAGGGCTTTCACGTCCTGGCGCGGGCGCTGGGGTCGCTCGATCAGCGGCTTCAGACGTTCGCGCCGACGTGGCGGTGGGTACTCGTGGGCGGGGGCCCGAATCATGACCGCATCGTGCGGGCGGCGTCCGACGCCGGGGTTCAATCGCGTATGATCATGCCCGGCCGAGTGGACGATGCGACGCTCGAGGCGTGGTACAGATCAGCGGATCTGTTCGTGCACCCGACGCTCTACGAAGGCAGCTCGCTCGTGACGCTCGAAGCCATGGCGCACGGGCTCGCCGTCGTCGCCACGCGCGCCGGCGGACTGCCGGACAAGGTCGTGCCGGGCGAGACCGGATGGCTCGTCGAGCCCGGCAGCGAGGAGGCGCTCGGCGGCGCGGTGGCCGACGCGCTGCAGCACCCGACCGGGCTGGAGCGGCTGGGCGCCGGCGGACGGGCGCTGGTCAGCCGCGAGTTCTCGTGGCCGGCCGTCGCCGACCGCACCCTGGCGCTCTATCGGATGCTGCGCCAGCGATGACCACTACCGCTTCACGACCCCGAGGATCGACGGCACACGTGACAGATCGCGAATGGCGCGAGGCCAGCGACATGCGGGCCTCGACGATGAACCTCCTCCTGGTCCTCGGCGTGGCTGCGCTGCTGCGGTTCTGGTCGCTCGGCCACGGCATCCCGTTCTCGATTGGCGTCGACGAGCCCGAGATCGTGGCGCGGGTCGTCGCCATGATGAAGACCGGCGACTTCAATCCGCGGTTCTTCGACTACCCCGGCTTCATCTTCTACATGCACCTGCTCGTGGCGGTGGCGCGCTTCATGCTCGGCGCGCTGGCCGGGCAGTGGACGTCGCTCGACCAGGTCGGCCAGACGGACTTCTTCCTGTGGGCGCGCGGCCTCTCCGCGCTCTTCGGCACCTGCACGGTCTTCGTGCTCTACCAGGCCGGTTTGCGCTGGGGCGCCCGGCATGCCCTGCTCGGCGCGGGCCTGCTCGCCGTCATGCCGATGCACGTGCGCGAGTCGCACTACGCGCTGACCGACGTGCCCGCCACGTTCTTCGTCACGCTCACCTTCCTGCTGTCGCTGATCGCGCACGAGAAGGCGACGCTGCGGGCGTTCGTCTGGGCGGGCGTGGCGGCGGGCCTCGCCATCGGCAGCAAGTACAACGCCGGCGTCGTCCTGCTGCTGCCCGTGATTACTGCGGTCATGACGCTCGAGGCCTCGCCCTCGCGTCTGCGATGTCTGCTCGGCGTGCTCGCCGGTGCGTGCGGCGCGTTCCTGCTGGTCGCGCCCTACACGGTCGCCGACCTGCCGGGCTTCCTGAACGGCTTCGCGCATCTCGTCGGCTACTATCAGCCGCGTCCGGCGTCGGCCGAATCGGGCTGGATCATCTATCTGAAGCACCTGCGCCTGACGATGGCCTGGCCGGCCTCACTGCTGCTGGTGGCCGGGCTGGTGCTCGGGGTCGTGCGCGCCGTGAAGGGCCCGGGGCGTCTGCGCTGGACGCTCCTCGTGACGATGCCGGTCGTCTATTACGCGATGATCGGCGGCAAGTCGCTCATCTTCGGACGCTACCTGCTGCCCCTGCTGCCTTTCGTCTGCCTGCTCACGGCGATCGCCGTCGTGTCGGGCGTCAGCCTGTTGCGCCGTTTCGACATCCCGCGCCTGCCACGCCGCGTCCTCATCGCCGCCTTGACGGTGGCCGCCGTCCTGCCGCCGCTCCTCAACGCGATCGCCTTCGACCGCCGCATCTCCCAGACCGGCACGCCGGAGATTGCGTGGAAGTGGGTCCGCACGCACGTGCCGAGCGGGTCGCGGGTCCTCATCGAAAAGTACGACCTGCGGCTGCCGGAGCATCGCTACCGCGTCGAGCACGTCGTCCGGCTGACGGACCGCACCTACGAGGACTACGTGCGCAACGGGCACGAGTACATGATTGCGACCTCGCAGGTCTTCGGGCCGGCGTTCGAAGCGCCACAGCGGCTTCCGGAGTTGTATGCGAAGTACCGCACGCTCTTCGACCAGTCGCAGGAACTGTTCATCGTCAAGCCCGAGAACCCCGGGCGACCCGGTCCCGAGCTGCGGATCTACCGCCTGAAGCCGCCGCCCCCGGCGGCCCCGCCCGCCCCGTGAGCGATCGAAGGCCGGCGCGCGCCTCGCAGGAGCAGGACGAAGGCGCAGGCGCGATGCTCCGCCGGTACGCACGGCGCGGCTCGTCACTCCATCGGCTGCTCAGGCCGCCGGTACCGCTCGTCCACAACCCGGCCGAACCGGCGCTCGATCCGGACGACGGCCCGGCCCTCCTCGTGGGAGCGGCAGGCAGTGGCGGGCGTCGCGGGTTCATCGGGCTCGATCTGTTCGCGGGGACGGGCGTGCACGTGCGGGCGAACCTCGAGCGTCTGCCGTTCCCGGATTCGTCGATCGGCGCCATCGAATGCGATGCCGTGCTCGAACATGTGCGCGGCGTGTCGGCTGCGGTGCGCGAGATGCACCGGGTCCTGCGCTCCGGCGGTCGGCTTCATGTGGTGGTGCCGTTCAACCACCCGTTTCACGAGTACCCCGCCGACTATCGTCGCTGGACGCTCGACGGGCTGCGCGAACTGCTGGCCGAGTTCGACGTCGAGTCGTGCGGCGTGCGGACCGGCCCGACCGCGACGCTGCTCACTTTCGCCCTCGACTATGTGAAGGTGGTCAGCCCGCGCGCGCTCGCCCGGCCGGCGTATGCCCTCGTCGGCTGGATCGTGTGGCCGCTGCGCTATCTGGATCTGTGGCTCTATCGACGGCCCGCCGCGCACGTGCTGGCGAACAGCATCTATGCCTTCGCCCGCAAGCGATAGCCTTGATCCTTGGCAAGGCACAAGGCACAAGGCAAAAGGCACAAGGAAGGTGCTCGTCTTCATGATCGTCGGCCTTGCGGCAGGCTTGGACGCCGGCCGCGGCAGTCCACGGCGGATGACGCCGGGGATCGTCGCGTGCGCGCTCGCCGTCGCCCTGGCCGCGCACCTGGTCCACGCGTAGAGGGTTTCCGGGACGGTGGCGCGAAGCCTACGATGACCGCGACCTCAGCCGACAGCCAGCACAAGGCGGCGAGGCCGACCAGGCCCTTGCCGGCGAAGGTCTGTGCGAACACGTTGTGCGCGCTGCCGTACATGGTACTGAGCGGGCTGTAGCCGCGCGCGTAGTAGCGCCCCCCGGCCCTGAGGTACTCCTCCTGGTACCGCAGCGCGAACGACTCGCTGCCACCGCCGAGGATCGGCAGCAGGGCGCCGAGACGCAGGCCCGCCGTCACGTGCGCGCGCGGTGCTGAGCGGCCGCGCGAACCCCGGGTCACGGCGCAGTTCGACCGCGACGGCCACCGCCACGACGAGGACGTTCAGCAGCAGGATCACGGTGCGCACGCTGTAGAGCGGGTCGAGGACGTCCGCGGTGGCGAAGGTCACGGCCGTCTCCCACGCTCCCACGTCGAGGGCCGAGCCAGCCATCTCGTCGATCGGCAGGCTGACCAGGCTCAGCGCCGAGGCTCCCGCATAGGCGAGGGCGGCCAGGCCGATACGGGATCGAAGGACGGCGAGCACCTCGGCCCGCGACTGCGTGACCAGCCGGGCCAGGAGTCCGAGCGCGGCCAGCGACGTTCCCCAGATCAGCCACTGGTACTGCGGCGTCGACGGCCGGTTGCCGAACAGCCAGGGAACGGCCGCGAGTGTGACGAGTACCCAGCGTGGCTGGTAGAGGGAGAGGAGGGCGATCGCGGAAGCCAGGACCAGACGGCCGAAGTTCCACGGTTGTGCCGCCGCGACGACGACCGCGGCCCCGGCCGCGGACAACACCGCCAACAGCCCAATCAGGGCCGCGCCCGCATGGCGAAGCATCCGATCGTTCAAGACCGGTTCCGCGGCTCGACGACCGTGGCGCGTCGGCGAAGGCCGGCGACCCACTCGTCGAGCAGGGTGCGCCGTCGCTCGGCGGCCAGGCGTGCCCGCACCTCGTCGCGCACGGCGGCATAGGGCTGCGGGCGGCCGTCGCGCAGGAACTCGCGCTCGCGGCTCTGGAACCAGATGATCGCTTCCTCCTCCGACGGCTGGGCGGCCACGTCGAAGCGCTGCTGCACATAGCGCTCGATACGCAGATCGTCTTCGATCCACGCCCTGAGGCGCGCCTCGGACATCCCGACGCGATCGAGTACGGCCGCAAAGCCCGTCGTCGCGGTGCGGGCACGGATCGCGTCCAGGCGGGTCATGACCGCGTCGGCGTCGGGCAGCGTCACGGAGAAGCGCTCGACCTCGGCCCGCTTGAGCTCCCGCTCGATCAGCCGCTCGACCAGCGCCCCTTCGTCGAGAGGGGCCGAAGCCTCCAGGAGCTGCAGGGTCCGGGCCGCCCGCACGTCCGACCGCGTGATCGGCTGTCCGCCGACGACAGCCACAATCGCGTCCACGACGTCAGCCCGTACGGCGGCTGGCAACGGCAGAATCAGGCACAGGGCGATCAGGGCGCGCGCCATGGTCGTTAGTGTCGCATCCTCGAGCCAACGTTGACGTAGTGTCGATACCGGACGTGTCGTCCACTAGAACGCCTGCCCGAGGCTGAAGTGGATCGCGTAACCCTGCTCGGTGCGGCCGGGCACCGGCTGCTTGTCGTCCAGTTTGAAGCCGACGTCCACCCGGACGGGACCGAGGGGCGACTTGTAGCGCAGCCCGAATCCCGCCGACGCGCGAAGCAAGCCGAAATCGACCTCCGAGACGCGCCGGAAGATGTTGCCGGTGTCGACGAACACCACGCCTCCGACATCGTTCCAGATCGGGGTCCGGAGCTCGGCGTTGAAGATGATCATCGCGTTGCCGCCGGTCGGGAACCCGTTGGGGTCGATCGTCCCCGGCGCACCGAGGCTGTCCCTGGCAAACCCGCGCACCGTCGTATCTCCGCCGGCGAAGAATCGCTCGCTCGCCGGCAGGTCGCTGACGACGTCCTCGACCGGCTGGCCGTCGGGCCCGATGACCGGCGTGCCGTCCTCGCTCAGGCGGGTGGCGGTGCGGTCGAAGCCGCGGGCGAGGCCGACGCGCGCGCCGGCGGCGGCGACGATCTGGCGCGGGCCCGGCAGACGGTGATACACGAACGCCTCGCCGAACCCCTTGAGGAACCCCACCTCCGACCCGAGGGCCCGCGCCGCGAAATCGATGTCGCTCCCGATCAGCGTGCCGCGGGACGGGTCGAGCAGGTCGTCGCGGACATCATGTCGAACGGTTCCCGACAGCTTCGAGATGCGGACTTGCGGGAAGAGGCGATCGATGTCGGGCCGATCTTCCGGGGCGATGCGCTCGTCGAACAGACGGACCTCGCTGAGCGAGTACCGAGCCGGCGACGTTCACGCGCTCGCTCACCCGGCGCACGGCCTCGGCGAGGACGCCGCGACGCACGAAGTTGAAGCTCGAATCGCACCGCCTGCTCGAGATAGCCGGTCACCTGCGCATCGGCCGTCGTGCCGAGGAAGCGCGGATCGCGAAAGCTCATGAGCACGCGGTACTCGTTGAAGCCGAGATCCGTCTGCCCCTCTTCCTGGGGCGTGCCGGACGGGCGCAGGCTGAGGCGCGTGAACAGGTTCACCGAGCGCGTCGAGCCCCAGAGATTCTGGCGGCCGATCTCGAAGAACCCGCGAGCCGCGACCTCGATCCGCTCGTTGGCCTGGCCGCCGGGCTCGTCCTGTCGGAGGTAGCGCCCCGCCTCGACGCCGCCCCCGTAGCCGATGCTCGTCGGCGCGGCTTCCTCGACGAGGACCAGCAGGTCGCGGCTGGCCTCGCCGGGCTCGCCGATGCCGGTCACCGTGACGCGCCGGAACACGCCGAGCGCCCGCAGGCTGCGCTGGCTCTCGAAGAGCGCGGAGAGACCCAGCGGATCGCCGGGCTTGAGCGCGAGCGCCCGCTCGATCGTCGACGCCGACGTGCGGCGATTGCCGACGATGAGCACGCGATCGACGAGCACCTGGTCGCCTTCGCTCACGGTGAAGGCGACGTCCACATTCCCGTCGGGCTGGTCCTCCATCGAGGACTCGACCCGCACGCGGTCGAAGCCGCGATCGAGATACACCAGGGCGATCGCCTCCCGATCGGCGGTGATCAAAGGCTCGTAGAACGGCACGCCGGGCTGGAGCTGCAGGCGTCCCCGGACGTCGGCGTCCAAAAGCACGCGCTGGCCCGTCACCTGCACGGTGCGCACCGTCGAGCGGAGTCCTTCGACAATGGCGAGGCGCACCTCGACACCACCCGCCGCGGGCGCGCGGCCGGCCGCAGAAGGCGGGCGCTCCTCGTAGCTCGCCTCGATCCGGACGCTGCGGAAGCCGGCGCGCCGGTAGCGCTCCGTGACCGCCGCAGCGCGTGCGTCCATCACCGACTCGACGAACAGATCGCCGGGCTCGAGCTGCAGAACCGCCTCGATCTCGGCCTGCGGAATCGAGCGCGCGCCGTCGACGAGCACGCGATCGACGCGATAGACGGCACCGGCGCGGATGCGAAAGACGACGTCGAGCCGGCCTTCGGTGAACTCGCGACGGTCGCTCGTCTCGGCTTTCCAGTGCCCCTGCTCCCTCAGGTAGCGATCGATGCGCCGTTTGGAATCCTCGAGCAGGTCCTCGTCCACCGACGCTTCACGCTCGACGGGCACGAGCTCCTGCCGTTGTGACTCGGGAATCGGATCGCCCTCGAACCGCAGCGTGACGAGACGGCCCGGGTCGATGTCGACGGTCAGGTCGACGTCGCCGTCGGCGCGTCGCTCCGCGCGCGCCACGGCGGTCGCCTCGTAGTAGCCGCGACGGCGCAGGCCGCGCGTGAGCTGGCCGAGCCGCCGATCGATCTCGAGCGTATCGTGGACGCCGCCGGCGCTGAGGTGCAGCTCTTCGAGCACGCGGGCGGGCGGAATCGGGTGGACTGCCGGTCACCTTCACGCTCGCGAGGCGACTCCGGGGCCCGGCCGCAATGGTGAAACGCAGGATCGCCCGATCCTCGGAATCGCCCGCCTCCACTGACGCGGTGACGCGCGCGGCATGAAAGCCGCGGTCCTGGAGGAGGCTGGTCAGCGCCTCGACCGCCGCGTCGGAGCGTGACGGCGCCAGGCGCTCGCCGAAGCGCTCGACGAGGGCGCGCCGCAGCTCGGATGTCTCGAGACCGGTCTCGCCCGTGAAGACGTAGCCGGTGATGCGCCGCGACGGCTGGAGCGCGTAGACGAGGCTGACGCCGGTGCCGGTCGCGGCAGCCGAGACGTCCACGCTGTCGAAGAGGCCGGTATGGAAGAAGTGGAGCAGGGTCTCACGAACTTCGCGCAGGGACAGCGGCCGGCCGGCGGGCGTCTCGATGAGCGCGAGCCAGCGATCGTCGGTGACCGGGACGCCGGCCCGGTGGAGTGCGACGTCGGTGACCGTGAGGCCGGCGAACCGGGCCGGATCCGCGTCGGCAGCCGCCGCCCCTCCAGGCGCCTGAGCCATCGCGTCGGCCGGCAGGACGACGAGGGCCACGATCGTGGCGCACAGCACCGTCGCCCACCGCGCGGACCGCATGTCAGAAGATATGCCTCACGCGGAAGTCGAGCGCGAAGGTTTCGTCCTCGTTGCGCGACAGGATCCAGGCGAGGCGATCGCTCTGGTTGTACTCGATCAGCACCAGCTGCTCGGGCCGCGACGAGGTGATCGGCTGTGCGTAGGTGAGAAACAGCCGGTCGGAGATGCGCTTGCCGATCGTCAGCCGCGCCGTCGGATTGATGCGCGCCGACTGCAGGTTCGACAGGTCGCCGAGCGACGGCGTGATCTGGACCGTATCCACGCCGAAGGTCTTCCGCACGACCTTCCCGACTTCGGACGAGATCGGGTTGGCGAGCAGGCGCGTGGCGCGGGCGACGAGGAGCTCCTCCTCGGTCCGGTCGCGCAGGCGCAGCGCCGAGAGCTCGGCGTCCCGCGGATCGCGCAGGTCGCCGAAGAGCAGCGCGAGGATGTCCACCGTGGAGAGCGGCGGGTCGGAGGAGAAGTCCCAGACGAAGCGATCGCGGGTGCCGGAGGCGCGGAACGTCACGCGGTAGGTCTGGCCCGGGGCGCGGGCGCGGGTCTCGGCTTCGATGTCGAAGAACGGGTCGATGCGGGTGGGATTGGCGAACTCGATCGATCCGCGCGTGACGAGGTAGCGGTTGCCCTCGAGCAGCAGCTCGCCGCGGTCGATGTCCGCGCGGCCGAGCACCAGCGGCCGGTCGTAGGTGCCGCGCAGCGTCAGCTCGGCGCTCGAGACCAGGCGGGCGGTCGGATGATCGACGCGCAGCGCCGACGGGGCCTCGATGCGCAGGTCGAAGCGCAACGGGAACGCGGCCGTTGCCGACGTCGGCGGCGCCGGCGCCCCACCCGCGGCGACGAGACCGAAAATGCCCGCGCCCTCCGTGTCCACGGGCTTGATCCACAATCCGTCGCGGACACGGACCGTGCCGGTAAGAAGCGGACTGCTGGCGGTGCCGCGCAGGGCCAGGTCCGCGTCGAGCTGGGAGCGGAAGCCCTCGGGATACCGCACGCGCATGTCGCGCCCGACCGCCGTGAGGGCATAGCTTTCCACCGCGCCGGCCTTGAGGCCGATCCGGCCGCCGAAGGTCACCGGTCCCCCGCCCAGGCGCCCGGTCAACCCGTCCAGGCGGACGCCGCCGGCGTCGAACTCCACCTGGCCATTCACCTCGTCGATCGAGTGCGGCAGGCCGAAGTAGCGCAGCCGTCCATGCGAGACGAGCGCCGATCCGACGATCACGGGCTCGCGGGCCGACCCGGTGATCTCCGCCTGCAGCTCGGCGACACCCGACGATCGGATGTCACGGAAGAACCCCTGCAGCAGGCCGAGGTTCGCATCCCCCAATGCGCGAATGCGCAGCCGTTCGCCGCTCGTGACCGCATCGCCGACGAGCTCCAGCGTCGTGCCCTCGCCCACCAGGCGCAGCCGCTCGATGGTCGCGAGATCGTCCGCCAGCGACAGCTTGATGGCCCCGTCGTTGCGCAGGCGGTAGTCGTACAGCCGCAGGTCGAGCGACTCGATCGTCGTCTCGGCGCGCAGGCCGGCAGACTGACGGAAGGGGCCGACGAGGCGAAGCGTGCCGCTGCCCACGGCGGTCGCCAGTGGTGAGATGCGGGGCTCCACCAGACGCAGGTAGGGGTCGAGCGAGGTCTCGGTGAACCGCAGCGTGAGATCCATCTCGCGGGCGTCGTTGAGCAGGATGCGGCCGGCGCCCGACACGGCGAGCCGGGGGGACGCGGCTTCGATCTGCGGCAGCGTGAGCTCGTCGCCGCGCACCGACATCCGCCCGGACAGCTGGCCGATGCCCTCGTCACGGACGAACAGGTCGGTCACGGTGCCCCGCACGTCGTAGCGCGGATCGTCGAACGATCCGCTGCCCGACGCCGAGAACTCCACCAGCCCGGTGACCGGCAGCTGTGGATAGCTGAACGCCTCGATCCGTTCGAGCGGGATCTGACGGCCGTCGGTGTTGAACGAATAGGTGCCGTCCCAGCCGACGAACGCGGCGCCGCTCACGCGGCCGGTTGACTTCACGAGGTCGATCCCGTCGAGACGCACCCCTCGCCCCTCGAAGGTGAGGTTCGCCGACGCGGTCTCGAACGGCTCGCGATACGCGCGGCCAGCCTCGATCGTCAGGCGGCCGAAGCCGATCGGGGCCTGGTAGCGGTCGTTGACGCGGAACTCGCCGCTCAGGGTGCCGTCCACCGGATAGTCATCGAGATCGAAGGCATGCCGCAGGTCGGCGATGGGGCGCCGCGTGACCCGCACGCGCGCATTCATCTCCTCGCCGCCGTCCCGGCGCGGGAAGCCGAGGCTGAACCGGCCCTCCACGGTCATCGACGACTCCCCGTCTCGAACGATCGCCCTGGTCACGTCCGCATACGCGTGCTCGATGACGACGTGCGCGTCAGCGGCGCCCCAGTCCACGTCCCAGGCACGCACGTGCTCGCCCGTGAAGCGGCCCTCGACCCGAGGCCGGCGAAACGCGCCCGTCATGGTGCCGTCGAAGGTGCCGGTGCCGCCAATCGAGATCGGCGCCGTGGGGTTGCCGAAGGCGGTCATCACACCCGCGAGCAGCCGGTCGCTCTCCTGCCAGTCGCCGCTCGTCACGTGAAAGGGCAGCTGCGAGCGAACGCCGAACGCCGTCCGGCCCGACAGCTCGATGTACGTCCGCCGCGTCGCAATCCAGCCCGGCTCGAGGTGCACGTCCTGTGGATCGAACCGATAGCGCAGCAATCCCGCGATCGGGGTCCGGAACGTGCCCACGAGGCGCGGGCCGCGAACCGGCACGGCGGCCTCGTCGCGGGCCGACACGTCTGCCGCGGCGCGTTCGGCGGGTTCGGTCTGCCGGACCTGCACGGGCTCGGCGGCCACGACACGAATCTCGCCGGCGCCGCGCCGCTCGCCGAACCGGCCCAGGGGCCATTCCATGGCGTTGCGACCCGACGCCCGGCCCTCGAGCTGAAGGCCGCGCAGCGCGCGCGCGTCCCCGAACTGGTCGAGATCGACACCCTCGTATCGCGCGTCGAGCTTCGCCACTCCCGGTCGCGACCGGTCGCCGAGCGGCGCCATCCGGTAGTCGAGGTCGAGCCGTCCGCCATAGAAGCCGGCTCGGGCCGAGGTCACCTCGAAGCGATCGCGCACCCAGAGCACCGACCCCTCGAGGCCGGGGAAGCGCCAGTCGTTCAGCCGCGTCTCGAGGCTCCCGAAGCGCCCCTTCAGCTCACGCCCGCCCTTGAAAAGCCGAAACGTCCCGACGAAATCGCCCCGACCGGCCAGCGAGAAGCGCTCCTTCGCCCAGAAGATTTGCTTCATGCGCGGGAAGTCCACGCGCGACTTGACGGCGTACACCTGTTCGGGCCAGCGCGCGAGGTCGGTCTCGCCGGTCACGAATGTCGTCGCCCCGTCGGTCTCGAGATCGATCCGGTCGTAGAGCACCCGGGCGCCGTCCAGCTTGAAGCGCGTCCGCATCCGGCCGCTCATCGGCTCGAAGGCGCCAATCCGAATCGTGCCGGCGTCGAAGCTGGCCTCGCCGCGATAGGCGTCAGTGCGCCTCAGGCGCAGCTCGAGGTTGGGCGCGACGACGCTCCACGGCGCGCCATGGTCCTGGTATTCGAACGCCCCGCGTTTCGCCTGCACGTCACGCACGGTCGTCACGAACCGCCGCGGCCCGCGACGCGCCGGCGAGTCGCGCGTGAACTTCGGAAAGTTGTGGCGCCCGTCCCGGAACGTCTCGACGACCATCTGCCAGTCCGTGATCTCGATCGACTCGATCACCAGCTCGCGGCTGAGGATGCTCCACCACGGAACGGAGACGGCGATCCGGCGGGCGGTGAAGAACGGCCGGTCACCGGGCTTCAGCCCGCCGATGGCGACGTCGCCGATGACGAAACGTCCATCGCGCAGGCGCGCGGAGAGCGATCCAATCGCGAACGGCCGCTTCAGATAGCTCGCGCCCTGGCGTTCGGCCAGCTCCCGCAGCCACGGACCGATGTCGATGCTCAACAGCGTGACGACGACGACCGCCACGACGACGGCCACGACCGCCAGGACGGCGCGGAGGAAGCGGCGGGCGCGCGGCCAGCGCGGCCCCGGGGCCACCGTCGAAGCCACGCCGGCCGGGGCCTGGACAGGCGTCGCCTCAGCAGGAGTCGCGCCGGGGTTCGGGGCGCCCGGTCCTGCGCTGGGCTCTTCGAAATGCACGGTCACGTATCAGTCGCGTCGGCGGGCAGGGCCTCGGGTGACTGTATCCCAGGGCTCGAGGTTTCTGAAGCCGGAATTCATCTGCGTTGATAGTCGTAGTGTCCGCCTCTAGGAGGCGCACCTGATAGGCGTAGTGCCCGTCTTCGGGCGGTGCCCGCGGGTCCGGCTGAAGCCGGACACTACGTCAGACCTTCGATTACGGCGCAACAGCGGTCTCGCCGCATGGACGTCACGCGACGATGATGAGCAGGCGACCGGCTTCGACGGAGGCGCCGGGCTGGACAGCCACTTCCCGTACCTGCCCGGCGCGCCTGGCCGACAACTCGTTCTCCATCTTCATGGCTTCGACGACGACCAGCGGCTGGCGCGCGCTGACCTGATCGCCGGGCGCCACGAGGACACGCAGCACCTTGCCGGGCATCGAGGCCAGAATGCGCTGCTCACCGTCCGGGCCGCCGTGATCGGCGCGCCGGCGGGCGCGGCGGCCGTTCACGACGACCGGCACGGCGACCGATCCGATTTCGACGAGTGTGTCCGCACCGTCACCGGGCCGGATCACGGCCTGCGTGGACGCGCCGGTGCCTGGCGCGATGATCGACCACGCGCCTTTCCCGTACTCCATCGCGTCGATCAGGTGCTCGACGCCGTCCATCTTCAGCCGGAACCGGTGCCCGTCGTCGACCCGCTCGACCGACACGGTATGGACGCGCCCGGCGATCTCGATCTCGAAAGTGGACGACATGTCAGCTCTCAGCGCATGCCCTCGCGCCTCGCGGTGTTCGTCCACTGGCTGGGCACGGCCGCTGCACCACGCGCGGGAACCGGACGGCTCGCGCGGCTGAAGGCATCGACGGCGGCTGCGAGCACCGCCATGACTTCGACGTCGCGCGTCGGCTCCAGGAACGGCCGGCCCTCGCGGCTCGCGAGCTCGGCGTCGAGCGTGGTCGTGTCGAAGCGGGCGGCGGTGAAGTCTTCGGTGTCGAGCAGCCAGCTGGAAGAACGGAATCGTCGTCCGGATCCCGCCAATCTCGTACTCGGCGAGCGCGCGGCGCATCCGCGCCATCGCCTGGCCGCGTGATTCGCCCCAGGCCGCGAGCTTCGAGATCATCGAGTCATAGAAGATGGGCACCTCGAACCCGGGTGCGACGCCGCAGTCGTCGCGAATCCCGGGTCCCGAGGGCGCCCGTATGTCGGTGATGCGCCCGGGCGCCGGCATGAAGCGCGCGTCGGGATCCTCCGCATAGATGCGGCATTCGATGGCGTGGCCGCACCGGCTCGAGCGCCGCGCTGCGGATCGACCGTCAGTCGCTCGCCGCGCGCGATGCGGATCTGCCGCGCCACGAGATCGACGCCGGTGACCATCTCGGTCATCGGGTGCTCGACCTGCAGGCGCGTGTTCATCTCGAGGAAGTAGAAGTCGCCGGCCTCGTCGACGAGGAACTCGATCGTGCCGGCGTTGGTGTAGCCGGCCAGGCGCGGCGACGGCCGCGGCCGCCTCGGTCATCCGCGCGCGCAGCGCCGCGTCATCACCGGCGAGGGCGACTCCTCCACCACCTTCTGGTGCCGGCGCTGGATCGAGCATTCGCGCTCGACGAACGGGATGCACGGTGCCGTGCGCGATCGCCGAGCAGCTGCACCTCGATGTGCCGCGGCCGCTCGAGCCGTCGTTCGAGGTAGACGGCGCCGTCGCCGAAGGCCGAGCCCGCCTCCGAGCGCGCCGCGCGCAGCGCGCTGGCAGGCCGTCGGCGTCGCTCGACCAGTGCGCATGCCCTTGCCGCCGCCGCCGGCGACCGCCTTGATCATCAGCGGATAGCCGATGGCGGCGGCGATGCGCCGCGGCCTCGCGCGTCGGTGCGCGACGTCGTCGAAGCGGCTCCGTCGTGCCGGGCACGACCGGCACGCCAGCGCGCGATGGCCGCCTCGCGCGCCGCCGTCTTGCTGCCCATCAGGCGATCGCCTCGGCCGAGGGCCCGACGAACGTCAGGCCCGACGCGACGCACGCCTCGGCGAAATCCTCGTTCTCGGCGAGAAACCCGTAGCCGGGATGGACGGCGTCGGCTCCGGCCCGGCGCGCCGCGGCCACGATCTTGTCGATGCGCCAGGTAGCTCTCGGCCGGCGGGTTGGACCCGAGATGCCACGCCTCGTCCGCGTAGCGGACGTGCGGAGCGGCGCGATCGCAGTCCGAGTAGACCGCGACGCTCGCGATGCCCAGGTCGCGGCACGCGCGCATCGACGCGGATGGCGATCTCGCCGCGGTTGGCGATCAGGAGCTTACGCATGAACGAACGACGGGCTACGGGCTACGAGGCTACGGGCTGACGGTGCGGGCTGCAGGCTCGGGACGGGCTACGGTGAGAGATGGCGCCGCCGCAAGCGTGCTCGTTGCCAGGCCCGCAGTCCGTAGTCCGTAGCCTGCAGCCCCCCTGATCACAGCGGAATGTTCCCATGCTTCTTCGGCGGGTTCCGATCGCGCTTCGTTTCGAGCTTCGCGAGCGCGGCGATCACGAGCCGGCGCCGCGTCGTGCGGGGCGCGATCACCTCGTCGATGAAGCCGCGCGGGCTGCGGCGACGTACGGGTTGGCCAGCTTCTCGCGGAACTCGGCGACACGCGCGGCGCGGAGCGCCGCCGGATCCGCGGCCGCATCGATCTCGCGCTTGTAGAGGATGTTCACCGCGCCTTCCGAGCCCATCACTGCGATCTCGGCGGTCGGCCACGCGAAGTTCACGTCGGTGCGAATGTGCTTGCTCGACATGACGCAGTAAGCGCCGCCGTACGCCTTGCGGGTGATGACCGTGATCTTCGGCACCGTCGCTTCCGCGAACGCGTACAGCAGCTTCGCGCCGTGCCGGATGATGCCGCCGAACTCCTGCACCGTGCCGGGCAGGAAGCCCGGCACGTCCTCGAAGGTCACGAGCGGAATGTTGAACGCGTCGCAGAACCGCACGAAGCGCGCCGCCTTCACCGACGCGTCGATGTCGAGCGTGCCGGCGAGGTGCGCGGGCTGATTGGCGACGACGCCGACCGGGCGTCCGCCCAGCCGCATGAAGCCGACGAGGATGTTGCGCGCGTAGTGCCGATGCACCTCGAGGAAGTCGCCCTCGTCGGCCATCGCGTGCACGAGGTCGAGCATGTCGTACGGCTGGTTCGGCGACGGCGGCACGAGCGCGTCGAGCGCCTCGTCCTCGCGGTCGGTCGGATCCTGCCGACTCGCGCGCGCGGCGGCTCGTCGAGGTTGTTGCCCGGCAGGAACGCCGAGCAGCTCGCGGATGAGCGCGAGGCAGTCGCGATCGTCCGGCACGGCGAAATGGGCGACGCCGCTGCGCTCGTTGTGCGTCATCGCGCCGCCGAGCGCTTCCTTCGTGACCTCCTCGTGCGTCACCGTCTTGATCACGTCGGGCCCGGTCACGAACATGTAGCTGGTGCCCTCGACCATCATCGTGAAGTCGGTGATCGCCGGCGAATAGACCGCGCCGCCGGCGCAGGGGCCCATGATCGCGGAGATCTGCGGCACGACGCCCGAGGCGAGCGTGTTGCGGAGGAAGATGTCGGCGTAGCCGGCGAGCGAGGCCACGCCTTCCTGGATGCGCGCGCCGCCCGAGTCGTTGAGGCCGACGACCGGCGCGCCCATCTTCATCGCGAGATCCATGATCTTGCAGATCTTCGCGGCGTTGGTCTCCGAGAGCGACCCGCCGAAGACGGTGAAGTCCTGCGCGAAGGCGTAGACGAGGCGGCCGTCGACGCGGCCCGGACCCGGCGACGACGCCGTCGCCGGGAACGACCTGCTGCTCCATCCCGAAGTCGCGGCAGCGATGGGTGACGAAGCTTGTCGACCTCGTCGAAGCTGCCGGGATCGAACAGCAGCTCGATGCGCTCGCGCGCGGTGAGCTTGCCGGCCTCGTGCTGGCGGCGCACGCGCTCGGCGCCGCCGCCGGCCTCGGCGCGCCGCTCGAGGTCGGCGAGGGTTCGAGGGGATCCATGTCGGCTTCGGTGTTGGGCTCCGGGCTTCGGCGGCTCTGGCGGCACGGCGCGGCCAAAGCCCCAAGTCCAACCGGCCAAAGCCTACACCCGCGCCGCCTGCGCCTTCTCCCAGTCCTTCAGGAAGCGCTCGAGGCCGATGTCGGTCAGCGGATGGTGGAACATCTGCTCGATCACCTTGGCCGGGCAGGTGCAGACGTCGGCGCCCATGCGCGCCGCTTCGACGACGTGCTGCGGACCGCGCACGCTGGCGACCAGCACTTCGGTGGCGTAGTCGTAGTTCTCGTAGATCTCGACGATCTGCTGAATGAGCTCCATGCCCGAGGTCGCGATGTCGTCGAGCCGGCCGACGAACGGACTGCAGAACGTCGCGCCGACCTTGGCGGCGATCAGCGCCTGGGCGGCCGAGAAGACGAGCGTCACGTTGACGCGCAGGCCCTCGCCCGACGAGCGTCTTGCAGGCGCGCACGCCGGCCTGCGTGAACGGCACCTTGACGACGATGTGCTCGCTGATCGAGGCGAGGTCGCGCCCTTCGCGCACCATGCCCTCGTAGTCGGTGGCGACGACCTCGCCGCTGACCGGCCCCTTCACGAGATCGCAGATCCGCTTGAGGATCTTGCGCGGGTCCTCGGCTTCCTTCGCCAGCAGCGACGGATTGGTCGTGATGCCGTCGATGATGCCGAGCGGCACGAGCGCTTCGATTTCCTTGAGGTTGCCGGTGTCGATGAAGAACTTCATGGAGTGCCTCTGCTTCCTCTTCGGAGCGCTCGCGGTCGAGCGCTCGGCTTTCCGGCTAGGGCTCGCTTCGGCTACGGTAGTCAGCGCGCGCCTTCTTCGACGCGGTTCGATTCGGCGCTCTGTTGCGCGGCGACGCGCCGTCGACGGCGACGACCGCATAGACGATAGCGGACGCCCGGCTTGCGCCGTGGTGTCGCGCCAGGTCGTCTCCTTCATCGGCTCCTTCATGAGCGGCGCGAGCGTCGCCGCGGCGCCGCCGGCCGGACCTCGCCGCGCAGCACGAGATAGCCGGCGAGGTCGGCCTCGGTGTTGGCGTCCCAAATCAGGCTGACGCCGCCTTCGCTGCCGACCGCCACGAGCTCCTTCGGCGCCGCCGGCGGGAACGTGTCGCGTGAGCGTCGCGCAGCACCGTCGGCGGGAGGGCCCTCGAGGCGCGCCCTGCCGAAGCCTGCAGCGCACGCACCGATACACCGCTCCTCGCCCAACGTCGCGGTCGAATCGGTTGCGCGCCAGTGGCCCGACCGGGGCCGGGTTCACCGGCGTGGGCGACACGACGTCGCCGCGCCGCCGCTTCTGCTCACGACATAGACATTATAGGTCGTCGGCGCGCGCTGCTGGACGAGCGAACGCGCGGGCATCTCGGTCGGCTCGGCCGGCCGCTGGACGCGGCGTCGCAGCGCCGGGCGGTTCTCCCCACGAGACCGTCGCCGCCGTCGCGGTGTGGTCGATGCCCACCGTCGGCGGCGGCGCGGGCGACGCGAGCAGCGGCACCGCGACGCGGTTCGACGGCGGCCCTTCCTGCCCCCTGCGGCTGACGCCGACCACGAGATACGTGCGGGAGAACGGACGTCTGCGATCGGCGCTCGCGTCAGCGGGCGCACGAGCACGGCCTCGGCGGCTCCTCCGCCTGCGGCCGGCCTCTTGCGCGGGTGGACGAACGGCTGTACGATCGGCCTCGTCGAGCTTCTCGCTGACCGACGCGACCTCGCCCTGCGCCGGCCGGGGGTCGAGCGGTGGCGCAGCGCCCTCCGGCCTGCGGCGGCGCGTCGGGATCGGGAGGCGGCTCGACGTCCACCTTCCCGACGCAGCTGCCCAGTACTTCAGGAACTCGGGGCCGCTGAGCGGCTGGCCGAAGCGGATCCTCGGGCTTGCCCGAGATGGCGTAGCAGCTCGACGGCCACGATGTCGGCCGGCTGGCTCTTGTCGTCGTTGGCGCTCGGCATCGGTGAAGCGCGCCCGGACCTCGTCGCCCGTCTTCGAGACCGTCAGACTCCTCGATGCGCGCGGGCACGATGCGCAGCGGCGCGAGCGGCGGCCCCTTCTTGCCGCACGCGGCGAGGAGCGAGCGCGAGCAGGCCGCGACCGCGGCATGACGCGCTCCTGCGCGATGCGGCGAACGGCGGGCTGCCGTCACAGGATGTACCGGGAAAGGTCGTCGTTCGTGACGATGTCGGCGAGCATGCGCTCGACGTACGCCGCGTCGATGGTGACGCGTGGTGCTCGGCACGCTCGGCGGCGTCGAACGAGATCTCGTCGAGCAGTCGCTCCATGACGGTGTGCAGCCGGCGCGCGCCGATGTTCTCGGTGCGCTCGTTGACCAGGCCGGCGAAGTCGGCGATGCGCTCGACCGCGTCGGGCGTGAACGTCGAGGTCACGCCCTCGGTCGCGAGCAGCGCGGCATACTGCTTGACCAGCGCGCTGCGCGGCTCGGTGAGGATGCGCACGAAGTCGTCGCGCCCGAGCGGCTCGAGCTCGACGCGGATGGGAAAGCGGCCCTGCAGCTCGGGAATGAGGTCCGACGGCTTCGCGACGTGGAAGGCGCCGGCGGCGATGAAGAGGATGTAGTCGGTTCGCACCATCCCGTACTTCGTCTGTCACCGTCGTCCCCTCGACGATCGGCAGGATGTCGCGCTGCACGCCCTTCGCGGCTGACGTCGGGGCCGTGCCCGCCGCCTTCGCGGCCGGCGATCTTGTCGATCTCGTCGAGGAAGATGATCCCCGACTCCTCGACCCGCTCGATCGCGGCTCTCGAGACGCTGTCCATGTCGACGAGCTTCTGCTCCTCTTCCTGCGTCAGCAGCTCGAGCGCTTCGGGGACGGTGACGCGTGCGGGTGCGGGGCGCCCTGGAACATGCCCGGCAGCATGTCCTTGAGGTTGATGCCGACTTCCTCGACCGACGACCCGCTGACGATCTCGAAGAACGACTGCGTGCGATCGCGGACGTCGATCTCCACCGACGCGGGCGTCGAGCCGGCCCTGGCGCAGCTGCTCGCGGAACCGCTCGCGGGTGCGGACGGCGGGATCGCCCTCGGGCGCCTGGTCGAGTCGACACGCCGGGCGACCGGCGGGAGCAGCCGGTCGAGCAGGCGCTCCTCGGCGTTGGCGCGCGCCTTCTCGCGGACCTCGATGAGCCGCTCCTCCCTCACCAGCGCAATCCCGATCTCCACCAGATCGCGAACCATCGACTCGACGTCGCGGCCGACGTAGCCGACCTCGGTGAACTTCGAGGCCTCGACCTTGAGGAAGGGCGACTGCGCGAGGCGCGCGAGCCGCCGGGCGATCTCGGTCTTGCCGACGCCCGTCGGGCCGATCATCAGGATGTTCTTGGGCGCCACCTCCTCGGCCATGTCGGGCGGCAGCTGCTGGCGCCGCAAGCGGTTGCGCAGCGCGATGGCCACGGCGCGCTTGGCGCGGCGCTGTCCGACGACGTACTTGTCCAGCTCCTCGACGATCTGCCGCGGCGTCAGCCTGCGCAGAGGTCGTCGATGCTGTCTGCAGGCAGGTAGATAGGCACCCGTTCAGAGCTCCTCGACCGTCAACTCGTGTCGTTCGTGTAGATGCAGATGTCGGCGGCAATGCGCATGGCCTGCTCCGCGATCGCGCGCGCGTCGAGCCCGCTGTGATCGATCAGCGCGCGCGCGGCGGCCAGCGCAAACGGGCCCGCCCGAACCGATGGCGACGACACCCTCGTCGGGCTCGATGAGGTCGCCCGTGCCCGAGAGCAGGAACGTGCGCTCGCGATCGAGCACGACCAGCATGGCTTCGAGCCGACGCAGCGCGCGGTCGGTGCGCCAGTCGCGCGCGAGCTCCACCGCGGCACGCTCGAGATTGCCGCGATGCTGCTCGAGCTTCGATTCGAAGCGGGAGAAGAGCGCGAACGAGTCGGCGGCCGAGCCGGCGAAGCCGGCGAGGATCTGATCGTGATAGAGCCGGCGGATCTTGCGCGCCCGCTTCTTCATGACGGTCTGACCGAAGGTGACCTGTCCATCGCTCGGCCATCACCGCCTGGCCTCGGTGCCGCACCGCGAGAACGGTCGTCGATCGCGACGGATTCAGTCTGAAGGGGAACAGGCACGAGAGGCGCGGGAGAGGGATTGACGAAGGCCGGAAACCATCGGACGATCGGGATCACGTCCGACGCGCCCCGGACCAGAAGGGCCATGGTCAATCGTGACCATGGCGATTGTCAATTCCGGCCGGCTCGCGGCGGCGCTGAGGTCTGCCACGGCTGGAGCGGCCACCGGAGGTGGCAGCTCCGAAGACGATTGCCTGCGCCTTTCGAGGACAACGGACGAGTCGGACATCAATCTAGCCCAGGAAACTCGCCGACTGGATGGTGGCAACATAGTTGCAGATGTTACTCTACCGGCACAGGGTTCAGAAATCCGGTGGGGTTCGGAAGGAGTCTTCGATGAAGCACGTGGCTGTCAGGCTGACGCTGGCGGCGTTTCTCGCCGCGACGGCTGTCGAGGCTGCCGCGCAGCACGCCGTGCCGCGAGGCGGCGGGTCGAGCGGAGGCAGCTCGGGCGGGAGCTCGGGTGGAAGCTCCGGCGGCGGCTCCAGCAGTTCGGGCGGCGGATCGTCGACCTCGTCGGGCGGGTCGTCCGACGGCGGCGGCTACGCCGTACCGCGGCATCCCACTTCCTCCTCGGGCGGCAGCAACCGCAGCGGAGGCGACGGCGGCGCAGCGGGTGGCCGCGTACGCAGCCCGGGCAGCAGCCGGTCGGGCGGCAGCGACCGCGAAGGGTCGCCGGTGGCGGGCGCACCGTCCGGATCTCGTCCCCAGGGCGGCCGGCCGACGACCGGCTATGCCGTGGCGCGGGAGCCTGGGTCATCGCATCGGACCGGGACGCCCCGGCGGCGACTACTACTACTATCCGCGGCCGTGGAACTGGTACTACAGCCCGTGGGGCGCCTGGGGCCTCGGGTACATGTGGGACCCGTGCTGGTCCGTGGGCGGGTGCGGCTATGGCTACGGCTACGGCTCGCCCTACGGCTACGGACCGGGCTATGGCTACGCGTCGGGCGGTGGCGGTGGCTACGGCGCGGACTACAGCCCCGACGATGGGCCGCAGGGCGCCCTCAGGATCAAGGTGAAGCCGCGGGAAGCGCGGGTCGTGGTCAATGGACACTTCGTCGGCACGGTGGACGATTTCGACGGCAACTTCCAGAAGCTGCGGCTCGATGAAGGCGCCCACAAGGTGGAGCTCCAGCACGAGGGCTTCGACACCCTGGCCTTCGACGTGCTCATCGTCGAGGGACAGACCGTGACCTACAAAGGCAACCTGCGCCAGCGGTAGAGGCTGGGGGCTCGCACACCGATTCCGACGACTGATCGCGTTTTCGCCGCGCTCACCCGACGCAGACGACCTGATTGCGTCCTCGCCGCTTGGCCTCGTAGAGCGCTTCGTCTGCCCGCACGACGATGTCGTCGGAGACGTCGGGGCCGGCTAGCGAGACCACCCCGATGCTCAGCGTCAGCGCAATGCCGGTGTCGGGCTCCCCTTCCTCGAGCCCGGGAATGCTTCCAGCCGCCACGCGTTCGCGCAAGCGCTCGGAGAGGACGCAGGCGCCTTCGGTATCGGTCTCCGGCAGCAGTACCGCGAGCTCGTCGCCGCCGTACCGAGCTGCGCGGTCGGTGTCGCGCACGCAGTCGAGGACCAGCGTCGCGACCCAGCGCAGCGCCGCATCGCCCGTCGCGTGCCCGTGCTGATCGTTGATCTGCTTGAAATAGTCGAGATCGATGAAGGCGAGCGCCACGCGGTGGCCGTACCGCTGACAGCGGATCAGCTCGTCCTGGAGCAGGCGGTCGAACTCGCGGCGAGTGAGCAGCCCGGTCAGGTGATCGTGGCGCGCCAGCGCCCGCACTTCGTTGAGCAGCCGGGTCCGCTCGACGGCGTAGCGGATGGTCCGCTGCAGCAGGCTCGCGCTCAGCTCGGACTTGAGCAGATAGTCGGCAGCCCCGGCGCGCATGCACTCGACGTCCACGTCGGGACCGGCTCCGGAGGTGAACAGGATGATCGGCGACGTGACGCCAGCCTTCATCGCCGACCGAAGGACTTCCAACCCGCTCTCGTTGCCGATGCGGTAGTCGAGCAGACACGCGTCCCACTCACGGGCCACCAGCGCGTCGAGCCCCTCGTGCGCGGTACCGCGCCATTCGAGCGCGTACTGTGCAGGCTTCAGCTTGCCGAGGAGCGAACGCACCAGCACCGCGGTCGTCTGATCGTCATCGACCAGGAGCAGGTTGAACGGCTGCGCGTCCATGCGTCACTCCGGGCCATCATCTGCAGCGTCGGCCGCCCGCGCGCGCGGCGAGCCGTGCAGGAGTCCGGTTCATCTAATCGGCTCGACGCAGACGCCGTTGAACGACGAAGTACAGCGGGATGCCGGCGCCGATGATTGCGAGACCGGCCAGCGACGTCGACGGCTCGCGCCAGATGGCATTGGCCACCATCATCAAACTGAACAGCGCGAAGATGCCGGGCGCCACCGGATAGCCCCAGGCCTTGAAGGGCCGCGGCTCGTCCGGATAGCGGCGCCGCAGCACGAACAGCGAGGCCACCGCAATCCCCGCAAAGAGCACCACCGCGAAGCCGGTGTAGTTGGCGAGATCGCGCAGGCCCGCCGCGAGCACGAGCAGGCAGCTCCAGACCGCCTGGGCCGCGATCGCCACGGCCGGCGTGTGCCACCGCGGATGGATGCGTGCGGCGCTTGGGAAGAACAGACGGTCGCGCGCCATCGCGTAGTAGACGCGCGGGCCGGCGAACACCATCGCGCTGATGCTGCCCGCCATGATCATGATGGCGATGACCGTCACCGCATTTCCGGCGATCGCGCCGAAGAGCCGGTCGGCTGAGGCGGTCAGCAGCCGCGCCGACGACCCGCCTTGCATGCCGACCTGCTGCAGGTCTGCGACCGGCATCGCGAAGACGTAGGTGATCACCAGGCCGGTGTAGACGACGATGACCGCGATGGTGCCGAGCGCGAGGGCGCGCGGCACGTTGCGTGCGGGGTCGCGAATCTCCTCCGCGACGTAGGCCGCGGCGTTCCACCCCGAGTAGGTGAACATCACCGGCACCAGCGCCAGCAGCAGCGCCGTCACCGACACCTCGCCCGCCGGCGCGGAGAAATGCGCCACCGACCCGTTGCCCCACGCGAGCCCCGCGGCCACGAAGGCCATGAGTCCGGCAATCTTCATGACCGCGAGCGAATTCTGCACCACGCGTCCGGGCCCGAGCCCGATGGCGTGGACGGTGGAGAGCGCGACGATGACGGCAATCGCGACCAGCGATTGGGGGGAGACGACGAGCGTGGCGACACCGAGGGGCAACTCGAAGAACCGCGTGGAGGCGTCTTCGGCGAACGGGACGAAGCGGCCGAGGAACGCGGCGAGTCCGAGCGCGCTCGTCGCAATCGCCCCCGAGAAGCCGGCGACGAACGACGTCCAGCCGGTCATGAACGCGAGGAGGGGACCGAAGGCTTCGCGCAGATAGACGTACTCGCCACCGGCCCGCGGACGCAGGGCCGACAGCTCCGCATAGGCCATGGCCCCGGCAAAGGCCAGCAGGCCGCCCACCAGCCACAAGCCCACCAGCGCCCACGGGTTCGGGGCGATGAGGGCGACGATGGCTGGCAGGAAGAGAATGCCGCTCCCGATCACGTTCGAGACGACGACGGCCGAGGCGTCGAGCGTCCCGAGCCGGCGATCGAGCGTCAGGGTCGCCGGTTCGCGGTGCGCGGCCGCCGACCCACGCGCGCTGGGGCCCGGAGCGTCATGCATGGAGGAACCCGTGGGACACGCGCGAACGAAGGAGGGTTGTCGGCCGTTCGGGCGGAAGGGGGGACCGCGTCATTGCTCCAGGAGCTGCCGGTCGATCTTCCGCTCGGCGAGCTTCACCCATTGCCTGGAGCCGTGCTTGGCGAACAGCTCGACCTGCGCGTCCCGGAATTGCGAGTTCTGCAGCATCTGCACGCGGGAGCCTTCACTCGTGTAGCCGAGGTCGGAGCTCAGCACGAAGTTGGCGGTCGTCGTCTTCGGCATCAGCCCGGCTCCCGGGATGCCGCGGACCAGCCGCGCGCCGAGCTCCTCGGGGTCTCCGACGACGCGGAAGACCGCATTCAGTTGCACGCTCGAGATCGGCTGGTCCGCCTTGTTGCGGATCTTGAACGAGATGGTCGGCACGAGCTTGTTCTGGCCGTTCACGATGCCCTTGTCGAGCCACCCGGTGATGACCTCCACGGGCTCGAGCGCCTGGGACGCGTCCGGCTCGGGCTCGCCGCAGGCCAGCTGGGTGGCCGCGAGCAGGAGCACGACGCACGAGAGCCGCGCAGTGCGGAGCATTGGGGGGATTGTAGATCGGGCTACAGGGTGAGGGCTACGGCGGCAAGCGCGGGACCGGGGTCCGGCTGAAGCCGGACACTACGTTCACGGTGCTCGAGTCGCCCAGTCCCCGTTCACGGGGCTTCAGTCGCCCAGTCGCCGAGTCGCCAAGTCGCCGAGTCGCCGAGTCGCCCATTAGAATTCGCGAACTTCAACGCGCTTGCGGACGTCATCCGCGGTCAGACGCCCGGCCTTGAACTCCGCGAGGTCGCTGCCCTTGACGCGCATGATGACCGTGACGACTTCGGCGAGATCGCCCGGGATGATGACGTCCTGATTGTCCCGCGCGGCGACGGTGAGCCACTCGTCGGCGGCGAGCGGCAGCAGACCGCCGAAATCGAGCATCGCGCTGATGAGCGCCTCACGAACTTCAATCTCGTAGGCCAGATCGGGGTTCTGCAGCAGCAGCGGATTCGGCGCGGGCAAGCCCGGCGCGGCCGGAGCGGGCACGCCGGCAGGTGTCCCTTCGATCTGCGGCGTTCCGCCGGCCGGCATCTGGCCGGTGGCCTGCACGGCGGTGGCCGACGGCGGCCCCGCCGACGGTGCCGCCTGTATGACCGGCGTCGGCCCGAGCGCAGGCCGGATGTGCGCCTCGATCTGCCGGACGGCCAGCTCGGCGTCGGTACGGGCCTTCCCGTCGAGGCTGCCGGCGACCTGGCGCAGCGAGCCGATCGCCTGATTGATGCCTTCGACCTCGCGCAGCATGCGCACAGTCCACCCCATGGTCTGCTGCATCGCCGCCGGTACTTCGACTTCGAAGAACACGCCGTAGTTGTCGAGGCGGTAGCCTCGCGCACGCGCCGACCCTGTCAGCTGGACGAGATCGGGTGAGACGCGGCTCAACTGCTGGTTCATGACCAGCACAGCCTGCGTCACGGCCTTCTCGAGGACCCCTTCCATGATGCGCACCTTGTAGCGCGCATCCATGGCGGGGTCTGTGGTCCGCGGCCGCCGCTGCTGCTCTCCGGCGGCGGCATCTGCTGCCCTGCCGTCTGGGCGTGGACCGGCCCCAGCAGCGCCCCCGTAAGGACAACGGCCGCTGCCGCCACACCACGCATTCCGACCTGCATGAGGTGCTCGCTCACTCGCTGATCCATCCGTTGCGTCGGCCGCGACTCGTGCACGCGCCAACCATTTGTCCACCCCGCGCTCTCGCGCTCACTGCGGTGGCCGGCCCTGAGTGGAGACGTTCCTCAGGGAGTTGAAGAGTCGTTGCTGCTCTGCCGCGTCCTGTTGCCGCTGACCCGCGAGCCGGCTGAAGCCCTGCTCGACCTGTACGAGATCGGCCTGGCGGCGAAGGGTGAAGTCGCGCGCGATCTCGGAAATGCGGAGCTGCAGATTCTGCTGCTGGCGTACTTCGCTCTCATCGATCAATTGACGGAGCGACTTCAGGAGGGCCGCATCCGACGGACGCGCCGCTACCGTCTGCGCCGACACCCGGGCGGGCGTGGCGCTCGTCGCCGTGAGTCCGGCGCCCGAGGCCATGACGGCCTGGGCACGTCGAAGCTCCTCGCGCAGGGAGGCGATTTCTGCCCGGATCTGGCCCTCGCCGCGCGGGTCGGCCGCAGCGCTGGTCGCCGGGCTGCTGCTGGCAGGCGACAGCGCTGCACTCGAAGCATGCCCCCAGCCCGTTCGGACCTGCAGGCCGCTGCTGTCGTACTGGACATCGAGCCGCGCGAGCGCGAGCGCGGCGCCCACGAGGATCGCGACGGCCGCCATCGGGAACACCGGCCGCAGCCAGCCGAAACCGAGCCCGTCGAGGGCGCTGCGCCAGCCGACCCGACGCACCGGCTCCTGCACCAGGCGGTAGCGCAGGTCCATGTCGGGCGCCACCCATGCGCCCAGTTGCTCTCTCACTCCGCCCAACGCGTCGAGCTCGGCGGCGCAGGCCTCGCATTCCCGGAGGTGCATCGACAGCCCGGTGCGATCCAGGCCGCTGCCCGGTTCGAATTCATCGTACAGGTAGCTCACGAGCGCGTCGCCGTCTGGACAAGCGGTGCGGTCGGGAACGGATGTCGAATGTGTATCGCGCGTGCTCATGTCGGTTCGTCGAAGGTCGAAGAATCTGAGCGACTCACGTCGCTGCATTCCGAGGCTACGAAGTCTCCGGCAAGGGGGGCGAGAAATGCACGGCCCCCGATTCGCGCCCCGGTTTCGCCGCGCGCGCGGGGGATGCCGCCGGGACGCGGATACCCTGCTTGTCCAACTCGCGCCTCAGCACGGTCAAGCCCTGATACAGCCGCGTCTTCACCGTACTCAGCGGACAGCCCTGGAGCTCGGCAATCTCCTGGAACGTCAGCCCCTGATACTCCTTCAGGATGATCGTCGTGCGCTGCTCCTCCGACAGGGTGGCCATGGCCCGCTGGACGATGGCCCCGAGGTTGCGCCGCGTCACCAGCTCCTCGATCGACTCGGTCGGTCCCTGCTCGCTGGCGAGCTCGATGACGTCCACGCCTTCCGGCGCCTGGACGACCGGAGTCCGGCGCTCCCGCCGCATCCAGTCCCGGCAGAGATTGAGCGCGATCCGATAGAGCCACGACGAGAACTTCGCCTGGCCGCGAAACCCGTTGAGGGAGCGGAACGCGCGGAGGAAGGTATCCTGGGTGACGTCCCTGGCATCGTCTTCGCGCCCGAGCGTGCGGTACGCCAGGGCATAAATCGGCCGTTCCCAGCGTCTGACGAGCTGGTTGAAGCTCTCCGTGTCCCCGCTCATCGCGCGGGAGACGAGTTCCTCATCCGAGGCCATGGTGGGTCGCGTGCGCTCGCGTCGCCCTGAGTCGTCCCAGCTCCTTCCAAGCAGTAGGACGCCGGTCGGCCCGGGACGGTCGGGGCGTGGGCGCGAGTTACTCTATCGCAGAGGCCGGGCTGAAGCCCGGCCCTCCTACGCAGACCGAGTCCCGAACCAGAAGGGCGGGCCCTTAGACCCGTCGGCCGGGACTTCGCTTCTGGGGCTCGCAGCCTGACGCCGTAAACTTATGGTCGCCGAGCCGCCCAGTCGCCCAGTCGCCCAGCCGCCCAGCCGCCCAGCCGCTCCAGCCGCCCAGCCGCACCAGCCGCACCAGCATGATCCAGCTCTCTCAGCTCACGAAGACCTTCGGCGACCGGACGCTGTTCGAGGACGTCACCTGGCAAATCGGCCCGCGCGAGCGGGTTGGACTGTGCGGACCCAACGGCGCCGGCAAGACGACCCTGCTCCGGATGTTGTCGGGCGCCGAGGAGCCCGACCGCGGACAGATCGTCAAACCGGCGGGCCTGACAGTCGGCTATCTGCCGCAGGACGGGCTCGACCACAGTGGCCGCACGCTCTTCGACGAAGCCGGGACCGCCTTTGCCGGCCTCCTGGAGATGAAGCGCGACATGCGGGCGCTCGAAGACCGCCTCGCCGATGCCTCGGTTCCCGAAGGCGAGCACGAGGCCATGCTCGTGCGCTACGCGGACCTGCAGGAGCGCTTTCGCGCCGACGATGGCTACAGCATCGATCTGCGGATTGCGACCGTGCTCGGCGGACTGGGCTTCAGTCAGGGGGACTTCACGCAGCCGACCGAAACCTTCTCGGGCGGATGGCAGATGCGCATCGCTCTCGCAAAGCTGCTGCTCGGCCGGCCCGGCCTGCTGCTGCTCGACGAGCCGACGAATCACCTCGATCTCGACGCGCGCAACTGGCTCGAAGACTACCTGTCGGCGTACCCGCACGCCGTCATCCTCGTCTCTCACGATCGCTACTTCCTCGATGCCGTCGTGACGCGGATCACGGATCTCAACCTGAGAACGCTGACCGACTACGCCGGCAACTACTCCGCCTACGTCACCGAGCGCGACCTGCGGCTCGAGCGGCTGCGCGACGCGAAGCGGCGCCAGGACGATGAGATCGCGCGCATGCGGATCTTCATCGACCGCTTCCGCTACCAGGCCACGAAGGCGGCGCAGGTCCAGAGCCGGCTCAAGATGCTCGACAAGGTCGTGCCGATCGAGGTGCCGCCCGAGCGCAAGCGCGTCCGGTTCACGTTCCCGGCTGCGCCGAAGAGCGGCCGGACGGTCCTCGATCTGCGCAACGTGCGCAAGGCCTATGGCAGCAAGGTCGTCCTGGCCGGCGTGAACGTGCACATCGAGCGCGGTGACCGTGTGGCGCTGATCGGCCCGAACGGCGCCGGCAAGTCGACGCTGATGCGGCTGCTCGCGGGGGTCGAGGCGCCCGATGCCGGCGAGCGCGCCGAAGGCCATCAGCTCGTGATGCAGTACTTCGCGCAGGACGAGGCGACGAAGCTCGATCAGGTGTACACCGTGTACGAGACGCTCGAGAGCGGATCACCGTTGCACATGGTCTCGGCGATCCGCACGATTCTCGGCGGTTTCCTGTTCGCTGGCGACGACATCTACAAGAAGGTCGGCGTCCTGTCCGGAGGTGAGCGGACGCGGCTGGCCGTTGCGCGGATGCTGCTGAGGCCGGCCAACACGCTCCTGCTCGACGAACCCACCAACCACCTCGACATGGAGTCGAAGGACGTACTGCTCGACGCCCTCGAGGACTTCGGCGGCACGCTCGTCCTCGTCTCGCACGATCGGTACTTCATCGATCGCCTGGCGACGAAGATCATCGACGTCGGGGGCGGCGGCGTCCGCATGTACCCCGGCGGCTATGAGGAGTACCGGTGGAGCCTGGCGCAGCAGTCGGCAGCCCAGGACGCCCGCGCCACCAAACCCGTCGTCACACTCCGCGCCGCGGCCCCGCCCCCCCAGTCCGCCGCCGCGGGACCCGCCGGCACAACGCCGGATCCGGCGGCTGCGCGTGACGAGAAAAAGCGGCAGGACGCGGCGGAACGCCGCCGCCGCCGGGCACAGGAATCGCTCGAACGGGAGGTCGCCGCTCTCGAGGCGCGGATCGCCGAGCGCGAGTCGGCTATGAAGGCGATCGAAGCGACCATGTCGGCGCCGGGCTTCTACGACGACCATGAACGCTCCAAGCCGGTCATCGAGCAGCATCAGGCCCTGATGTGGGAACTGGGCGACCTGATGCATCGGTGGGAAGAACTGCAACAGTCGCTCGAAACGACTCGCACGGCCCCGGCCCGCTAGGGCTCCCGGGTGCGGGCGCCTGCCGAGCGTGTGAGTCGCGCCAGGCGGCAGGACTGTAATCCGCCGCGCCCCCTTAACTCGACCATTTCGGATGCCGCGCGGAATCCCCGGTCTGCTGTAATGCAGATCTGTAATCGACCGACAGATCTGTTGAGCCATCGCTCACCGCCGCGGGGGCTGACATTCGAAAGACCGCGCATTTTCGGGACCTCCAGCAGGGAGACGCACGGGCATGCGCCTTGCCTTGGGAGCATGCGGTTCGCCTCGACGCGAGGCGCGCATTTGCGAGCAAGGAGACGAGACGTGAGTCTGAAGGGCGACTTGCTTCTGCCGCGGCCGGTCCGGAAGCCATCGCTCCCACGACCGGCGCGACGGCGACCGGCCCCTGCCGCGGAGATCGACACTGCCGCCATGTCCACCAGCGTGCCGTCCATGAGCCCCGACCGTTTCTTCCGCGACATGGTCGGCAGCATGCGCAACGGGGTGATCGCAATCGCGCGCGACGGCCACGTCGCCGTGATGAACGACGTGGCCTGCCACGCCCTGCACATCCCGATTCGCGCCAGCAACATCGGCGGTCATTTCACCGACGTGCTCCATGACGCGCCCGAGGTCGTGCGCATCCTGTCCACGGCCTTCGCGTCCGACCATCTCCCGAACCGCGCCGAGCTGCGATTGAAGTCCACGGGGCGCGTGATCGGCTACACGCTGTCGCTGATCAGGGACGACGCCGGACAGACCACGGGCGCGGCCCTCTTCTTCAAGGACCTGACCCGCGTCGAGCAGCTCGAAGAACGCGAGCGGCTGCGGGATCGGCTCGCCGCGCTCGGCGAGATGGCCGCGGCGATCGCCCACGAGGTCAAGAACCCTCTCGCCGGCATCGAGGTGATGGCAGGCCTCCTGAAGCGCAAGCTGCCCGATCACCCCGAAGCGCAGACGATGCTGAGCGACATCATCAACGAGGCCAAGATGGCCAACGCCATCGTCCTCGAAGTGCTCGATTTCGTGCGGCCGATCCGCCTGCTGGTCGAGCCGGTGCCGATCGGGCGCGTGCTGCAGGACGCCGTGCACACGGCGGACACGATGGTGTCGCGCGGCGCCACCACGCTCCGCATGGAGGTGCCGGAGTCGCTGCCGGCGATCGAAGGCGACGGGAGCCAGTTGCGGCAGCTGTTCACCAACCTCGTCTCGAACGCCTACGAGGCGCTCGACGGTCGCGGGGCGATCACGGTGACCGCTCAGTACGTGCCCGCCGAAGATGGTCCCGCCGGCGAGGGGCCGCTCGCATCGCCGACCGTCGTGATTGACGTTGCGGACGATGGCCCGGGTGTTCCCGAGGATCTGCGGGATCGAATCTTCAACCCGTTTTTCACGACCAAGCCCCGTGGGTCGGGCCTCGGTCTGGCGATCGTCCGCAAGATCGTCGATGCCCACGACGGACGGATCACCGTCGGGGCGCCGCCCACCGGCGGCACGCGCTTCCGCGTCGTGCTGCCACTGCACGGGCTCCCCGATCGCAGCCAGACGCCGCTGCCGCAGGACGGTGGCGCCCCCGGGGGACCGCGGAAGAGATAGCCGGCCTCGCGCCCTGAGTCACAAGAAACAGAATGGGTCGCATCCTCATCGCCGACGATCACGATTCCCTCCGTCGCGGGCTCGCGCGCGCGCTGACCGAGGTCGGGCACGACATCGAAGAGGCTCCGAACGGCAACGCCGCGATCGAGAAGCTGCACGAAGGCGCCTTCGACGTCGTGCTCAGCGACCTCAAGATGGGCGGCTCGGACGGGCTCGACGTGCTGCGCACGGCAAAGGCCCTGCACCCGAACACGGTCGTCATCCTGATGACGGCGTTCGGCTCCGTGCACACCGCGGTCGAGGCGATGCGCATCGGCGCCTTCGACTACGTGCCGAAGCCGTTCGAAATCGAGGAGATGGAGGTCAAGATCGACAAGGCGCTCGAGCACCGGCGCCTGCGGCACGAGATCGACTATCTCCGGCACACGCAGAACGACATCTACGATTTCGATCGCATCATCGGCGCGAGCGGCGCCCTGCAGCGCGTCCTCGACGTCGTCCGCAAGGTGGCGCGCAGCAACGCCACGATCCTGATTCGCGGCGAGACCGGCACCGGCAAGGAGCTCATCGCCGGCGCCATCCACCACAACTCGCCGCGCTCGGGCCGCAACTTCGTCAAGGTGAACTGCGCCGCGCTCCAGGAGAACCTGCTCGAGTCGGAGCTCTTCGGCCACGAGAAGGGGGCCTTCACCAGCGCCGACAAACAGCGCATCGGCCGGTTCGAACAGGCCGACGGGGGCAGCCTGTTCCTCGACGAAGTCGGAGACATGAGCCCGAACACGCAGGCGAAGATCCTGCGGGTGCTGCAGGAGCACGAGTTCGAGCGGCTCGGCGGCACGCGCACGATTCGCGTCGACGTGCGCCTCATCACGGCGACCAACCGCAACCTGGCGCAGATGGTCGCCAACGGCCAGTTCCGCGAAGATCTCTACTACCGCCTGAACGTCGTCTCGATCGAGATGCCGCCGCTGCGCGAGCGCAAGGAGGACATTCCCCCCCTCGCCCAGTTCTTCATCCGGAAGTACGCCGCCGAGCTCAAGAAGAAGGTCGAGGGGCTGACGCCCGACGCGCAGAAGCTCCTCATGCGCTACAACTTCCCCGGCAATATCCGCGAGCTCGAGAACACGGTCGAGCGCGCGGCGCTGCTGGCGGACGGCCGCCTCATCGAAGCTGACGACCTGCGCCTCGGGGAGGCTTCGTCGTCGAGCGACAGCAGTGGCTCGGCCGCCGTGGTGAAGCTCCCGCCGACCGGCGTGGCACTCGAAGAGATCGAGCGGCAGGCGCTCGTCGAAGCCCTGCGGATGTCGAACTGGGTGCAGAAGGATGCGGCGGAACTGCTCCACATCAGCCCGCGCGTGATGAACTACAAGATCAAGGTGCTCGGGATCGAGCTCCCCCGTACCCGTCGGGCCATCGTCAGCGAAGTTCTGAGCTGATCGAGACGCCGGCCGACGAGTGTCGGGCGCGCGCTTGACATCGAACGCACTCCGGCGCAGATTACCGCCGACGGGTCCGATCGCTGCGCCGCCCGGCGCCTCCGGACGTCGGACGACGACAGTGGTTGTGCGCCCTGCCCGCAAGACGCGGCGACGCCATCCCGGTTCGCCCGCGACTCATCCGTGACAGGGGGTGCCATGGGCCGCCGGTTCCCTCGCATCAACCAGACCGTCCTCGCGGTGTTTCTGCTCGTGAGCGTGCCGCTGCTCATCGGCGGGGCGATCATCGCGCTGCTGGTCGGACAATCGCGCATGCGCGAGTTCTACGGGAATCACCTCGCGTACATCGCGCAGCAGACCTCCGCCATCGTCGATTCCTACCTCTATCGCAAGATCCTCGACGTCGCTGTCCTTGCACGCACGCCGGACATCCGGCGCGCCGCGCAAGCCGGATCGGCCCGGGCGCTCGACAAGGCCGCCGTCACCTCGCTGGACGACAGTGGCAGAAGAACGGACAGGTGCCGATCCCCCTCGCGAGCCTGTTCGAGGGCGAGGCCTCCCGCTTTCTCGCAGACGTCGTCGTCCAGAACCCGATCTACCGTGAGGTGCTGTTCACCGATCGCCACGGACGGCTCATCGCCGCCTCCAATCGCGTGACCGACTACGACCAGGCCGACGAAGACTGGTGGAAGGCGGCGAGCGACGATGGGCTGCGAGGTCGGGCATCGGTGACCGACGTGCGCTGGGACGACAGCGCGCGAGCGCTGGCCCTCGAAGTCGCCGTGCCCGTAGCCGAGCCCGGCAGCGATCGCCTGGCCGGAGTGCTCAAGGCGGTCATCGACGCACGCGAGCTCCTCGGCGTCGGTCGCCGGTCTGCAGCCGGGGCCACCGGCCAGGCCACGCTGGTCCGGAGCAACGGCTCGATCGTCTTCAGTCGAACGGCGGACGATCCGAACGCGCGGTTCTTCGCCACCAACGAGCTCACGAGCGGCATCGAGCGTCTGCGCGGAACGCAGGGCCAGGGTGACGAACGGTTCTCGTTCAGCGCCAGCACCCCCGACGGCGTCGAACACGTCGTCGGCGTGGCCCCCAGCCAGTTTCGGACGCAGCTATCCGAACGTCTCATGGCTCGTCGCCATCTCCCAGGCCGAAGACGAGTTCCTCGCACCAATCGGACCGTCGGCTGGTGGCTCCTCGCACTGGTGGCGGTGACGCTGTGCTTCGTCCTCGTCCTGGCCCTGTGGTTCTCCATGCGCCTCGCCGCGCCGGTGATGGACGCCGGCATGGAGCTCGTCGAACATCGTCCCGTGTCGCGAATGCCGGATACCGGCGTCGAGGACACGTCCGTCGAGGAGGAAGCCCCCAAGCGCGTGGTGGTGACCGGGAAGAGGTGAGCCCAGCTACCAGCTACCAGCTACCAACTACCAGCTACCGGCGACGAGTTACCGGGTCGTCGTCGCTGGTCGCTGGTAGCTCGTGCCTGGTCACTGGTCACTGGTCGCTGGTCACTGGTAGCTGGTAACTGGTAGCTGGTCACTCGTCACTGGTCGCTGGCTACGCTTTCGGATGCGTCTTCTTGTAGACGTCCATCAGGTACGCGACGTCCACGTGCGTGTAGCGCTGGGTGGTGCTCAGATTCACGTGGCCGAGCAGCTCCTGGATCGCGCGGAGATCGGCGCCGGCCTGCAGCAGATGCGTCGCGAACGAGTGGCGCAGCGCGTGCGGGCTGATGCCGAAGCGGGCACTGCACCGGGTGACGTAGCGCGCGAGCAGACGATGCACGCTGCGTCCCGTGAGCCGGCCGCCGCGATAGTTCAGGAAGAGCGCCTGCCGCTCCGCGCGTCGCGAACCCTTCGCCTTGCGGGTTCCTGTCGCCGGGGCTGACACCTCGGGGCTCCGGCCCCCGGGTTCCCTCGAAAGCCGCGCCGCTCTCAGCGTGTCGAAGAACGTCCCGCTCGACACGAGCTCCCGATCGCGCAGCCAGTCTTGAAGCGCCTCCGCGGTCGAGTGGTTGAACGGGACGATGCGCTCCTTGCGGCCCTTTCCCAGGACGCGCACCATCCGGCCAGGCACGTTGATCGACTCGAGATCGAGTCCGACGAGCTCGCTCAGCCGGAGGCCTGACGCGTAGAACAGCTCGAGAATCGCGCGGTCTCGCCGCCCCAGCGGATGCCCGCGGTCGGGCGTCTCGAGCAGACGCGCCATTTCACTCACGTCGAGATGCTTCGGGATCTTGCGATCGAGCTTCGGCGTG
This sequence comes from Vicinamibacterales bacterium, assembly GCA_963834365.1. GTDB lineage: Bacteria > Acidobacteriota > Vicinamibacteria > Vicinamibacterales > Vicinamibacteraceae > CAWJAP01. The sequence goes on along the minus strand of CAWIBS010000027.1, from coordinate 61,227 downwards.
CCGAGCAGGGCCGCTGGATCGTGATCGATGGCGCCTTCCCGCCGCAGGTACCGCGCGAAGGCGCGGGCGGCCGACAGCTTGCGGGCGACGGAGGCCCGACTGATGCCGCGCGCGTGGAGCTCGGCCAGGAAGCCGCGCAGGTTCGCGAGCGACAGGTCCGCCGGTGTCAATTCGGCGCGTCGCCGCCCGGAGGCGGCGGCAGCCCAGGTCACGAATTGCGACAAGTCGCTCTCGTAAGCCTTGACGGTATTCGGCGACTGGTTGCGATTGAGCGCGATGAACGCGAGAAATGCCGCGAGATGCGACTTCAGGTTGTCGGGCGTGTCGTCCCGGCGCGCCATGCGTCAGCCCGCTGCCATCGTCATCGCAAGCCCGATGGCGTCGGCCCATCCGGAGAGATCGCGGAGTGCCCGCTCGGAGACGGCCGCTTTGCGATCCTGTTTGCCGCGTGGCGCCCGATCGAGTGGCGGTACGATGCCGAAGGTGATGTTGCTGGGCTGATAGTGCATCGGATCGGCGTGCGACACGTAGTAGGCGAGCGCGCCGTGCGCCGTCGTGCGCGGCGGCGCCGCCGGTGCCAGGCCCGTCGCGAGCCGCGCGGCGTTCAGGCCGGCGACGAGCCCCGACGCCGCCGATTCGACATAGCCTTCCACGCCGGAGACCTGTCCGGCGAAGAACAGATCGGGGCGCGTACGCGTCTGCCAGGTCGGCAGCAGCACCGTCGGGCCGTTGATGTAGGTATTGCGGTGCACCATGCCGAAACGGACGAATTCGGCCTGCTCGAGGCCGGGGATCAGCCGCAGGACTCGCGCCTGTTCCCCCCATTTGATCTGCGTCTGGAAGCCCACGAGGCTGAAGTGATCGCCAGCGAGTGTGTCCTGGCGCAGCTGCACGACAGCGTAGGGCATGCGACCCGTCCTCGGATCGACGAGCCCGACGGGCTTCATCGGACCGAAGCGGAGCGTGTCCACGCCGCGATGCGCCATCACCTCGATCGGCAGGCATCCCTCGAAGAACCGCTCCTTGTCGAAGTCGTGAATCGTCGCGGATTCCGCCGTCGAGAGCGCGGCGTAGAACCGCTCGTACTCTTCCTTCGTCAACGGGCAGTTCAAGTAATCGCCTTCGCCATCGTCGATGCCGCACGCGGGCGCGACTGCTGAATGGCGTCGCGCCTCCGGCACTCGCGTGGCGCCGGGCTTCAGCCCGGCCTCCGGCGCCCTGATCGACCGACCCCACCGCGATGCGCGGAAGACCCTGGATCGGTCGATCGACTCGGCCAGGACGATGGGGCTGATGGCGTCGTAGAAATAGAGGTGATCGGCACCGACGAAGGCGGCGATGTCCGCGGAGAGCGCATCGGAGGTGAGCGGTCCGGTCGCGACGATCGTCGGCGTCGATTCGGTGTCGCTCGACGGAATGCGATCGACTTCCCCGCGCACGACCGTGATGAGCGGGTGACTGGTGACGAGGTCGGTCACGATCGTCGAAAAGCGCTCGCGATCCACCGCGAGCGCGGCGCCGGCGGGCACGCGCGCGGCGTCTGCGGCACGCATGACCACCGAACCGAGGCGACGCATCTCCTCCTTCAGCAGACCGACGGCGTTGTCCAGCTTGTCGCCGCGGAAGGAGTTGCTGCAGACCAGCTCCGCCAGTTTGTCGGTCTTGTGCACGAGCGTCGGACGCACCGGACGCATCTCGTGCAGCCGGACGTGCACGCCGCGCGAGGCCGCCTGCCACGCCGCCTCGCTGCCGGCAAGTCCCGCGCCGATGATGCGAACGGTGGGGCCGGGCAACTTACGACGCCTTGCGTTTGGCGCCGCCGGCGGCACGCTTGCGCACCGGACGCTTCGACGGACCGGCCTCTTCGCGCGCCTTGAGGAGCGCCACCGCCTCCGGCAGCGTGAACTTCGCCGGATCGGCGGTCTTCGGCAGCGACGCGTTGGTCTTGCCGTCGGTCACGTACGGTCCGTAACGGCCGGCCAGCAACTGCACGGCGGCACCGCTGTCGGGATGCGCGCCGAGCTGGTGCAGCACCGTGCGCGCCGCCTTCTGCTTGCGGCTCCGCTTCGGCTGCTTGAACAACTCCACGGCTCGCTCGAGCGTGACCTCGAACACCTCGGCCTCCGACTCGAGCGAACGGAATTCGTCGCCGTGCTTCACGTACGGGCCGAAGCGCCCGAAGTTGGCGACGATCGGCTCGCCATCGTCGGGATGGCGGCCGACCTCGCGGGGAAGATCGAGGAGCCGGAGCGCCGCGTCGAGCGTGATCGTGGCTTCGGTCTGATTGGACGGGAGCGACGCGCGCTTGGGCTTCGCCGCCCGCGTGCCTTTCTCCGGCGTCTCGCCCAGCTGCACGTACGCGCCGAAGCGCCCGCTCATCAGGTACACGGTCTGCCCCGTCGCGGGATCCGGGCCGAGCACTCGCGGTCCTTCCGCTTTGGCCTTCAGCAGATCGATGGCCTGCTCGATCGTGAAGTCGGCCGGCGCGACTTCGTCGGGGAGCGAGGCCGTGTTGCCGGCCCCGCCGTCTCCCCGCTGGACGAACGGGCCGTACCGACCGATGCGCACGCGCAGCGGCTGGCCGGCTTCGGGATCGACCCCGACATCAACCGCGGGGTAGCTGATTTGATCGTCATTGCGGACCCGGCTCTCGAGGCCCGGCCGTTCGGCGCTGCCGCGATAGAACCCGCGGATGAAGTCGTTCGACTCGCGCTTACCCTCGGCAACCTCGTCGAGGTCCTCCTCCATCTCCGCGGTGAAGCCGAGATCGATGTAGTCGTCGAAGTGCTTGCGGAGCAGCTCCGTGACCGCGAAGGCCGTGAAGCTCGGGACGAGCGCCTTGCCCTGCCGGAAGACGTACCCGCGCCGCAGAATCGTCGAGATGATCGACGCGTACGTGGACGGGCGCCCGATGCCTTCGTCCTCGAGTCGCTTCACCAGCGACGCCTCCGTGAACCTCGCCGGAGGCGTCGTCTCGTGTCCCTTGGCATCGACGGCGACCAGGACCGGGGCCGGGGACGGGAGCCTCGCTGGATCAGACGAGGCTCCCGTCCCCGTAATCTCCTGGCCCCGCGTCAACGTCGGCAGAATCGTTTCCTGATCGACCAGGGCCTCCGCCGGGTCGTCACTTCCCTCGACGTAGGCGCGAAGGAATCCGGAGAACTGAATGGCCTTGCCGGTCGCCGTGAAGACGCTGGGGGTGCCATCCTCGCTGCGCGCCGTAATCTCGACGGTGGTACGGCGCAGCCGTGCGTCCGCCATCTGGGACGCAATCGCGCGTTTCCAGATCAATTCGTAAATCCGTGCCTCGTCGGCGTCGAGCCCGCCCGCGTCCTGCGGCTTGTGATTGAAATCGGTCGGGCGAATCGCCTCGTGGGCCTCCTGCGCGTTGCGCACCTTGGTCTGGTACTGCCGCGGCCCGGTGTGAAACTCACGCCCGAAGATCTCGCCGATGACACGGCCGGCGTCGTGCAGCGCCTTCTGACTGAGCGTCGTCGAATCGGTACGGTGATAGGAGATGAGCCCTTCGTCGTGCAGTCCCTGGGCCGCACGCATGGTGCGGTCGGCGGAGTAGCCCAGCTTGCGGTTCGCTTCCTGCTGGAGTGTCGAGGTCGTGAACGGCGGTGATGGCCGCTGCGTGACCGGCCGCTCGTCCACCTCGGTCACCTGCCACGGCAACTGACGTGACAACTCACCCGCCAGGGCGCGCGCGTCGGCTTCGAGCAGCAACCGCACGCCATCGTCCTTCAAGCGTCCCGTTGACGGGTCGAAGTCCTTGCCGGTCGCGAGCCGCTTGCCGCCGATCCGCACGAGCGTGGCGGTGAATTCGCGGCCCTCGGCGGCAATCCGCGCGTCGAGATCCCAGTACGCCGCCTTCCGGAAGGCCCGACGCTCTTCCTCGCGTTCGACGATCAGCCGGACGGCGACGCTCTGGACCCGCCCTGCGCTCAAGCCCGTCTGCACCTTTTTCCAGAGCACCGGCGACAGCGTGTAGCCATACAGCCGATCGAGGATGCGTCGGCCTTCCTGCGCCTTGACCAGATGGCTGTCCACTTCGTGCGCGTTGGCGAGCGCCTCCCGCACCGCCTCCTCCGTGATCTCGTGAAAGACGATGCGGCGGGTCGGGACCTTCGGCTTGAGCACCTCCTGGAGATGCCAGGAAATCGATTCGCCCTCGCGGTCCGGGTCGGTCGCGAGCAGCACCTCCGACGCATCACGCAGCGCCGCCCTGAGCGCCTGGATGTGCCGCTTCTTGTCGGCCGGGATCACGTAGTAGGGCGTGAAGTCGCCGTCCACGTCCACGGCCATCCGGCCCCACTCCTTGTCCTTGATTTCCTTGGGCACCTCGCTCGCCCGCTCGGGCAGATCGCGGACGTGTCCGAAGCTCGCCTCGACCCGGTACTTGCTGCCGAGGAAGCGCGAAAGCGTCTTCGCCTTGGCCGGCGATTCGACGATGACCAGCGGTTTTGCCATACCCGTCCCTACCTTACCACTGCCCGCAGAGGTCGAAAGAAGCGGCCGCCGGGGATTCGAGCCACCACCCCCGTCAGCTCGAGCGCCAGGAGGCGGGCGAGCACGTCACCGGCTGGAAGTGCCGACAGTGCCATGAGTTCCTGCAAATCGTAGGGGTGGCCCTGCACCATCACGGCCAGCAGCGGGTCACGTCCGCCGCGCTCCTCCGGAGCAGGCCGCCGGCCCGGCGCCACGTCCTCTTGCGAGAGACCCAGGGCTTCGAGGACGTCGGAGGCCCGTTCGACGAGCCCGGCTCCGTCGCGCAGCAGCGCATGGCAGCCGCGGTGGCGCTCGCCGAGGACGGATCCCGGCACGGCCAGCACCTCACGTCCCTGGTCGAGCGCCAGCCGCGCCGTCACGAGCGAGCCGCTCCGGATTGACGCCTCGACGACGACCACGCCGCGAACCATCCCGCTGATCAGACGGTTTCGCCGCGGAAAGTGATCGCGCCGGGGCGGCGACCCGGGTGGCAGCTCCGAGACGATGGCGCCGTCGGCGGCGATCGCCTCGGCCAGCAGTGTGTGCTCGGGCGGATAGATGCGATCCGCCCCCGACCCGAGGACGCCGACGGTCCGCCCCGTCTCGAGCGAGCCGCGGTGCGCCGCCCCGTCGATCCCGCGTGCCAGACCGCTGACGATGACCACTCCGTGAGCCGAAAGGTCCCGCGCCAGCACATGTGCGATCTCCGACGACATTGGCGAGGCGGCTCGCGAGCCGACGATGGCGACGGCCGTTCGGTGAAGGACGTCCGGGTTGCCCCGAACCCAGAGGAGCGGCGGCGCATCTGGAATCGCCGCGAGCAGCGTAGGGTACGCATCGCTGCCAAAAGGAACCGGCAGCAGTCCGGCGTCGGCCGCCCGCTCGAGAGCTCGCTCCGCCGCTGCGCGCGCTCGAGCGGCTCGCATTCGCGCGTCGGGGGCAGGAAGTCCGGTCGCGAGGGCCGCGACCACGTCGAAGTGTTCGATGGACGCCCCCGGGCGCGTTTCTCGATACAAGCGGAGCAGCCGGGCGCCGAGGCCCCAGGGAAGGGCCGACAGGGTCGCCGCCGTGTGCAGGAGTGAGTGGGCCATATCCGCCTCCCCCGGGGCAAGCGGACCAGCGGGGCCTGACACTCACCCGGCGCTCCCGGACGAGACGGATGGGGCCACCGCCGGACGCATGCGCCCGGCATCGACCCCTGGCGCGGATTATAGCGTGGCGGGGGATTTGCCTTGCCGGTCCCAGGGGCTGGGTCTATAGTGGAAACACGGTCGATGGTCGCGAATCAGAAGCGTGGCGCTGGCGGTTCTGTCCCTGCTGGTCGTGGTTGCGATCGCCGAGGCGGATGCGCGCGGCGACTCGCGCGCGCAGGTCGAATTCGGGATCGTCGCCGCCCAGAAAGACTTGTGGAAGGAGGCGCTCTACCGCTGGAAGCGCGCGGTGGAGATCGATCCGACCTACGCGGCCGCCTACAACAACCTCGCCATCGCCTACGAGCACGACGGCAAGTTCGAGGATGCCCGCAAGGCGTACGAGAAAGCCATCGAGCTCGAGCCGGGCAACGCACTCATCAAGCAGAACTACGATCTGTTCCGAGAGATCAATGACCGGTCGAACCGTTCGGGCGATCGTTAGCGCATCGGCGCTCGTGGCCGGGCTGGTGGTGGCTGGCTGCACCAGCTTCTACGAGATCCCGATCGAGACACCGATCCAGGCGAAGCTCGATGTCACGCCGTTCCAGCGGGTGCATGTCGTCGGCTTCATCGCCGGCGGCTCCGACGACGTGGACGCGAACCTCGAAACCGTGCGGCTGCTGCGCAGCCAGCTGCGCAACCGGTCCGGGCTGCGGGTCATCGAGGCCGACGTGCTGCCGCTCGCGGAAATCGCGCAGGAGCTCGTCAAGGATCCCCCGGCACCTGCAACCACCAGCGAAGCCGCTGAACCCGCTGCCCAGAGCATCAACAACGGTGACGACGGCCGCGCGCGAATCGCCGAAGGGCGGTCCCGCGAACGTAGCCCAGGCCGGCGGTCAGCCCGCAGGAAACGCCCGGATCCGCGGCGAGAAGGATCTGGCGTCCTTCGAGCAGATTTTCGCCAACGTCGAGTACTGGAAGAAGCTGGGTGAGGAATTCCAGCAGCCCCTCATCGTGACCGGCACCGTGCTCTTCACGCCCCAGTCGCAGAGCGGCGTCGTCGCCCAGACGCGGGAAGGCTACGACCAGTTCGGCCGCCGGACTTCGTATGTCCAGCGCGTCTACATGGAGCGCAAGGGCTACGTCCTGCGGCCCAAGTTCATCTTCATCGACGGGCGGACCGGCACGCGCATCTACGCCGAGTCGTTCCGCGAGGAGCGCCTCTACCCGTCCCAGCAGAACGTCCCGGCTCTCTCGTCCTACTTCGAGCTCATGGACGATGTGATTCCGCGGTTCCTGAACGTGTTGAGCACGCAGAAGGTGCGCGGCACCCGCGTGCTCTTGAAGTAGGGGCGGGCGTCAGGCTCGCCGCCCACGCTGTGCCGCCACCGCCGAGCGCCGATCTTTGACGGCCCGCCGCATCTCCTGCTAGATTATGTAGTTCTGGCCGGCCGCTCAGGCCGGGCAAAGGCTTCACCCACCGGGTTCGCCGCAAGCGGACACCGTCGGGCCCCAGGGAGGCAAGCGTGTTCGCGATCATTCAAAGCGGAGGCCGTCAGGTCAAGGTGACCCCGGGTTCCGTCGTGACCATCGACCGGGTGTCCATCCCCGCCGGCGAACAAGTCAGCATCGAGCAGGTGCTGCTGGTCTCGACCGATGACGGTGCCGTCACCGCCGGGACGCCCTACGTGGCCAACGCGCGCGTCGTCGGCGTCATTGCGGGCGAGGCGCTGGGCCCCAAGATTCGCGTATTCAAGAAGAAGCGCCGGAAGACCATGCGCAAGACGATGGGACACCGCGCCAAGGTCACGCGCGTCGAAATCAAAGAAATTCTGGTCTGAAAGGCTCGACGTCATGGCACATAAGAAAGGCCAGGGCAGCTCACGCAACGGGCGCGACAGCGCCTCTCAGCGCCTCGGCGTGAAGCGGTTCGATGGCAACATCGTCACCGGCGGCGCGATCCTCGTGCGGCAGCGCGGCCGGAAGTTCCGCCCCGGCCAGAACGTGGGCCTGGGCAAGGACGACACCCTGTTCGCCAAGGTCGACGGCGTCGTCAGGTTCGAGGATCACGGCGCGCACGGGCGGACGATCTCGATTGTTCCCGCCGAGTAGCCGGACCCGCGCGGCTCGAGCTGACAGCGGTAAGCTGACGGCTTCCCCACATGTTCGTTGACGAAGTCGACGTGGTCGCGATTGCCGGTGACGGCGGGCGCGGCTGCGTCAGCTTCCGCCGCGAGAAGTACGTCCCCCGCGGCGGGCCAGACGGTGGCGATGGCGGGCCGGGCGGATCAGTGCATCTGGTCGTCGACCCGCAGCTCAACACGCTCGTCAAGTTCCGCTATCACCCCGAGTTCAAGGCCCAGCGCGGCGCGCACGGCCAGGGCTCGAACCGGACGGGCCGGACGGGACACGATCTCGAGATCGCGGTGCCGGTCGGCACGATCGCGTTCGCCGTCGACGCATGGGGGCGCGCGCACGCAGCTCGCCGACCTCGCACATCCGGGCGATCGGGCGACGATTGCCAAGGGCGGACGGGGCGGACGGGGCAACGCGCGGTTCGTCTCGGCCACCAACCAGGCGCCGCGGCGTGCCGACCCGGGCGAAGCCGGCACGTCAGTGCGCCTGCATCTGCGGCTCAAGCTGCTGGCGGATGTGGGTCTGGTGGGCTTTCCCAACGCCGGCAAGTCGACGCTGATTTCGCGCATCTCGGCGGCCAGGCCGAAGATTGCCGACTATCCGTTCACGACTCTGGTCCCCAATCTCGGCGTGGTCGATCTGGGCGACGACCGCAGCTTCGTGGTCGCCGACGTCCCTGGCCTGATCGAGGGCGCGCATACGGGTCACGGGCTGGGCCATCGGTTTCTCGGACACGTCGAGCGCACGAAGGTGCTCGTGCACCTGGTTGACGTTTCGTCCGCGTCGGGCCGGGATCCCGTCGACGACTTCGACATCATCCAGCGCGAGTTGTCATTGTACGAAGGGGACGAGAGCCTTCGAGCGGGGGAAGGCTCCCGTTCCCTCCACCGCACGCTCGCCGATTGGCCGCAGATCGTGGCGCCGACGAAGCTCGACGCGCTCGACGAGCCCGAGCGTCTGTCGAGACTCGTCGATCATGTCCGTGCCCAGGGACTCGAGTGCTTCCCGATCTCGGCGGTGACCGGCGACGGCCTGACGCCGCTCCTCGAACGCATGTGGGACTTCGTTGCCCGGAGGCCAGAGGCGGTCCCGGTGACGGAGGCGAGACGGGGTCAAGAGTCGTTCCGGTGACAATGACGAATCCTGACCCCGCAACGCCCCATGGCGCGCTCGGCATTCTCGGCGGAACGTTCGATCCCATTCACGCCGGACACCTGGGTGTCGCAGAAGTCGTGGGGCGCGCACTCGGACTGGAGCGGACGCTGCTCGTCCCCGCGCACACCCCGCCGCACCGGGCAGCCCCGCTCGTGTCGGTCTATCATCGATTCGCGATGGTCGCGCTGGCGGCCATGACGGCCAAGAGCCTGGCCGCTTCTGACCTGGATCTCGTGGACGCGGGCCCCTCGTATACAGCGGTGCTGCTCGACCGGTTGCTGGCCGAGGGTCACCGGGGATCGCAGATGGTGTTCATCACCGGGGCCGACGCCTTTGCAGAAATCGCAACCTGGCACGACTATCCGGCGGTCCTGGACCGCTGCCACTTCGCCGTCGTGTCGAGGCCCGGGATCCCGGCCGCCGACCTGCCGGAGCGCCTGCCGGATCTCACCGGCCGCTTCATGACCGTTCCCCCGAGCGCGCGAGGTGCGGACACGCCGCATCCGTTCCTTCCGGCAGCGCCGCACGTTTTTCTGATCGAGGCGCGTACTCCGGATGTCTCGTCCACCGAGATACGGGCCCGGCTGCGTGCCGGCGCTCCGCTGACCGATGTGATGCCCGAGACGGTCGCCGAGTACGCGACGCGTCACGGACTGTACCTGGACGCCTGAACGGCAGGTGCCTTGCATGAGTAGCCACGCACGCACGGACAACGACGCCGGCAAGCCGGTGACGACGAAGAAGAGCGGTACCGCGGTCGAGTTCGGCGCCTATCCGGAACCGGTACAGGAGGTCGTCCGAGCGGCGCTGGCCAAGAAGGCGGAGCGGGTCGTGGTGCTCGATCTCCGGAAGTCCCAGGCGTTCACCGACTTCTTCATCGTCTGCTCGGGCCAGAGCGGACGGCAGGTGAAGGCCATCGTCGATGGCATCGAAGAGGGCGTGCGCAAGAGCCACCAGCAGAAGCCGCTGTCAATCGAGGGCTACGGCGACTCGGCGTGGGTGCTCATCGACTACTTCGACTTCGTCGTGCATGTCTTCACCCCCGAGACCCGCGAGTTCTACGCCCTCGAGCGGCTCTGGGGCAGCGCCGAACGCGCCGAGTTCACCGACCCCCACTAGTCCGGGATCCCGACTCGCTCGCTCCGCCCTCGCCGCCTGTGATGGCGTGCTTGCGGCCGTCTTCGCGGCGCCGTGCGCGTGCTGTGCCGCGCTGCTCGACCATCCAGCCGCGAGCGCCGTGTGCGACGAATGCTGGCAGGGCATCCTTCGGTGGACACCGCCGACCTGCGACCGGTGCGGCCAGGCGCTGCCGTCGTGGCGAACCGCGAGCCTCGCCGAGGGCCACTGTGCACGGTGTCGTCGCGGCGCCTCCGCCGTCGATGTCGAGCGATCGATCGGTCCCTACCAGGATCGACTCCGCGACATCGTGCACGCACTGAAGTATGAGGGCCGGCGATCGGTGAGCACGGGCCTCGCCCGCCTCGCTGTGCGACGCGGGCCGCGACGTCCTGTGCGGCGCCGATGCCGTCGTGCCGGTGCCGCTGCATTGGAGCCGGCGGCGCGAACGCGGGTTCAATCAGGCGGCGGATCTGGCAGGGCGCATCGGCCTGCCCGTCCTTGACGTGCTGCGGCGAGTGCGTGCCACATCGATCCAGGCGTCGCTGCCGGCTGCCCGCCGCCGCGCGAATGTCCGCGGCGCGTTCGATCTCTCGCGACAGGCCTGGTGGGCGGTGCGCGAGCCGTCGCTGCAGGCGCTGGCACGAACGTCCCGGATGGCCGCGACCGCCCGGCTCGTCGAGGGGCGCTGTCTGGTGATCATCGACGATGTGTGTACGACCGGCGCGACGCTCGACGCCTGCGCGCACGTGCTGAAAGCCGCGGGTGCGCGGGAGGTGCGCGCGCTCACCGCAGCCCGAGCCGTGACCCGACCGCCGCGCTGACGGCGGCCGCGACGTCGTCGCGGGCGCGCTCGCCGTCAATCAGCGCCCAATGCGGATCCTCCGATTGCCGCCGATAGCTCTGGCGGACCCGGCCGAGCAGCTCGAGATCCCGTTCGAATCGATCGCGCCCGGATTGCTTGCGGGCGATCGCCGTCGCCGGCTCGATGTCCAGCAGGATGGTCACGGCAGGCTGCGGCAGGAACCGCTGAATCCCGGCCAGCCACGCCCCGTCGAGGCCTTGCGCCTCGCCGTAGGCGATGCTCGACGCGAGGTAGCGATCGCAGACCACGACCGCGCCGGCGTCGAGCCAGCTCTCGATGCGCGGCCGAAAGTCGTAGCGATTGGCGACGAACAGGAGCTGCAGCGTGTCCGCCCGGTACTCGCGCTCGCCCGCGAGGGCCCGGCGGATCTCGCGACCAATCGGACTGTCGTCGTCCGGGAACGTGAGGGTCTCGACGCGACGGCCCAGGGATTCGAGCGCAGCGCGCAGGAGCCGGGCCTGCGTCTCCTTGCCACTCTGGTCGAGGCCTTCAAAGGCAATCAACATGCTGGACGGGACCGTGAGCGATCAGACCTCCAGTGCGAGCATCTCGTCCACGGTCTGACGTCGCTTGATGAGGCGCCACGTCGAGCCGTCAACGAGCGCCTCCGGGGGCAGCGCGCGACGATTGTAGTTCGACGCCATCGCCGAGCCATAGGCACCCGCATCGAGAATGGCCACCAGATCGCCGACTTCGGGCGTCGGCAGCGATCGCTCCTCGCCGAAGGTGTCCGTGCTTTCGCAAACGGGCCCGACGACATGACAGAGGACGTCTGGCCGTGCCGGCGCATCCACGAGGACGATGCGATGGAAGGCGCCATAGAGGGCGGGACGCATCAGCTCGGTCATCCCGGCGTCCAGCACCACGAATCGCCGGTCGCCGGGCGCCGGCTTGGTGTCGATGACCCGCGCGAGCAGGGCGCCGGCGGGCGCCACCAGCCATCGGCCGGGCTCGACGACCAGCGACAGTCCCGTGGCGCGGGCCGCTTCGCCGACGATCGCGGCGTACGGCTCGACGTCGGGCACCGGCGTTCCGTCGTAGGAGATGCCCAGCCCGCCGCCCAGGTCGAGATGCTCGAGGCGCAACGCCCGCGGCCGACGAGATCGCGGCGCGAGATCCCTGAGCGCGTCGGCGGCGCGTTGAAGCGGGTCGAGGGTGGTGACCTGCGATCCGATATGGACATGAACGCCGACCAGCTCGAGCCCTGGCAACGCCGCGGCGTCGAGGGCGATGTCTCGCGCCTCGCCGAGCGGCACGCCGAACTTGTTGCGCTTGAGCCCGGTCGAGATGTGCGGGTGGCTCCCGGCGTCCACATCGGGGTTGATCCGCAGGGCGACGCGCGCTCTGCGTGCCCTGCCCGCGCGCAATGCCGTCGATCCGGGCCAGCTCGCCACGCGATTCGGCGTTGATGGCCTTCAGGCCCAGCGACACCGCCCGCTCGAGCTCGTCGGACGTCTTGCCGACGCCGGTGAAGACGATCTGAGAGGGAATGAAACCTGCGCGCAGCGCGACCTCGATCTCGCCGACCGAGTTGGCGTCGGCGCTGGCGCCGGCGCCGCGCAGCAGCTGCGTGAGCGCGAGCGTGGAATTGGCCTTGAGCGCGTAGTGGATGCTGTGCTCGATGTCGCCGAGCTCGGCGGTCAGCGCGCGATCCAGCCGCCGGTACCGCTCCCGGATGTCCGCCGCGCTGTAGACGTAGCAGGGGGTCCCGACGTCGCGGGCGACGGCGCCGAGCGCCACGCCGTCGCACCACCAGGTTCCGTCCCTCGGCCCGAATCCCGTCACAGAGCCGCCATTCTATCCTCCACCTCGCGGTCGGCGGAATCGGCGCGGTTCGCGCGGCTACGCCGGCGCTGCCGGCGAGAGCCCGGTCAGCATCTCCACGAGTCTCAGCGCCAGCTGCGCGATCAGCGTGTTCCCGACATTGTCGGCCGTGTAGTCGGCGACCGGCATCTCGTCAACCGTGATGGCAATCGCGACCCGGCCGGCCTTCGTATACACGATCCCCACGTCGCTGCGGAGGGCGTCGAGCGCACCGCTCTTGCTGCTGACGTCGAAGCCGCGTGTACGCCGCCCGATCCCGTCCTTGTACTGCTGGCGCCGGAGAATGCCGAGGATGGTCTTCGACGCCTCGGGATTGACGACGCTCCCCTTCTCGAGCAGCTCGAGCAACCGCACCATCTCCCGCGGCGTCGAGACGCCGATGCCGAAGCGCTTGTTGGACTCCAGCTCGCCTGCCTTGCTCCAGCCCGCGGCCGTGGGTGGGCTGCTGGCGTTGCCCCGGACCTTGCGGAGGGCGCGTGTCTCACGCAGTCCGATGGTGTCGAGATACTCGTTGACCGCGTCGGCCGATATGCGATCGAGAATGAGATTGGTGGCCGTGTTGTCACTGACCACGATCATGAGCGTCGCGAGATCGAGGACCGACAGCGTGGTGCCATCGGCCAGCTCGCGGATGACGCCCGACCCGCCCACCTTGTCTTCGGCCCGGATGATCAGCCGATCGTCCCACTTCACCCGTCCGGCCTCCACCTGCGAGGCGAGCGCACAGATGATGGGGAGCTTGATGGTGCTCGCCGTCCGCACCTTCGTGTCGGCACCCAGGGCGTAGTCACGGCCCGTGTCGAGGTTCCTGGCGTACAGGACGACTGTGCCCTTGAAGGGCTTCACGAACGCCCCGATCTGTTCGTCGGCCGTGTCCGCCCCGGACGCCATTGTCACCGCCGCTGCGATGGCCAGCGCCGTGCCTCCCACCAACCGTACACCCATGCGCTCCACCCTCCTGGGCCACGCATTCTACCCGGCTGGCCCCGGCATCGCCGGCTCGAGGAGGCGGCGGTCATGGCCGGCGTGTCCGTTGCACCCCCCCACCCTTGTTGCTATCCTTCGCATCTGGCCGTTTCGTCCCTCCTGATGCCTCCTGATCCCGCCATCGAGACAGCGCCCATCGATCAATTGATCGAGCGCTGCCTGCAGGGAGACCAGGCGGCGTGGGAGATCGATCGTCCGTCAGCATCGTCGCAAGGTGTTCAACGTCGCCTACAAGTTCGTCGGCAAGCACGACGAGGCCGAGGACCTCACGCAGGACATTTTCCTCAAGCTGTTCAAGTCGCTCGACACGTTCGACCGGCGGGCGAATTTCCAGACCTGGTTGATCAGCGTCAGCCGGAACCTGTGCATCGATCACTACCGGAGCGTCCGCAAGGAGCGGGAGACGATCGACCGCGACGTGGATGCGGGGGACCTCACGCCCGCGTCGAGCGACACGGGCCCGTACGCGGCGCTCGAGCACAGTGATCGCCGGCTGCTGCTGCGACGGGCGCTCGACGAGCTGGCGCCGACGCTGCGGTCGGCGGTCATGCTCCGGGACATCCACGAGTTGTCGTATCAGGAGATTGCCGACCGGCTGGGTCTGCCGGAGGGCACGGTGAAGTCGCGCATCAACCGCGGCCGGCTCGAGCTGGCGCGGCAGATTCGCAAGGTTCAGGAAACGAGCGGGATGCCGCGTCAGCGCGTCAGTTTCCGGCCCGGCGCCGAAGGGCCCGGCTGATTACGGAGTACGGGCATGAAACTCTCGACCGAGCAGCGTGGAGACGTCGCAATCGTCCGGGTTGGCGAATCCCGCATGATGTATCCCCTCCTGGGCGAGTTCTCGGGCGCGGTCACCGGGCTCATCGCCGCAGGCACCAGCAAGATTGTGATCGACCTCGGCGCCGTGGGCTACATCGACAGCGCGACGATCGGCTGCCTGATGGACCTCTATCGCCAGGTCTCGGCCGCAGGCGGCGCGCTCCGCCTCGCGGGCGTGCAGAAGCGCGTCCAGACCATGCTGACGATGACCGGCGCGCACAACTTCATCGAGCTGCACCACGACGAGGCAGGAGCCGTCGCCAGCTTCGGAGGGGCGGCATGAAGACCATCCGGACGACGAGCGGCACGGAAGTGCCGCTCGACAACGACCTGCTGGCCATCCTCGAGGTGCTGTACAAGGACGTGACCGTCCGCCTGGACCTCGAGCGATCGTTCGAGGACATGATGCGCGAGATCCGTCATGTCGTCGAGCAGATGAACGAAGCCGAGCGCATCGAGTACCTCGTCGAGAGCCTGTTCCTGAATACGGTGACCTACGAGAACGAGCGGCTCGGGGCGCTCATTCGCAAACTGCCCGCCGACTGAGTCACGGACAGCCTCGGGCCTGGTTTTCCATGTCGCTCAACTACCAGGCCACCCGCTTCCGCTGCTCCTGGCCCTGGGAGACCGCGGTCCTGCTGTGTGACGGCCGCTTCGTTTGCGGTTGTGCCGACCCCTACGCGAAGCGGGTGCTCGGCGATGCGCGGACGAGCACGGTGGGCGAGGTCTGGACGGCGCCAACGATTACGGCCCTGCGCAGCGACCTGAACGCAGGGGGGATCGGCGTTCTGCGGCGACTGCCCGCTCAAGCTGCCGCTCGCCGAGGGTGAGCCGCCACGCGTGCGACCGCTCCACGTCGGCGGCGACGGGGTCACGCCGTTGCCGCGCCGGCTGTACGTGGAGTGCACGGCGGCCTGCAACATCTCGTGCTACGAGGCCTGCTGCGCGCCGGAGACCGGCATCACGCGCACGCGGCAGGCCGGCATGCTCGACGTGGCGCTGTTCGAGCGCGTCCTCGCCGAAGCCGGCCCGTCCCTCGCCCGACTCGACTTCTTCAACTATGGCGAGGCGTTTCTCCACAAGCGCGCGGTCGAGATGTGCGAGCACGTGAAGAGCCGCTATCCGCACGTCTATCTCTACACGAGCACCAACGGACTCGCCTTCACCGAAGACGCCGTCCGCAGGCTCGTGCGATCGGGGATCGACGAAGTGACGTTCTCGATCGACGGCGCGTCGCACGAGACCTACGTGCGCTACCGGCAGCGGGGAGACTTCGCGAAGGCGATCCGGAACCTGCGCGTGGCGATCGACGAGAAGCGGCGTACGGGGGCCACCCTGCCGGTCATCAACTGGCGCTACATCCTGTTCGCGTGGAATGACAGCGAGCGGGAGATGCAGCGGGCGCGGGCGCTCGCGGCGGCGTACGGCGTGGATCGTCTCTGCTGGGAGATCACCGATCACCCCGAGTCGGCGTTCTCGCGGCGGTTTGCGCCGGGCACGCCCGATCACGCGGCGGTGCGTCACGAGATCTGGGACGACAACAATCTCGGGAACGCGATTCCGGGCGCGACGCCGCGGGCGAGGATCGCCATCCGGCAGGGGAACGACCGGCCACTCGGCGGTCCCGCGGCGGCAACGCTGCGGCTCGACACCCGGGTGCGCAACCTGTCGCAGCGGCCCTTCGCCGCTTCGGCGCCGCATGGCCGGCGCCTCGTCCGACTGGGCGCGCAGCTGTGCGACGGCGATGGGCGCGTCCTCGATCGGGATCGCGCGCGCGCGTGGCTCCCGGCCACCATTCCGCCCGGGGGCCGCGCCGATGTGGCGATCGACGTGCCGCTGCCACATACCCCGGGCCGGTACCTGCTGCGACTCGACCTCGTCAGCGAGGGCATCGACTGGTTCGAGTCGTGTGGCTCGGAGCCCACGGTCCGCGAGCTCGTCGTCAACTGATCGCGCGGGCCGCGCTGTCTATCGTCGTGTCATCCGGAACACGCAGTCGGGTCCGCCGTTCACACAGCGTCCTTCGACGACCGTGCCCGATGCGTCCATCGTGCCGGTGAGCGTGAAGTCGGTGTTGTTGCAGAAGAAGCTCTCGAGCGAGATGACGATGTCGCGCGGGTGCGAGACCTGCCCGAGCATGGTCCGCTGACGGCAGCCGGCATTGTCGGTCCACTCGCCCGTGACCGGGCCGAGTGCTCGCGACGGCGTCTGCTCGAGCGTGAGCTCGAAGGTCCGGACCGGCTGCGCCTGTCCGGCCGGCAGGTTGGTGTGGCCCGTCACGGTCCCGCTCCACGCGCCCGCGAGCGATCTCACATCGACGGTGCGCGTCGCCGCGGACGAGCCCGCGCCGTTGCGTGCTTCGACGCGCACGGTGAACGTCCCCGCCTGCGCGTAGACGTACCTGACGTTCGCACCCGCGCTCGACGTCCCGCCTTCACCGAAGGTCCACGCGAAGGTCGGACTCGCGCCCGTCTCACCGAGCGGCTGGAACGCGAAATCGGTGGCGTGCTGCAGGCCAGCGCCGCCGGGCTCGATCCCGACGCCGGTCAATGCGGGCGCGCCCGTGGGCGTTGACGGGGACGGGGCTGGAGACTGAGTCGGGGTGGTCGGCATCGACTCGTAGTCGCTGCAGCCTGAAACCGCGAGAACCGAGAGGGCGGCCGTGACACACGCCCACCCGCGGAGCTTGGGACAAAGGAGCGTCGTCATGGGATGCCGAACGTGCAAGCCGGCATCCAGACCGCGAATTCCGCGCTAACTGTCAGATTTGTAGCCGCTTAGGATTGCTGCGAAGGCCGTCCGCGAGGGAACGCGGGGCAGCCGATTCGGACATGCGGGAGCCCGACTGTACTGGCTGGAAGCAGAGCCGTAGCTAACGGACTTCGGCGGGGAGGCCGACGGGAATGGCGCTCGGCATCGCCGGCACTTCGACCAACTGCCAGGCGCTGCGCTCCTCGAGCAGCTTCGCTGCCAGCGCCGTGTGGAGACCATGGCCGCCACGGTGCGCGACGATGTGCCCCAGGATCGGGTACCCGACGAGGGCGAGATCGCCGATGACGTCGAGGATCTTGTGGCGCACGAATTCATCGTCGAAGCGAAGCGTGTTGTTGAGCACGCCGGTCTCGCCGAGCACGATCGCGTTGTCGAGCGACCCGCCGAGCGCGAGGCCCTGATGACGGAGCGTCTCGACTTCTTTCAGGAAGCCAAACGTGCGCGCCGGCGCGATCTCGTCGACGAACGAGTCTTCCGTGATGGTCATCGCGCGGGACTGGTGGCGCAGCAGCGGATGATCGAAGCCGATCGTGTAGGTGACTCTCAGCTCGTCTGCGGGATACAGCGCAATCGACTTGTCACCGCGCTGAATCGTGACCGGGCGGACGACCTTGAGGAACTTGCGCGCCACCGGCAGGCGCCTGATGCCCGCTTCTTCGCGAATCAGGTAGATGAACGGCGCCGCGCTGCCGTCCATGATTGGCACTTCCTGCGTGTTGAGCTCGACGATGGCGTTGTCGATCCCCTGGCTCACCAGCGCCGACAGCAGATGCTCCACCGTCTCGATGCGGACACCGTCGCGTCCGAGGACCGTCGCGTAGCTGATGCCCGAGACATACGACACGTGCGCAGGAATTTCGAGGCCGCCCAGATCGAGACGCCGAAACCGGATTCCCGAGTCGGGGGCGGCCGGCCGCAAGGTCAGGCTGACCTTGTGGCCTGAGTGCAAGCCGATGCCGGCGCAGGAGGTGGCTCGTCGCAGGGTGCGCTGTGGTGTCATTCCTCGCTCTGAAAGAAGTCCGCAGGATTGAGGGCCGTCGCACGGGCCGCCGGCTTCATAGCAAACGGTGGGCCGGGACCATCTTCCCCAGATCTATTCCCGTAAGTCATTGAAACAAGATGGTTTTCCAAATGAGGCCGCGCGGTGGCTGAAGGTGCCAGGAGTTTGACTGTGGTAGGGGAGCCACACGAGGAAGTGTCAATTCTGTGGCTTGAGGACCACGCGAACGCGGCTAGGCACCTCTGCGCTGACGAGCCGGGCTCAGCTGGTGCTCGGCGAGAAACTGGCCGGTATACGAGGTGCGGCTGCGTGCGAGCTCTTCGGGGGTGCCGGCGGCGATGACCCGTCCCCCTGCCGCACCGCCTTCAGGCCCGAGGTCGATCACCCAGTCGGCGGCGCCGATGACGTCGAGGTTGTGCTCGATGACGACGACCGTGTTTCCCTGGTCGACGAGCTGGTGGAGCACGTCGAGCAGGTTGCGGGTGTCCTCGAAGTGCAGCCCCGTCGTCGGCTCGTCCAGGATGTAGAGGGTTCGGCCGGTGCCCCGGCGCGACAGCTCGCGCGAGAGCTTCACTCTCTGAGCTTCGCCGCCCGAGAGGGTCGTGGCGGGTTGGCCGAGCTCGACGTACCCCAGCCCGACCCGCTGCAGCGTCCGGAGCTTGACGGCAATCGACGGGAAGTTCTCGAGCAGTGGCAGCGCCTGATCGACGGTCAGCGCCAGCATGTCGGCAATCGATCGTCCGCGGTACTGAATCTCCAGGGTCTCGCGGTTGTAGCGGCGGCCCTTGCACTGCTCGCACGTGACATACACGTCGGGCAGGAAGTGCATCTCGATCGCCATCACCCCGTCGCCCTGGCAGGCCTCGCAGCGGCCCCCCTTCACATTGAACGAGAACCGGCCAGCCTTGAATCCCCGCGCGCGCGACTCGGGCAGCATCGCGTAGAGGTCGCGGATGAAGGTGAACAGGCCGATGTAGGTCGCCGGGTTCGATCGTGGCGTCCGCCCGATCGGCGACTGATCGATCTGGATCACCTTGTCGATGTGCTCCAGGCCATCGACGCGATCGTGCGCCCCGGGCTCGTCGAGGGCCCGGTAGAGATCGCGGGCGAGCCGCTTGTAGAGAATCTCGTTGACGAGCGTGGACTTCCCGGAGCCGCTGACTCCGGTCACCGCGATCAGGCGACCGAGCGGCAAGGCGACGTCGACGTCCTTCAGGTTGTTGGCTCGGGCGCCGACGACTTTGAGCGCGCCACGCGGGGCCGCACGCGGCTGGCGCGGGTCGCTGACCGTACGCTCCCCCCGAAGATATGCGCCGGTCAGCGAGAACGACGCCGTGGCGGCGCGGATCTCCGGCGTTCCGGCGATCAGGGCATCGGGACGTCCCTGGAAGATCAGCTGTCCGCCATGTTCACCAGCCCCGGGGCCGAGATCGACGAGATAGTCCGCAGTGCGGATGGTCTCCTCGTCGTGCTCGACGACGATCACGGTGTTGCCCTGATCGCGAAGCCGGCAGAGGGTGGCGAGCAGGCGGCGGTTGTCGCGCTGGTGCAAGCCGATCGACGGCTCGTCGAGGACGTACAACACGCCCGTCAGGTTGGCGCCGATCTGGGTCGCGAGCCGGATGCGCTGGCCCTCGCCGCCCGACAGCGTCGCGGCACTGCGGGCCAGGCTCAGATAGCCGACCCCGACATCGTCCAGGAATCGGAGACGGTCGGCAATCTCACGCAGGAGTCGCCCGGCGACGAGGTTCTCACGCTCCGTGAACTGGAAGCTCTCGAAGACGCGCAGGGCATCGGAGACCGGCAACGTCACGTAGTCCGAGATCGTGCGGCCCTTGACCCGGACGGCGCGGCTCTCGGGACGGAGGCGGTGGCCGCCGCAGTCCGGGCAGGTGCCAAGCGAGCGGTACGGGTCGAGCAGCTCGCGCTCGCTCCACGTGCCGGCATCGAAGCGACGGCGCAGGTTGGGCAGCAGCCCTTCGAATCCTTCGCCGAACGGGTCGCCTTTCTGGCGGACTTTGATCGCCTTGCGCCCGGGGCTCTGGGGCTCGTCGGTGCGCGCGACGATTCGAGCCGCCGCCTCGCCGCGCCGGACCGTGCAGCAGCAGGTCGCGCTGCTTCCGGGGCAGCTTGCGGAACGGGAGCGTGGGATCGATGCCGTAGTGATCGGACAACCGGGCGAGCGCAGCCGAGACGAGCGTCTTGTCGCCAGCCGCCCACGGCGCGATGGCGCCGTCCGCGAGGGAGCGACTCTCGTCCGGGACGACGCGGCCCGGATCGAAATCCCAGGTGGCGCCCAGCCCCTGGCAGGTCTGGCAGGCGCCGTGCGGCGAATTGAACGAGAAGGCGCGAGGCGACATCTCGGGAATGCTGACACCGCAGGTCGTGCAGGCCAGCCGCCGCGAGAAGAGACGATCGCCGCCGTCGAGCGTGTTGATGACGAGGATGTCGTTGGCGAGCTCGAGGGCGATGGCAATCGAGTCGGTGAGACGGCGCTCGAGCCCCGGCTTCACGATCAGGCGGTCCACGAGCACCTCGATCGTGTGGTTGCGCCGCCGATCGAGCGACACATCGTCTTCGAGCGATCGAAGCTGCCCGTCGATTCGCGCGCGGGTGAACCCCTTGACGCGCAGCGCCGCCAGCTCCTTCTTGAACTCGCCCTTCCGCCCCCGGACGATGGGCGCGAGCACGTTGATGCGCTCGTCGGGCGGGTAGAGCATCACGAGATCCAGGATGCGCTCGAGCGACTGCGAGGCGATGGCCTGGCCGCACAGGTGGCAGTGGGGCGTGCCCAGGTTCGCGAAGAGGAGTCGGAGGTAGTCGTAGATTTCGGTCACCGTCCCGACGGTGGATTGGGGGTTGCTGGCCGTCGTCTTCTGTTCGATGGCGATGGCTGGCGACAGACCGTCGATGAGGTCGACGTCCGGCTTCTCCATCTGCTCGAGGAACTGGCGGGCATAGGCGGAGAGCGACTCGACGTAGCGGCGTTGACCTTCGGCATAGATGGTGTCGAACGCCAGCGAGGACTTGCCGGACCCGGAGAGCCCCGTGATGACCACCAGGCGGTCGCGTGGGATGTCCACGTCGATGTCCTTGAGGTTGTGGACGCGCGCGCCGCGGACGGCGATCCAGTCGTGCATGGATGGCAAACGAACGGAAACGGTGTGGGCGCCGGCGCAGGGGCGACCGTCGCGCCCCGCTCTGGTCAACCGAGACCTGCCCGTCGAGGCACGGTGGCGCCTCCGGAACAGCTCGGAATCGACCATTGTACCCGCGGGGGTCGGGCCCGGCGCAACAAGAAAGCCGCCGTGCGCGCCACGGGTCACGCAGGCCGGCCCGTTCCTACTCCAAACCGAGGCGCTGTCGCTTGAGGAAGAGCCCTTTGCGGGTGATGTCGAGGCTCTGGGCGGTGGCCTCGAGATCACGGTTCTGCTTGAGGGCGCGACCAATCATGACGCGCTCGAGGTCTTCGATGGCGGCTTGAAGCGGCTGGTTGGTGCGGATCAGGACCTGGTGGGGCTCTGCGGCGATGGCCGCGGCGATCGCGGTGCGCCGCTCCTCGATGATCTCGGCGGCGAGCACCTCGGGGGTGATGTCGGTGCCGGCTGGGAGGACGGAGAGGATTCGGCGCACCTCGTTGTAGAGCTGGCGGACGTTGCCCGGCCAGCGGTAGAGCAGGAGGTGTTCGACGGCGGCGTCGGACAGGGCGGGGACCGGACGCCCGGCGTTCGAGCATTCGCGGGTCAGGAAGTGCTCGAAGAACGGCAGGATCTCTTCGCGGCGCTCGCGGAGCGGCGGCACCAGGAACCGGACGACGTTGAGGCGGTAGTACAGGTCCTCGCGAAACCGGCCCTCGGCGATGAGCGTTTCGAGGGGCCGATTGGTCGCGGCGATGATCCGCACGTCCACCTTGACCGCTCGGGTCTCGCCGAGCGGGTGGACCTCGCCGGTCTCGAGGAAGCGCAGCAGCTTGACCTGCTGGTCGAGGCTCACCTCACCGATCTCGTCGAGGAGGAGCGTTCCGCCCTCGTTGGCGCGGATGATTCCGGGAAAGTTGTCGATGGCGCCGGTGAATGCGCCGCGGCGGTGCCCGAAGAGGTGGCTCTCGAGCATGTCGCGGGGAACGGCGGAACAGACGAACACGGAGAATGGCTTCTGCGCGCGCGGCGACGCTTCGTGCACTTCGCGTGCGATGACCTCTTTGCCGGCGCCAGTCTCACCAGTGATCAGAACGGGAAGAAGCGTGGGAGCAATCCGTCGGGCGAGTTCAGACAACTCGCGCATCTTCGGCGCCACAAACACATTGCCCTCAAGCATCAAGCCTTGCTCAACCGGCCAAAGTGACGCTCGGTACCTTGTGCTCTCGGTTGAAACTCTCGAGCGTCACGGCCGCTCCGACAAGTTGAACGACCGCGGCTACAAGACTCTCGGCGTAGACTCCCTTGCTTGGTTGTACGTTTAGCTCAAATCGCACACCGCGATATGTGCCCAGGTCAACGACCACGCTTCGCTTTCCAGGTTGCCTGTCCGAATTCGACCTCCCCAAGACTGATTGTTCGACGTCAACTGGCTTCTTCACCGTCCAGCATCGCCTTGCGGCGCCCGACGCTTCAAGCAGTGATGTGACCTCCGCTGCAAGCAAATCTGGCCGGCTTGAAAAATCGAACCAGCGGGCAGCCGCCTCAAGTTCCCTTAAGACTGACGTGCTAGCCGTTCCTGTCTCGGCGTCTTCATCAGTCGAATCGAGACTCTCCAGATCAATGTTCCTTCCAGTGGCAATTTCAACTCGTCGCGCCCTGCTCAGAGCGGCAACGGATTCGGTTCTCAATCCGAAAGCGGCAAGTACTCGACTCCTGACGCGATCAGTCTCTGCCAAGAGCGGTAGGCCCACCCTCCGGACCGGTAAATTGGCAAAGGATAAGACGCCGAGTGCCTCATCCTTGCGCCCCAAATCGACCAACAGTTCAACCTGTTTGAACCGAAATCTTGGCTCCAAGAAACCGTCGGCGCGGCTCCGAGCCAGTCGGGCAGCTCGTTCGGCTAGCACTACTGCCTCCTCAAGCTTCCCTGCTCGCTGAAGGAGCTGAATTCTGGTCAGGTTCACCTCGATATTCGGCCAAGTCGGCTCCGCCGCATGGGGGCTCAGTCGATCGGAAATCTGACTCAGTTTTGCTTCAGCGCCTTTTAAGTCTCCTCGAACAAGATCTAGTTGAGCGGCAGTGTCGAGAAAACAGCGCCAGGCCTGTGACCCCTCGGCTACCGTTTCGAAACATGCTCTAAGATGCTTCTCGGCAGCGGTTAGGTCACCCTTTAACAGGTTCAGTTGTGCTAAATTTCCGTGTGCAGCAATGCTGTACGCTTCGTGCGTCGGTATCCTCACCGAGGCGCAGCGCTTCCGTAGCTTCGTGAATTGCGTCATCAAGTCTATCGCCGAGCCCAAAGACAACTGACCGAACGACGCGCACAAGTCCTTCGATGTGAGCGTTTGGTGCAGTCTCCAGCAGACGAAGTGCCCCATCAAGGTGCCTTTCTGCCAATTGCCAGTTAGCCCGCCGCGCTTCCAGTTGACCAAAGCGAAGGTGCAGCGTCGCCAAAAAACCGGGGTCGCCGGTTCGTAGCACCCGTTGCCGTACTTCAAGCGCCGAAGCCGTACACCCTTGAACCCCTTGCGAGTCCAAAAGCGTCGGTAGCATTGATAACTGAACACGGCAGACAAGCCACGGGTCCTTAGCGTCCTCCGCAGCCCTTTGGGCCTCGCGGAAGGATGTCAAAGCCTCGGAATGTTCTTCTCGCTCCTTGGCAATTAGGCCAGCTACTTCTAGGCACGTTGCCCTCAAGGCGTGGTCCGACCGGCCTGCCTTTAACGCGCTGGTCAACGAATCACAGGCTTCTTCTAATCGCCCTGCTCGAAATAGCAACTCGCCGTGAAGAGCCTGATGCTTAGCGTCTTTCGAATCTAAACTAGGCGCCAAAAGCCGTAACGCTTCCGAATAGAAGCCGCGTTCCATAAGGTTCCGCACGGCAAGTATGACAGTATCCTTCATAGCTCAGGCTAACCATCCTACGAACGCGCCGAGGCGCGAGTTTTGGTTAGTTCTGCGACCGCCGCGGCGGTCGCAAAACCTGTCGTTTGCGGTGCCTCGGGTGCTGCTTCTTCGTGACGAAGGCGTTGGTAGATCCTCAAAAAAGCGTCCACGACAAGCGGATCGTACATGCGGCCTCGGCGTTCAGAGATTATGGCTAGCGCGTCTGCGTCGCTCATGCGCCTTCTGTAAGGCCGATCAGACGTGAGCGCATCGAAGCAGTCGACGACCGCGAGGATACGAGCCCCGATCGGGATCTGCGTTCCGCCAAGGCCAGTCGGATAGCCTGAGCCATCCCAGTTCTCATGATGATGCCGGACGATCGGCTCCACGGGATACGGGAAGCGTATAGATGAAATGATATCAGCCCCCACGGCCGCGTGTTGCTTCATGACCGCGAATTCGTTCGGATCTAGAGGTCCTGGCTTATTCAGATATCGCTTCCGGCACCGCGATCTTTCCGGTGTCATGCAAAACGGCGGCAGCCTGGATGGCGCGAACCTGCATTTCATCTTTGACACCTATCGCATGCGCGAGAGCAACCGCGTAGTGTTGAACGCGCCGGATGTGGCCATGTGTTACTTGATCTTTGGCATCTATAGCCGCCGCGAGAGTTTGGACCGTTGCTAAATATAGAGCATTCAGTTCCTCGAGATGCTTAGTCGCATCGGCAACCCTCGCCATTGACGTACGAAAGGTCATGTACAAGACAAGAAGGAGCGGAATCGTGACACCGAGAAACGTCCAGTCAAACTGACGTGTGTAGACCACAAGATGAGCTGCTACTGAGGCGCCTCCGAAATAATTCAACGAAAGCCAGACGAAGTGCTTCTTCCAGATTTCGAATGGTTTCGCACCACGCGCAAATGCAACAGCGCAAGCAACAAGGCCGCTGTTCAAACAGAAATAGACGATTGCGAAGAGCAACAGCGGCCCGATGAGCGCGCTTAGATTCAGGCGTTCGTCAGGTCGCAGGTTGTGAAGCGGCTCGAGCCCGCTTGTGATGTAAAAGAGGTGCGCTCCAACCCACATGGCAAGGGCCGGAGCCGAGAGATTGAACAGAATCTGGTCAGAATTGCGCTTACTGCGCCCTATTCTGACGAATGTGATAATCAGGGCGTCAAGTATGACGGTCGCTACACCCGCTGACGGACCGAAAAGTAAAACCGCACTAAATAGGAACGTTTCAGATACCGAGATGTGCGCGGCAATGGAGGGAAGCTTCACCGTGGCTGAGCCGCTAACCAGGGTTAGCATGGCGATGATCAGCCACTGCGCATTGGGCGGGAAACGGACGAGCTGGTACAGTGCGTGCGCTACGGCACTAGACCCTGCCAGGATGACTACCCAAACGTAGACCCTTCCACGTACCGGCATAGTCTCGACGCCCGGATGCTAAGGCGTCTTGCCGTTCTCACGCAAGAGGCTCCGCCAAGCCTCCGCGGCCAGTTCCGAAAGACTGTGAACCGCTTCCCCCGGCTCGAACGGGGTCCGTTCAGTCAGCCCAAATGATGATCTGGTCCATGATGTTTCTCTCCTCTGCTCTGATCCGTCGAGGTGAACTGTCGCCTCAGTCCAACCAAATGATGATGCGGCCCATGATCAACTCGCTTAGAATCAGTCGCCCCACACGATCGTGTCTCCCCAGATAATGGTGTCACCCCAAGTGATCGAATCCCCCCATACGATCGTGTCGCCCCACACGATGGTATCTCCCCACACGATTGTGTCACCCCAGACGATGGTGTCACCCCACACGATGGTGTCACCCCAGATCAGCGTGTCGCCCCACAATCGTATCGCCCCAAATGATCGTGTCGCCCCACGTGATCGTGTCTCCCCAGACGATCGTATCCCCCCATACGATCGTGTCGGATCTCACGCCGCTGGCATAGACGTTTTCAAAGGCCACGCTGCCGCTCACGACCTGTTCCCCACCAATCGTCAGGGTCGTCCGGCGCGCGCCGGGACCGAGCGCCGCCATCCGCACCGCCGCCGCGGCATTCAGACTCCCCGCACCCGACGCCACCAGCCCCGCCTGCGGCATCAGGCTCGCCGTCCCTTGCAGCGCGAACTTGACCTGCATCGGCGTCAGTCGCGGATTCGCCTGGAGCACGAGCGCTGCCGCCCCCGCCACCACCGCCGCCGCCTGGCTGGTGCCGCTCAACGCGAGATACCCCCGCCGCGTCCGCAGCTCGGGATAGCGCAGCCACAGGGTCGAGGCCGGCGCTCCGAGCGACTCGATCTTGTTCCCCGGCGCCACGAGGTCCGGCTTCACCAGCCCATCGCAGATACGTCGGACCGCGCGAACTGTAGCTGGTCACCTCGTCGTCGGACCGCGCCGCCGTCCCCTTCGTGTTCAAGGCGCCTACCGTGATCACGCCCGGCGCATTGCCCGGCGAATTGATCGCCCCGACGATCGGACGCCCGGTCTGCGGATCCTTGCCGAGGTTCCCCGCCGAACAGACCACCACGATGCCCGCCGCGACCGCCCGCTCGACCGCCTGCACCAGCGGATCGTCCGCCGCCGCCTCGATCGCCGGGTGCCCCAGCGACACATTCAGCACCCGCAGGTTGAACCGGAGCCGATGCTCGATCGCCCAGTCGATCGCTTCGACGACGTCGCTCGACTGGCCGCTGCCGTCTCGCTGCAGGACCCGCAGGTTGATGAGATGCGCGCCCGGCGCCATCCCCGGGAATCCCTGCCGGCCGCTGCCCGCGATGATGCCCGCGATGTGTGTCCCGTGGCCGTAGAAATCGCGCCCGAACCCGAGCGGCCCGGTGAAATCGACGTGCGCCGCGATACGGCCCCGCAGGTCGCCGTGCTCGGTCATCCCCGAGTCGATGACCGCAATGCCAATCCCGCGGCCCGTCCGCTGCGCCACACCCTCCAGCCCCGCCCACACCTGCGACACACCCGTCGATTCCGCCGTCACGGCCATCGTCGGATACACGGCGCGATCGGCCGCCAGGGCGTCGATCGCGGGATCGCTCGACAGCGACCGCAGCGCCCGCGCCGTCGAGCGACACCACCGCGCCCGAGCGCAGCGCGCGCTTCACACTCAACCCATGCCGCGCCACCAGCGCCGCAATCTCGTCGGGGGTCCCGCGGAGGATGACGTCCGCCGTGGCGCCCGCCGCCACGCGGGTGCTCACGTCGGGGGCCACCCGGGCTGGACGGCCGGCGGGACCTGCCACGGCCGCCCCCACCATCGCCCACAGGACCCACACCACCACCATGAGAATCACGCAGGTGGAGGTGCGGCCCTCCCTCCACGCAAGCGCAAGTCCAGACACACGCACCACCGCTGGTTGTTCGAGCGACATCGATATCAGTCCAATGTTTTCGGGGAATCGGAGTGCCGGGAGGCACCGCGTTACGGCCGAACCGATGAGCAGGAGTCGTGCCAGCGTTGCAAAAACTGCAATCTGATCCGATTCTTACGTCGCATTTTCTGCAATGTATGAGGAGTGAAGCCAGAGGAATCCACGGCGATTCCTGCCAACCCAAGCTCGAGACTGATCACCCCGATTACGATCGCGTAAACGAGCTGGGTCCCTGGTACCGTGCCAGCCGGCGACTCGCTGATTACCAGTCCGGGGCAGGCATCGACCGGACAGGGCTGACACTAAACTATTGATTTATAGTGTGTTAATGACAATGGGCCGTGTCATAGCCAACGCTGACACCGGCTGGCCAGCTTCCTGACCGCTTTGCCCCAGATGCGCACGCACCCGTCGCACGCTGCTGCTCGCGCTCCTGGTGCTCGCCCTCGCCGCCCCTGTGGTGTGGTGGGCGACGCGAACGCACGACCGGGCCGCCTCGGATCCCCCGGCGACCCCCGCCCGCATCGTCGCCGCGTTGCGAACCGAACCTCGGACGTTCAACCGGCTGTTCGCGGTCGATCGAGCCTCGCTGGTCGTGTCGCAACTGCTCCACGCGCGACTGGTCCGCTTGAACCACGCCACGCAGGAGATTGAGCCCGCACTCGCCGAGTCGTGGACGATGTCGGCGGATGGCCGGAGTTACACGCTCAGCCTGCGACGCGATGTCGCCTTCTCGGATGGCGCGCCATTCACCTCGGCCGATGTGGTCTTCACCTTCGACGCCCTCCACGACCCCAGGACGGCAAGCCCCCTGGCCAGTGGATTCCTCGTCAGCGGAAAACGGATCGACGTGCGGGCCGTCGACCGACACTCGATCGTGCTGACCTACCCCGAGCCCTACGGCCCCGGCCTCCGCGGACTGCAGAGCCTCCCGATCCTTCCGGCCCATCGTTTGAAAGCTGCGCTCGAGGCGGGCACGCTGCGCGACCAGTGGACCGTCAAGACACCGCCGGACGAGCTCGTCGGGCTGGGACCATTCGTCCTCCGGTCGTACAGCCCCGGTGAGCGGCTGGAGCTCTCCCGCAATCCACGCGGGCTCGCCGCCCGCCTGAACGCCGAGGCGCCACGCGGGGCCGCGCTCACGCTGCGTGTGATCCCGACCCAGAACGCCGAGCTGCTGGCTCTCGAGGCGGGAGAGGTGGATCTGCTCAACGCGGAAGTTCGCGCCGAGGACCTCGCCGCCGTCCGCAAGCTCGCAGGCGCCGGCCGCCTTCGCGTCTTCGATCTGGGAGTGGCCATCGACGCCGACTCGCTGTGGTTCAACCTCGCACCAGGCCGCGCGGCGAGCGCCCGGCCGTGGCACGACACGCGATTCCGCCGCGCCGTCTCGCATGCCGTCGATCGGCGTGTGTTCGTCGATACGGTCTACCTCGGCGCCGGCGTCCCGATCGGAGGACCCATCACACCCGGCAACCGGGTCTGGCATCTCGACGACCTCCAGCCCGACGCCTACGATCCGGCAAAGGCCCGGGCGCTGCTCTCGGAGCTGAAGCTCGCCGATCGCAACGGCGACGGCACACTCGAGACCACGTCGGGCGCGCCCGTTCGCGTCGAGCTCCTCACGCAGAAGGGGCACGCCGCGCGCGAGCGCGCCAGCGCCGTCCTCGCCGCCGATCTCAAGGCCGTTGGCATCGCCGTGGACGTCGTCACGCTCGAAGCCGGTGCGCTCGGCGCACGCCTGACCCGCGGCGAGTACGAAGCGGCCTACTTCGGCGTGAGCACGAGCGACACGGATCCATCCACCAATCTCGACTACTGGCTCAGCTCGGGCAACTTCCACATGTGGCACCCGCAGCAGGCCTCGCCCGCCACGCCGTGGGAACGTCAGGTCGATACCTGGATGCGTGAGATCACGACCACCAGTGATCTCGAGACGCGGCGCGCCCGCTTCGCCGACGTGCAGCGATTGTTCGCCGCCGAGATCCCCGCCATCTTTTTCGCGGCGCCAACGCTCCATGTCGCCACGAGCCCGCGTGTGACCGGCATCCAGCCAGGGTCCGTCTTTCCGTACGTGCTCTGGCGAGCTGATACACTCGCCGCGGCGGACAGATGACGGCGCGAGGTGCTTCCGATAGCGGTTCAGTCCTCAGTCCTCAGTCTTCAGTCTTCAGTCTTCAGTCTTCGGTTCTTCGGTCTTCGGTCTTCGGTCGCCTGCAGCCTGCGGCCCGTAGTCTTGTATCCGGACACCACCGTTCGGTGGTCGCTGGTCGTTGGCAGCTGTTGCGGTCTTCGGTCTGCGGCCCTGGGCTGATCGCTGGTAGCCAGTCGCTGGTAGTCTTGGTCGCTGGTAGTTGGTCGCTGGTAGATGCTCCGCTTTCTGCTGCTTCGCGCCTGCCTGCTCGTCCTGTTCGTTGCCGCTGCCGCTTCGACGCTGCAGATCGTCGCGAGCCTGGCCCCCGGCGATCAGCTCGCGGAGCTGCGATCCGCCGGCGCGACGCCTGCGGACATCGAGCGGGAGCGCGCGCGCCTGGGTCTCGATCGTCCGCTGAGCGAACAGTACGTGCAGTGGCTCGGCGCCGCGCTGCGTTTCGATCTCGGCACCTCGCTCCGATACGCGCAGCCGGTCCTGCCCCTGGTCGCCTCCCGAGCGGCCAACACCGCGATCCTGGCGCTGGTAGCGCTCGCGCTGGCGCTCGTCGTCGCGCTGCCCCTCGGCACGCTGGCTGGCAGTGGCCGCATGCCGTGGCTCTCGGCCATCGTCTCGACGACCTCGCTCGTGCTCGTCTCAATCCCGCCGCTCATCACCGCGCTGCTGCTCGCCCTCGTGGCGGCCCGGAGCGGCTGGCTTCCCACAGGCGGCATGACCGACGTCCGCCTGGAGGGGATCGCCTTGGGCTCCCGACTCCCGGATCTCGCCGCCCACCTGGTCGTGCCGGCGCTCGCGCTCGCGCTGCCAATCGGCGCCATGCTCGAGCGCGTGCAGGCGGCGGCGGTCGCCGGCGGCAAGGACGATCGCCACGTGCTCGCGGCAGTGTCGCGCGGCGTACCGACGGCTGCGCGTCCTCTGGCGCGCGCTCTGGCGTCCCACGGCGGCCCCGGTCGCGGCCGTCATCGGCATCGCGGCCGGAAGCCTCCTGAGCGGATCGCTCGCCGTGGAGCTCGTCACGGCGTGGCCCGGGATGGGACGCCTGACGTTCGAAGCGCTGAGCGCAAGGGACGCGCCGCTCGCCGCCGGATGCGCGGCCGCGGCGGCGCTGTTCCTCGCCGTCTGGACCACTATCAGCGACCTGGTGGTGTCGTGGCTGGACCCCCGTGTCGGAGCACGGCAGCAGTGACGCGTGTTCTTGGCGCCCTGCTGGTGGCGATGGTCGTGGCGCTCGCAGCTCTGGCGCCGCAGCTCGCCGCCAACGAGCCTGAGCGCCAGTTCCGCGATCGGCTGCTGGCGCCGCCGATGGCGCCCCGCGTGATCGACCAGGACGGGCACTGGCACAGGCCGTTCTTTCATCCGCTGCGCCTGGTGGACCCTTTGGAGCGCCGCTACGAGCCGGACGTGACGCGGCGCGTCGCGCTGCAGGCGTTCAGAAACGGACGTCTCCTGGCTTCGTCCAGGGATGACGAGCCGTGGCTGCCGCTCGGAGCCGACCGCCTCGGTCGCGACGTGTGGTCGCGGCTCCTGCACGGCGCCCGCGTGTCCCTCGCCGTGGCGGCCGCGGCCTCACTCGGCTCGCTGCTGCTCGGCCTGCTCGTCGGCGCGGTCTCCGGCTACGCCGGGGGGCTCGTTGATCGACTGCTGATGCGGCTCGCGGAGCTGGTGCTGGTGCTGCCCGTGCTGTACGTCGTGCTGGCGGCCAGGGCGTCGCTGCCGCCCGTGCTCGACGCGACGACGGTGTTCGCACTGCTCACGATCGTGCTCACGCTCCTGGGCTGGCCGATCGTCGCGCGCGGCGTCCGTGCGGTGGTCGCGCGTGAAGCCGCGCGGGAATATGCGGTCGCCGCGCGGTCGCTCGGCGCCGGCCCGGTTCGCGTGGTGATGCGGCACCTGCTGCCGGCGGCTGGAGGGTTCGTGCGAACGCAGGCGCTTCAGCTCCTGCCAGCGGCGATCCTCGCCGAATCGACGCTGTCGTTCGCGGGCCTCGGCTTCGGCGCCGGCTTGCCGAGTTGGGGCACACTGCTCCAGGAGGCCGCCGACATCCGGGCGATGGCCGATTTTCCCTGGCTGCTCAGCGCCGCACCGGCCATCGTGCTGGTCGTCCTCGGCGTGAATCTCGCCACGCAGCCGGCACCGGCGCGACGGGGTTTCCGCATAGAATGACGCGGTGAATCTCGACGGCATCCTGCCGCCCGTCGCCACGCCGTTCACGCCGGGCGGCGACCTCGATCTCGCAGCGCTGTCGGAGAACGCCACACGCCTCATGCGGACTGGCTTGCGCGGTCTGGTCGTGCTCGGATCGAACGGCGAGGCGCCATTCATCGAGCGCGACGAACTGCCGCGCATCACGGAGGCCGCACGCGCGGCCGTCCCCTCCGATCGCCTGCTCATCGTCGGCACCGGCGCGCAGTCGACCCGCCAGACGATGGACTCGACGCGCGCCGCCGCTGAAGCGGGCGCGGACGCAGTGCTGGTGCTGACTCCCTCGGCCTTCAAGCCGCAGCTGACCGCCGACGTGCTGATCGCGCACTACCGGGCGGTGGCCGATGCGTCGCCGGTCCCGGTCCTGCTCTACAACTTCCCCGCGGCGACGGGAGTCACGCTGCCCGTCTCCGCCGTCGAGCGGCTCGCCGCGCATCCGAACATCGTCGGCGTCAAAGAGTCGAGCGGCGACGTCGGCGTGGTCGCCGATCTCGTGTCCCGCACGCCGGACGGCTTCACCGTTGTCGTCGGCTCGGCACCGACGCTCTACGCCAGCCTGGCTCTCGGCGCCGATGGCGGTGTGGTCGCCGTGGCCAACGTGATCCCGGACTTGTGCGTCCGCCTGCACGGACTGGTTCGCGACGGCAGGCACGATGAGGCGCGGGTGCTGCAGCGCGCGATCACACCGCTCGCGCGCGCCGTCACCACGGAGCACGGCGTCACCGGGTTGAAAGCGGCGATGGATGCGGCAGGATACCGTGGCGGAACGCCCAGGCTGCCGCTCCCGCCGGCGTCCGACGCGCTGCGGCGACAGGTCGCGGCGCTGTACCAAAGCGTGATGGCGGCGGCCTGAGCCATGTCCTCCCCTCAACTGCCCGACGCCGAGCGCATCCTGCTCGGCCCCGGTCCGAGTCCAGTCACGCCGCGGGTCATGCGTGCGATGGCCGCGCCGATCCTCAGCCACCTCGATCCCGGCATGCTCGCGCTGCTCGACGACGCGCGCGGTCGTCTCGGCCGGATCTTCCAGGCGCCGGCCGACGGCTTGAGCCTCGCCATTTCGGGGACGGGCACCGCAGGCATGGAGACCGCCGTCGCGAACCTCGTTCGCGAGGGCACGCACGTCCTGGTCATCGTGTCCGGCTATTTCGGCGAGCGGCTCTTCGACATGTGCGCGCGCTACGGCGCGATCGTCGGGCGGCTCGACGTGACATGGGGACGGGCGGTGGATCCCGAGCTGGTCCGCCGCGCGCTCAAGCTGACGCCGGCGGACATCGTGGCAGTCGTGCACGCCGAGACGTCCACGGGCGTGCTCAATCCGGTCGAAGCCGTGGCGGAGGTGGCGCGCGAGATTGGCGCCATGCTCATCGTCGATGCGGTCACCTCGCTCGGCGCGCATCCTGTGGACGTCGGCGGATGGCACCTCGACGCGTGCTACAGCTGCAGTCAGAAGGGGCTCGGCGCGCCCTCCGGCATGGCGCCGGTGTCGTTCTCGTCGCGCGCGCGCAGTCGGGCGAAGTCGCGCAGCTTCTACTTCGACCTCCGCCTGATCGAGCAGTTCTGGATTGGGCGCCAGTACCATCACACGATCGCGGCGCCGCTCGTCTACGCCCTGCGCGAGGCGCTGGTCGCGGTCGAGGAGGAGGGCCTCGAGGCGCGATGGGCGCGGCATCGCCGGCACCACCTGGTCCTCGCGGCGGGACTCGGCGCCATG
Organism: Vicinamibacterales bacterium; assembly: GCA_963834365.1. GTDB lineage: Bacteria > Acidobacteriota > Vicinamibacteria > Vicinamibacterales > Vicinamibacteraceae > CAWJAP01. The sequence goes on along the minus strand of CAWIBS010000027.1, from coordinate 27,457 downwards.
GGTCTCGAACTGCTGCCACCCGAAGCCGAGCGGCTGTGGTCGCTGAATGCGGTCTGCGTCCCCGACGGCGTCGATGAAGCGGCCGTGCGCCACTATCTGCTGCAGCAGTTCAACATCGAGATCGGCGCCGGGCTGGGGCCGCTGGCGGGCCGCATCTGGCGCGTCGGCTTGATGGGCAGCGGATCGAGCAGCCAGTTGATCCTGCTGTTCCTGAGCGCGCTCGAACGCGCACTCCGTGCGCAGGGATACCCGGTGCCTCCCGGCACCGGGACGGCGGCTGCCGGCGACGCACTGTCGTCGCTCTCCGCCGCCTGACGCGGATTCGAACGCCGGACGCCGCCGCGCGCGAGGCGATCCGCGCGCACGAAGTGCTACCATGGCGCCCCCGGAGTGACTCGGCGTTCCACTTCCCGATCACGCCCGTCCGCGGGTCCGGTGCATCGGCCTGCGCCGACGTCGCTCGCGCGGCGTCTCTGGCGCGGCGTGCTCGCCGGCACGGCGTTCGGGTACGTCTATCTCACGGCGCTGTACGTCACGCTGCCTGACGTGCGCCCGCTGGCGGTCAGCCCGCCGGCGACCACGGCGTTCATCGAGCTGCGAGCGCGCGAGGCGCGCGCAAATGGCCGGCCGGTGAAGCGCGATCAGCGCTGGGTGCCGTGACGATCGCATGTCGGCCAACCTGAAGCGCGCCGTGCTGGTCGCCGAGGACAGCGCCTTCTTCGATCATGAAGGATTCGACTTCGAACAGATTCGCGCGTCGATCGAGGTGAACCTCGAGCGGTTCGAGCTGTCGCGCGGCGCCAGTACCGATCACGCAACAGCTGGCCAAGAATCTGTTCCTCTCGCCGTCGAAGAATCCGGCGCGCAAGTTCCGCGAGTTGCTCATCACGCGGCTGCTCGAGGCGGCGCTCACGAAGCGCCGGATTCTCGAGCTCTATCTGAACACGGTCGAGTGGGGAGACGGCATCTACGGCGCCGAAGCCGCAGCCCGCACGTACTTCGGTGTGCAAGCCGCATCGGTGTCAACGGAACAGGCGGCGCTGCTCGCGGGCTCGCTCATCAACCCGCGTGTCTACAGCCCGGCCGCGCCGCCGCGACGGCTGCTCGCGCGACAGCGGCTGATTCTCGGCCGGATGCAACGGAGATCTGCTCCGGCTCCGCCACTATTGCCAGCGGCTCCGCCCCCGGCGTTCGTCGAACCGTTACCCACGCCTCGTCCTCCGCCAGGCGCCGAAACGCCCGGGAGCGCCGACGGCGACGGGGAAACCTGAGCCGGACGAGCATCAAGCCCATCCGCAAAAATCTTCACGTCCGCGCGATTCGTGCCGATGTATGGTGAGGGCCGCTCCGACGATGATCGACTACACCGCACGACTGACTCTGCTGGCACGCGACATCGTCGCGCGCGTAGAGCCGCTCTCCTTCATCGACCCGCGAAGCTTCCTGATCTTCGCGCGCTTCGGCCGGAGCCGCGCGGAAGGGCCCTACGCCACGTGCCACTCGCTGTGCCTGCCGCAGGCCGACCCCGGCTATTACTTCTGGCGCGACCAGGCGACCGGTGAAATCACCCGTCGATCCGAGTGGTTCGTGCCGAAGACGCCGGTCGTGGCCGTGGACTCCCGTCGGCTCGACTATCTCGTCTCGTTCGCGCTCCCCCGCTTCTGCGATCAGTCACTGCGGCATTCGCGCAAGCGACGGTTCCATCCGACAGCGGAGCCGTGGGTGGCCAAGCTCGACACCGTGATCCACGAGCTCTATCACTTCGATCCGGCCCGGATGGGAATCCGGCTGACGGCGGGCGACAACGATCGGCAGTCGGGCGGGTGCCACGGCGCGTCGTTCTTCGTCAACGTCGCCGAGATGGTGCGCGCGTATCTGGCGTCGAAACCCGACCCCCAGCTCTTCGACTTCCTGCGCTACGACTTCGCGGGTCTGCACGCGCGCTATGGCGGCGTGCTCGGCACGACGTTCCGCAACTTCCCCTCCTACCCGCAGGTATATCTCGATCGACTCGCGGACCAGCTCGCGATTCCGGCAGGCACGACCATCGTGCCGCTCCGCCCGCCCACTCAACCTGCCCTGTACACGGAAGCCGACCTCGAGCTGCGTGCGTTCCACGCGTCGGGTGCGCGGCGGCTGCCGGCGCCGAGCCGCGCTGCGGCCTGACGACGATTCGGCGGCCCCAGCGTGGGCCGCAGGTCCGGCCTCGACAACGAACCGCTCGCGGCGTGAGACTCGGGGCGCCGGGTCAGCCGCCCAGCACACGCCTGGCGGCGCGATACCGCGTGGACCAGTAGGGCGAGCTCAGGAGCTCGACGCGCACCACGCCGCGCGAGCTGGGAGCGTGAACGAAGCGATCCGCACCCAGCGCGATCCCGACGTGTGAGATCGCAGAGCGATCGATCGCGAAGAACACCAGGTCTCCGGCGCGCAGCGCGCCGGCCGTCCCGCCGGCTTCGGCCTGGGCGGTCACGGTACGCGGGAGTGCGACGCCGTGCTGCGAGAATACATACTGCACGAACCCGCTGCAGTCGAAGCCGCCGGGGTCTGCACCGCCGTTGCGGTACGGAGCGCCTTGTAGAGCCAGCGCGGTCTGGAGGAGGGCGGTCGCCGCCACCGTGGCGTGCCCGAGAGGCGCGGCCCCGGAGCCAGACCTGGCCCGGGGCGTCGGGAAGGGGCGTGGAACGGCGCCGCTCGTCGAGCAGCCCGACGCCGCCGCCGTGGCCAGCAGCGTAATCGCAATCCACGGGCCCGGATGCCGGGGCGTCATGCGTTGCTTCTCGGACCGAGTCAGTGAGATCTTCAGAGTCCGAACGATGACCATCGATCTCCTCAACGCGCTCGCCGGTGGCGTCCTGATTGGGGCCGCGGCGGGCCTGCTCCTCCTGTTGACGGGCCGCATGGGCGGCGTCACCGGCATCGTTGCCGGCGCGATGACCCTGCAGCGCGACGCCGTCTGGCGGGCGGCGTTCCTCGGCGGTCTGCTGACCGGCGGACTCCTCGCGCCAGCGATTGCGCCGGATGCCGTCATCGGCTTCGACGAATCCTGGGGACTCCTCGTTGTCGCCGGACTGCTCGTGGGCTGGGGCGCGAGGTTCGGCGGCGGCTGCACGAGCGGTCACGGCGTCTGCGGCATCGGACGCCTCTCCTGGCGATCCGTCGTCGGCTGCACGATCTTCATGGTGGTCGCCATGGGGGTCGTCTTCGTCCGCCGCCACGTGTTGTAGGTCGCGACATGCCAAGACTGATGGTGGCGTTTCTGACCGGGCTTCTGTTCGCGACGGGGCTGGTGCTCGCACGCATGACCAGACCGGACGTCGTGCTCGGGTTCCTCGACGTGGCCGGCGACTGGAACCCCGCGCTCGCGCTGGTGATGCTTGGCGCCGTTGTCACGTTCGGCCTGTTGTATCGCGTGAGCGTCCGGCGTGGCCGTCCGCTCCTCGCCGGCACGCTGGTCCTGCCGCGGCGGAACGATCTCGACGCGCGGCTCTTCGCGGGAACGGCTGTGTTCGGACTGGGCTGGGGCCTCGTGGGTGTGTGCCCGGGCCCGGCGGTCACGGCGCTGGCATCGGGCGCCTCGAGCGTCATCGTCTTCGTGCTCGCCATGGCCGCCGGTATCAAGCTCGCGGAGGCCGGCGTTGGACAAGTTCAACCGGCCCGCGATCGGTCCACCGTGAACCCATGCGAATAAGCCCTTATTTACCAGCCTGTTACAACGGCCGTGCCTTGACAGATCCCAGCAGTTCGGAGAGAATGGGAAAAATCGTGCCAGCGGGAAACTGATCGCCATGGAGCAGACGCTCCTCCTGAACGCCACCTACGAGCCCCTCAAGATCGTCAACTGGCAGAAGGCCGTGACGCTCTGGGTCCAGGGCAAGGTCGAGATCATCTCGGTCTACGACCGCGAAGTCCGCGCGGTGTCGTTCACGTTCCGTCTGCCGTCGGTCATCCGGTTGCTCCGGCGGGTGAGGATCAGGCGCAGGTTCGACTACGTGCCCTTCTCGCGTGCCAACATCTACGCGCGCGACCATTACACCTGCCAGTACTGCGGTCACGCGTCGTCGACGACCGATCTCACGTTCGACCATGTCGTGCCGGTCGCGCACGGCGGCCGGAAGGACTGGGAGAACATCGTCACCTGCTGCATCACGTGCAACCGCAAGAAGGGCGGACGCACGCCGGAGCAGGCGCACATGAGGCTGGTTCGCCAGCCGCGGCGTCCGGACCGCGCGCCGGCCCTGCGGATCACGATCGGGCGTGCGGGCCACGCCCGACTCGCTGGCGCGACTATCTCTACTGGAACGTCGAGCTCGACGACGAGTGAGTTGATGCGCCGGGGACGCGCAAAGTGGGACGCAGCGTGGCCCTTTCCCTGCCTAGCGTCGTCGGATCTGACGCCGCATCGCGCGGTCGAAGGCGGACGCGTCCGGCTCGAGGTCACGGGCCTCGACATCGGACTGTCCGGCATGCCGGGGGTGACGCATCGGCGGCGCGCGGTGCGACGGTGGCATTCGCCTCGAGTCGCCGGCTCACCCTGATCGTGCCCGACGGCACGACCGCAGGGAGCGCAGGCCGATCACGCTGGAGGGCGCGCCGGGCGCGGACGGCGTACCTCGACGTCGGGCGCCGGCTCGCCACCGGGTTTCATCAGGTGGACAGCCCGGTCGTCGATCGCGACGGCCGCATCTATGTCACCTACAGCGGTCCGCGCGGGCAGCAATCGAGCGTCTCGATCTACCGGCTCGACGACGACGGCCTGCGCGATGTGTTCGTGACCGGCATCACCAACGCGACGTCGATGGCCTTCGACCAGCAGGGACGGCTGCACGTCTCGAGCCGGTTCGACGGCACGGTCTCGCGCATCGACGAGCAGGGCCAGGCGGAGGTCGTGGCGTCAGCGACCTGGGAGTCGCGTGCGGACTCGCCTTCGACGGTGACGGCACGCTGTTCGTCGGGCGATCGATCGGGCACGATCTTCCGCATCGGGCGGACGGGCGGGCCGATCGCGTTCGCGTCGCTGCCGTCGAGCGTCGCGGCGTATCACCTCGCCTGGAACGCCGTCGACGGCGCGCTGTACGTGACGGCACCGACACTGGCGACGCGCGATCTGCTCTACCGCGTCGGCCGCCAGGGCGACGTCACGGTCGTCTCGCGCGCCTTCGGCCGCCCGCAGGGTCTGGCGATCGACGCCCAGGGCGCCATCTACGTCGCGGAAGCGCTCGCGGGGACGAGCGGGATCTACCGGCTCACGCCGGGACACGACGAGCCCGAGTGCATCATCGCCGGTCCCGTCGCTCATCGGCGTCGCCCTTCACCCCCGGGGCGGCTTCGTCGTGTCTTCCGCTGAGAGCGTGTACCGGGTGGAGTGAAGCGCATCGTCGGTCCTCGGCCGGCCGTCGGCGAGGATGCGGCTGACCGAACTGACTACGTCACGTACCGCAACACCGTCACCGATCGCGCGACCACATCGATCTCCTCGCCTGCGCGGTAGATCCGCCCGGCGTCGCCGGTGGCGCGTCGATTCGGCTGCGTCTCGAGCTCCACCTGGCAGCGGCGGCCCCAGGCCGGCCCGGGCAGGGTGAAAGTCATGCGGCTCGTGGTAGCGCGTTGAAGATCACGTAGAAGCTGTCGTCGAGCGATGCGCTCGCCGCGCGGCCCCCGGCTCGGAATCGCCCGGCCGTTGAGGAAGACGCCCAGCGACTTCGAGAAGCCCGCCGCCCATTCGTCTTCCGACATCTCGAGGCCATCGGGCTTGAACCACCCGATGTCGCTCACGCCCGACCCGTGATGCGGCCGGCCCTGGAACCAGCGCCGGCGCTAGAAGGACCGGATGCGCCGCGACGGAACCGAGATCAACCGGCGGGTGAAGGCGAGCAGCGCCTCGTCCACGTCACGCCAGTCGACCCAGGACACCTCGTTGTCCTGGCAGTAGGCGTTGTTGTTGCCGCGCTGCGTGCGGCCCATCTCGTCACCGGCGAGCAGCATCGGCACGCCCTGGGACAGGAACAGCGTGGCGAGGAAATTCGCGCTGCTGCCGTCGCCGCGCCACCGTGATCGCCGGATCGTCGGTCTCGCCTTCGACCCCCATGTTCCACGATCGATTGTGGCTTTCGCCGTCGGCGTTGCCCTCGCCGTTGGCCTCGTTGTGCTTCTCGTTGTAGGAGACGAGGTCGCGCAGCGTGAAGCCGTCGTGCGCCGTGACGAAGTTGATGCTGGCGAGCGGCCGGCGCCCGGACGACTCGTAGAGATCCGAGCTGCCGGTGAAGCGCGAGGCGAACTCGGCGAGGGTCTGATCCTGCCCGCGCCAGTAGTCGCGGACGGTGTCGCGGTATTTGCCGTTCCACTCCGACCACTGCGGCGGGAAGTTGCCGACCTGATAGCCGCCCTCGCCGACGTCCCACGGCTCGGCGATCAGCTTCACCTGCGAGACGACGGGGTCCTGCTGGATCAGATCGAAGAACGCCGACAGCCGATCGACGGCGTGGAGCTCGCGCGCGAGCGTCGCCGCCAGGTCGAAGCGGAAGCCGTCGACGTGCATCTCGAGCACCCAGTACCGCAGCGAGTCCATCAGCAGCTGCAGGACGTGCGGGTGACGCATGTTCAGCGTGTTGCCCGTCCCCGTGTAGTCCATGTAGAACTGGCGCCGGTCGGCGACCAGCCGGTAGTAGGCCGCGTTGTCGATCCCCTTGAACGACAGCGTCGGCCCGAGATGGTTGCCCTCGGCGGTGTGGTTGTAGACCACGTCGAGAATCACCTCGATGCCCGACGCGGTGCAGCGTCCGGACCATGTCGCGGAACTCGCGCACCTGTTCGCCGTTCTGGCCGGCCGACGCGTACTCGCCGTGCGGCGCGAAGAAGCCGATCGTGTTGTAGCCCCAGTAGTTGCGCAGCCCGCGTTCGACGAGCACGCGAATCGTGGACGAACTGGTGGACGGGCATCAGCTCGACGGCGGTGACGCCGAGCTTCACCAGATGATCGACGACGGCGGGATGCGCGAGGCCGGCGTAGGTGCCTCGCAACGTCCGGCGGCAGCGCCGGATGCCGGGCGGTGAAACCCTTGACGTGCACCTCGTAGATGATGCTCTGGTGCAGCGGACGCCGTGGCGGCGATCGTCCTGCCCAGTCGAAGGCCGGATCGACCACGACGCGCCTTCGGCACGAAAGGCGCGCTGTCGCTGTCGTCGCGCGCACCGTCGGGATCGCCGAAGCGGTACCCGAACACGGCTTCGTTCCAGCACGACGTTGCCGTCAATCGCCCTGGCGTACGGATCGAGCAGCAGCTTCGCCGGATTGCAGCGATGCCCCTGCGTCCGGCGCCCACGGGCCGTGGACCCGAAACCCGTAGCGCTGGCCCGGCCCGATCCCCGGCACGTAGCCGTGCCAGCAGAAGGCGTCGACCTCGGGCAGGGTGACGCGCGTCTCGCGCCCCTCGGCGTCGAACAGGCACAGCTCGACCCGGTTGCGACCTCGGAGAACAGCGAGAAGTTCGTGCCCGGCCGTCGAACGTGGCGCCGAGCGGATAGGCGGCGCCAGGCCACACGGTGGGACTCATGCCAGTGACGAACGACCAGTGACGACTGACGAACGGTTACCCCGCGAAAGACGGGATGGGCAGGCTGCGCATGGTGTGCAGGCCGGCAGGCGCGTCGATCACCTTCGGAATGGAATTGACGGTGATCGAGGCGGTGGCAACGTCGCCATGCACCCCTCCGGCGAGCTTCATGTCGAGCGCTGGCGAGCCGTCGATGCGGACGGCATCGTAGGACTCGGGCGCGCCCAGATAGGCCTCCATGTGCAGCGTGATGACCGCCTGGCCATCACGGTAGCCGACACCGTCCTGGATGATGCCGCAGACCTGGCCCTTCCTGACGGTCAGGAACGGGCTCGACACCGTCTTCGCGGCAATCTTCGGCACGATCTCGTCGGTGATCCGCTCGAGCTTCCACCCGAGCGCGTCGGCGATCATCGCCACCGATTCCGTCAGCCCGACGTGCCGCACGGTGCCGCCATCCACTCTGGCCTGGAACTCCGCCGGGCTCAGACCCGATCCGATCTTCTGCTGGAACGGCAACCGGCGGATGCGTGCGTCCTGGACCCGATCCACGAACACCCGATCCACCCGTTCGCACACCCCCGTCAGCGTGATCGGCAAGGCATCCATCACGAAGCCGGGATTGACGCCGGTGCCGAGGACGGCCACACCGGCCTTCTTGGCCGCGCGATCGAGCCGTCGCGCCAAGCGGCGGTTCGAGTAATAGGGATAGGACAGCTCCTCGGTCGTCGAGACGATGGGAATCCTGAACCCGAGGATTTCTTCGACCTGTGGCGCAATGCGCTCGAGCGACGAGCTCGTGCAGAGGACGACCGCGTCGGGCTGGGTCTTCCGGATCGTCTTCGCGAGATTCTCTGACACCGGCACGCGCAAGCGGCGCCCGGCACCTGCCACTTCACCGAGATCCTTGCCAACCTTGCCGGGATCGATGTCCACGGCCCCGACGGCGACGAACCCCTTGCGCGACGCGACCTGCCGGACGACCGCAGTGCCGATCGGTCCGAGCCCGACGTGCAGTACACGAAGTGACATCCATGACTCCTGGGAATGAACGTCCGCCGATTGCAGGAAAGAAGGTAAGGAAGGGAGTCGGCGGCTGCGTGCAAAGCGCACATTATAGCGTGACGGCCCGCGGGTCCTTGGGGTTCAGCCGGTCGAGCCGCGAGTTTGTTGTAGCATCAGCCCGATCCATGGGTGTTCAGCGTCTCCACCGACGTCCGCGCTTCGCCGCGCTGTTCGCGACCGCGGTCGGGATCGGGGGACTGGTGCTCGACGCCCAGACGCCGGGGCCGGGCGCCGCGCCGACGATTGGCCCGCGCGCGCCGACCACGCCGCTCGTCGCCACCGACGCCGCCTCGCCGCGCAACGCCAGCTACTCGATCGACGTGACGCTCGATCCGGCCACGCACACGCTGACCGGACGCGAGGTCGTCACCTGGCGCAACACGACGCCGAACCCGACGTCCGAGCTGCGCCTGCACCTGTACTGGAACGCGTGGCGGCGTACCGATTCCACGTGGCTGCGCGAGTCGGCGCTCGGCGAGCCTCCTGGCAGCAGCGCCGCACCGGCCGCAGACGGGTGGGGCGCCATCGACCTCACCGCGGTGCGGCTCCTCGGCGTCGGTGCCTCGCCGCCCATCGATCTCACGTCCACGATCCGCTTCCTGGCACCAGACGATGACAACCCGCAGGATCGGACCGTGGCGGCCGTCGCCCTGCCGCAGTCCGTCGGCGGCGGCGCCACGGTGAACGTCGCCATCGACTGGACGTCGCGCGTGCCCCGCACCGTCGCACGCACGGGCCGTGTCGGCTCGTTCTACTTTCTCGCCCACTGGTTCCCGAAGATCGCCGTCCTCGAGGAGGCGGGCTGGGTCTCCCGGCAGTTCCACGCCGCGACCGAGTTCTACGCCGACTACGGCACCTACGATGTCCGCATCGCCGTGCCAGAGGGCTGGGTGGTCGGCGCGACCGGCCGGCAGCACTCACGCGAGGTACGCGGCGGTTTGGCGACCCACCGCTTCGTGGAGGACGATGTTCACGATTTCGCGTGGGTGACGAGCCCCGACATGGTCGAGCGGCGGGCGCGCTTCGAGCACCCGAAGCTGCCACCGGTCACCATGCGGCTGCTGCTGCAACCGGAACACGCCGACCAGGCGGACCGGCACTTCGAAGCCACGCGGGCTGCCCTCCGTCATTACGGGGAATGGTTCGGGCCGTACCCCTACGGCCACGTCACGATTGTCGATCCGGCCTGGCAGAGCGGCGCCGATGGCATGGAGTACCCGACGATCTTCACGGCCGGGACGCGCTGGCTCGCGCCGGTCGGGGTGCTGGACCCCGAGGCGGTGACCGTACACGAGGCGGGCCATCAGTTCTGGTACGGGCTCGTCGCCAACAACGAGGTGGACCATGCCTGGCTCGACGAGGGGCTGAACACCTTCGCCACCGCACGCGTGATCGCCGAACGGTTCACGCCGAACTTCTACAGTGATCGCTTCTTCGGAGGTTTCATCCCGTGGGTGCATCGCAGCCTCCCGCTGACGCGGGCGGCGCACGACGGGATATCCGCCTACAGGCGCACGGCGGAGAGCGACGTCCAGAGCCGACCGACGTGGCAGTACTTCCCGGCGACAGCCCGCGGGATCACCTACAACCGGACCGCGCTCTGGTTGCACACGCTCGAACGCCTGCTCGGCTGGCCGACGCTGCAGCGCATCCTCGCGACGTTCTTCGAGCGCTGGCGTTATCGGCATCCCGCGCCCGCAGATTTCTTCGCGGTGGCCAACGAGATCAGCGGCCGCGACCTGACCTGGTTCTTCGACCAGGTTCATCGCTCGGCGAACGAATTCGATTACGGGGTGTCGAGCCTGACCAGCGTCCCGGTCGAGATCGAGGGCCTCGATGACGATGGGCGGCCGCTCGCGCCGGCCGGCGGGTCTTCCCGTCGGAGTAGCGGGGCCGCGACCTACGAGACGACCGTCGTCGTCCGGCGGCTCGGCGAGGCCGTGTTCCCCATCGACGTCGCGGTCGTGTTCGAGAACGGCGAGCGCGTGCGCGAGCACTGGGACGGGCGCGATCGCTGGCGCGCATACCGCTACCGCAAGGCGTCGCCCGCCGTCTCCGCCGAGGCCGATCCGGACCGCGTCCTGCGGCTCGATGTGAACCAGACCAACAACGGCCGGACGCTCGCGCCCGCCGCCCGCCAGGCGGCGGCCACCTGGTCGTATCCGTGGCTCATCTGGCTGCAGGACCGGCTGCTGACGTTTGGCTTCGCCTTCTAGCAGCCCATCGCAGTGATCGTCCCCCATATTCTTCCGATGACACGCCCGGCCACCCCGCTCAGCGCCTGTCGTGACGGCATCGCCCGCGTGAGAGCGGCGCCCGCCCTCCTGGCCGGCGTCTACGCGGTGCTGCTGCTCATCACCGCGCCGGGGGCATGGCTGGTGCACGGCGCCATGGCCGACCACCTCGGAGCGAGCACGACGGCGGAGGCGGTCGCCCGCGGCGGCCAGCTCGAATGGCTCCGGGAGTTCGGGGCGCAGGCTACCGGACTTGCCTCCGACGTCAGCACCTCGACGGCCGGTGGCGCCGCCGTGCTCCGCAACTTCAGCGACGCCGTCGAGCTCGCCGCGCGTGCGCCGGCCACACCCGCGTCGAGAGCGTCGGGGCTGCTCGCGATCGGCTGGTGGCTGGTCGGCACGTTCCTCTCGGGCGGGATCATCGATCGTTATGCCCGGATGCGGCCGCTTCATGCGCGGGGATTCTTCGGCGCCTGCGGCGGTTCGTGCTTCCGGCTGCTGCGGCTGAACGCGGGCGTGGTCGTGCTCTACGCGCTTGGTGGTCGGCACGTACGGCTGGCTCGCGAGCCTGGTTTTCGAGTCGGTCACGCGCGACCTCGCGTCCGAGCGGGCGGCGTTTGCCTGGGCCCTGGGCCTGAGCGTTCCCGGCCTGCTGTCGTTCGCGGCGGTGACGATCGTGGCCGACTGCGCCCGCGTGCGCATGGTCGTCGAGGATCGTCGCAGCGCCGTGTTCGCGTTGGTGGCCGGCGCCCGCTTTGCGGTGCGCACGGCGCGCACGCTGGCCGGACTCTATCTGCTGCTGGGCGCGCTGCTGCGTGGCGCTCGCGGGCACCTACGCGATCGTGGTCCCCGGGCCCGGCAGTCCGCTGCCGTGGGCGCGCGTCGGTCTCCTGGCCGGCAGCGTCTACATACTGGGCCGGGTGTTTCTGAAGCTTCTCACCTACGCGTCCACGACGTCGCTCTATCAGTCAGCGCTGGCGCACGCAGGGTATGCCGCGCCGCCGTTGCCGGTCTGGCCGGAATCGCCGGCGATCGAGACGCTGGGCCCGCCTTCGAACGCATGATGGAGCTCTGGCTCATCGTCGTACTCATCGTCGCCCTGCTGGCGCTGCGACGCGCGATCGGGACGGCGCGATCGCTCGCGCGCGTCCGCGACGAGCTGGAGGCGCTGCGCGTGCGCCTCGCCGGGCTCGAAGGCGCTCCGCCGGGAGGCTCTCGACCGATCGCCAGCGGCATGCCGACGCCGACCGGCGAAGGCGGCACCGCTGGCGGCGCCGAACTCTCCGGCGCCGTTGCCGACGGCGTGCAGGCGCCGGTGCTCATCCCGTCTGCCGGACTTCGGAACGTCGCGGCTTCCACAGCCGGCGTGCCGGCGGACTCGCCTGCGTTTGCGGTGCCGCCCGTTCCCATCGAATCTGGTGAAGGGCCGCGCGCAGTTCCGGCGCCGGAGCTTCCGTTTTCGACATCCGGGCCATCAGGCGTTCCCCGAACGGCAGGCTCCGAAACGCTCGAAACACAGATTGGCGCCCGGTGGCTGCTCTATCTCGGGGTCGCAACGCTGGTGCTGGGTCTGAGCTACTTCATCAAGTACGCGTTCGACAACGACTGGATCGCGCCGCCAGTGCGCGTGCTGCTCGGCCTGAGCGCCGGGCTCGGACTCGCCGGGGCGGGATGGCATTTCGTCGCCCGCGGGCTGCCGCAATTCGGTCAGGCCCTGACGGGTGGCGGCATCGGCACGCTCTACCTGTCGCTCTACGCGGCGCATCACTGGTATGGGCTCGTCGATCGCGGGCCGACCTTCGTCGCCATGGCGGCGGTGACGTTGGCGGGGGCCGTCCTCGCGGATCGCCAGCGATCGCAGCCGCTCGCGATCCTGTCGATCGCCGTGGGGTTTCTGGTGCCCTTCCTCGTCGGCGGCGGCGCGCGATCGCAGGTGACTCTCTTCACCTACGACGTCATCCTCGTCTGCGGCACGCTGTACCTGGCGCGGCGCCGTGCATGGCCGGCGCTGGTCCTCGTCAGCTACGCGCTCACCCTCGTCACGCTGTACGGATGGGCGACTCGCGACTACGACCGGCGGGAGTACTGGATCACCGAGCTCTTCCTGACGCTGTTCCTCGTGCTGTTTCTGCGCGTGCGGCACGAGAACCAGCGGGCCGAGGGCCCGATGGCCTCGCTCGACGTCAGTGCTGCTGGCGATCTTCCCGGTCATCTACCACATCGGTTCGCTCGCGATTCTGCGGCCGCATCGCCTCGCGCTCTTCGTGTATCTGATCGGGTTCAGCGTCGCCGGCACGATTGCCGCTGGCCACCTCCGCCAGCCGTGGCTGCGGTTGCTGGTCTGGCTGGGCGCCGCCGCGCCGTGCCTCGACATCGCGTCGGGCCGCGTCGCGCCCGGCTGGCTGCCGGGCGCCTGGATCACGATCGTCGCGATCTTCGGCGTGCATCTCATTTCGCAGATCCAGGCGCTCGACGATGAGCGGCCGGCGATGCCCGCGCCGGAGATCGTGCTGCTCCACGGGCACGGGTTGTGGATGCTCGCCTGTCTCTGGGCGCTGGCGTCGCCGCGGGCGCTGGTCTCGGTGCCGACGCTCGCCTTCGGCCTGGCAGCACTCTACGGCGGTCTCGCCGTCGCCGGTCGGCGCTGGCACACCGAAGCGGCCCTCCATGCGACGGCGCTCTCAGCGGCGCTCGTAGCTGTGGCGGTCGCGCTCGAGTTCCGGGGCCCCTGGCTGGCGGTCTCGCTCGCGGCGGAAGGGGCCGCGATCGCCTATCTCGGGCTGCGCGCCGGCCGCGGCTGGCTGCGTGGCGCGGGGCTGGGCCTGCTGCTGGTCGCGACGTTGCTGGCCGCCGATCGTCTGGCCACCGCCGCCGCCGTCAACGTGTGGCCCGTGCTCAACGCCCGCACGCTGACCAGCCTCTTCGTCGTCGCCATGCTGTTCGCGACGGCGGCGCTCCATCGCCGCGCCCGCACGCCGGCAAGGGCCGGCATCGTCGCGATGCTGGTCATCGTCGGCCACGTGCTCGTCCTCGCGGTGATCTCATCCGAGGTCACGGCATTCTTCGCCGCGCGGGCGTGGGCCATCGGCGAGCGTCCCGGCGCGATCGGATCGAGCTGGCTTGCGCTTCAGCTGACGCTCTCGCTGGCGTGGGCCAGCTATGCGGTCGCGCTCGTGGCCGCCGGCCTGCGATGGCGGTATCGGCCGATCCGGTACCTGGCGATCGGACTGTTCGCCGTCACCATGGCGAAGGTGTTCTTCGTCGATCTTGCGCGTCTCGATCGCGTATTCCGCATGCTGAGCGTCATCGGGCTGGGGCTGCTCCTGCTGCTGGCCTCCTATCTGTACCAGCGCCTGCGAGCGCTCGACGACGAGCCTGTCGAAAGCGTACCCTCGGCCGACCCGCCTCCCGACCATGACTCCCCCGTCGCTACGTGATGTGTATCGTGCGCGCGCGCGCCTGAAGGGGGTGCTGCCCGAGACGCCGCTCGCCCGTCATCCACTCGCCGGCGCGGCGCTGGGCTGCGACGTGTGGATCAAGCACGAGAACCACCTGCCGACAGGAGCGTTCAAGGTGCGCGGGGGCCTGAACCTGATGCTCGCCGAAGCCGAAGCCGGCCCGCTCCGCCCGGTTGTCACGGCGTCCACGGGCAACCACGGCCAGTCGATCGCCTACGCCTGTCAGCGGCTCGGCGTGCAGTGCCGCGTCTACGTGCCCCGGGGCAACAATCCCGACAAGAACGCCGCCATGCGTGCGTGGGGGGCGGAGGTCGTCGAGCACGGGCGTGACTTCGACGAGGCGCGCGAGGAGGTCGAGCGGATCGCGACGGGCGGCACGGTTCGCTACATCCACTCGGCCGACGAACCGCTCCTGATTGCGGGCGTCGCCACCTACGCGCTGGAGATCTTCGAGGCGCTGCCCGAGGCCGCCGCGGTCTTCGTCCCGATCGGCGGCGGCAGCGGCGCGTCGGGGCTCGTGACGGTTCGCAACGCGCTGGGCGCGCCGGCCCGCATCGTCGGCGTCCAGGCGGCGGGGGCCGACGCCTTCGCCCGCTCGTGGCGGACCGGAACGCGCGTCCAGGCCGAGCGGATGCACACGTTTGCCGAGGGCATTGCGACGCGTGTGACCTTCGACCTGCCGTTCGGCATCCTCTCCCGCGCCGAAGGACTGGACGATCTCGTCGTCCTCGACGAAGACGAGCTCGCCTCCGGTGTGCGGCTGGCGCTCAGCGCCGCCCACACCCTGGCAGAGGGCGCGGGCGCCGCCTCTCTGGCGGCCCTCACCCAGCGGGCCGATCAGTTTGCCGGCAAGACCGTCGTCTGCGTGCTGAGCGGGGGTAATATCGATCGAGCCACGCTGGCGACGATTGCCAGCGGCGGAACGCCGGGCGGGACTGACTGAGCGAATGAGTACACCGATGCGCAGCATCGACGCCGGGCGTTCGGGATCGCTGGACCCCAACGACATCGGACGGTCTGCGACCATCTTCATCGTCGACGATCAGGAGAGCAATCTCCGCGTGCTCGAGCGCGTCCTGTCCAACGCCGGGTACACGTCGTTCGTCAGCACCACGGATCCGCTCAAGGCCGTCGAGCTCTTCATTCAGTACAAGCCCGATCTCGTGGTGCTCGACCTGCACATGCCCCAGCTCGACGGGCTCGGCGTCCTCGAGCAGCTCAATGCGCACGTCCCCGCCGATGCCTACGTGCCGGTGCTCGTGCTGACGGGCGACCTCAGCCCGACCTCGAAACAGCGCGCCCTGTCGGCCGGAGCCAAGGACTTCCTCGGCAAGCCCTTCGATCCGCTGGAGGTGGTGCTCCGGATCAAGAACCTCCTCGAAGCCCGCTCGCTCTATCTGACGCTCCAGCGCCAGAACGACGTGCTCGAGGACAAGGTCGCGCAGCGCCGCCGCGAGCTGGAGGACGCGCAGCTCGAGATCCTCGAGCGGCTCGGCCGGACCGCGGAGTTCCGCGACGACGACACGATGCAGCACACCCAGCGAGTCGGCGCCATCTCGGCGCGGATCGCGGAAGTGCTGGGTCTTCCGCCGACGCTCGCGCGCACGCTGCGGCTCGCCGCGCCGCTGCACGACGTCGGCAAGATCGGCGTCCCCGACAACATCCTGCTCAAGCTGGGCAAGCTGACCCAGGACGAGTACGACGTCATCAAGGCCCACACGGCGATCGGCGCGCGCATCCTGTCCGGCAAGCTCACATCTGCTGCTGCAGATGGCGGAACAGATCGCGCTGACCCATCACGAACGCTGGGACGGCAACGGATATCTCCAGGGCCTGAGCGGCGAAGCCATCCCGCTCGTCAGCCGCATCGTCGCCGTGGCAGATGTCTTCGACGCGCTGACGCACCAGCGGCCCTACAAGGACCCGTGGCCGGTAGACGAAGCGCTCCGGGAGATCGAGAGTCAGGCGGGGCTGCAGTTCGACCCCGACGTCGTCGCCGCGTTGCGCCAGGTGGTCGAGGATGACCAGCGGGCGAGCGAGGCTCCCCAGGGGTCCGCCAGCCCGCAGGCGGAGCGGCTCTAAACACTTCCTACCTGGTACTGTTCGTACCTCGTACTTTGTACTCTCGTACTTTCAAGCATCAAGTCACCCCACCCCCATCCCTTCCTGCGAGGACCACGATGAGGCGTCCTCCGACGGCGGATGGTCGGTGAGACCCGTCCGTCCGGCCAGCCGGGCCTTCGCGGTACGGACCATGTCGCGAAGCAGCGGATCGGCATGCTGCGCGAGCCGGTCGAGCTCGGGCTCGAGCGCTTGCAGACGGAGCAATCCGACGGCGTAGACGCCGCAGGAGCGCAGCCAGGGATCGTCGCTCGCGACCAGCGCCGAGACGGCCTGTTCGTGCGTGTCCACCGAGGTCCCCAGCACCTCGTTCGCGATCCGCACCCGTTCGCCGGTCGCCACCTGCGCGTCCAGCAACGGCACGACGAGGCTGCGAACCTGCGGCTTGAGGATGTTGTCGAGGAACTCGAGGGCGTTGGCGCGCACGGCCGCGTTCGGCGACGTCAGGCCGACATAGGCACTGTGCATGTCGAACTCGGGCCACCGCAGCGACATGAGCCGGAAGATGCGCTCGACTTCCTGCTGCATCGACATCTGCAGCGCCTGCGCCACCGGGTCGGCATCCTCGAACGCGTCGCCCAGCGAGCCCAGGATCTGGTACGAGCGGTAGTGGCCCATGATCTCGGCCATCAACACCATCTCGACCGCCTGGCGGTCCACGTCGATGTCCGGATGCATCTTGTGCAGCGTGTTCAGCGCGCCGATGATGCGCAGGCGCAGCCTGACGTCGTGCTGCAGCAGGTTGTCGACGAGCAGTCGCTGGCCGGCCGGCGTGCCGATCTGCGCGACCACGGCGGGAATCGCTTCCCGAATCGCCAGCGGCTCGTTGGAGTCGGCGAGCGCCGCCGCCAGCGCCGTCAGGCCTGGTGGCCCGATGCCCGCGAGCGCATCGCGCGCCGGTTCGGCCAGGTCCGGATCCTCGAGACGGGTGATCGCCAGGCCGGCGAGATCGGGTCGGCGCAGCTCGCCGAGCGACGACAGCGCCGCGCGCACCACCTCATCGTCTTCGTCCGCGAGCAGCGTCGCGAGCTCGGCCCCGAACTCGTTCGGCAGCCGTGCGAGGAGGGTGGCGGCCTCGTGCCGCGCCCGCTGCCCCTCGGCGCCGTGCTCCTCCACCATGCCCGCGAGCAGCACCCGCGCCGCGTCGAGATTCTGGAGCCGGCCAGGCTGGCTCAGGAACGCGACCATGCCGGCGCGGATCGAGTAGTCGGGAAAGTCGCCGATCGACTGAATGCGCTCGAGCGGATCGATGCGGGCGTGATAGGCGAGGTAGAGCAGCGCCTCCGTGCGCACGTGCAGGTCCGGGTCGCGCAGCAGCGGCTCGACTCGCGGCAGCACCGAGCGATCGCCGGCCGCGTTGAGGAGCGCGAGCGCGCGCGCGCGCACCCTGCCAGAGGGATGATCGAGCAACGTGCGCACCGCCGGATGCGGCGCCCCACGGTGCTGGAGCTCGAAGGCGCGCAGCGCGAAGAGAATCGCCTCGGGATCCGCGCTCTCGAGCGTGCCGACCAGCGCCGCGGTGACGGACCGATCGAGAACCGGCGCCGACGCGCGCTCGACGTCCAGTCGATACTGGTGAATGCTGTCGGTGATCGCCTGCACGTAGCCGCGGCGCAGGGCCACCGCAATGCCGACCCACACGAGCGCCAGCACCGCCGTGATCGCCGCGAGCCCCCTCAGGCCCAGACCGGCGCCGGGGATCATCACGAGCCACAGGCTGAATCCCTGCGTGGCGATGCCGAGCATGATGCCTCCGAGCGCGTCCCCCAGCCGGTTGACTATCAGGTCGATGACGCCCTTCACGCCGGTCTTCACGCCGGTCGGCAGCGGCAGATAGAGCAGCTCGAAGGTCGCCTTGTCGATCGAGAACCGGAACGCCTGGTCGAAGGCGTTGGTGACGACGACGAACAGCAGCCCGGGCCAGATCACGGTCAGCATCGAGCCGGTGGCGAGCGCGATCGGGAGCAGCAGGACGGTGGCGCCGACGCCGAACCGCCGCAGCGCCGGGCCGGTGGCGAACAGCTGGATCACGAAGGCGACGAAGCCGAGGCCGAAATTGACGGTGCCGAAGAAGCGTGTCAACCGATCGGGATCGCCCGCATATCGCGCCTCTGCCGCCAGGCTGAACTGGAACTGCGTCCACTGCGTGACGATGGCCACCACGAACACCATGCCCGCGATGAGGGCGAGGTACGGCGACGATCGCACCAGGGTGAAGGATTCGGCCAGCGTCATCGCCCGGGTCCGTCCAGCCGAGACCGTGCCCACGCGCCGCCGGACGTACCAGGCCACGTTGACGACGAACGCGGCCAGCAGGATGAGTGCCGCCAGCACCAGCAGCAGGTTGATCGTCCCCAGTCGCCGCGCCAGCTCGCGCGCCAGCAGCCCGCCGAGAATCGCGCCCAGGCTGGCACCGCTTCCGATCAGCCCGAACAGCCGCCGCGCCTGTCGGGTGTCGAACGTGGAGGTGGCGAACGTCCACGCCTGCACCGGCGCGATGATGCCGAAACAGTTCACCCAGACGTAAAAGATCGCCGGCAGGCCCGGCACCTCCCCGAGCCGGAACGCGTACCAGAACCCGACCACGTTCAGGCTGAAGAACACCAGCGATCCCGTGACCACCTTCCGCGACCCGACGCGCGCCACGAGCCGCGTGTAGAGCGGCAGGCCGATCGACAGCACGATCGGGACCGCGACGTAGACGTACACGAGCTTGTAGGCGCCGTACGTGGACAGAAACAGCCCGTTTCGAATCGGCTTGGCCAGCAGGAACGACGCCACCGCCAGCGCCACGTACAGGAACGTCAGCGCGACGAGCCGGCCCTCTCCGGGCCGGACGTCGAAGAACCGACGAAGGGCAGACACGGGGGAAGTGTCACCGGAACTCGGAAGTACGAAGTACGAAGGACGAAGTACCGAGGGACGAGCGTCGAGGGGCGGAAGGATGGCCCGACGTCACTGTAGTGCCGCCTGCACATCTCGATCTTGCTCCAGACGTCCTCGTAGCCGATCTGCCGGCCGTCGCCGTCGAGATAGATCATCGCGCCGCTGATGTTGAAGAACGTGATCATCTCCGGGCAGTCGTCCGGGACCATCAGCGTGTGGACCTCGCCCGGCGGCTTGTAGACGAAGCTGCCCTCCTCGGCGACCCAGTCGTGCTCGAGGTACCGCCAGCGGCCCTTGATCACGTAGCCGACGACGACCATCGGATGGCGATGCCGGTTCAGCACGCCGCTCTTGCGAACGCGAAGCAGGTTGCACCAGCCGCCGTTCACCGTGTTCAGCAGCAGCGGCCGGAACCACACGTCCTGCGCCTGCGGTACCCACACGCGCTCGTCGTCGGGGATCGCGCCAACGGCGATCTCGGGCCGGATGCCGGGCTTGGCGCGATCAAGGGTGCGTTCACGACGTCGCTCCTTCGGCGGCGTGCGGCCTTCCACGCTGCGCAAGCACTGCGACCTCGGCAGCGGCGTCGTTGCCTGCCGGATAGAGCACGATGCGCGCGCCGGTACCAATAGCGCGCGTTGCCGATGTCGCCTTCCATCATGTGCACGATGCCGTGCGCCCAGCAGCCGAACGTGGATTCGTCGTCCTGCACGATCGCGTGCGCCCGCTTCCAGTCGCCCTGCTTCAGATATCGGATCGCGGTCCCCATGGGCTCATGGTCCTCACGCGATCAGGTAGCCGCCGTCGACCGACAGCACGGCGCCGGTCACGAAGCGTGCCGCGGGAGAAACGAGGAAGTCGACCGCACCGGCGACATCCAGCGGGCTCGCCCCAGCGGAAAGCGGCGTGCGCGCGAGGATCGCCTGGCTCTTTACGCGCGTCCGCTTGCACCGGCGCGGTCAGCGGCGTCGCGATCCATCCCGGCGCGACGGCGTTGACCCGGATGCCGTCGCGGCATAGGCCACGGCGAGCGAGCGCGTCAGCTGCACGACGCCCCCCTTGCTGGCCGCGTAGCCGGGCGCGTGCGGTGCGCCGAAGAACGAGTAGACCGAGCCGATGTTGACGATCGCGCCGCGCGCAGCCTTGAGCTTTTCGCGCGCGTGCGCGCAGCAGCGCATCGTGCCCGTGAGGTTCACCGCGATCGTCTTCTCGAATTCCGCGGGCTCGTGCTCGACGCCGCGGCGGATGATACCCGCGCAGTTCACGACGATGTCGAGCCGCGGCAGGTCGCCGATCAGCGCCTTGACCGCGGCATCGTTGCAAACATCGAGGACGACGGCATCGCGGGCGCGAAAGCCGGGCGCGGAACGCGCGGCGTCGATTTCGTCGCGTGTCGCGCCGGTCACCGTGACGACGGCACCGACGCGCGCGAACGCATCGGCGATCCCCGCGCCGATGCCTCCGGTGCCGCCCACGACCAGCGCCACGTTGCCCGCCAGCATGTCCTCGCGAAACGTGTCGGTGATCACGCCAGTCGCTCCGGTTGCGAAAGCGCGCACGGCCGCATCGTCGGGCAGCGGCGCGACTGCGCCGAAGCCGGTCGTCGCCAGGGCAGCCGCGACGTTCGCGTAATCCGCCGCGCGAAACGGATCGTCTCCGGCCAACGACGCGCACGGCAAACGCGCCATCGAAACAATCGCCGGCACCGGTCGCATCGACCGAAGTCGACGCGATGCCCGGCGAAGCGTTCGCGACGCCGGCCATCGGATACGAGGCAGCCCTGCGCGCCGAGCTTCAGCACGACGACCGGCGCGCCCAATGCGTGCAGCGCATCGACGATCGCGTCCGGCGCCTCCGCGTCGAACAGCAGTCGCGCGTCGTCGTAGCTCGGCAGCACCCAGTCGGCGAGCGCGACGCTCTCGCGGACGATCGCGCGCGCGCGCGCGAGCGGCCACAGCTTGAGCCGCAGGTTCGGGTCGTACGAGACGCTGCCCGCCGGCCGCGCGCACGACGTCGATCGCGGCGAAACACGCGTCGCACGCCGACGCCGAGATTGCCTGGCTGATGCCCGACACGTGGAGCACGCGCGCCTCTCGCAACACCGTCGAGCGGCAGCGTCGCCGGGCGTCATGCGGCTCGCCGCCGATCCGGCGCGCAGGTAGGAGAACTCGTGACCTTGCGGGCCGTGGCTGACGAAATACACGCCGGTCGGCGCTTCGCCATCGACCGTCACGCCGTCGACGCCAACGCCTTCGCGTGCCCACAAGCTCGAGGAGCATCCGGCCGAACGCGTCGTTGCCGACGCGAGTCACGTAGCCCGCGCGGATCGCCGCATCGCGCGACAGGCGCGCGGCGGCGATCACCATGTTCGACGTATCGCCGCCGAAGCCTTGCAGCCAGGCGTACGGATCATCGGCGCGCGACTGATTGAACTCGATCATCGGCTCGCCGAGCGCGACGATCATCGGCAACGTCGCCGGCTCATTGGTGGACCCCCTTGGCGCTGCGCGCCTTCCCCCCAAGGGGAGCGAGCGCCTTGGGAGCGGCCCTGCGGCGCTCATGGTCGGATCCCACTTGGCGCTGCGCGCCTTCCCCCCAAGGGGGAGCGAGCGCCTTGGGAGCGGCCCTGCGGCGCTCATCGCGACGGCAAAGCCCGAAACGCGCGCGAAGCTTGCCGCCACGGCGCGCACGTCGTCGGCCGACGCGCCGGGCGGTACAGGTTCGAGCCGGTACCGAAGCCGGACGCGCCCGCGGCCCAGTACGCGCGCCATGTTGTCGGGCTTGATGCCACCGACCGGAAACACGAGCGCGGATTTCGGGAGCACTGCACGCCACGCCTTCAACACCGGCGGCGGAAGCCCCTCGGCAGGAAACATCTTCAGGCCATCCGCGCCGGCGTCGAGCGATGCGAACGCTTCGGTCGGCGTCGCGACACCGGGCAAGCGCGACCATGCCGGCACGCTTCGCTTCGCGCACGACGGCGAGATCGGCATGCGGCATGACGATCAGGCGGCCGCCGGCGTCGCGCACGCGCGCGACGTCGGCGGGATCGCGAACGGTGCCGGCGCCGGTGAGGCAAGTTTGCCGCAAACCGCCGGCTAAGTAGCGCAATGCTGTCGAACGGACGCGGCGAATTCAACGGAACCTCGAGGATGCGAAAGCCCGCCTCGACCAGCACGTCGCCGATCGCCGGAATTTCCTCGGGCGTGATGCCGCGCAACACGGCGATCAGCGGAAGCTCGTTCAGGTAGGGTTCGAGCGGATTGGCCATCGATGTTGCCTAAGGTTCAGAGATGTCCGGCGCGGTCGGCGATCCGGATCAGACCGCGGACCGCGGCATCGCGACGGTCCGGCATCCGCCGCGATGCCCGCCTGCGCAAGCGCAGCCGTGTAACGCGTCACCAGCGCGTCGCTGCCGATCACTCGCACGCGCGTTGCGTCCACGCCGTGATCGCTCGCCCATTGTCGCGCCGCGCCGATCTCGTGGCCGATCAGCACGCCGGACAACCAGTCCGGCACATCCTGCGCGTCCAGCTCGCCGGTCAACGCGAGCGTGCGCGCGCCGAAGACCGCGTGACCGAGCCCTCCGCCCGCAAGTCCCCGCGCGACGCCTTGCGCGAAGGCCGCACCGGCGCGCGCGCCGCTGTCGCCGGCTTCGCGAGGCGTCCGAGGATGCTGTTCGCAAGCAGCACGGCGTACAGTTCGCCGGTCATGTGCGTCTGGAAAGCGACGACGCGGCCGCCCTCGACCTGCGCCCACTTGCTGTGCGTGCCGGGCAGCACTGCGAGCAGCGCGTCGTCGGCATCGGTGAGCGCGCCGGCGAGCTGCGTCTCCTCGCCGCGCATCACGTCGGGCACGCCGCCGCCGATCGCGCGAGATCAGCCCGGGAACGATCGCCAGCTCGCGCGCCGGGGTCCAGACGAGTGTCGAGCCAGCGCGTCGATGGCGGCGGGGCACGGCACGTAGGGCGCCTCGACCCAGCCCTGCCGGCTGCCGATCATGCCGGCGGCGAACCGCGGCACGTCGAGCGCTTGCCAGTCACCGAGCAGTTCGGAGAGCGCACGCGGGAAGTCGCCGCCGGCAAGTTGCTGCACGCCGAGCGGCGCGCTGCGCGTACCGCCGATGCGGCCGGACGCATCGACCGCGTAGGCACGCGCGGACGTCGTGCCCCAGTCGATCGCGATCAGCGCCGGTTCGCCCACGGTCTTCAGGCTCGATCTACCAACGCCCCGCTGCCTCGTCGTCGCCGGCTCGAGCTTCCACCCAACGCGATCCCTGCGGCGTCAGCTCCTTCTTCCAGAACGGCGCGCGCGTCTTCAGATAGTCCATGACGAAACGGCACGCGTCGAACGCTTCGCCGCGATGCGCGCTCGTGACGGCGACGAATACGATCGGATCGGTGGGCAGCAATTCGCCGATGCGGTGGATCACGCCGATTTCGTAGACGTCGAAGCGCCGCTTCGCCTCGGCGACGATTTCCTCGAGCGCCTTCTCCGTCATCCCCGGATAGTGCTCGAGCGTGAGCGTGCGAACCGCTGCGTCGTCGTTCACGTCGCGCACCGTGCCGATGAACGAAGCGACCGCACCGACCCGCCGGTCGCCCGCGCGAAGCTTGTCGATCTCGGCGCCCGCGTCGAACGCCTCGCGCTGCACGCGCACCGGCATCATCAACCCCCTGTGACCGGCGGAAACAACGCCACCTCGTCGCCATCGTGCACGACGTCCTCGAGCTTCGCCACCGCGTGATTGATCGCGACACGGACGGCGCGGCCGCCGCCGAGCTCGCGCCGAGAACGCGCCGCCACGCGAACGCAGCGCATCCAGCAGCGTCGCGACCGTCGGCTCAGCGGAGCCGGTCATCGCGAACGATTCACCGGACGACGCGAACGCCTCGCGAAGACGCGCGAGATAGACCAGACGAACGGTGACGGGCGGATGATCGCGCATGACAAGGGATGACGCGAGTGTCTCGCGATCGCGAGGCACGCCGCAGCATCGGGCGCTGCTAGAACCGGAACTGCAGGCCGAACTGTACCTGATCGCCGTCCGGCAGCGCGAAGCTGCCGGGATCGCGATGGCGCGATGCGCGCGTACTCGAGCTTGAGCCCGAGCGAGCGATTGATGTCGTATCGCAGCCCGACGCCGTAGGAGAGGCCGTCGCGCTGGCGACGATCGACCGAGGTCGCGGCGATGGACGTGCTGTACAGCGACGTCGCGTCGGACTGCGAGTAGCCAAGACGCCCGAACAGCGAGAAGCGGCGCGCGAACGCCCAGCTACCGTAAACGTCGAGATTCCAGGCACGCCCCGCTTCGTCGCTGCCCGGCGGCAACACGAGGCCCACGCCGCCCCGCCCGGGCAACCGGTAGCTGTTGGCGCTGCCCAGCGCGGCCTCCACCGCAAGGTCGTTGCGCCAGCGATAGCCGCCGAAGACGAGCGCCTGCGACGCCCCGGCGTCGCAGCGGCGACCCGAACCGGCCGACAGTTGCCGGCCTCGCCGATCGCCACACCCTGCTCAGCCCCGTTCTCGCGGAGCGAGATGCCGCCGTAGAAGCCGGGCGACGGCGTCTCCGCCGCGCAACGCGACACCGGTGATGCCGGCGGCCAGCAAGGCGACGAAGGCTCCGAGGCGTAGCTTGCGGTTCATGAAGTGTGGCAGCTGCCCGTTGGCGGGCGGAAGGCATTGGACCGTCGGAAAAGCTTTCGGGTTTCAACTTACGCCGCCGGCCCGCGACGGTCAATGCGATATGTCGGCGTAGACGGCCCGCTCCTCGACGAACGTGGCAAGCATGTCGTAGGCGTCCAGCGCGAACACCGGCAGCGGGCGCCCGGCGGCACCGGCCGGGCTGTCGGTCGCGAGCGCGACGATGTTCCGGTCGGTCGGGGTGCAGCAGCGGCTTCCCGAGCGCGGAACGGTGGATCTCGAGCTTGGGGATCGTCGAACGCTTGTAGCCCTCGATCAGCACCAGGTCGCAGGGCGAGAGGCGCGCGAGCGCCTCCTCGCAGCGTCAGCTCGTCCGCGCCGCGGAGCTCGTGCATCAGCGCCCAGCGGTTCGCCGAGCTCACGAGCACCTCCTGGCAGCCGGCATGGCGATGGCGATAGCTGTCCTTGCCCGGGACGTCGACGTCGAAGTCGTGGTGCGCGTGCTTGACCAGCGACACCCGCAAGCCGCGGGCGACCAAGCGCGGGATCATCTTCTCCACAAGCGTCGTCTTGCCGCTGCCCGACCATCCGGCAAAGCCAAATATTCGCATTTAGACGTAATTGTTGCTTAATTGGGCGGAGATCGGAACTTATTAGCGAGTTGGACCGGATATTGCAGCTAGACGACGTCGTGGCCGAGGATCGGCCACGGTCAGCGTCACCAGTCCCAGGACCAGGTTCACGCCGACCAGGCGGCGCACCTGGATCAGCGCTGGGCCAGCAGTCTCCCACGCGCCCGACGCCACGGCGGCGCGGGCACGCGGGAACGGAACGGCGACGATGAAGCCGTAGATCGACGCCATGACCAGGCCCAGCACGGTCATCACGTGGACGTGAGCGCCGACGACCGCCGAATCCGCCCTTGCGCGAAGATCATCATGAATCCGCTGACGATCATCGTGACGACCGCGGCCGCCACCCAGCGAAAGAACGTTGCGAGCGCCGCGGTCACCAGCGGCAGACGCACCGGCGGGGCAAGCGCCGCCAAAGCCGGACGCAGCGCGACATGGGCGAAGAACATCCCGCCGACCCAGATGACAGTCGCGAGAATGTGCAGCCAGAGCGCGATTCGCATGAGCGATTGGAGAATCGGCCTGAACGCAGCGATTCTAGCCGTCGGCGGCGCTGGCGCGGCCAAGAGCTCGGCGAATCGCGTGTTGGCAGGCCGCAGGCGTTCGCGTCTAATCTCGCCGCGTACGTACGCTCGAAGGCACGCGAAAGGACTGCCGTGACCGATCCTCAGCTTCGGACCGAACCGACCCGCGCGAGGTCACCGGCGTGATCGAGCGGGTCATTGCCGACGTCCCGGCGCCGCGCACGCAGTCCGGTCGAGCGTCCGGACCGCGCGGCCGCGCGCATCGCCAAGGACAGCCGCGCAACGTGCGGCGCTGGTCTCCGGGATCGCTCGCGCTTCCGCCGGGCCCGTTCGGCATGCTGACCGTGCTGCCGGACCTGTACGTGATCTGGAGAACGCAACGGCAGATGGTCGCCGACATCTTCGCGCGTGTACGGCCGCACGGCCGAGCTCTCCCGCACGCACATGCTGTATTGCCTGTTCCGGCATGCGGCGAGCCACGTGCTGCGCGATGTCGCGGTGCGCTCGGGACAGCGCTTCATCGTGCAGCAGCTCTCGTCGCGCGCGCTCACGCACGGCCGCGAGCAAGATCGGTGTCGCGCTTTCGACGCGGGTCGTCGGAACGGCGACCAGCCGCTGGATTCCGCTCGCCGGCGCCGCGGCCGTGTCCGCGTACGCGTACTGGGACACGCTGCAGGTCGCGAAGACTGCGCAGCGGCTGCTCGCGAACCCCGACGCGGCGAAGGACGCGACGCACGACCGACAGGAAGCCCAAGTCGATGTGCGGTCGCTACGAGCTGCACACGCATCCGGCCGCGATCGCGCTCGCGTTCGGGCTCGCCTATCCGCCCGAGATCCAGCCGCGCTACAACATCGCGCCGATGCAGCAGGTGCCGGTCGTGCGGCTCAACGCGGCCGGCGAGCGCGAGCTGGTGCAGGTGCGCTGGGGTTTGGTGCCGCGCTGGGCGAAGGATCCTTCGATCGGCGCGAGGATGATCAACGCGCGCGCGCGAGACGGTTGCGACAAGCCTGCGTTTCGCACGGCGTTCCGCCGCCATCGCTGCCTGCTGCCCGCCGACGGCTTCTACGAATGGCAGGCGCGCGGTGAGCGGCCCGAAGCAGCCGATGTGGGTCGGCATGAAGGACGGCAGCGTGTTCGGACTCGCCGGCTTGTACGAGCGCTGGCTGTCGCCCGAAGGCGAGCCGCTCGACACCTGCACGATCCTGACGACCGAAGCGAATGCGCTGCTGAGCCGCTGCACGACCGCATGCCGGTGATCATCCCGCCCGAGGCGTACGAGCAATGGCTCGATCCCGCCGCGCCGGACGCCGAGTCACTGATCGCGCCCTTTCACGCCCAACC
>CAWIBS010000026.1:0-68161 GCA_963834365.1 Vicinamibacterales bacterium | reverse complement strand
TGGTGCCGCTGGATCTCGATCGCCGGTTCGCCCTGGCTGAGAATGACCAGACGCAGCCCGCGGATCGCGCGCTCCAGGACCACCTCGAGGTCCCGGCCGAGCTGCCCAACCTGCCCCGAGGGAAAGTCGTCGAGCACCACCACCCACGGTCCGCTCCGACGGAGGGATGCGCCGAGCATCGTCAGTGCGTGTGTGCGGCGCCGCTCGTTCGAGCCAACGTCTGGGATTGGGACGGACCCGTTCTCCCCCGCCTCGACCAGGGCGTCGCGCAGCAGCAGCCAGAAGACGTCAGGATCGGCCGCTCCACCTGCGACGTTCACCCAGATCAGTGTCCCGGGCAGCTGTGCGTCGGTGGCCCACTCCGCGACAGCGAGGGTCTTGCCCCACCCGGTCGGGGCGGTGACCAGAGTCAGCAGACCTGAGACACCGAGCTCGAGCTGCTCGGCCGCTCGTGGTCGAGATACCACCCAGTGGGGCACGTCCGGCAGCACTCGTGGTGGCAGGGCGCGCTCCGGAAGCAGCCCTGCGTCGATGGCGTGTGTCATGTGGGCCCTCGCGTCGGAAGGGTCGGGGGACCCCGCCATTCATCACCCTCTCCGGGTGAGTCGGCCTCACCCCGGCACTCATCTCACCCGGGTGAGCCGCCAATGTCGGTTTGCCACGCCCGAGCAGACTCCAGCGTGGCTGCGGCCTAGACCAGTGACCGGTGTCGTCCGATCCGAACGGCCTCACCTCGAGAGCTGACGCCGAGCTTCCGGTACACCG
Source organism: Vicinamibacterales bacterium (assembly GCA_963834365.1). GTDB lineage: Bacteria > Acidobacteriota > Vicinamibacteria > Vicinamibacterales > Vicinamibacteraceae > CAWJAP01. The sequence continues at coordinate 67,396 of CAWIBS010000026.1, read as the reverse complement.
CCTTGGCATGGGTCTTGACCGTGTTGGGCGAGATGAACAGCTCACCGGCGATCTCGCTCAGGCTCAATGAGCTCTGCAGGAGTCGCAGGATCTCGGTCTCACGTTCAGTGAGCGGTTCGCCATGCTGTGCAGTCGCGGCGCTGATCGCTGTTGCGTCGATCGCCTCCTCGAGGAGTCGCAGTCGCTCCCGCATGCGCTCCATCCCATCCGGGTAGGAATCCATCCGGGCCGACGCCTCCGCGACTAGCTGCCTCGCAGTGCTGCGTTCGCCGATCCGCAGGGCCACCTGACCCCCGCCAACAGGTGGTGGAGCACCCAGGGGCCTTGCGCGGGGTTCCTCCGGCGCAGGGCCAGTCCCTGTTCGATGGTGGTCGCTGCCGTCGTGACGTCCCCGCCGACTGCCTGGGCGAGACCCAGCGCGGAGAAGGCCATCGCTGCCTGCGGGGTACCGCGCAGCCCAACTGCATCGATGATCTGCATTGACTCCTCGGCCAGCTCGCAGCTGAGCTCCTTGTGGTCGCGTTCTCCCTCGGAGAACGACAGACAGGCCAGTGCAAGCATCCGGATGATGGGAGGGGCCGCCTCGTTGTGTGACGCCTTCGCCAGCAGGGTGGCCGCCAGATCCAGGTCTCCGGCCACGTATGCGGCATGACCGCGTGAGACGTGGGCGATCGAGTAGTACGGCGACCGACCGTCCGTCTCCAGCTCGAGTGCCCGCTGGGCGCCCTCCGTCATCGCGACTGGCCCGTCGTACCCGAAGAGGCCGTGGATCATCGCGATCGCGGACTCCACCGACCGGCTGCCGTCCGGGAGCGGCCCGAGCTCCTCGAACTCCGCCAACGCAGCCAGATGATCGGTCAGGGCCGCCTCGTTGCCGGACAGCGCCGCCATCCACGCTGCGGTGACTCTCGCCGCGGGATCACTGGCGACGACAGCAGGACCGAGCGAGTCGAGCCAGCCGGCCACCGCGGCCGTCCGGCCGGCGCCGACGTACTGGAGCCAGTTGGCCTGAATCAGCTGGGCAGCCTCGCTGGTGCTGCCGGAGGCCAGCGAGTGCATCACGGCCTCGTCGATGTGGCCGTGGTCGCGGAACCAGTTCGCGGCTTCCGGTGCAGGCCGGGCACCCGGTCGGGCTCCTCCAGCTCGAGGTCACTGCGCGCTGCGGAGGCGAACAGGTGGTGGAACCGGAACCACCTGCGCGTCTCGTCGAACGGGATCAGGAACAGGTTGCTGCGTTCGAGCTCGTCCAGGAGAGCCGCCGAGTGGCTCGAACCCGTCATGTGGTCGGCCAGGGGTGCAGAGAAGCGCTCCAGGATGGACATCGTCCTGATGAACTCGCGAACCTCGTCACTGAGGCCGGCGAGCACCTCCTCGGTCAGGTAGTCCCCGATGAAGCGGTTGCCTTCGCTGACCTCGCGGACGAACTCGTCCGGGTCGGGCCGGCCTGCCATGGACAACGTGGCGAGGTACAGCCCCGCTGCCCAGCCCTCGGTGCGTTGCACCAGGTCCCGGACCGAGCCGCTGGACAGGCGCACCTGTTCGACGGCCAGCAGGGAAGAGGTCTCCTCGACGGTGAAGGCCAGGTCGGCAGCGCGGATCTCCGAGAGCCGGCCAGTCGCCCGCAGCCAGGCGATCCGCAGCCCGGGATCGGCGCGGGTGAGAACCACGAGGTGCGCCTGCTGGGGCAGGTTCTCGACAAGGAACTCCACCTGGCTGTGGCAGTCGACGTCCCGCAGGAAGTGGAAGTCGTCGAGGAGGATGACGAGGTCCTGGTCCATGTCTGCGATGGACGCGATCAGCCGGGGCAACACTTCGGCGATCACCTCGCCGCCGTGAGCTGCCATGAATGCAGCGACGTTGTCATCTGCGCTGCACCCGGCGCGCTCGAGCGCGATCGCGACATGGGTCCACAGCCGCACCGGGTCGTTGTCCCGGGAGTCGAGCGACACCCACGCGGCCACACGTGGTCCGCGATTGCTGGCCAGCCACTGCGTCGCGAGAGTGGTCTTACCGAAGCCCGCCGGGGCGGCAACCAGGGTCATCGGCCGCTCGACGGCCCGGTCCAGGAGCTCCAGCAGCCGATCTCGTTCGACCCAGTCAGCACGAGTCGGGGGTCGGTGCAGCTTGGCGTCGAGGATGGGGTCGGCCGAGGGCTTGGCCACGGCAGGCCGAACTTAGGACCCGTCTTCTACAGTCCCTGTCATTGCGCTCCCCGTTTCCCTTGCGCACTTCGATCATATGCAGGCCGACGAGCTTTTCGAGCAGCCCACGTCGGTCAGCAGGGGACACTTCCCGAGCGTGCTACCTGCACGTTTGCCGCTCACAGCGCCGATGCCACCCTTGCGGGGCTCAATCTCCGGACCTCTCGGGACCCAGGATTCCGCCTCAGGACTCGAGTGGTGGCGACTCTTTCGACTGGACCCTGTTGTGGTCCTCCGGCTCGGGCACCCGTTCTCGGCGTACCTCGACCAGGACGAGACCGTCTCGACGCAGCGCGTCGAGGAGGCCGTGCAGCTCGGACATGTCGGCGAGGTCGGCGTGCAGGGTGGTCCCACCCTCGTCATCGGAAACCTGACCCGGGAGAAGTCCTCGAAGAACCGCGGCGGTACGGCTCCGGCCACCCGAATCCGGTAGGCGACTCTCGACATGGACAACTCGTTTCGTCATACGCCTTGGTGGATCCAACCTGCCCGGTCAGGCAGCGCTCGCGTCACCCTCCGGGGGTGAGGGGTTCCCGTCAGCCACCAACGCGTCGGGGAACCGCTAAGTCTGAACCGCCCTCCTTCGTACGCCGCGCGCGGATCTGGACGAACGCCGGCGCCGGGGCGAACGTCCCAGCCATCGGGCACTCGGCCTTCCTGAACCCGGGTGCCGCACGCAGCATCTCGGGAGGAGCGAAGCCGAAGACCCGCTCGAGCTGGCTCACGTCACCTCAGGGGTTCATCCGCATCAGAGCGAGGTTGTCGCACTGCGCGAGGACGGACTCGTGGATTCGCGAGGGCCTCTGCGAGCACAGCAGCAACCAGATGCGGTACTTCCGGCCTTCGTTGGCGAGCTGGATGACGCGCCCGGTGGTGGCCTCGGCCAACGGGTCTGTGGGCTCTGCCGGACAGATGTCTTGTGCCCGAGTATCACGCGGGATCTCACCATGACGCCGTTGCTGGTGCGCGCGCCCAGCAGCTGGCCGAGGGCGGACGAACCTCCACCCATGCGGAGCACGACCAGGTCCCCGGGAACCTCCGGTCCGGCACGCCCTCATACCTCGAAGGTGCGACCATCCGTCGAGCTGGCGCCCTGCTGAACCTAAGCGCTCTGCGTCACGACGGCCTCGGTACTCCCGGCAAGACGGTCCTCCACCGGACGAGGATTCGGATGGTGGGCCGGAATCCTCGAAAAGTAGCCTCAGCGCGTCTCACCCGATCGGGGTGACTCATCCCCGACGGGGGGTGGATTCGAGGGCTGCGGCGGCGATGCTGCAGACATGCCAATCAAGATCCGGTGGCTCGGGCACGCCACTGTGCTCGTCGAGGACCGTGCCCGGATCCTCACCGACCCGGTGCTGACGGGCGCCCTGATGCACCTGCACCGACGGGCGGGACCGGTGCCGCACAGCCTCACCAACCAGGTCGACGCCGTCCTGATCTCCCACCTGCATGTCGACCATCTGCACTTCCCCTCGCTGGCGCTGATCGACCCGGGGACTCCGGTGCTGCTCCCGCGCGGCGCCGGTCAACTGCTGGGAGAACGCGTCTCGAAGCAGTCGAAGTGGTCGCCGGGGACGAGGTGCGGGTGGGCGGCGCCACGATCACGGCAGTGCCCGCCGTGCACGACGCGACGCGCTGGCCGTTCGGCCGGGTGCGCGGCGATGCCCTCGGATTCGTGGTCCGGGGCGACGGTGCGACTTACTTCGCCGGCGACACGTCGCTCTTCCCGGAGATGCACGACATTGCCGGCCACCTGGACATGGCGCTGCTCCCGGTCGGCGGCTGGGGCCCTTGGCTGCGCGGTGAGCACATGAACCCCGAGGATGCGGCGAACTGCCTCGCCCTGCTGGACGCCGACGTCGCCGTACCGATCCACTACGGGACGTTCTGGCCGCGTGGCATCAGCTGGGTCAGGAAGCGGGTGTTCCACGAACCAGGTCGCGAGTTCGCAGCACATGCAGGAGCCTGGCGCCCGGGGTCGATGTCCGAGTCCTGTCACCAGGAGCCTCGACGACGGTCGACCTGCCAGGAGTCCCCCGGCCGAACGTTGAGCCTCCGTCAGCGCAGCTCGACGGTGTGCTCCACCGGTTCTTCCGCGTTCTCTCGGGAGCGGCGAGCTTCTCTGCAGGAGCGGCCAGGAACTCCAGCACCACGAGGACCAGCACGATGGCGATGATGATCACCACGGCGTTCACGCCGGTGGGGTGGTCGATCCCGAGGTAGATGAGCGTCCCGATGGCCACGACGGTAACGCGGGTGAAGGTGCGGTAGGTCCCGAGGAACTGCCCGACCGGCCCGGTGTCCATGCCGGTCCGGTTGCGAAGTCGTGCCATGCCGGACGCGGATCCGGTCCGCAACGCGGCTCCGGCGCCGGTAGGGGCGAACCAGAACGCTGCCAACGCGATGGCGAGGAAGACGATGCCGACCGCGCGCAGGGATGTACGGATGAAGGAGACCACCTGGTCGTAGATGGTCGCGGCAGCATCGCTCGGGAGTACGTCGGCAGGGATCGCGTCCAGATAGATGGGCCGCACGATGTTCAGCGCAAGACCGAGCAGCACCATGGAGATGGCCATCGCCAGTCCCGCCATGAGCAGGGCCTTTCGCCGGTCCCGGGCCACCATCACCGCGATGAAGAGCAGCAGCAGCGCCAGCACCGGAAGCACCCGGACGAGGGTGTCCAGCCATGCGAACGCCTTCTGCCCGGCCCCGATGTTCTCGGCCTGGAAGATCGTGAAGGAGGCGTTCACCTCCGGGATGCGCTCGGCGAACGAGAAGCCGTCGTCGATCAGGGTCTGCTTCACCGACTCGACGATCGGCCCGATGTTGATCTTGACCGCTCCGTCGGAGACGTCCACCGCCTCGCTGGTGTTACCGGTGAGCACCGCGACCATCTGCTCATGGGCCGCGCGCGTCGCCTTGACCCATGCTTCCTCGAACGCCTGGGAGGTCACGACCTGGTCGACGCGCGCACGCACGAAGTTCTCGATGGCATTGCTCAGCGGAATCGCCAGGGAGGGGAGCACCTCGCCAGCTCGTGAGGGAACGAAGTCCTGCCCGGCGAGGCCCGTCAGCGCTTCCTTCGTGATCTCCTCGACGTCGATGCGTGTGGTGATCTCCTCGGTGATCCGGTCCCCGATCGCGGCCTGCACGGCCGGATCCGAGCCGAGGGGTGCGACCGTCTGCTCGAACCGGTCGGTGTCGCCGATCTGGTCGTGTGCCCAGGTGGCCAGCACGGTCAGGGGGGCAAGTGCTGCCGCCACTACGATCAGGACGACGACGATGATGGAGCGCCACCACTGGCGATCGCGGCGAGACCGCACTTCTGCAACCGGAGCCGCGTCCCGCGCAGCCAGCTGCGCCTCGAGCTCGCGCAGCCTCGCCCGCAGGCGTTCGACGTCCTCTGGTGACTCAGTCACGTGCTCGAACCTAGTTACGCGGAATGGTGCTGGCCTCACCCCGTGTGGATGAACTGTTCGCTGGACGGCGGCTTGTGGTTGCGACTTCTTTTCGGATTACGGGATTGGTCTCGTCTGATCGCTCGCTTCGCTCGCTGCTCGACCACATGTGCCTGCAGCACTCGGGAAAATGCCGAGAGCGACGTGGCCTGCGATGTCCGCAGGCACACGTCGCCCTCGATCTCGTGGAGCTGGCGGGAATCGAACCCGCGTCCTGTGGCGCCGTACCAGGTCTTCTCCGGGTGCAGTTCGTGATGTCGCTTTTCTCGGCCCCGGCACTCCCACGAACAGGTTGCCGACGGGCCCAGTCAGGATGAAGTCCCGATCAACCCTCCTGACAGGAGTTGATCAGCAAGTCTCCTAGATGACGCCAGGGTCCGGGACGGAGACGGATGCCCGGTCTGACGCTTCGATCGCTACTTATGCAGCGAGTTCGAAGTCAGTGCGATTTGATTCGGCACTTATAGGTTCCAGCGAACGTTTACGAGATGACGCTGGCTTCTCGACCCGCTTCTCCTGGGACTAACGTCCCCAGTCGAAACCAATCAGCCCCTCTTGAGTTGTACGACCTTTGACTCTACCGGTGAACGCCGTTGGTCTCACACTCATTCCCGTCCGCGGGGGCGCTGCGAGGCGCTCGACAGGTCAGGCCGGTGCGCCGAACAGCTCCACGCTGTTGTGCCAGCAGACGCGACGCAGCCACTCCTCACTCAGACCCGGATGGCGCTCGCCAAGTCGGGTGAGCCCGTCCAGCTGCTCGCGGTAGGGGTAGGGGATGGTCGGGAAGTCGCTGCCGAGCAGCACCCGGTCGCCCAGGTCCGCCAGCCGAAGCAGCAGGTCATCGGGGTACGGCGCCTCGGCGTCGAAGAACTCGGTGAACACCATCGTCGTGTCCAGTCGGGTGTTCTCGTGGGCCTCGACAAGGGCGAGGAACTCGGCGTACTCCGGTGCACCCATGTGCGCGACCACGGCGGTGAGCCGGGGGTGTCGCCGAAGCAGCCGCTCGAGGTGGTGCGGACCGGTGAACTGGTTGCCCACCGGGCCGGATCCCGCGTGGATCACGATCGGCGTTCCGGCGTCCTCGACCAGTCCGAACGCCTCGTCGAGTGCCGGGTGGTCGAGCCGGAACTCCCCCACCTGAGTGTGCAGCTTGAGGACCTCGACACCTGCCTCGATCAGGTCCGAGACGTAGCGGGTGACGCCGGGTTCGGGGTAGACGTCGCCGACCACAGGCACTCGGGCACCCGCTCGGCGAAGTCGCGCGCCCAGCCGTTCAGGTAGCCCGCGATCCCCGGCCGGTGCGCATAGGGCAGCGCCGAGAACCGTCGTACGCCGAACTCGCGGAGCTGCTCGACGCGCTCCTCATGGCTGCCGCGGTAGCCGCCGCCGCGGCCCGGGCCGACCGCGACGACCGGGTGACACGCGTGATTATCTGCACCCCGGACAAGGACCTTGCGCAGAGCGTCCGCGGCACCCGGGTCGTCCAGTTGAATCGTCGGACGCGGACGACGTTCGACGAAGACGGAGTCCGGGCGAAGTTCGGTGTACCCCCGGCTTCGATTCCCGACTACCTGGCGCTCGTGGGGGACTCGGCCGACGGATATCCGGGCCTGAAGGGCTGGGGCGCGAAATCGGCGGCGGCGGTCCTGTCGCGATTCGGCCACGTCGAGGCCATCCCGGACGACTGGCGTGCCTGGAACGTCAACGCCGCGAGCCCGGCGGCGCTCGCCTCGACGCTGGCGCGGGAACGTCCGCTCGCCCTGCTGTTCCGCACCCTGGCCACCTTACGAACCGACGTGAACGTGTTCGACAGTGTGGATCAGCTCGAGTGGACGGGGCCGACGCCCGCCTTCGAGCCGCTCGCCGCCCGGCTCGATGCCGCGATCACGACCGACGGCACGGGCCAGGGCAATCGGGGCCCGGGATCGCTTCGCGAGGCCAGTCGCCGGGCGAGGCACTCGAGCGGGTCCGCCTGAAGGCAGACACTCCAAAAACGAGTCCGACGGACCCCTGCGTAGTGTCCGGCTTGAGCCGGACCGCGGCCGATCCCTGAGGGGCCAGAATCCAGGGGGTCAACCGGGGGTGTCGGAATACCGGCAGATTTCCGTATGTTTTTGACTTGCCTTGACATTCGCCGTTCGAGACGCCGATATTGGTACCTCGTTTCCCAGCCAGTCCTCGCGGGTGTTCGAAAGCCGCGCTTTATGTCCAACTCGCCCAACCCTACGGTCCTGGTCGTTGACGATGAGGCGGATCTCCGACAAGTGATCGCCGAGTCGTTGACCGCGGATGGTTTTCAAGTGGCGCAGGCGCCTGACGCAGGGGAAGCCATCGAGCGGCTCAAGAGCTTCGCCTACGACGCGCTGGTGGTGGATCTGCGGCTGCCCGACGCGGATGGGATGGACGTCCTCGACCACGCGCTGTCACGCTACCCCGAGATTCTGGCGGTCATGGTCACGGGGTTCGGGGGTGTGACCGAGGCGGTCAGCGCGATGAAGCGCGGCGCCGCCGACTTCCTGATCAAGCCGTTCCAGATTTCGCAGCTGTCGCGCGTGCTGAAGACCGGGATGGAGCAGCGCCGGCTCCGACAGGAGAACGCCGAGCTCCGCGCGCAGTTGCGCGACCGCTATCGGTTCGACTCGGTCGTGGGCCAGAGCACGACGATGCAGCAGGTCTTCCAGACCCTGGAGCTCGTCGCGCCGATGAACAGCACCGTCCTGATTCACGGTGAGACCGGGACGGGCAAGGAACTGATTGCGCGGACGATTCATCACAACAGCCCGCGCGCCGACCAGCGGTTCGTCGCCTTCAATGCGGCAGCGATTCCGGAGCCGCTCGCCGAAGCCGAGCTCTTCGGACACGCCAAGGGCGCCTTCACGGGGGCGATCGCGGCACGCGTCGGCCGGTTTGAGCTGGCGCATCGCGGGACCCTGTTCATCGACGAAGTCGGACTGACGTCGCTGGCACTCCAGGCGAAGCTGCTGCGGGCGCTGCAGGAGCGGGAGATCGAGCGCATCGGGGAATCGCGGCCGATCAAGTTCGACGCGCGGGTCGTGGCCGCCACCAACGCGGATCTGCGGAAGATGGTGAAGGAGGGGACGTTCCGCGAGGATCTCTACTACCGTCTGAACGTGATTCCGATCACGTTGCCGCCGGTGCGCGACCGGCGCGAGGACATCCCCCTCCTCGCCCGGCACTTCGTGCAGAAGTCCTGCCGGAACAACAACCTGCCGGCCAAATCGCTCAGCCAGGACGCCGTCCGGGCCCTGATGAACTACTCGTGGCCGGGCAACATCCGGCAGATCGAGAATGCCATCGAGCACGCGGTGGCGATGACTGGCCAGGAGCGCGAGATTCCGGGCCGCGCGCTGCCCGAGGACATTCTGCAGCCTGCCTCGTCGCTGCTGCTGCCGACGGTGGCGATCCCCGACGAGGGGATCAACTTCACGTCGGTCGTGTCACAACTGGAGCGGGAGCTGATCCTGCGCAGCCTCGAGAAGACGGGCGGCAACAAACGTCAGGCGGCACGCCTCCTCCAGTTGAGCCGCACGACGCTCATCGACAAGCTGCACCGACTCAGTCTGTCCGACGAGTTCCCCGCCGCGTCCTGATCCCGCGCGCACCCGAAAGAGAACGTTCCTGCACACGTCCGTGTCGAGGTCCGGCTATAAAGCCGGACACTACGAGGACAAGAGGTCCGGCTAAAAAGCCGGACACTACGAAGACAAGGGGTCCGGCTAAGCCGGACACGGACGAGGGATGGATTTGCGTGGTCAACGTAGTGTCCGGCTTCAGCCGGACCTTTGGTCAGTGCGCCTCGAGCCACGACACCACCACCCGGGCCGGAATCGTGCTCGCCAGGGTGAACTGTCCGCCGTCGGCCTCGGCCAGCTGGCGCGCCACGGCGAGCCCCAGGCCGGCGGCTCCGGTGGTCTTGGTCGTGAAGAACGCCGCGCCCGCGCGCTTGATCGACTCTTCCGTGAACCCGGCGCCGGAGTCCGTGATCGCACAGTGAGCCGCTCCGGTCTCGCGCCAGAGCGTGAGCGTGATCTCGCGGACGTCGCGCGTGGCCAGCGCCTCTTCCGCATTGAGGATCAGATTCACGAGGACCTGGATGACCTGCTGGCTGTCGGCCTTGATCAGCATCGGGCCGTCCTGCCGCGCATCGACCGACGCGGTGATGCGGCCGCGAGACAGGTAGTAGCGCCGGAATTCGATCGCCCGTTCGGCCGCGCGCCGCAGGTCGGTCCTGCGCTGGACGCCGTCGCGGCGTGAGAAGGCGACGAGCTCACGCAAATAGCCGGCAGCCTTGGTCGTCTGTGCCGAGATCTTCTCGACCCGCTCGGCGACGTCCGGCGTGAGCTGGCCGCGCAACGCCATGATCTCGACGAGGCCGGCGATCACCTGCAGGGAATTGTTGATCTCGTGGGCCACTGACGGGAGGACCTGCGCGGTCGTCGTCATCCGGTTGATGAATGCCAGGTCGGCGCCCGAGAACGCTCGGTCGGTCATGACGGACGCGGCCGGATCGTGGGGCTCACTCAAGTGGGTCATAAGGGCCACAGCGCCCGCGCGACCGCCCGGGCGACTTCAGTTTACCCCCATGACGGCGGTCCCCGTCGCACGCCGATCCCCACGCGGCCCCGTGGCTTTCAGCAGGGCGAACGCCTACTGGTCGAGGGCTTCGCGGATCTTGTCGCCCAGCGAGCTCAAGGAAAAGGGCTTCTGCAGGAAGGGAATGCGCGGCTCCAGGAGCCGACTTTTGCCGAGCGTCTCATCGGCGTAGCCCGACATGTACATGACTTTGATGCCCGGCCGCACGGGCGCGAGCCGTTCGACCAGCGCCGGACCGCCCATCGCCGGCATCACCACGTCGGCGACCATCAGGTCGATGGGGCCCTCGTGCGCGCCGCTCACTTTGAGCGCGTCCGCGCCGTTGCCGGCAGCGAGCACTTTGTAGCCCTTCGATGCCAGCCAGTCGCACATCAGTTCTCGAACGCCCGCTTCGTCTTCGACGACGAGCAACGTCTCACGCCCGCGCCGGTCGGCGGCTCGTGAGGGCGCGAGATCGTCGAGCACGCCGGCGCCCATCGCTCGCGGCAGGTAGATCCGGACGCGGGTCCCCTCGCCGGGCCGCGAATCCACCCAGATGTAGCCGCCGCTCTGCTTCACGATGCCGTAGACCGTCGAGAGGCCCAGACCGGTCCCGCGGCCCAGCGGCTTGGTGGTGAAGAACGGCTCGAACGCACGGGCCTTCACTTCGGGGGCCATGCCGACGCCGGTGTCCGAGACGGTCAGCGAGACGTACTCGCCCGGCGCGACCGTGAACGAGCCCCCACTGTCGGCGTCCGAGAGTGTCGTATTGCCGGTCTCGATGGTCAGCGTGCCGCCAGCGGGCATTGCGTCACGGGCGTTCACGACCAGATTCATCAGAACCTGTTCGACCTGTGTCGCGTCGGCGCACACGGTCCACAGGTCGGTCGCGCACGTCGCCCGCAGCTCGATGTTCTCGCCAATGAGACGGGTAACCAGGTTCTGGACGGCGGCCACCGTTTCGTTGAGATCGAGGACGCGCGGCTGCAGGACCTGCTGCTTGCTGAATGCCAGCAACTGGCGCGTGAGCGCGGCGGCGCGTTCGCCGGCGCGCCGAATCTCGATCGCGGACTGCCGGCGGCGATCCGACCAGTCGAGGTCCCGGAGCAGCAGCTCCGAGAACCCGCCGATGACCTGCACGATGTTGTTGAAATCGTGCGCAATGCCGCCGGCGAGCCTGCCGATCGCCTCCATCTTCTGCATCCCGAGCAGCCTCACCTGGTCGCCGACGATCCCGGCGCGAAGCGCGGGATCTCGGTCTGGTCGGGACCCGACACGGAATCGCTCGCCGGGCCCGGCCTGGCCCGCCCTTCGCGCTCGATCGCCGCGACGAACCGGGACACATCGTCCGAGCCCACGTACTCGCTGGCGCCGCGCCGGCTCGCCTCCACCACGACCGGATCGTTGCCGCCGACCGTGCCAGGCGCGACGAGGATGATTGGTGGACTCGACGGATCGGCGCCGAACCGATTGAGCGCCGCGTCCGTCAGGTTCTCGGGATGCATCGTCGCGAGCAGCAGCACGTCGCACCGACCGTCCGACAGCGCCGAATCGAGCTCCTGCCGCCGCCGGACCTCGCGGACGGCTGGCGAGAAGCCGTTCGGTTCGAGCGCGTCCACGAGGGCGCGCACCGAGCCGAGCGGGTCATCCGCGATCACGAGCTTCAAAGGGCGTTTCATCAAGGGAGGGACACACACCGGGACTGAACCGGGGTGCCCGGTCCTTCAGTCAATCGGCAGGTTGGCCGGGCGGCAACAGCGCCGGCCTATGCGGGGGGGTCAGCTGCGAGGGGCGGCGGCCTTCAGACGGTCGGATTCGGCCTTGGCATCAGTGGCGAACGGTGACTCGGGGAACTCGTCGCTGATGCGGGCATAGGCGCGGAGCGCGTCCGGCACCCGGCCGGCCAGGCGGTAGGCTTCGGCGAGCTGCATCAGGATGCCGTCCACCGGCAGATCGGAATCGGTCCGCTGGGACAGCTCGCTGAAGGTCTGGATGGCCGGGTCGAACCTCGACGTGCGCACCTGGAGGGCGGCGATACCCAGTCGTGCCATCCGCCCGTAGAGGCCGTTGCCATCGCGCGCAATCACGTCCTGAAAGCCCTTCTCGGCTTCCGCCAGCTTGCCGAGCTCGGCTCGGAGGCTCGCCGCCTGAAAACTCGCCGCGATGCCGGATGTCGTGGACGGATACGCCACGGCCGCGGCGTCGAGCTTCTTGATCGCGGCCTCGGCACGTGCCGCTTCCGTGGGAAAGCTCCCGGGCGTCGGGGCGGGCGCCGGAGAGCCGGCCTCAGCCGCGGCCGGCGCGACGATCTGTGCCGTGGCCACCGAGCGCGCTTCACCGAGCAGGACCGCGGCTTTCGCCTGCCGCTGGCTGCTCCAGAACCAGTAGCCACCCGCGAGGACGGCCAGGACGATGACCGCGGCGATGGCAGTCGTGATCGGCTTGCGGTGCGCCGTGACCCGATCACGCACCTGGTCGAGCGTGACCGCGATCTCGTTTTCCTTCAAACGATGACGTTCGATGGTCTTCATGGCTGATTGGTGCGCGTGCCCGGACTCGAACCGGGGACCTACCGCTTAGGAGGCGATCGCTCTATCCACCTGAGCTACACGCGCCTGGGTGTCACAGTTCCTCTGTCTGTCGCTCCAGGAACGCTCGCTTTGCCAGCTCACTGGCTGCCGGCCGGAGACCGGCGCGCGCCCGACCGGCCGTAGAACATAAAAGTGTAGATCAATCGCCCGCAGCCATGCTCGAGTTTTGCAATCGACGGGAGGTGTCGCCGCCCGGGTTGAGGAGTGGCGGCGGGCCCCGGGATCAGGGCGCCCCGGCGTCCACTTGCGTCCACTGGGCCACGCGTTCGGCCAGGAACGGAAAGAACGGGTTCGACGACAGCCGCATGAGGGTGTCCGTGCCGATGGTGAGCACGGCTCGCTCACCGCGGGGACTGAGCCGCCCGATGGGAATGAGGTTGCGCACGTCCGTCGGCTGATCCAGGCCGTAGAGCGGATCGTTCACCGGGAACGGCATCGCGACGTGACTGAGGGAAAAGATCTCCCGCGGCCATGCGAGCTCGAGCGGCCGCCTGGTCACGTCGATGGTGGCCGGTTCGATCGTCTCCGCTTGTACCAGCGGCGTGTCGGCCGACTGATTGGTCACGAGCACGCGCCGATAGCGACGCGGCGTCTGGTCGAAGAGCTGTTTGACGAGCGCCCGGTCCGCGGGCTGCAGGAAGACGTCCACGCCCGTGAGATGGTTGACGTCGAACAGCACGAGCTCGCTGCCGTTTGACGGGAGTCGATCGTACAGCGCGTGAACGACGGCCGGCGTGCTGACGGTGGCGTCCACCACGGACTGGAAGGTCAGGATCGGCGGCATCGCGGCAAGCCGCCCATTGTCCGCGGCCCGGGCGAGATCGGCCTGCACGGCCCGCGTCAACGACGCGGTCTGAATCGCGGCGTTTGCCGGAAACGAGTTGTACTTGAACGGGTTGTATTCGGGAACGACGTCGATCCAGTTCGCCTTCTCGAAGTACGGCGCCGCGCCGAGCAGGCTGATCCACCACGCGAGCCGCGCCGCAGGCGACACTCCGATCATCGGGGACACGAGAATCAGCTTGGTTGGCCGCGGCCAGCCTTCACGATCCATGGCGTCGAGCGCGTACTTGACGGCGAGCGCACCGCCGTTGGAGTAGCCGACGATGATCAGCGGGGCGTCTGCGGGTGTCTTCTCCCGCACGTGCCGGACCCCCATCGCGACCGCGGCGAGCCAATCGGCCCAGGTCGCCCGCACCAGCCCCGAGGGGAGGGTGCCGTGACCGGGCATGCGCAGCGACAGCGAGTAGACGCCGTGCTCCCGCAACACGTCGGCGAGGGCCCGCATGCTGTACGGCGAGTCGGTCAGGCCGTGCACGAGCAGCGCGCCGCCACGAATCACCGATGGCTCGGTCTCGAACGTCCGGTTCCAGTCCCGGCCGGCGCTCAGGGGATGCGAGCGGCTGCCCCGATGGTAGCGGTTGACAGGGGTGCGATCGAGAGCGTCGATCGTCGACTCGAACTGCTCGACGCGCGCGAACAGCGCCTCCTCCCGCGTCCGGTACTCGCCGAGGGTGAAGCGCTCGTTCAGATCGGACGCCTCGACGTCGGCAAGGTGCAGGCGGTGCCACGGCTTGAGGTCGGGCAACCGCCACCGGGCCTCGAACGCGCCGCCGACGATCAGCGTCGCCAGAGCGAAGACCGTCAGCAAGACAGTCCACTTCGCCAGGCCAAGGAGCCTTCTGGTCATCGCTCGGACGCGCCTCGGCTGCCGCTCAATACGACAACACGGCTGACACCGCCTCGCCGGCCAGCTTGGCCCGACCATTGAGATCGACCAGCTCGATCAGGAAGATGACGCCCTCGATTTGCCCGCCCTGTCCCTTGACCAGGTCGATCGTGGCGCGCGCGGTCCCCCCGGTCGCCAGCAGGTCGTCGACGATGAGCACGCGGCGTCCCGGCTCGATCGCATCGCTGTGCATCTCCAGACTGTCGGAGCCGTATTCGAGGTCGTAGCTGACACGGACAGTCTTGGCGGGAAGCTTGCCGACTTTCCGAACGGGCACGAATCCCGCCTGGAGGCGGTCGGCCACGGCGGCGCCCAGGATGAATCCCCGGCTTTCGATGCCGACGACGAGGTCCACGCCCTTCGACAGGTATGGCGTTGACATGGCGTCGATCACCAGCCGGAACCCCTCGGGATCCCGGAGCAGCGTCGTGATGTCGTAGAAGAGAATGCCCGGCTTCGGGAAATCGGGCACGTGTCGAATGCGGCTCTTGAGTGCGTCCATGAGTGTGGGTGTCGGGATCTCTGGTCAGGGACGGATGCGAAAACCGCTCGCTCGACCGCTCGGTGCGACCGCGTCGGCCGCGACGTCCTCCACGCGGGAGCCCGGAGGACCGCTCCACAACGCCCGCTCCACGCGAGCCACGGCTTCGGCATCGCCCTCGACGAGCGCCTCCACACGGCCGTCGCTCAGGTTGCGGACGTAGCCGGAGACGCCCTCGCGCTGCGCGGCGTCCTCGACGAAAAAGCGGAAGCCCACGCCCTGCACCCGCCCCGCGACGAGAAATCGCCGCGCGACGATCATGCCGCGGACGCCAATGCCGTCGAGCGCGCACCTTCCGCCGCCCATGGCGCGGACGTCTCCGCAGAACGCCGCGCAGATCAGGGGGATGGCCAGCCGCATTCGCACGCGCCTCCGCGCGGGAATGCTACCAGAAGGGAACGGAATAGCGGCCGGGCCCCGGACCTCGATGTCCGGGGCCGGCTCATGGCAGGATCAGCTCCTCGCCCCCATCGTCAGGAACAGGGTGTTGCCCTGTCGGCCGACGAGAAGAAGCGCGGGCCGCTTTCCCGTCGCGGCGTCGAGCGCCTTGCGCAGGGCATCTGCATCGCCGACGGCCACGCGGTCAACCTCGAGGATGACATCGCCCGGCTGGAGGCCGGCGTCGGCCGCGGGGCCCTCGGCGTCCACCTCGCTGACGACGACGCCCTCCGTGCCCTTCACTTTCAGGCGCCGCGCCAGCTCCGGCGTCAACGGTTCAACGAACAAGCCGTAGCGGCCGCCCGCCGGCGTGTCGCTGCCACTGGCTCTGGCCGCCCGCGCCGGTTCCTTTTCCGCCAACGTCACCCGCACGTCCTCGGTTCGGCCTTCTCGATAGAGGGACAGCGTGACCGACGTGCCCGGCGCGGTCCGCGCAATCGCATTGCGAAGGCTGTTGTTCGAATCCACGAGCTTGCCGTCGAGCGAGCGGATGACGTCGCCCTGGCGCACCCCGGCACGATCGGCCGGACCCCCGGTGGTGACGGCGTTGACGATCGCGCCGCCCACGGAGGGCAGGCCAAGGCTCTGGGCGAGGTCTGACGTGACCCGCTGGACCGTGACGCCCAGGAGCCCGCGCCGGACGGTTCCCGTCTTGACCAGTTGCTGCATCACGTCGCTCGCCATGTTGGACGGAATGGCGAAGCCGATGCCGATGCTGAACCCGGACGGCGACAGAATCTGGGAATTGATCCCGAGCAACTGGCCGTTCGTGTTGACCAATGCGCCGCCCGAGTTGCCACGGTTGATCGGCGCGTCGGTCTGCAGGAAGTCTTCGAAGGCCTCCTCAGACGCTCCGGTCTGACGGCCTTTGGCGCTGATGATGCCCGAGGTCACGGTCTGTCCAACGCCAAGGGGATTGCCGACCGCCAGCACCACATCGCCCACCCTCGCGCGATCCGAATCGGCGAACGCCAGGGCCTTGAGGCCGGACCCCTCCACCTTGAGCACGGCGAGGTCGCTGGGCTGATCGCTGCCGACGACCCTGGCGTCCAGGCGGCGGCCATCGGTCAGCTCGATTTCGACCTTGCTGGCTGAATCGACGACGTGGTGATTGGTCAGGATGTACCCGTCACTCGACACGATCACGCCGGACCCGAGGCCGCCCTCGCGCCGCGGCGCGCCCCGACCCTCGAGCTCGTCCTCGAAGAAGCGCCGGAACGGCTCGGGAATCTGCGCGTTACCCGAGGTGCGATGCAGCGTTCGGGTCGCGCGCACGGTGACGACGGCCGGCGCCACGCGATCGACGAGGTCGGCGTAGGAGTCGGTTTGGTGTGCACGGCCGGACGTGGCCGCAGGCGCAACCGCCGCCGACTGCGGCGAGGCCGCCGCCACGGTGGCGGGACCACGCAGGCTCCAGGCCGTCCCGCCAGCGGTCAATGTGGCGGCGAGGGCTGCGGCGGTCAATCCCATCCTGCGCGCCCGCGATCGGCGGGTAGTACCAGGGTTATGAAACATCTGCTCCGTCATATGCGTTCTGTGCCTCACTCTGGTTGCCCGGCCGGCGAACCGGGACAGGGCCGGCGGGTCTCAATCAATAGGACGCACGAGGGCCGGCTTTCAGTCGGCTCGGTCGCCGTGCTTAGGCGGACTTGGGGTCCGGCTGAAGCCGGACACTACGGCAACACAAAGGGCTGTCCTACTAACCCGATAGGACTAGCCGCCAGGCTCAGCATCTCGCGGCGACAGGCACCATGGCGCCTTTCGAACACGGGGTACACTGCGCGGCCATGGGTCGGATACTCGACGTCCCACGCGCTCGCCTGGCCACGCTGACCCTCCTGGTCTCGGCGAATCTGGTCCTGGCGCAGGCGCCTGCGAGCTTCACCTGTGATCAGGTCTTCGGCTACCCCTACCCCACCGAGCTGACGGCGGCCGCGCGAGGCTCCCGCATCGCGTGGGCGTTCAACGAGGCGGGCCGCCGCAACGTCTGGGCGGCCGACGCCCCCGCGTTCTCGGCACGCCAGGTCACCGCCTACGCGGCCGACGATGGGCAGGAACTGACGAGTCTGTCTCTGTCGCCCGACGGCGAGCGCATCGTCTACGTTCGAGGCGGCGACCACAGCTCGAACTGGGAGGAAGACGCGCCGGTGAATCCGCTGAGCAGCCCGACGCCGCTCCGGACGCAAATCCTGTCGGTCCCGTTCGCGGGCGGCGAGCCGATCACGCTCGCGGAGGGAGACCTGCCGTCGATTTCGCCGCGAGGCGATCTCGTGGCGTTCGAAAAGGATCGCCACATCTGGACGGTCCCGATCGATGGCTCCCAGCCAGCCCGCCGGGTGGTCGCCGCTGCGGGCACGAACGGCGGCGTCGTCTGGGCGCCGGACGGCGGGCGCATCGCGTTCGTGTCCAACCGCGGCGATCACGCGTTCATCGGCGTCTCCACCACTGACGGCACGTCAATGACCTGGCTCGCGCCGTCCACCTCCCGCGATTCGAGCCCGCGATGGTCGCCGGACGGGCGCCGCATTGCCTTCGTCCGACGTCCAGGGTACTGGTGGCGCCGCGCCGCCGGCGCTCGAGCCGAGGCATCTGCCATGGGCGATCTGGACGGCAGACGTCGCGTCGGCGACCGGCGCGCAATTGTGGAAGGCGCCCGCCACACTCCGAGGCTCGTATCCGACGACGCACGGCGGGGCCAATCTGCATTGGGCATCGAAGAACCGGATCGTGTTCCTGTCGTATCAGGACGGCTGGCCGCATCTCTACTCGATACCGGAGGAGGGAGGCGAGCCGCTCCTGCTGACGCCGGGCGCCTACATGGCGGAGCATATTCGGCTCGCCCCGGACCGCACGCATCTCGTCTTCGCCGCCAACGCTGGCGAGACGGCAGACGACATCGATCGCCGCCACGTCGTGCGAGTGGCCGTCGATCGAGCTGCGCCCGAAGTGCTGACGCCGGGCACCGGCCTCGAGTGGACGCCTGTCCTGACCGGCGATCTCCAGTACGTGGCGTTCGTCGGCGCAACGGCGCAGCGCCCACCGTTGCCCGCGGTGATGCCGGCTCGCGGCGGCCGGCCGACCGTGCTGGCGGCGGATCGCGTGCCAAAGGAGTTCCCGGCGTCGCAGCTCGTCGTGCCGAAGGCCGTGACCTACACCGCCCCCGATGGGGTGATCGTCCATGCGCAACTGTTCGCCGCAGGGGCGGGCGCGGCCCGCCGGCCCGCCGTCGTCTACGTGCATGGCGGACCGCCCCGTCAGATGCTCCTGGGCTGGCATTACTCGGACTACTACGCACGCGCCTACGCGCTGAACCAGTACCTCGCGTCCCGCGGGTTCGTCGTGCTGTCGATCAACTATCGGCTGGGCATCGGCTACGGTTACGAGTTCCACCGCCCGAAGGGGGCGGGACCCCAGGG
Source organism: Vicinamibacterales bacterium (assembly GCA_963834365.1). GTDB lineage: Bacteria > Acidobacteriota > Vicinamibacteria > Vicinamibacterales > Vicinamibacteraceae > CAWJAP01. Next base: position 48,426 of record CAWIBS010000026.1, on the reverse strand, counting down.
TGCCGCCGAGTATCTCGACGTCAGGGCGGCCGGCGACTATCTCAGGAGCCTGTCGTTCGTGGACCCGGAGCGCATCGGCATCTATGGCGGATTGTACGGAGGGTTTCTGACGGCCCTCGCCCTCGCACGCGACTCGGGCGTCTTCCGGGCCGGCGTGGACATCCACGGGGTGCACGATTTCACGACCACGGGCTCGGGAACCGGCGCCGCCCTGCAGGCGTCGCTCCCGGCGATCCGCCGCCGCGAGACCGCTGATCGGGAGGCTGCCCTCGACGTCGCCTGGCAATCGTCTCCGGCTTCCCAGGTCGCGAACTGGAAGTCTCCGGTGCTGCTGATCCATGGCGACGACGACCGCAATGTCCGGTTCAGCCAGACCGTCGATCTCGTGCAGCGCCTGACGGCGGCCGGCGTGCCCTTCGAAGAGCTCGTGATTCCCGACGACACGCATCACTGGATGCGTCACGCGAACGTGCTGAAGGTCCACGCGGCCACGGCAGCGTTCCTCGAACGGCGCCTGCTGGGCCCGACCACGATGTCAGGCGCGCCACCGAGCGGCGCCAGCAGACGATAGCCGGGACATTCGGGAAACGTTCCCGTTGAGATACGCTGAGACATGCGTTCCCGGGTGTTGACGGTCGTGATGGGCCTCGCGGTCGCGCTCGCGTGCGTGCAAGCGCATGTGACGGGGTCGGGGCAAGCGGCGAGAGCCGCGGCCCCGGCAGCCCGGCTGAAGGTCGAGGTCGTCGCGCGCTACCCGCACGATCCATCGGCGTTCACGCAGGGTCTGGTGCTCGATGGCAAGACCCTCTACGAGAGCACCGGCCTCGAAGGACAATCGACGCTCCGGCGCGTGGATCTGGACACCGGCCGCGTCCTGCAGCAGACCTCGCAGGCAGCCTCGATCTTCTCGGAGGGCCTGGCCGTCATCGGCCCGCATCTCGTCCAGCTCACCTGGAAGAACGGCCTCGTGTATCAGTACCGACAAGCAGACCCTGAAGCGCACGCGCGAATGGGGCTATTCCGGTGAGGGGTGGGGCGCCTGTCACGACGGCCGGGCGCTGGTCACGAGCGACGGCTCGCCGCAGCTGGCGTTTCGCGACCCGGCCACCATGGCGGTCCAGCGCAAACTCGTGGTGATGCTGGGTGGAGCGCCGGTGGACGACCTGAACGAGCTCGAATGCGTCGGGACGACGATCTACGCCAACGTCTGGAACACGGACACCATCGTCTCGGTTGAGGCGGCGACCGGTGCGGTCACGGCGGTCATCGACGCTGCCGGCCTCCTGACGCCGGCGGAGCGCGCCCGCACCGACGTCCTCAACGGCATCGCCTACGACGCGTCCACGAAGACGTTCCTCATCACCGGCAAGCTGTGGCCGACGCTGTTCCGCGTTCGCTTCGTCGCACGCTCGACTGCCCGTGGAGAACCTGGTGCCTGATCCCTTCCGAGCATCGCTGGACATGTCCCGCGCTGCCGCAGCCGGCCTGTGCCTGCTCGTGACGTGTGCCTGCCCCGCGGCGGCGCGAGGCGCCCAGGCGGGTCGAACCGTGCGGCCGGGCGACCACACGAAGATCGTTCGGACGGTGGCGCTCCAGGCCCGGTGCGACACGTCGTCGCCCATCCGCGAAACGCTGAGAGGCGGCGACGAGGTCGTGGTGGACGGCTTCGTCGAGACCTGGGTCATGGTGACCGTGGTCCGGTCGGGGGAAACGGGCTGCCTGCCCCGCGCGTCGCTGGGGCTGGATCCGCTCCCGCCACAGCCGGTTTCGGCCGGGGGAGGGACGCCGGCCGCCACGACCGCGATGGGATTCGCGCGGATCAGCGTCAACGCCGGCTGGCAGGAGGTGTCCGACGACTTCGAGGACGTCCGAACGTTCCCGCTGAATCAGGAGACCGCGCAGGTGACGTCGAGCTATGAAGTGAACGGCAACGTCGCCCTCGACATCGGAGGGTATGCGCGGATCTGGAGCGGCCTCATCGCCGGCGCGGCGTTCACGCGCTTCAGCGACGACCGCGACATCGCCATCGAGGCCTCGCTCCCCCACCCGTTCTTGTTCGATCAAGACCGGGAACTGACCGGGAGTGCGCCCGGCGAGCGTGAAGAGTCGGCGGTCCACGTCTCCGTGGGGTGGATCGCCCCCGCGGGCAACAAGCTCGAACTGGCCTTCTTCGCCGGCCCCAGCTTCTTCACGGCGAAACAGTCGGTCGTGACCGACATCGACTACACCGACACGTTTCCCCACGATGAGGTCACTTTCACGGGTGCAACCGTCGAAAGTGAATCCGAGTCAGAGGTGGGATACCACGCCGGCGTGGACGTCGGCTACTACTTCACGCGCAACGTTGGCGTCGGCGCGATCGTGCGGTACTCGCGAGCCAACGTGACGTTCTCGCTCGGGGAACGCGAGGTCGGCGGGATAATCGTCGGCGGCGGTCTGCGGCTTCGCTTCTGAACGTCTGGCTGGCGGCCGGGAGCGTACCGGCGGCCTCACGAGGGCTTGACGCCCGCCTCGGCCAGGTATTCGGCCATCGTCCGCGCATAGTGCGGAAACGCCACTTCCGGATCTTCGATCTCCGGATGCCACCGCTTTTCCCATTCGAACGCGTAGTAGCCCTTGTAGCCTCCGCGCGCCAGGACCTGGACCTGCGTCCTGACCGGGACCTCGCCCGTGCCAGTGAGCACGTACCGGCGCTCGGTGCCAGCCGGCTTCGAGTCCTTGAGGTGGGTGTGGCGCACCCACGTGCCGAGCTTGGCGAAGGTGGTTGCGGGATCCTCGCCGGCGACCGACGTGTGATGCGCATCCCACAGCAGCGCGAAGGCCTCGCTGCCGACCCGGGTCAGAATCGTCGCGAGATCGGCGGAGGCCGTGAAATCGCCGTGTGATTCCATGAGCACGACGACGCCCGCAGAGCTGGCGTGCGCCGCCATGGTCTTGAAACCTTCGACGACCCGGTCGATGACCTCGCCGCGCGGTTCCCCCGGCGGAATCTTGTCGCCGAACATGCGCACGTACTTCACGCCGAGCACATGCGCGAGGTCGATGAAGCGCCGGCCCTCATCGAAGTTCTTGTCCCGGGTGGCCTGGTCGCGGTGGTGCATGGTCGCCGACGCGCCGAGGTCCGAAATCACCAGTCCCAGCGCCTCGAGATCCTTCTTCGTCGCGGCGCGCTGGGACCCGGAGAGCTCGGGAACTTTGGTCAGGTCCATCTCCCCCATCACGCCGCGCAGCTCGATCGCGGTGTACCCGAGCTGGTCGGCCTGCTCGAGGATCGTCTTCCAGCTCCACGCCGGGCATCCCAGCGTCGAGAAGGCGATCGGCTGACGTGCGCGCCCCCTCGCGCGCAGGAGCGCGGGCGCGGCGAAGCCCGCCGTGGCGGTGCTGAGAAAGGCGCGGCGATCGACTCGCATGATGAGCTCCTTCGAGGTGGTGGCAGCAGTCTACGCGAAGCCCGCCGCGGGACGTAAGATGGCAGCGATGCGCCTGATGATTCAGAGATTCGGCGGCGGCGTCGCCCGCTCGCTCGGCTGCCTCCTGTGGTCGCTCATCGTCGTGCCGACGGCAGGCGCGCAGCCGTATGCCGTACGGCAGGCCGCCGACGCGGTGTATCTCGAGGATGCGCGTAGCGAGACGCGGGTGGCGGTTGCGCCGGGAGTCGGGAACGTGGCGTTCGAGATGACGGTGAAGGGGACCAACATCCTGCGCTTTCCCTACGCGTCGCTCGAGGAATTCAAGGCGGCGCCGCGCCTGAGCGGCATCCCGTTCATGGGGCCCTGGGCGAACCGGCTGGACGAGCAGGCCTTCCACGCCAACGGCAAGCGGTACGTCTTCAACATGGGCCTCGGCAATGTCCGCGGCACCCACCCGATCCACGGGTTTCTTTCCTCGACGCCTCATTGGCAAGTGGTCGAAGCGCGCGCCGACGGCGAGAGCGCCTGGGTGACCAGCCGCCTGGAGTACTACAAGCAGCCGGCGTGGATGGCGCAATTCCCGTTCGCCCACGTCCTCGAGCTGACCTACCGCCTGCAGGGCGGGGTCCTCGAGGTCCGCCTGGCCATCGACAATCTGAGCGCCGAGCCCATGCCCGTCTCGATCGGATTTCACCCCTACTTCCAGCTGACCGACACCGCCCGCGACGACTGGACGATCGCGCTTGGCGCCCGCACGGAATGGCTGCTGTCGCCCGACAAGCTGCCAACCGGGGACACGCGGCCGATCGAAGAGATGCTGGTGAATCCGCGATCCGCGCCACTGCGCGGCCTGGATCTCGACCATGTCTTCACCGACCTCGTGCGGGACGCCGCCGGACGCGCCGTCATGTCCGTGCGCGGCAAGGCGCAACAGATCGACGTCGTCTTCGGACCGAACTACCGGGCCGCGGTCGTCTATGCGCCGTCGCCGTCGGCGGCGCCCGGGCAGAACCGTCAGTTCATCTGCTTCGAGCCGATGGCGGCGATCACCAACGCGGTGAATCTGGCGCACCGCGGCATCTACAAGGAGCTGCAGACGATCGCGCCGGGACAGAGCTGGCGCGAGAGCTTCTGGGTGCGTCCGTCGGGCTTTTGAGCCGTGGAGGCGCGCCCGACAGACCGCGTTGACTACGACCGCATCGCCGCGCTCTATGACGAGCCGGCTCGTGCGCACGACGTCGATCCGCACCTGCTGGCGTTCATCGAGTCGATGGACGATGAGACGGCAGCCGCGCTGCGGGTGCTGGACGTCGGATGCGGCACGGGCAGTCAGCTCGCCGCGAACCGCGCCCGCCTGCCGCATGTGTCCATGGTCGGCGTAGACCGTTCCATCGGCATGCTGCGACTCGCCCGGCGCCGCGCGCTTGACGTGTGCTGGCTCCAGGGCCATGGCGCGAGGCTCCCGCTCGGATCGACGTCGTGCGACTTCGCGACTTGTCAGTTCGCCTATCCGCACATCCGCCAGACGCCGCGGCTGCTCGACGAGGTCTTCCGGGTCCTGCGCCCGGGCGGCCGCTTCGTGATGACGAACATCGACCCGTGGTCGATGGAAGCCTGGGCGATCTACCGCTACTTCCCCGAAGCATTCGCGCGCGACTGCGACGACTTCGTGCCCGTCGACCGCTTCCTCGCCCTGATGCGCCAGTCCGGGTTCGTGGACGTGTCGGCGCGCCGCGATCACCTGCCGCGACAGGAGACGTTGGGTGACTTCCTGGCGTTCACGCGCGCGCGCCATCGGGTGTCACAGCTGATGGCGATTGCCGACGAGGCGTATGCCGAGGGGCTGCGACGGCTGGAGCGAGCCGCGGCCGCCGATCCGGCCTCGACGATCACGTCGCCATTCGTGCTCGTGACGATCACGGGCGATCGGCCGGCCGGCGCGTCGCATGAGGCTTCCGTGCGCTGACAGGTTAAGATCCCGCACGCATGGTCCCAGATCCGCGGCATCCACCGTCGCACCCCGTCGGCATCAAGGACATCGCGAAGGCGCTGGGCGTGTCCACGGGCACCGTCGATCGCGCGCTGCACGCCAAACCCGGCATCAATCCGATGACGCGCGCGCGGGTGCTGCGCATGGCCGAGACGCTCGGGTATCGGCCGAATCTCGCGGCGCGCTACCTGAAGTCGCGCAAGCAGCTCCGCCTGTCGGTGCATTTGCCGCAGGAGATCGCGCTGTTCTGGGACTCGTTGCGCGAAGGCATTCGCCGCGCGGCGGCGCCGTTCGCGCCCGCCTTGCAGGTGGACTTCCGCAGCTATCCGCGCCTGGGCGAGGGCGATCTGCCGCTGCTCGAACAGGCGCTGCGCGAAGGCACGAGCGGCCTGATCATCGCCCCGGGCAACCCGGCCGTTCTCCGGACAGGCATTCGCAAGGCCGCGCGCCGCGGCATCCCGGTGGTCTGCGTGGTCACCGACGCCCCCGACACGGAACGCTTGACGGCGGTGTCGGCCCACCCCTTCTCGGTCGGAGCGATTGCGGGCGAGCTGCTCGCGCGCTTCCTGCCGGGCGGCGGCCGCGTCGCGTTCTTCACCGGCTGGCTCGGCACCCAGGACCACGCGGACAAGCTGCGCGGGTTCGAGGCCAGCCTGGGCGCGGGCAGGTCGGGCGTGCGGCTCGGCCCCGTGGTCGAAGCCCACGACGACCCGCGTGAGGGATATCGCCGCGCCCACAAGGTGCTCAAGGCCAACCGCGACTTGAAGGGCATCTACGTGAGCACGGTCAACTCGGTCCCCGTGCTGCAGGCCGCCGAGCAGGAAGGGCGGCTGTCAGGCCTGACCATCGTGACCACCGACCTGTTCCCCGAGCTCGTGGAGTGGATTCGAGCCGACAAGGTGGCGGCCACGCTCTATCAACGTCCGCTCACGCAGGGCCGGCTGGCGCTGCAGGCCCTCTACCAATATCTGCTCGACGGCACCTGTCCCCCACCCCAGCTCCAGGTCTCTCCGCACATCATCATGCGGTCGAACCTGGAGTTCTTTCTCGAACGACTCCCGGACGCCTGACCTCTACTTCTTCGTGCGGATCTCGTCGAGGCGCTTCTTCAAGTACGGCGTCGTACTCCTTCTTGAGCTCGGGGTCGCGCGGCGTCCCGTAGATCTCGCTCGACTTGTACTTGCCCTCGTCGAACTTCTTCTTCGTCCATTCGTCCTTGATGTGCGTGACGTCGGCAGTATCCAGCACCGCGTCCACCAGCGCCGGAGGAATGAAATACACGCCTTCGCGGTCGCCGACGACGAGATCGCCCGGCATCACGGTGACCTCGCCGATCCGCACCGGGATGTTCACCCCGGTGAGCATGACGTTGCCGATCGCGGTCGGATGCGCGTGGCGGAAGTACGCGGGCATCGGCAACTGCGAGATCCCGTCCAGGTCACGCACGGCGCCGTCAACGACGAGGCCGCCGTTCTTCGTCGCCTTCATGACGTAGTAGAACAGGTTGTCGCCGACGATCGTCCCGTTCTCCCTCTTGCCGAACAGATCGACGACGAGCACGTCGCCCGGCTGGAGCTGATCGAGGGCGAACTGGTTCCCGAGGCGGCCGAGACCGGCCTGTTTGGCATTGGCCGCGAGCACCTCCTCGACATCCGGCCGGACCGGCATGAACTGCACCGTGAAGGCGCGGCCCACCAGTTTCGTGCCGGGATGGAGGACCTCGAACCCGTCGGCGTATTGATTGCGGAAGCCCTTGCCGGGCAGGACCGAGAAGATGTCCTCGGAGGAGAGGTCGCGGGCGCGCGCGATGTGCGCATCGGGAACCTTGGGCCGGCCGTCAGGGAACCGCTCGAACGGATTCTGCGCGCTGTACGCGATCAGTTGCTCCTTCGTCAGGGTGAACAGCTGGGCATGCGCCGCGGCGGATACCAGGAGTGCTGCCACCACGAGGCCGCCAGCCTGCAAACATCGACGCGTCATTCCTCGACTCCTCTCTTGGCGAACACCAGGCGACCGGACGGTGTGTGATCGAGGCTCAATTCCACTCGACCTCCCGGCGTGCCGACAGCATAGATCGGTGCGCGCGAACGGATGCACGAGACTTCCGCTGCCGTGCGAGCTCAGGTATCGTGAGCCCTCCCGCGCGCAGTGCCGAACCGAGGAGTCATGTCTGAGCAGCCACTGTCCGGCAAGACGGCCATCGTGACCGGCGCCTCGTCTGGCCTGGGCGAGACCTTCGCCAGAGCGCTGGCGGCTGCCGGCGCGCAGGTCGTGCTCGCGGCCAGGCGCGTCGAACGGCTCGAGCTCCTCGCCGCCGATCTCGCGGCGGGAGGCGCAGTCGCGCTGCCGCTGCCCTGCGACGTGACCGATGCCGACGCGGTCGCTTCGATGGTCGAGCAGGCTCGCCAACGCTTCGGGCGAATCGACGTCCTCGTCAACAACGCTGGTGTCGCGACAGATGGCGGCTTTGCTCCCGAGAAGGTTCCCCCGGCCGTCTTCGAGCAGACGATCCGCGTGAACGTGGTGGGACTCTGGTATTGCTGCCAGCAGGTTGCGCATCGCATGCTCGAGGACGGGGGCGGATCGATCGTCAACGTCGCGTCGATCGCGGGCATGGCGGGGGTTCGCGACTTCCCGCCGGCGTATCAGGCGTCGAAGGGAGCGGTGATCGCGCTGACGCGAAGCCTCGCCTGCAGCTGGGCCGATCGCGGTGTTCGCGTGAACGCGCTCGCGCCGGGCTGGTTCCCGAGTGAGATGACCGAGCGGGCCTTCGCGATTCCGGGTTACAAGGACTGGGCGGCCAACAGTGCGCCCATGCGTCGAATTGGCGCGCCTGCCGAGCTCGTGGGCGCGCTGCTGTTCCTGGCATCCGACGCGTCGAGCTTCGTCACCGGACAGACGCTCGCCGTCGATGGCGGCGCGAGCGCCAGCGGCGGCCCCGGCCCGCCCGCGACCGTCCGCCAGTTCTTAGCGGACCGCGTGCCCGGCGGTCTCGGGAAGCCTATAGGAAGCACGAAGTACGAAAGTAAAAGGACAGGGAGGAAAGGAGGAAGTAGGAAGTAGGAAGAAGGAAATAGAGCTGCTCCCCCCGCCCCTTTTCTACTTCCAACTTCGTACTTCGTACTTCGGTACTTCCTAGGGCGCCCCCCCGCCTGGCGCCGGGTGCGTGTGTGGATGGCCGTGCCAGTCCTGGTGCTGGTGGCGGGCCTGGTCCTCCGCCCGTTTGTCGGGGAACGTGTTCCCCGTGAGCTCGCGATACACCGTGGCCACCTGTGCGGCGAACCCATCGCCCACATAGCGGGCGATCGCGGGATTCTTCACGAGCTCCGCCCGCATCGCCTCGATCGAGGACTGCACCTGCTCGGCGCTCCGGCCGGCGCTGGCTCCCGTCACCACGCGGCGCAGCTCGACGAAGAACTGCCGCTGATCGGCCAGCACGGCGCCGGTGCCCAGCGGACCGTGACCGGGTCCGACCGCCTGCGCGTCCAGCCGCTGCGCGCGTTCGAGTGTGGCGATCCACTGGCCGGTGTCGCCGTCGCCCGTGTAGTTGTAGGCGCCGTTGACCGCCGCGTCGCCCGTGAACAGGATCTTTTCCTTCGGCAGCCACGCAAATCCGTCCCCACGGGTGTGCCCGACGCCGAGGTGCGTCAGTTCCACACGGTGCGTGCCATCGTCGAAGATCAGCGTGTCCGGGAACAGCACGCTCGGCGGTTTCAGCCGGGATTCGCGGACGTCGGGCCGCCGCTTTGCTTCATCTTCCCATCGGCCAGGCGCACCCCCGAACAATCCCGTCTCGTACTTCTTCAGCTCGTCGAGGACCCCCGTGTGCGCCACCGGTGTGGCGCCCTGCTCGGCCCACACCTGGTTGCCGTAAGCATGGTCTCCGTGGTGATGGGTGTCGAAGGCGAACCGAATGGGCTTGGTCGTGATCTCGCGGATCTTCGCCAGGACGTCCCGGGCGCCAGACGGGTAGTTCGCGTCCACCACCAGCACGTAGTCCTCGAACACCACCCACCCGTTGTTGCAGTGCCCCTTGGTGATGTCGCCCTCGTGAAAATAGACATCCGGCGCCAGCCGCTGGACGCGGCCGACCTGCGAGGCTGGAGGCTGCGCCTGCCAGGCCTCCAGTGCGACGATGCCAGACGCGAGACCGAGGGCGAGGAGCAGGCGAATCACAGGAGCCTCCCGTTCGTTCAGGTGTGTCGTTGCCGGCGACGTGCCCGGCGCACATGATACGTGCGCTCGGGCTGGATGAGGAGCCGTCAGCCGGATGGGGCGGGCTTGTGTTCCCGCTGCGTTCGGCCAAGAATCGCGGGAGCCTGCGACCCGCGGCGCCCACCCTGGACACCATCCACGTGACCGATGTCGTCGTCTGCTTCGCCACGCCGCTCGAAGGCGATGGGATCCCGTCTGAGATTGCGGGTCGATCGGTGGCGCTTCTCCGAACGGGCGTCGGTCCGGTCAGCGCAGCCGTGGCGCTCACGCGATATCTGACCGCGCACCAGCCTCGGGCCGTCGTCATTTGCGGGATCGGTGGTGCGTATCCGGGATCCGGCCTGACGCCGGGCGAGGTCGTCTGCGCCGAGAGCGAGACCTACGGCGACCTTGGCGCCGAGACGCCAGCGGGATTCCTGGACATGCAGGCACTCGGCTTCCCGGTCATTCCTGGCGACCCGCCGCTGTTCAACCGGCTGCCCCTCGACCTGTTTCCACTCGAGCGCCGCCTGCCGTTCGTCACGTGCGCAACGTGTACCGGGACCGAACGGATGGCTGCCGTTCTCACCGCGCGAACGGCGGGGGCGGTCGAGTCGATGGAGGGCGCGGCTCTGGTCCACGTGGCGCGATTGATGGGCGTCCCGGTCGCCGAAGTGCGCGGTATCTCGAACCCCGTCGCCGATCGCGACCGCGCCCGGTGGCGGGTACGCGACGCGGCGGCCGCAGCCCGCGCCGCCGTGGTCGCCTGGATCGAGGAGGGCGGGTGCTGAGCCTCGCCATCTCGCCGTGTCCCAACGACACGTTCGTCTTCTGCGCCTTGGCCGATCGCTACCAGCTGACGCTGGACGATGTCGAGGCGCTCAACCTGCGAGCCGAAGCGGCCATTTACGATCTCAGCAAGATTTCGGTAGCCGCATACGGGCGGTTTCGCGAGGAGTACGCCCTGCTGCGAGCGGGCGGCGCCGCCGGACACGGCGTCGGTCCGCTCCTCGTGGCGGCCTCGCCTCGCGAGCCCGGTGGTCGCATCGCCATCCCCGGCCATCGCACGACGGCGGCGCTGCTCCTGCGGCTGCTCGGCGACTTCGACACGGTGCCGATGCGATTCGACCTCATCGAAGCCGCCGTCCTCGACGGCACCGTGGACGCCGGCGTTCTGATCCACGAAGGACGCTTCACGTACGCCAGCAAGGGGCTCGTCCGGCTGGCCGACCTGGGTGAGGTGTGGGAAGCGCGCATGCGATGTCCCCTGCCGCTGGGCGCCATCGCGATACGGCGCAGCCTGGGACCCGAAGTCGCCCGGCGTGTGGACGACGAGATCCGTCAGAGCGTCCGGGCATCATGGGCGAATCCGGCGGCGTGCGACGAGTTCGTCCGGCGTCATGCACAGGAGATGGCGCCCGACGTCATCCGGAGTCACATCGATCTCTACGTGAACGCCTACACGCTCGACCTCGATGAGATCGCCGTCGAGCGACTGGTCGCGCTCGGAGAACAGTTCGGGCTCTACCCGCCGTCCTCGCGGCCGCTGTTTGCCTATCGCTGAGACACACTGCTGTATGGCTGCCGCGCCCCTGCCGCACCGCGCGCTCGTCGTCGAAGACGATCCGGCGATTCGGGAGTTGCTGCGCCTCCATCTGGGGCTCGCCGGCTACGAGGTGGAAGAGACGGGAGACGGACGGCACGCGCTCGAACGTGCACGGGCACAGCCGTACGATCTGCTCGTGCTCGACGTCATGCTGCCAGGGCTGGACGGCGTGTCGCTCTGTCGCGCGGTCCGGGCCGACGGGCCGAACGTCGATACGCCGACGCTGATGCTGACGGCCCGGGACACCGAGTCCGACAAGGTGGTCGGCCTGGAGAGCGGCGCCGACGACTATCTGACGAAGCCGTTCGGTGTCCGTGAGCTCGTCGCACGGATCGGTGCGATTGCGCGCCGGCACCAGCGCGCTCGGGAGTCGCAGCGGCCGGATCGGTCGCGCGTCAGCTTCGCCGACCGGCAGATCACCCTCGATCTCGAGCGCCGCGAGGTCGTCGTGCGCGGCGAACCGGTCGAGCTCACCCGGCAGGAGTTCGACCTGCTCTACCAGCTGGCGTCCCGCCCCGGGGTCGTCTTCAGCCGGGCTGCGCTGCTGCAGCAAGTCTGGAGCGACGACACCTACGTCACCGATCGCACGGTTGATACGGTAATCAGCCGGCTGCGCCGCAAGATCGAGCAGGATCCGCACGATCCCGAGCTGATCCTGACCGCCTGGGGCGTTGGCTACAAGTTTGCGGCGCCTGAGTGACCGCCTTCGACGTACCGTGGCGCGGCCGGATTGACGGTACGTTCGCGGACTGACGTCATCGTAGTGTCCGGCTTCAGCCGGACCCGTCGATCGTGCCGGGTTGAGGCAGGCGCACGGTGAAGACCGTTCGACCGGGCACGCTCGTCACCTCAATCGTCCCGCCGTGCTGCTCCACGATCGCCTTGACGATCGACAGGCCGAGGCCGCTGCCGGCGTTCCGCCGCGCGACGAATCCACCTTGTAGAAGCGATCGAACACGTGCGGAAGGTGCTCGGGCGCGATGCCTTCGCCCGAGTTCGATCGACCGACAGGCAGACCTCGTCGCCGCCGGCCGTGGCACGCATCACGATGGCGCTCCCCGCCGGGCGTGTGGCGCAGCGCATTGGCGACGAGATTGTCGATGACCTGATCCAGCCGGTGCGGATCGCCCGTCACCTGGTCCGCCGTGTCGGAGGCGATCAGGGTCACCGCGACCGCTCTCTCGCCTGCCTCCCGCTCGTGCCGCGACGCCGACCTGCTGGAAGAGCCGCTCGATGGAGAAGACGCGCACGTCGAGCGGTCCAGCGCCGCTCTCGAGGCGCGCGAGATCGAGCAGGTCGCTGACGATGCGCTCGAGGCGCCGCGTCTCGCGCTCGATCGTCGTGAAGTAGCGGGTGCGCCGCTCCGCATCGGACGACAGCTCGGGCATCTGCAGCGTCTCGATGTAGCCGCGCATCGACGTCAGCGGCGTCTTCAGCTCGTGCGACACGTCCGCGAGCATCTGCCGCCGCAGCCGGTCGGCCGTCCGCAGCGCCTCGTCGCGCGCCGCGAGCTCGCTCGCCATCCGATTGAAGCTGTGGGCCACGCGCGCAATCTCGTCGCCTCCCTCTTCCGGGGCGCGGGCGCCCGAGATCGCCGCGCGCCAGCCGATCGGCCGCTTCCTCGAGCGCATGCAGCCGCCGCCGGGCCGGGGCGAAAATGACGAACGCGGCGATCCCCGTCCCGAGGATGAGGAGCAATGTGCCGGGCAGTGAGAGCAGCCGGCCGACTTCGCGCAGCACGCCTCCCGGCGGAGGCGGCGGCAGCACGACCAGCCCTCTGAGCTCGCCGCGCACCTGGATGGGCGCGGAGACGACCGGTCCCCGAACGCCACCGACAACGCCTTCGCCGCCGAGGCCGGCTCCCTCGATCACCGCGCGGATTGAGCGCAACAGCTCGGGGGACATCGACCCTCGACCGTTGCCGGCCACGCGCCCGTCCTTGAGCACCACGAAGAGCCCCCAGGGCAGGCGGCCGTAGCGGCTCTCGACGTGCCTGGCGAGATCGAGCTCACTCTCACTGGCCAGGGCCGATCCGATCTCGCTCGCCGCCACCGCGCCGACGCTGTTGGGCGATGGCCGGCGATCCTGGGACTCGCGGCGCGCCATCATGTAGCTGAACATCACGCTCTGCGCGACGATCACGGCGATGGCGAAGACGATGAAGCTGATCGCAATCCGCAGGTAGAAGCTGCGGATCCAGCGGAGCACGCGAGGCGCGGCGGCAGGTCGGTGCATCGGTCGCGCGTCAGTGGGCGCTGCCGCCAGGGAGCCATCCCGGCAGCGTCAAGGCTGTCGAGGCATGGCGCCAGATGGTCCTCAGAATAGCGGATCGGACGGCGGGCGCCGTGATCGCCGCCAAGGCGGCGATCACAGCCCGCGACGGGCTCGGTCGGAAAGGCGGGGTGAAATCGGGGACGCGTGTTGCTCGAGGCGGTAGCGCCGGTGACGGCACGAGGGATGGCATTGACAGGATGTCGAACCGAATGGATACGCGAGCCCGCCTGGCATCGAAGTAGACCCGTCAGATGTGGCGACGGTATGGCAGGCGTCTGACACCTCTGTGACACCGTGCCCGGGTGGAATCGTGCGGGCGATTCTTCACGCTTCCGCCGTACATCTGCAACAAGTTCCCCGTCTACTGACTGTGGCTACTGACTGTGGCCACCAGCGCGGGAGACGAGGAGCCAGATGAAGACGAAACGGATTGGACGTCGTGAAGCGATGGGAACCATGGGCGCCGCCGGCGTCGCCCTGGCGTTCGGATGCAGCGAATCGCCGACGAGCCCGACGCCGTCCACGACTACGACGACGACGCCGACCACGACCGGGAACGCCACGTGCGCCGTGACGCCGACTGAGACCGTGGGGCCCTATCCGTCGCTGACCGATCTGTTCCGCAGCGACATCCGGGAAGGCAAGGCCGGCACCCTGCTCACGCTGACCATCCGGGTCGTCAACGCGAACAGCGGTTGCTCACCGGTCCCGAACGCCAACGTCGAAATCTGGCACGTGGACGCCGCCGGCAACTATTCGCAATACGGCACGCAGACGACGCAGACCTACCTGCGCGGCATCCAGACCACCAACAGCAACGGCGAGGTGACGTTCACGACCATCTATCCCGGCTGGTACCAGGGACGCGCCACGCACATCCACGCCGAAGTCACGATGGGCGGCCGGTCGGTGAAGGTCACCCAGATCGCGTTCCCGGACGCCGTCAACCGCACGGTCTATGCGACCGGCGTCTACGCGCCGCGGGGGTCGAACCCGATCGCCAACGCCTCGGACGGGATCTTCGCGGACAGCCTGTCGTCCGAGCTCACGACGCCGGTCGGAGACGCCGGGTCGGGCTTCAGCGCGGCCTTCCAGATTGCTGTCGCGGTGTGAAGGCGGGCTTCACGCTCGTTGAAGCCGGAGGGGGCTTATCAGAACCGCCATGAGCTGAGACCATGGGTCCGCCAAGCGTCTGCCACGTGCTCCTCGGAGAAGCGCACAGTGGCACGCCCATTTGCCGTCCGAACCCCGCGAGTTTCCGACCATCGACGACCGACGTCCTGGCGTCCCGACCAGCATGGGGCGCCGCCGGACGCGCGCCGCGCCCGGGCACGAGGCAGCCTCACGCGGATCGGGCTCGCCGTAATCTTCGCGACCATCGCCGCAGCCAGCCTGTCCGTTTCGGCAAGCGGCCAGCGTCCGGATGACGGCGACTCGTTCGCATTCGATGGTCCCGGGCCTGCCGACGCGACCGTGCGGCTGGTCATCGAGCCTCGTCGGGCGGAGGTCTATGTCGACGGCTATCTCGCCGGAACGGCCGACCAGTTCGACGGGCTGTTCGAGGGCGTCCGGCTGCCGCCGGGATCCCATGCGATCGAGCTCTATCTGGACGGATACCGCGCCGTCCGCCAGCAGGTTCAGCTCTCGCCGGGAATCACCTACAAGGTTCGCTACACGATGGAGCCGCTCCCGGCCGGTGAAGCGCCGCCGCCGCGTCCCATCACGCCTCCCCCGCCTCCGCCGGGGCAACCGCTGCGCGAGCACCATGGCCCGCCCGACGCAGCCGGCCGGCTGTCGATTCGCGTCCAGCCCGCAGACGCCCAGATCCTGATCGATGGAGAACCGTGGGTCGGCTCGGGCGGGAACGCGCTCGACGTCGCCGTCTCACCCGGCCGCCACCGCATCGTCGTCCGGAAAGAGGGCTACGTCACGTTCTCGTCGACCGCCGACGTCGAGCCCGGCGTCACGCTGCCGCTGAACGTGAGCCTGTCTCGTGTCGATCGCCAATAGCCTTCCCGTCTCGAAGGCGCGGTTCCTGGAGGAAGCCATGTCCAACGCGTTCGAAGCCCGCGTGCCCACGTGCGTCGCGGCACTCGTCCTCACACTGTGGTCATCCACCGCGACGGCCCAACCCGCCGCCGCCCCGCCACCGTCGACAGGTCCGCTGATCGTCGAACGGGTCAGGAGCGGATGGCTGATCGCTCCCGATGTGAAGATCACCGAGATCGCCGACGACACGGCCACGCTCGCTGGCGCGTATGGCGGCTGGATCACCGACAACACGTTCCTCATCGGCGGCGGCGGGTACTGGCTGACGGATGGATCCGACGATCGCGAGGTTGCCTACGGTGGTCTCGTGCTCGAGTGGCTGGCACGCACCGACAGACGGCTCGGGTTCGGTGTCCGGGGGCTCGTGGGTGCCGGCAGCGCAACGCTCGGCGCGTCGTTCACCGACGTCGGGTCGCTTCCGCGCGGCTTCAGCCGTGCGAGCCGGGATTCCGGCCGCGAGCGCAACGATCAGCGCGTGTCCGACGGGTCCGTGCGGACGGTTCGCATTGCGCTCCGCGACGATTTCTTCGTCGCCGAGCCCCAGGTCAACCTTTTCCTCAACCTCACCGATCGGCTCCGGCTGAGCGTCGGTGCCGGTTATCGGCTCATCGGCGCGGACGACTGGGCGGCCGATCGCCTGGCCGGCGCAACGGGCAGCTTCTCGGTGCAGTGGGGTGGCGGGACGTCACACTAGCGCGGCCGATTTCGTCGCACCGAACGCGGCACGGATCGCGTCCACGCCGTGACGGACGCGCGTCGGCTGCCGGGCGCGGGCGGGCATGAGCAGGACAATCGGCAACACGGGAAGGCTCCAGGCCGGGAGCACGCGCAGGAGGGAGCCGTCGGACAGCCGCCGCTCGACGGCGGGTCCGACGTCGACGGCCAGCCCGAGGCCGGCTGCGGCCAGATCCGCCGGCGGCACACCGGAGGCAGCGATCCGCGGCTTCTGGCGAACGCGGACGTGCGCGCCTCGAGGGCCCGTGAGATCGATCTCTGTTTCATCGGTGTCGTCGCGCCCGACCACGTCGTGCGCCGCGAGATCCTCGGGGACGTCGGGGATGCCGCGCCGCGCGAGATAGTCCGGCGCACCGCAGAGCACCTGTTCCCACTCCGCCAGCCGGCACACGACGTCGCTCGTGCTCGGGAGTTCACCGGCCCAGATGATCATGTCGGTGGACGCTTCGACCAGATCGCGCGGTGAGCGCGACGTGACGAGGTGCACCGAGAGCCCGGACTGCGCGGCGAGCATCGGCTGCAGCGCGGCGAGCAGTTGGCGGACCGGCAGGCCCGTCGACAAGCCGATGGTCAAACGGCCGGTCGCCGCATCTCGCAGCTCGGCCAGCCGTTCTTCGGCCGCCTCCGCAGCCTGACAATCGCCGCACCGCCGTCGTAGAGCGCCTCGCCGGCCGGTGTCAGCACCAGTCGGCGCGTCGTGCGGCGAAACAGGGCCACGCGGGCTTCACGCTCCAGGCGGCGCATCTGCTGGCTGACGGCTGACGGCGTGAGATCGAGCGCTCTCGCCGCACGGCTGATCGAGCCCGCCTCGACCACGCGGACGAGCGTGGCCAGGCGCCGGTACATGTCCAGCCGCCCGGCCGAAGCGGCCGGCGGCACGAGTCGCCTGTCGCCGCTCACAGCGATGCCGGCCGGGGGCTGTCCACGCGTCCCTCGGCGATGACGAAATCGACCTGATGCGATCGCTCGCGGCAGTCGTCGGCATCCCTGTCGACGACGGTGAGCACGCGGCCGGCGCGCGTGAGATAGTGCCCGACCACGCAGCCGCAGGTGAGTTCGCGGCCGTCCAGACACCGCATGATCTGGAGGCGTTCGACCAGTTTCAGCTTTCTCGCGTGCGACGTGTTCGTCATCATCGGTGGGCCTCGTTTCAAAGGCTCCAGGCCGCTGGCAGCAACCACTACAATTTGACGGGCGGGATGTTGAAAATGTGTGGCAGGACTTCGAAGCTTCCATGACGCCGTGGCAGACGCCTGGATCGACCACCACCGAAGACGCGCCCCGGGACCGCCCGGCGGTCGATGCCTCTCTCCTGCTCGCCCGGTGGATCGCCGGGCTGGTCATGTTCCCCCACGGCGTGCAGCATCTGTTCGGCTGGTTTGGCGGAGAGGGTCTGCGGCCGTTCGTGGATTATCTGGGGCCTGTCGCCTACCTCGTTTCGATCGGCGAAGTCGGTGGTTCACTCGCCCTGCTGGCCGGAGTGCTGACCCGCTTCTCGGCGGTGTCGCTCATCGTCATCATGGTGGGGGCGATCGTCATCGGCCACGCGCAGCATGGCTTTTTCATGAACTGGTACGGCACGAAGCAGGGGGAAGGATTCGAGTATCACCTCCTGATGATTGCCCTGCTCCTCGTGGTCGTGTTGTCCGGACCGGGCCGGTTGAGCGTCGCGCGCCGGCTGCGGCTGGGCGCGTATCTCGAGTGACGCCGGTCGGGAGCGCTCGTTTCAGGTACCGCTTCGCCTCGAGATCCCGATACACCTTTTCGACGTTGGCGCCCACCGAGCCGTCGAAGCGTCCGTCCATCGGCGCGTCGTACTTCGGCTTGAGCGCCGCGGCGACCGACACCCGGGCCTGCTCCAGCGACTCCCCCCGGCCGCGCGCACGGCGCACCTCGTCAACGAGCTCGGACAGATAGTTGCGGAAGACGCGCAGGTGGGCCTTGGGCTTCACCGCGCCGTGGCCGCCGATGATGTGGTCGAAGTCGAGCTTGTCGAGGGCGTCCAGCGTCGCGACCCATTCCGGCGGGTACGAATCGCCCATGAACGGCATCCAGCCGTGGAGCAGATCGCCGGTGGCGACCACGCGCTGCTTCGGCAGATAGGCCACGACGTCCCCGCTCGTGTGGCCGCGTCCGAGGAACAGGAGCACGATGTCGCGGTCCGGACGATGGAGGATGAGGGATTTGTCGAAGGTGAGATCCGGGAGCGTCAGCTCCAGGCTGCGGATTTCGGCGAGGTAGTCCTTCTGTTGCTGCAGCTCGTCGCGGAGTCGCGCCTGGACCGACGCGTCCTGCTCGGCCGCAAGCCGTCGCTCCAGATCCGCAATCTGGCGCGGGCCGCTGTCGATCTGATCCTTGACGCGCTGCATCCCGAGCAGCCGGAGGTTCTCGCGCGTCGCTTCGGAAGCCACGATCGCCACTTGCTTCGGGAACGCCACCGGGTAGGCGTGGTTGCCCTGGGCGTGGTCCCAGTGGAAGTGGGAGTTCACCGCATAGCGGACCGGCTTGTCGGTCACGCTGCGGATCTGCTGGATCAGCGCACGCGCGCTCGACGGGCGCGAGTGCGTATCCACGACCAGCACCCCCTCGTCGTAGACGACCACGGCCGCATTGCAGTTGATCGGCGTCCGCGGCTTCGCGATCGCCGCATACACGCCGTCCGCCACCTTCTGAAGATCGAACAGATCCTGCGCGGCAGCGGCGCCGCCGCCAGCCAGCGACACCACCAACACGCCGAATGCGCCGAACGCTCGCGTCACGGGACCTCCTTCTGCCGATCCGACTCGTCGGCTGAGGCGCCATCATCGTCCGAGCCATGCGCGGATGCAACGCCGCGCCCTCGCCTTCCGCCCTCACCGTTCCTCGTGCTTCAGCCTTGTGAAGCCACGGACCAAATCTGACAGTTCAAAGAAGCCACGGCCAAATCTGACAGTTCGGAGAAGCCACGGACCAAATCTGACAGTTCGGAATTGTGGCTTGACAAGGCTTTCGACCAGCCGAGTAGCCACTTCGGCGCCAACCCCGTCTGCCCGGAGGGCCGTATCCTCGTGTCTCGTCTCGCCTCGGTCGCCCGCCCTTCCCTGTGTCTCGCGCTGCTCGTTCTCGTCTGCACGCGTTCGGACGTGGCCGGCCAGACCGCGCGCGCGAACGTCCGCGTCGACCGCGAGTACACGCTCGAGTCCACGATGGTCGGGTATCGCGGCGTCGGCGGCGAGATCGACGGCGTCCGCAATCCCACGTTGTGGGCCCGCACGGGCGAGACGGTGCGCATCGGCATCGTCAACGGCGAGCTGATGGTGCACGACATCGCGCTCGAGAATCTCGGCGTCAAGAGTCAGCAGATTCTGGACAAGGGCGCGACGACGAGCATCACGTTCAAAGCCGAGCAGAGCGACACGTATTACTGCACGCGTGCCGGGCCATCGGCTGGCGGGCATGGAGGGCCGGCTCGACGTGACGGACGAGCCGCGGACCAGCTCCGAGGGTGTCGCGCCGACGCGCGACGAGCGTGCCGCTCAATCTGGACTTCGAAGCCGGGACGCTCGATGACTGGACGCCCGCGGGCGATGCGTTCGTCGCTCGTCAAGGCCGATCGAAAGGCCCCCGAGCCAAGGATGCGCGCGAGGGAGAGGTGGGCTCTACTGGGCCAGCAGCCAGCCAGGCGGCAGTGCGCGCCGCGGCACGCTCAGTCGGTCCCGTTCCTCGTGACCCATCCCTTCGCGAGCTTCCTCGCTGGCGGGCGGCGCGTTCAGCAGCACGCGCATCGAGCTCGTCGGCGCCGAGGATGGCCAGCCGTTCTACACCATCTCCGGCGCCGATCAGGCCGCGCTGCGGCCGGCCGTCGTAGACCTCCGGCACCAGGCAGGCAAGTCGATCTATCATCCGGCTCGTGGACGATGAAGCCGGCGCGCCGACAGCGATCTACCTGAAAGAGAGCCCGTGGGCGCACATCGCTTCGATCACTTCCGCTTCCACGACGAGCGGCCCTTCTTCGCCGCCGAGATCAGGCCGTCCGAGATCAGCACGCTGCCGCCGATGGATCCGGTGGCGCACGCGGGGCTGTCGGGTGCCGAAGCGGCGCGCGCGATGACGGTCCCCCCCGGCTTCTCGGTGACGCTCGCGGCGGCCGAGCCGGACGTCGTCCGGCCGATCGCGTTCGCCATCGACGATCGCGGACGGCTGTGGGTTGCCGAGGCACACACCTATCCGGTTCGAGCGGCCGACGGGCCAGGCCGGGATCGCATCCTCATCCTCGAGGACACCGACGGCGACGGACGCCTCGACCGCCGCAAGGTCTTCATCGACAACCTGAACCTCGTGAGCGGCATCGAGATCGGGTTCGGCGGCGTCTGGGTCGGCGCGGCGCCGAACCTGCTCTTCATTCCGGTCAACGACGGCGATCGGACCGCCCGGCGGGCCCGCCGCGAGGTGCTGCTCGACGGCTGGGGGCTCGAGGACACGCACGAGACGCTGAACACGTTCACCTGGGGGCCCGACGGCTGGCTCTACGGCACCCACGGCGTGTTCACGCACTCGAACGTGGGCAAGCCAGGCGACGCCCGACGCCGAGCGCATCCCGCATGAACGCGGGCATCTGGCGTTATCACCCGACGCGCGCACGTCTTCGAAGTCTTCGCCGAGGGCACGAGCAACCCGTGGGGGCTGGCCTTCAACGACTACGGCCACGCCTTCACGACCGCCTGCGTCATCGAGCACCTCTACCACGTCGTGCAGGGCGCGCGATACAAGCGCCAGGCCGGCAAGCACTTCAACCCGTACATCTACGACGACATCAAGACCATCGCCGATCACGTGCACTGGGTCGGCACCCAGGGGCCGCATGCAGGCAACGGGCGTTCCGGGGCGGCCGGCGGCGGGCATGCGCACGCCGGCGCGATGATCTATCTCGGCGGCGACGGCTGGCCGGCGGAGTACCGCAACACGATCTTCATGAACAACATCCACGGGCACCGGACGAACACCGACCGGCTGGAGCGCCGCGGCTCCGGCTACACGGCGTCGCACGGCCCGGACTTCCTGATGGCCAACGACTCGTGGAGCCAGATGCTCAACTTCCGCTACGGCCCCGACGGCTCGGTGCACGTGATCGACTGGTACGACAAGAACCAGTGCCACAGCACGAATCCCGAGCTGCATCAGAAGACGCTGGGCCGGATCTTCAAGATCAGCCACTAGAGCGATCGCCGGGTCGCGGGTGGACCTCGAGAAGCTGCCGTCGGACGAGCTCGTCGATCTGCAGCTCCACCGCAACGACTGGTACGTGCAGCACGCGCGCCGGATCCTGCAGGAGCGCGGGCCGAACCCCGACGGTGCACGCTCGGCTCAGGGCGCTGTTGCGGGAACAGGCCGACCCGACGCGCAAGCTGCGCGCGATCTGGGCGCTGCACGTCACCGGCGGGCTGCGCGAGGACGACCTCCTCGCGCTCCTCGACGCCGAGAGCGAATACGTCCGGAGCTGGGCCGTCTCGCTCGCTGGTCGAAGGCAGCAGTCCCTCGACCGCCCGTCGCTGCAGCGGTTCGCCGGCCTGGCCCGCGCCGATCGATCGCCGCTCGTTCGTCTCTCGCTGGCGAGCGCGCTGCAGCGCGTGCCGGTCGCACAGCGCTGGGACGTCCTCACGGGCCTGATGGCGCATGGCGAAGACGCAGACCGATCAGAATCTGCCGCTGATGATCTGGTACGCGGCCGAGCCGGTCGTCGAGCTCGACATGACGCGGGCGCTGAAGCTCGCGCTGCGAGTCGAGGCTGCCCGAACCTGTTCCCGTTCACGGTCCGGCGCATCGCCGCCGTCGGCACGCCGGACGCGCTGCGCGTCCTGACCGAGCGGCTCGGGCGCACCGAGGACGCCGCCAGCAGAAGGAGCTGCTCGACGGCATCACGCTGATCGTCAACAAGCCGGACAGCGTCTCGGGCAACGAGCCCCGATAGGTGCGCCTCATGAACAGCACGATCCCGCGATGCGTCCTCGTTCTCGCCGCGCTGCTGACCGCACCCATCGTCGTCGCGCAGTCGGCTGCCGGCCTTCACCCGCATCCAGCTGCACGATCAGTTCTGGAGCGAGGGCGCCAACGCCGGCGATCTGAACAACGACGGCGACCAGGACGTCATCGCCGGTCCGTGGTGGTGGGAGGGGCCCGCGTTCAAGAATCGCCACGAGTACTACCCGGCGAAGACGACGTTCGCAGTTGAAGCTCGGGCCGCAGACGACCGTGACGGTGCCCGGGTTCGAGGGCACGCTCGGCAAGGAGAACAAGTACTCGGACAACTTCTTCGCGTGGGCGCACGACTTCAACCAGGACGGCTGGAACGACATCCTCATCATCGGCTTTCCCGGCAAGGAGACGTCCTGGTTCGAGAATCCGCAAAGGCACAGGCACCCACTGGGCGCGGCACAAGGTCTTCGACCAGACCGACAACGAGTCACCGACGTTCGCCGATCTGACGGGCGACGGAAGGCCGGAGCTCGTGTGCATCACGAAAGGCCGGTACGGATACGCGGAACCGGACTGGAAGAATCCCGCGCAGCCGTGGCGATTCCATCCGATCTCGCCGAACAACGAGTACGGCAACTTCACGCACGGGATGGGACGTGGGTGACGTCAACGGCGACGCGCGGCTCGATCTGATCGAGAAGGACGGCTGGTGGGAACAGCCGGCGTCGCTCGCCGGCGATCCGGTGTGGCGCTTTCACCAGCAGCCGATGGGCTCGGGCGGCTCGCAGATGCACGTCTACGACGTCAACGGCGACGGTCTCAACGACATCATCACGGCGCTCGCCGCGCACGGGTTCGGCCTGGCGTGGTACGAGCAGTATCGCGACAACGGCGCCGATCCGCTTCCGCGAGCACGTCTTCATGAACGAGGACCCGAGCGAGAACAAGTACGGCGTGAAGTTCTCCGAGCCGCACGCCATCGATCTCGTGGACATGGACGGCGACGGCCTCAAGGACATCGTGACCGGCAAGCGCTTCTGGTCGCACGGCCGCACCGGCGATCCGGACCGCAATGACGCGGCGGTGCTGTACTGGTTCAAGCTCGTCCGCGGCGCGGACCGCAGCGTCGACTTCGTCCCGCACCTGATCGACGACGACTCGGGCGTCGGCACGCAGGTCGTCGCGACCGACATCAACGGCGACGGCCTGCCCGATGTCGTGGTCGGGAACAAGAAAGGCGCGTTCGTCCACCTTCAGGTGAAAAAGGCGAGCGGCCGCGCGCCGTCAGAGGGCAGGTAGGCGAGCGGCTGGCGGCCGCGGCCGGCTGCAACTACCGCAGGAACGGTCCGATCGAGAGATAGAAGCGGCCGCCGCCACTGGTGAGCGACTGGCTGTAGCCGAAGAACGCCGGGCCGATGAGCGTCTCGAGGACCACGCCGACCGACGCCGCGGCCTTGTACTCGGCATCGTCCCAGCTGTCGAATGCGGACCCCTGTTCGACCCAGCCTCCCAGGTACGCGTTGCCGCCGAGGACATCGGGCAGGCGGAACCACTCGTGCAGGAGACCGACGGTGCCGAGCACGTAGTTGTCGCCGCTGATTTCGTCGTTGTTGAAGGCGCCCAGCCGCAGCGGCCCGCCGAGCCGGAACCGGTTGAATCCGGGGTCCTCGCCGAATGACGACCCTCCTGCGCCGGCGAGGAAGATCCGCTGCCGCGGGCGCACCCGCTTGAACCAGGACATCCGAACCTCTCCCTGCGGGATCTCCTTCGCGTGCTCGATCACCGTGCCGTCCAGGTTGACGACCTCGGGGGTGTCGAAGTAGTAGCGCATGGTGGTCCGCAGGTAGGCGCCGCGCGAGGGCACGAGCGGACTGTTCTGTCCGTCGAAGGTCCACCGCAGCGCCAGCGCCCGGTCGGATCCGTTGGCTTCCGGCAGGTTGGGGACGCCGATGCGAAGCCGGGCCCGCACGTCGGCCTCGTCGTAGCCGAACCGGATCTCGTTGCGGACATTCGGCGTGATGCCGATATCGATGCCGGCGCCGAAGCGCTTCACCCGATACTGCGCCACGAATTCGCCTTCGCTGTCGAAGCCGTTCAGGCCGGTCCGTGAGAAGTAGCCGCGTGGCGCCACGAAGAACCCTCTGTGGCCGATGCGCTTGTACAGCTCGAGGCCGACGCTTTGATCCGACCCGATGCCCAGATCGAAGCGTACCTCCGAGTTCGGCACGGGGGTGTCATAGATCGCCAGCCGCGCGCGCACGCCCACGGCAAAGGCACTCGAGTCGATGTTCTGCACGTCAATCGCCGGCAGCACGAAGGGCGGTCCATAGCTCTTCGGCGTCACCTTCACGACGAGCTCGGCGCCCTCGGGGGCGGCGCGCAGGGTATAGAGGAGGCTCTCGTAACGATCGGTGCCGGTGATGTGCAGGATGCTCTCCTCGAGCAGGTCGTTATCCAGGGGCTTGCCGGTATGCCGCCCGTCCAGGAACGCCGTCATCGCCCCGGTCTCGACCTTCGTCACGCCCTCGACCGTGACCTTGGCGATCGGCGGGATGGCGGTCCGGCGGCGAGCCTGCCGCGCCCGCGCCCATTCCGCGTACGTGGGTTCGTCCACCTGGTACTTGAGCAGGTGGGCGGAATTGGCTTCGGCAGCCTTGTAGCCCTGCTCCACCAACGGTTCGACGCGGCGCCAGTCGCCGCCGGTGAGCCCCTGCAAGTCGGGGACGATGACGAGGTCCGCAGACTTGAGCGCCTGCCGGGTGCCAACCGTCATCATCGAATCGATGGTCCGACCAAGCACGGCGAACATCGTGCTCGGCGCCGCCGCCGCGTCGGTGCTGGCGCTGACGTTGATGGCAATGGCCACCTGTGCGCCCATCGCCTTGACGACGTCGGCGGGCACGTTGTTGAGGGCCCCGCCATCGACGAGCAGCTGCTGATCGGCCACCACCGGCGTGAAGACCGCCGGAATGGCCATCGTTGCCCGCAAGGCGCGCGAAAGGGGACCGGATTCGAGCACGACCGGCTCGCCCTTCCGGATGTCGGTCGCCACGCACCTGAACGGCGTCGGCAGGTCGTCGAAGTCGCGCAGATCGTAGTACGGCAGGGAAATGCGGTCGAGCATCAGCTCGATCTGCTGGCCGGCGTTGAGCCCGCTCGGCAGCTTGAACCCGCCTTTCAAGCCGAAGTCGATGAGTCCGGGAAAGGCGCGCGCATCTTCCTTGCGGCGGAAGGTCTTGAAGCGGAAGGGCGAGTCGGCGAGGAACATCAGGTCCCAGTCGGCTTCGAGCATCAGCGCCTGGACCTCGTCCGGGCTCATTCCAGCCGAATACGCGCCGCCGATGAGGCCCCCCATGCTGGTGCCGGCGATGTAGTCAACGGGGATGCGGTGCTCTTCGAGCCATCGCAGCACGCCGATGTGGGCGATGCCGCGCGCCGCGCCGCCGCCGAGCGCCAGCCCCAGCTTCGGTCGGGCCGTCTGCGCGGACAGCGCTGCGGGGGCCGGCGGTGCTGGCGAATCAGCCGCCGCGGGCGCCGGCTGCGCACCGGCAGAACCCGGCCAGGCACTCGACAAGACGAAGGCAACAAGGACTCTGCGCGCAATAGCCATTAACGCTCCTCCGGCCCACCTTGATTCTGCGATGAGACGCCGCGGAGAAGTGTGCCGGATCGCCGTCTCTACCGCAATGGCATCGGCTGACGCCAGCCAGCGGCCACGCGCTGGCTGACGCGGGAGAGCCGGAGCTCACTTGCCTGACAGTCGTCGTGCTCTTCAGGGCGCCAAGGTCCGGCTGAAGCCGGACGCTACGTCATGCTGGGGCGGCAGGGTTCGTCGCGAATTCCGGGGTTCACCTACCTGGAGGCGCCGCCGATCAGACGCTGCTTGATGCCATCGGTGCCGCGCAGGAACTTCACCAGATCGGCGCTGAGTACGAGTGCGTGTTCGTCGCCCCCGTCCTGCGGACGCCAGACGTAGCCGACCGTCGATGCGCGCGGGAGATAGGCGAGCACGCCGTATCCGAGCCTGTTCCGGCCTTCCCCCGTATCGCGCCAGGCCATCGTCACCGATCCGCCCCAGCGCTGACGCATCTTCTCGTCCTTCCACGTCCAGCGGTAGATGCCCGCGAGCTCGAGCAGCAGCGACTCCGACGGCTGACGGTCGGGGGCGTTGCCGGTCAGTTCGAAGGCTGCGCCGGGATGCGCGAAGATCCACTGCGAGGTGGGCGGTGCGTCGAACCGTGCCGTCTTGCGGTACAGGGCACTGTTCAGCGCCAGCTCCCATGGATACTGGCCTCGCGACGAGCCGAGATAGGCGCGCCACTGCCGGTCGAGGCGCTCGAGCTGTGATGCGAAGGCATTGCGGACCGGCTCGTTGGCCTTCGTGAGGATGCGGCGGAAGAGCGTTGCCAGCTCGATGACCTTCTGTGCCCGGCTGGAGGCCGCGGTGCAAGTGTTGGTGTCGGTGCACCGTTTCAGCCACGCCCGGATGTCGATTTCATGCGGTTCATCGGCGAAGAGCACCAGATCCTCGATCGTCCAGGCTGCCGCCGCCGTGCGGCCGTTCTCACTGAACTGCGCCAGTGACAGCCCCATCTGCGTCAGGAGGGTCTGGCCCGGGTCGCCAGCGTCCGCCAGCGTCCGGGCTTCCCGGAGCACCGCCGCGAGCCCGTCGGCGACCTGGGTGCGGCTCGGCGCTTCCTGCTCCAGGAGCGGTCTGACGGTCTTGCAGATCGGCGAGTTACAGGCAGCACTGCCCAGACAACCGGCGTCGCTGAGCGCCTCGACCTGTGCCTCCGCCGCATCGGCCGTCGCAGCCGGTGCCGTGCGATTGCAGGTCTGCGCGTCCGACTCCGAGCAGACCAGCAGGCCGGCGGCCAGGACCCATGGAACCAGCAGAGCGCGGGCGTGTGCGATCACGAGCGGGCGCATGTCACACCGAAAAGAACGCATCCCAGATCGCACGCAGCTTGATCCAGGTATCGGCGCGCGCAGGCTGCATGAGTTCCAGCCGCTTCAGCTCGGTCGTCGCCACCTCGGGAGGGACCTCGCCGAAATCCGTGAACGCCGTCAGCGCTGCCTTTTCTTCCGACACCGGGATGACGCTCTTCCGATCCGCGAGCAGCCGCATCAGCGGAATGTGGACCGCCGGATGCGCCAGGTAGTGCCGGAGCCCGTGGATGTTCCGCTCGCGGAAGTGATTGACGCGCACGGACAGGTAACGTCCCTGCGCGACCGTCGCGGCGTCGGGCCATTGTTCGGGGTCGAACATGCGGGGAATCGTGAACGGGTCGAGCGCGTGCCTGGCGGTGACATAGTTCAGGCACCCGCGGTCGGCGTTCGACGGCCTGCCCGGCTGCACGACCGACGTCAGCGCGTCCACGTCGGTCTCGAGGATCCGGCTCACGTTGGCCACCATCATCACGAAGGACGCCTTCACGTCGGCGGGATCGAATCGGCTCCCATCCGCAAATACCGTCGTCCAGAGCGCGTGCAGGGCATCGTGCGCCACGGCGGTCCCGAGCGAGTGGGCGAGCACGCCCCAACGCGACTCCTGGAGCGTGTTGAGATCATCGGTGATCACTTTCACGATCTGGTTGGCCACCGTCACCACGACCGCTTCCCTCACGTCGGAGAAGCACCGGTACAGCAGGACGTCGGCCGCGTGGCTCCACACGAACCCGGTGCCAGCCGTCTTCAGCCAGCCGACGAGCGCTTCGGCCGTGGCGGCGTTCACACCTGCCGACAGCCTGGAGATCGCATTCGCGTCGTCCTGCCACTTCTTCACCAGGTCGGTGAGGATGTCGTCGTATCGGATCGGATGGATGGTGAAGCGGCTGCTCTGCGGCACGGACGACAGCGTCTCGTAGCCGCCATAGATCTCCGAGAGCTGCGCCTCGACCGGCTCGACCCATGAGTCGTCGAACACGCCCATTCCGTGAATGACAAACAGTCGCGTGACCATCCGGTTCTCCCGACGGCATCTGTCCCAAGCCCGGCGTTCACTGGTTGAACGTAGTGTCCGGCTTCAGCCGGACCCCGAAGTCCGCCTAAAGGCGGACACTACGACTGGCAACGTAGTGTCCGGCTTCAGCCGGACCCCGGGAGCCGCCTAGATGCGGACACTGCGACTACCAATGCAACTGAATTCCGGTTGACCCACGGCTCACTCGTGTTGACGATGTGGCGCTCACTGGGGACAACGTCCGGGCCCTGAATCCCGAACACTCGAGCTCGTTCACGACTCGACGCTGACGGACCCGGCGCGTATCATTGCCGGCATGCGCGCACGCAGCGCCTGCTGGGCGTCGGCTGCGGTCGGCGTGGCGGGTGTCGTGGCGACCGGCACTCTCGTCGTCGCGCTGGAAGCACGACAGCCGCCTGCCGGCGCATCCCTCACGTCCGCCGCCCGGCTGGCCCTCGTGGACGAGTATTGCGCGTCGTGTCACGACGAGGACAAGAAGAAGGGCGGGCTCGTTCTCGATACGATTGCCGCGCACGATGTCGCCCGGCATCCGGACGTGTGGGAGAAGGTCGTCCGGAAGCTGCGCGCCCGTCACATGCCGCCGGTCGGTCGGCCGCGGCCCGACGATGCCGTGTACGACGCGGCGATCGCGTCCCTGGAGGGATCGCTCGACCGCGCCGCCGCCGCGAAGCCGAATCCGGGGCGAACGGCGACCATCCGGCGGCTGACACGAACGGAGTATCAGAACGCCATCCGCGATCTCGTCGCCGTCGAGGTCGATGTCGCGTCGCTGCTGCCCCCCGATCAGTCCAGTTTCGGCTTCGACAACGTGACGGTCGGCGACTTGTCGCCGACGCTGCTGGATCGGTACATCTCGGCGGCCGAGACGGTCAGCCGCGCGGCGGTCGGACGTTCCGGCCGGTCTCCGGGCGGCGACACCATCAGGATTCGGCCCGACCTCACGCAAGAAGAGCATCTCGACGGGCTGCCGATCGGCACCCGCGGCGGCGCCGTGGTCCGCTACACGTTCCCGCTCGACGGCGATTACGAGATCCAGGTTCGACTGACGCGGGATCGCGACGAGCTCGTCGAGGGTCTGAGCGAGCCGCACGATCTCGAGCTGCTGCTGGATCGCGAGCGGCTGCAGGTCTTCGAAGTGAAGCCCCCTCAGCGCGAGGCCGGCCTCGCCGACGCGGATCAGCCCTCCCACGCCACGGTCGATCAGCATGTGAAGATGCGCGTTCCCGTGCGCGCGGGTCCGCACCTGATCGGCGTGGCGTTCCTGAAGAAGCCGTCCGTGCTGCTCGAAACCGCGCGTCAGCCCTACCAGACGCACTTCAATTCCTACCGGCATCCCCGGATCCAGCCGGCCGTCTACGCGATCTCGATCCTCGGCCCGTACGCGGCAAAAGGTCCCGGAGACACGCCCAGCCGGCGCCGCATCTTCGTCTCCCGGCCGGCGAGTCCGGGCCAGGAGGATCGCGCCGCCAGGCGGATTCTCGCGTCGCTGATGCGCAGGGCCTACCGGCGCCCGGTGACCGATGCCGACCTCCGGGGCCCGTTCGCGCTCTACCGGACGGCGCGGGCCGACGCCGGCTTCGAGGCCGGCATCGAGATGGCTCTCTCGGCCGTTCTCGTGAGTCCGCAGTTCCTGTTTCGCGTCGAACACGACCCCGCCGGCATCCCGCCGGATACGGCCTATCGAATCGGGGATCTCGAGCTGGCGTCCCGGCTCTCGTTCTTCCTGTGGAGCAGCATTCCGGACGATGAGCTGCTCGACGTCGCCAGCGCGGGAAAGCTCCACACAGCCGGCAGTGCTCGAACGGCAGGTTCGACGCATGCTCGCCGACCCTCGCTCGGATGCGCTCGTCAGCAACTTCGCGGCGCAGTGGCTGCACCTGCGCAACCTCGAGTCGATGACGCCGGACATGCGGCTGTTCCCGGACTTCGACGACAATCTGCGCCAGGCGTTTCGGCGGGAGACCGAGCTGTTCTTCGACAGCATCCTGCGCGAGGATCGCAGCGTGCTCGATCTGCTGCGCACCAACTACACGTTCGTCAACGAGCGGCTGGCCAAGCATTACGGCATCCCGCACGTGTACGGCAGCCGCTTCCGGCGGGTCACGCTCGGCGATGACAACTGGCGCGGCGGGCTCCTTCGTCACGGCAGCATTCTGACGGTCACCTCCTATGCGACCCGGACGTCCCCCGTCCTGCGCGGGAAATGGATTCTCGAGAACCTCCTGGGCGTGCCTCCCCCGCCGCCGCTGCCCGACGTCCCGGCGCTGAAGGACAACACCGTGGACGGCCGCCTCTCGGTTCGCACACGGCTGGCCGAACACCGGAGCAACGCCACCTGCGCCGCGTGCCACAACCTGATGGATCCCGTGGGCCTGTCGCTCGAGAAGTTCGACGCCATCGGCCGGCGTCGAAACGTCGAGGCGGACACACCCATCGACGCCTCGGGCGGCTTGCCCGACGGCAGCAGATTCGCCGATGTGGACGGGCTCGAAGCGGCGCTGCTGCAGCGGCCGGAGCTCTTCGTCGGCGCTTTTGCCGAGAAGCTCCTGACCTACGCCTCGGGACGGGGCGTCGAGTACTACGACGCGCCGGCAATCCGCGCGATTGTCCGCGACGCCAGGTCCCAGGATTTCCGCATCTCCTCGATCGTGCTCGGCATCGTGAAGAGCGCGCCGTTTCAAATGAGGAAGTCGCGATGATCATCACCAGACAGGCCTTGCCGCGCCGCACGTTCCTGCGCGGATTGGGCGCCAGCGTCGCGCTGCCGCTGCTCGACGCCATGGTGCCCTCGATGACCCCCCTCGCCAGGACGCCGGCCGCGCCGGTGCGGCGTCTGGGGTTCGTCTACATGCCGATGGGGTGCGACCTTCCCCGCTGGCTTCCGCCCGGTGAAGGCGGGCCGATCGAGCTGTCTCCGACGCTCCAGTCGCTCGGGCCGGTGGCGGACAGGCTCACGGTGATCACGAACCTCGAGTTGAAGAACGCCTATCCCGGCACGCATGCGACCTCCAACGCCGCGTTCCTGAGCGCGGCCAAGGCGAAGTGGACCGAGAGCACGGACTACTACCTCGGCACGACGGTCGATCAGATTGCGGCGAAGCAGATTGGCCACCAGACGCTCCTGCCGTCGCTCGAGCTGTCGATGGACCTGCTCCAGACGGTTGGCCAGTGCGACAACGGCTACGCGTGCGTCTACCAGAACAACCTCTCGTGGTCGTCGCCCACCACCCCGCTGCCCGCCGAGGCCCACCCGCGCATCGTCTTCGAACGCCTGTTCGGTGAGGGCGGAAGCGCGGCCGAGCGCCGTTCAGCCCTGCGGCGACGGGCCAGTCTCCTCGACTGGGTCCGCGACGACATCACCCGCCTGCAGCAGCGGCTGGGGCCGGAGGATCGCACCAGGGTCGGCCAGTATCTCGAGACCGTGCGCGAGGTGGAGCGCCGTATCCAGATGGCGGAGGCCTCGACGGCCGATCACCAGTTGCCCGATCTCGATCGCCCGGTGGGCGTGCCCGCGTCATACAGCGACCATGCGCGGTTGATGTTCGATTTGCAGGTGCTGGCGCTCCAGGGCGACGTCACCAGGGTCATCACCTTCCAGCTCGCCCGGGAGACGAGTAACCGGACCTACACCGAGATCGGCGTGCCCGATCCGCATCATCCCCTCACCCACCATGGAAATGATCCGGAGAAGATCGCGAGAATGGCGAAGATCAACGCTTTTCACGTGTCGTTGTTCGCCTATTTTCTCGAGAAGCTGAAGTCGACTCCCGAGGGCGATGGGTGCCTGCTGGATCACGCGCTGTATCTGTATGGCAGCGGCATGGGCAATCCCAACGTGCACGACCACGTGAACCTGCCGATTCTCGTCGCCGGGGGTGGCGCAGGCACGCTCAAGGGAGGTCGCCACATCAAGTATGCGGAGCCGACGCCGCTGGCCAACCTGCACCTGACCCTGCTCGAAAAGGTGGGCGTCCGCCTGGACGCCTTCGCCGACAGCAAAGGCAAGGTCGATGAATTGCTCTCCCTCTGACCGGTTCGCCATCCTCGTGGTCGTGTGCCTGCTCTCTGGGGCCGGCCTGGACGGCGCGGGTTCGCGCGCCCTCCTTGCGGATGCCGCGGAACAGATGGACCGGCCGAGAATCCGGGCGCTTCTCGCCCAGCGCGTCGCTGTGAACACGCCGCAGGTGGATGGGATGACCGCGCTGCACTGGGCGGCGCACCAGGACGATCTGGAGATTGCGGAGCTGCTGGTGCGGGCTGGCGCCGACGTGAACACGGCGAACCGGTACGGAGTGACGCCGCTTTCGCTGGCCTGCACGAACGGCAACGGCGCGCTGGTCGAGCTCCTCCTGACGAAGGGCGCGGATCCGAACGCCGCCCTGCCAGGCGGGGAAACGCCGCTGATGACGGCCGCGCGCACTGGCAGGCTCCCCGCCGTGACCGCGCTCCTCTCACACGGCGCCCGTATCGACAGCAAGGACGAGCGGCGCGGGCAGACGGCCCTGATGTGGGCGGTGGCGGAAGGTCACGCGCCGGTCGTCGAGGCGCTGATCGCCGCCGGTGCCGATTTCCGGACGCGGCTGTCCTCTGGCTTCAGCCCGTTGTTGTTCGCCGCGAGAGAGGGGCGCGCCGCGGTGGTGCGCGTGCTGGTGAAGGCGGGCGCGGACGTGAACGAGACCATACCGATCGACGGCGGACGCAGACGCGGCTTTGGCGGGCGACTCCCGCCCGGCGGGGCCAGCGCGCTGCTCCTGGCAGTCGCGAACGCTCACTACGAGCTGGCCGCCCAGTTGCTGGACGCGGGTGCCAATCCGAATGCCGAACTGACGGGTACACGGCCCTGCACGCGATCACAGCCGTCCGCAAGCCGGGCATCGGCGACAACGACCCGGCTCCCGAAGGATCCGGGACGATGAGCAGCATCGAGCTCGTGAAGAAGCTCGCCTCCCATGGCGCGAGCGTGAACGCGCGGATGACGAAGCGGGTCAATCTGAACAACACACGCCTGAACGAGATCGGGGCGACCCCGTTCTTCCTGGCCGCGTTGACCGCGGACACCGAGCTGATGAAGACCCTGGCCGCCCTGGGCGCGAGTCCGTCTCTGACGAATGCCGAGAACAGCACCCCGCTCATGGCTGCGGCCGGACTGGCCACCCGCTCACCCGGCGAGGACGCGGGCACCGAGGCCGAAGTGCTGGAGGCCGTGCAGGCGGCGCTCGATCTCGGCGCGGATGTGAATGCGGTCGACGACAACGGCGAGACCGCCATGCATGCCGCCGCCTACAAGAACCTTCCGCTGGTGGTGAAGTTCCTCGCCTCCAAGGGAGCGAGAGTCGATCTGTGGAACCGGCCGGACAAGTTCGGATGGACGCCGCTCGCCATCGCCGTCGGCTACCGGTTCGGCAATTTCAAGCCCTCGCCTGAAACCGAGGCGGCGGTTCGCGAGGTGATGATCGCAGCCGGCGTGACGCCGCCGGCAACCATCGTCGCCAGGACACGACAGATCTACTGATTCACTGTGTTGACAATGTGGCGCAGGCCTTACCTCCGGGGTCCGGGCTGAAGCCGGCCACTGGCGGACCCGTTGTCAACTCAAGTGAACTCATCACTGCCGGAGGACCCGTGACGACGCCTGCCCCCTCACGTCCCGACGCCTGGCCGAGCCTGCCGCTCGAGGCCTGGCAGGACACCTGTACCACCCTGCACCTGTGGACGCAAATCGCCGGGAAGATTCGCCTGGCGCAAACCCCGTGGATCAACCACTCCTGGCACGTGCCGCTGTACGTCACCGCGCGGGGTCTGACGACCTCGCCGATTCCCTACGGCACGCGCGCGTTTCAGATCGACTTCGATCTGGCCGACCATCACCTCGTGATCCTGTCGAGTGATGGCGGCAATGGACGGTTTCGTCTGGAGCCGCAGACCGTGTCCACGTTCTACGCGCGGCTCCGGGGACTGCTGGCGGAGCTCGACATCGTCGTCGAGATTCACGGCAGCCCGAACGAGGTCGCCGATCCCATTCCGTTCGCCGCCGACGAGACGCATGCGCTCGTACGACCCGGAGTACGCGAACCGGTTCTGGCGCATCCTGCTCCAGGCGCATCGCGTCTTCACCCGGTTCCGCGCGCGCTTTGCCGGCAAGTGCAGCCCGGTGCATTTCTTCTGGGGCGCTCCCGATCTCGCGGTGACGCGCTTCTCGGGACGGCGGGCGCCGGAGCACCCGGGTGGCGTCCCGAACCTTCCGGATGCCGTGGCGCGCGAGGCCTACTCCCACGAAGTCAGCAGCTGCGGTTTCTGGCCGGGCGGCGGCGTGGTGCCGTATCCCGCGTTCTATTCCTATGCCTACCCGGAGCCGCCGGGCTTCGCCGACGCAAAGCCGGCGCCGGCTGGCGCCTTCTACAGCCAGGATCTCCGGGAGTTCCTGCTGCCGTACGACGCCGTGCGCACCGCCGCGTCGCCGGACGATACGCTGCTCGAGTTCCTCCAGTCCACCTATGAAGCCGCCGCGGACCTCGGCCGATGGGATCGCGCGCTGCTGGAGCGCGACGAGCCGCAGCGACACGGCGACGGGAGGCAATCGTGAGACGTGCCGGCGTGACGTTGGCGACCATCGTTGGCTGCCTTCTGTGCGGCGTTCTCGGTGGCGCGGAGCGGCAGCAGACGACGCCCTTCGTACCGAAACAAAGCGACAGACCGACCGCGATCGAAGGCGACGAACCCGGCTTCACCCCGATCTTCGATGGCAAGAGCCTGAACGGCTGGGAAGGCGATCCGAAGTACTGGCGAGTCGAAGACGGTGCGCTGGTCGGCGAGATCACGCCGGAGACCGTGCTGAAGAGCAACACGTTCATCATCTGGCGCGGCGGGCGCCCCAGGGACTTCGAGCTGAAGCTCGACTACCGGATCACACCGGGCGGCAACAGCGGGATCAACTACCGCAGCGAGAGCGTCCCGGATCCCGTCACGCCGGCGAACACGTTCGCGTTACGCGGCTACCAGTTCGATCTGGACGGCGGCAAGCGGTACGTCGGCAACAACTACGAGGAGAAAGGACGGCTGTTCGTCGGGGTCCGTGGCCAGATCACCCGCATCGTTGGCACGCGGCCGCCCGTTGTCCTGGCCACGCTCGGCGAGGCGGCGGAGCTCGCCGCCGCCGCAACCGACGAGTGGAATGCGGTGCACCTCAGCATCCGCGGCAACACCCTGGTTCACATGCTGAACGGCCGCGTGATGAGCGTCACGGTGGACGACGACACGGCGAACCGGCCGACCGACGGCCTGCTGGGTGTGCAGGTGCACGTCGGCCCGCCGATGAAGGTGGAATACCGCAACATCAGGTTGAAGAGTTGGTAGCTTCGGAGATAGCGGAGGAGGCGGAGGGAACGGATTCACAGGAGGAACGGAGCAACGGAGACGAACAGAGAAGCATTTTTATCTCGTTCAGCCTTCTCCGTTGATCCCGCCTCCTCCCTTACCGCGCCTATTTGATCGCGACGATGACGAAGTCCTGAGGCTTGCCGCTCGTGCTCTGCGCCTGGTGCGGCTGACCGCGGCCGATGAACACCGCGTCGCCACGCTTCCACGTCGTCGTGGTCTTGCCGCCGACCTCGATCGAGAACGTGGATGGCGCCAGTGCGATGACCACCTGATCGTAGTCGTGCTTCGTGCCCGGCTCCTCCTTGAACCCGGCGTCGGCCGTGATGCGGAAGGCGTCGGCGCGGGCGCTCTGCGCGAGCGGCGTCATGGTCGTGTTCGGACGCGATGCAGGGAGCGTCGCCTTCGGAGCCGCCGAGCCTTTCAGCTCGACGACAATGGCTTCGAGATCCGATGTGCCCGTGTTGACGCCCATGTGCTTCTGGGGCCCGAACGGCAACGCCTGCCCCGCTTTCATGTCCACGGTCTCGGTCTTGCCGGCGGCGTCGGTGAACGTCATCTTGCCGTCGGTCAGCAGGACCGTAATGTTGTCAGGATGCTCGTGCATGACCGTCTTCGCGCCCGCGGCAGCCATGACGTGAAGCACGCGGACCTGAGGGTTGTCCACGACGACGTGATAAACCTTCGGGTTGACTTTCAGGGGATCCTGCGCCAGGCCGGTCGAACCGGCAAGGCAGACACCCATCGCGACGAGTGTGAGACGTCTCATTCAGACCTCCTGACCGGCGGGTTGGTAATCCGGGGCCTGGATGAAACCCGTCGGCCCCGCTCAGTATCGAGTGGGCGTAATATTGCGACGGATGAGCTTGCCCGTCAAGCAGGAAGTCGAAGGTCAGTCCTCACGCCTGGGAGGCGGAATGATCGTGTCCACCGGGCGGATCCCGTAATCCTTGGACAGCTTCCTGTAGTCGGTCCCGATCCGGGCGTTCCAATCCCACACGACGCTTCCGCCCTTCAGCGTCATCTCGCAGATCAGACGCCGGTCCCCTTCGAGGATGCCGCGGGACGCGTCGGCATAGCGGAACGACCCCTGCATGACGCGCAGGACCGCGATGTCGGCGTCGGCGCCGACGCCGAGGTGCCCGAGCTCAGGATGCTGGATCGCCTTGGCGGGATTCGTCGTGGACTGCCGGATGACATCCTGGAGGGGGACGCCCATGACCAGCAGCTTCGACATCGTGGTGAGCATGTCCATCATCGCGCCGTTCATGCTCCCGGTATGGAGATCCGTGGAGATGGTGTCGGGATAGAACCCCTGCTGGACGGCGGGCACCGCGTTGCGGAACACGAAGCTGCCGCCGCCGTGCCCGACGTCGAACAGCACGCCGCGCGCGCGGGCCTGTTTCAGGTAGTCGAGCAGCTTGCCGTTCTCGTCGACGTACGGCACCGGTCCGCGGAACATGTGCGTGCTGATGTCGCCCGGCCGCAGCCGCTCCGTGACCAGCTCGTAGTACGGCCGCTCGGTCCGGAAGTAGCCGAAGTCCACCATGACCGGCAGCTTGGCGGTCGTGCCGGCTTCGACCGCGCGATCGACGGACGCCCATTCCGGCCCCTGATAATGCGCCGACTTGATGCCCACGACCACGTCGCGATGCTTCAACGCCATGTCCGCCGTGGCCTTCGCATCCATGTCGTGGACGTTCTGCTCGGGGACGTCGGTCATCATGCCGAGGCCGACGATGTTCAACATCGCGAAGACGCGCGTGCGCGCGCGATCGATGACGCGATTGCGGAAATCCTCGAAGTTGCGCCACCCCGAGCTTCCGGCGTCCACCATCGTCGTCACGCCCGATCGGAAGCTGAACCCGTCGGGCAGCACGCTGTTGTCGCCGGCCCAGGCGTCCTTCATGCCGGTGGTGGCGAAGACGTGCACGTGGATGTCGATCAGCCCGGGGGTGACGTACAGCCCGCTGACATCGACGATCGTGCGCCCGTCGGCCGGATTGATGTCCGGGCGTACGGCCGCGATCTTCCCGTCGGCCACGGCGACGTCCATGACCGCATCGACCTGGTTGCGAGGATCGATGACATGTCCGCCCTTGAGCACGATCTGGTATCGCGGCTGGGCACGGGCTGGCGAAACGACGAAAAAGACGACGAGCAGCGCGAGCGGGAGTCGGATCATGAGAAGCAGCATGGGCTCATCCTGGGAAACCGGATCCGATCGAGCGCGTCGGCCACGGGAAGAAGGACGGCAGTCGAAAAGAGGCGCGTCAGGCTTCCGGATCGTCTACCTGCGCCGCGTGCCAGAGCTCGAGGTACTTCTCCCGGACGTAGGGATCGAGGTCGGCCGCACGCTCCGCCGGCAGCTTCAGCACGCGAATCAGTTCGAGGACGTCGGCGAGATCCTTCAGGCGATGCGGCGCGGTCATGCCCGAGGCCAGCTTCAGCTCGATGAGCATCGACAGAGGCAGGAGCGCGAGGCGCGCGCCGCGCGCCGCGGCGGTCGCGGG
Source organism: Vicinamibacterales bacterium (assembly GCA_963834365.1). Lineage (GTDB taxonomy): Bacteria > Acidobacteriota > Vicinamibacteria > Vicinamibacterales > Vicinamibacteraceae > CAWJAP01. Next base: position 10,346 of record CAWIBS010000026.1, on the reverse strand, counting down.
ATCGGGGAACGCAACCGGCTTCGGCCGGCCGTCTCCGGGATACATCCCGGTGAGCACCACGTCGATATCGACGCCGTGCTCAGGATCGCGCAGTCCGCGGCTGCCGGGAAACTTCTCGACGTAGCCGTGTCCGAGATGAACTGACTTGAAGGCGGCAAGTCCTTCGGGCGTCAACAGGACGTCGACATCGACGGTCACGCGCTGATAGCCGAACTCATTGAGCGCCATGGCTCCGACGATGGCGTACGGGATGCCTTGGGCGTCCAGGAGCCGCACCAGCTTGTCGAGCGCCTGCTGGACTCGGGCTTCGCCCATGAAGAACCTCTCGGCGTTCTGCAGGTTTTGCCAGAAGCGATCCTCGACGGCGGTCGGGAGGCTGGCCCGCTGCGGCATGCGCCAAGCATACGTCAGACGAGTTGGGTCCGAGTCGAACGCGACCGTCCGCTCAGTATCCGGCCTTCTTGTCGACGACGTTCAGCAGTGGAGCGCCGATCGCATAACGCCGGACGTTCTCGGCGAACAACGCCACCAGCCGCACCTGGCGATCCTGGCTCCAGCCGGACGTGTGCGCCGTCATGACGACGTTGGGGCAGTCGAAGATCGGATGCGCGGCCGGCGGGGGCTCCTGCGGGAACACGTCCAGTCCCGCACCGGCAATCCAGCCTTCTTTCAGCGCGCGCACGAGCGCCACGTCGTCGAACAGAGGGCCCGCGCGACAGCGCGAGGAAGTAGGCCGTGCGCTTCATCGCGCGGAAGACGGGCTCGTCGAACATGCGCACGGTGAGCGGGGTCTGCGGCGCGGCGGCCACGAGCACGTCCACCTGCGGCACCATCGCCACGAACCACGACGGGTCGCGCAGCTCGGCGACGTACTCGGGTCTCGGCAGCGGCCGGGCGTCGGTGGCGACAATCCGCATGTCGAATCCATGGTGCGCCCGGCGCGCGACGGCGCTGCCGATGCCTCCCAGGCCGACGATGCCCATGGTCTTGCCGGCCAGCTCGACGTGGTCGGCCGATTTCACCGTGCCGACGGGCTTCATCTGGCGCCTGGCGAACTGCGGCATGTAGTACGTCGTGATGCCGCGCGTGAGGCACAAGAGCAGGCCCATGGCCGTCTCCGAGATCGCTGGCGCGAACACGCGGGCCATGTTGGTGATGACGATGCCGCTGGCCACGAGCTCGGGAGCAAGGCTCTCGACGCCCGCCGATGACGCCTGGAGCCACTTCACGCGCGCCGCAAGCGGCAGATCGTCCGCGGACAGCGTGCCGTAGACGACTTCGGCGTGCGGGAGATGCTCGCGGATCTCGGCGGGAGTCCTCGCCAGGGTCACGGCCACGTTCGGCGCCGCGCCCTCGATCGTCCGCAGCTCGTCGGGTTCGAACGCAGTCCGCGCCAGAATGCGCAGCGGTCCGCCCGCGGCGCGCGGCTCCGGCCGCGCGGGCGCGGCGGCTACCGCCGGATCGTGCACCTGGGCGGGAAGCTCATGCGCTGCCGCGAGCACCGCACTGCTGGCCAGGAAGTCGCGTCGTGAGAACGGCGTGTCGAGCATGCCGGGGACCATAACATGACCGGCGGCGAGGCTCGAACGGGTGTCGCGCGCCGGCGAGCCGCGACAGTTCTTGATTGCCGCGGTCGTCTCGTTTTCCAAGCGGTGGGCGCCCGAGGCCGCCCCGTCGAGCGCGCTATACTGCCCCGCCGATCGGCGAGGATGCCGCGATCGGCGGAGGGACACGGTGAAGCCAGTCAGCCGGCGGCGGTTTCTCGCGGGAGTCACCGTGACCGCGGCGTTCGGCGCCGCGATCTCGATCGAGGGAGGGCGGACGATGTACGGGTTGATCGGGAAGGTGACGACCGTTGACGGCATGCGCGACGCGTTCGCCGATGTGCTGCTCCAGGGCACGGCGGCGATGCCCGGGTGCCTCAGCTACATCGTCGCGAAGGATCCCGCCGACGCGAACGCGCTGTGGATCACGGAAGTCTGGGACTCCCGCGAGAGCCACCAGGCATCGCTCTCGCTGCCGGCGGTGCGGGCCGCGATCGCGAAGGGCAAGCCGATGATCGCCGGCTTCGGCGACCGCGTGGAAACCGTCCCGATCGGCGGGCTGGGCCTCCCCGCCCGGTGAACCACGGACCGCCGCAGGCGCCACGGTCCTGCGAGTCGGCCTTCGCCGTGTTCAAGTTTTCGTGGCTGGTTCCCGCTTCCATAGGCAGGGGGCCAGCCTGTGTTCATCCGCTTCGCTAAACGCACTCTCGAAGCCAGCCTTGTGGCCGTCGTTGGAGTGAACCTTGCCTGCACCGGGACCTCACCGGCAGGGTCATCGGCACCGACGACACCCACGGCGCCAACTGTTGCCGCACCGTCGATCACCGCGGTCGCGCCGACTGCAGGATCAACGGGCGGCGGCACAGCGGTGAGAATCACTGGACGCGGATTTCACACAGGCGCCACCGTGACCCTCGATGGCGAGCCGAGGCCGGCGTCGGTCGAGGGTAGTACGGCCATACAGTTCACGACCCAGTCCCATGGCGCAGGCGCCGTGGACGTTGTCGTCACCAATCCGGGCAGTCAGGCGGTCGCGCTGGTTGGTGGGTACACATACGCACCGCCCCACTCCTTCGACTTCAATGGCACGTGGGCGGGGCAGGCGCTGGCCCACCCCGACGCGGAGCGAGCCAGGAGCTACCACGCGGACATGGACCTCCGGTTCACCATCCAGGGCAACACGCTGATCAGCGTCTCGTGCGGTTCTTCGACTGCGCTCGCATTGTCGCCGCCGCCCCTGGTGAACGACGGAGAGTTCTCATTGGTGGGCGAAGACGTCACGCTCTCCGGCAGGATCGTGTCGGCCGCGAGCGCCGTGGGCACGATCAACACGGGAGACTGCCCAGCCACAAGATGGGCCGCGACACGGCAATGAACCCAGCGTTCGATTGTGGTGATAAGAGAGCCCGCAAAGGTGGGCGCCGAGGCGTAGACTCGAGGTTCCCATGTGCATCAGGCAACCAGGGCTTTCCACCGCTCGCATGACGTCACGGGTGATGCTGCTGGCGGCGGTCGTCGCCCTCGTGCCCTGCATCGTCGTTGCGCAAGATCTGACAGGGTCGATCATCGGCACCGTCAAGGACGAACAGGGCGGTGTGCTGGCGGGCGCGCGGGTCACGATCAGTTCGCCGGCTCTGATTGGCGGCCGGGCGGCGCTCCTGACCAGCGACCGCGGACACTTGCGCTTCCCGTCTCTGCCCCCAGGCTCCTATGCGCTCGACATCGAGCTCCAGGGCTTCATGCCCCTTCACGAACGGGACATCCGGATCGGAGCGGGCGCCACTATCGAGAGGACAGTCGTCCTGAAGGTGACGGGCCCCGCGGAATCGGTCGTGGTCGAGGGGATGGGCTCCCGCATCGAAGCCAGGGACCCGGGATTCGGCACGCGCTTCGGCCCCGAGGACGTCGGTACCATTCCGACGCGGCGGACCAGCATGTTCGACTTCCTCAGGGCGGCGCCCGGGATCTCGGCGACCTCGCCGTCGAGCGGGACCACGACCACCATTTCCGCATTCGGGTCGGGCGCCAACGAGAACCAGTTCCTCATCGACGGCACGAACACCACCTGTCCGTGCAACGGCGTCCCCCGATCGGAACCGGGCGTGGACTTCATTCAGGAAGTGCAGGTTCAGTCCGTCGGGGCGTCAGCCGAGTTCGGCAACATGCAGGGGGCAGTCGTCAACGTCGTCACGCGGCAGGGAAGCGAGCGGTTTCTCGGCGACGTGTCGTACTACGGGCAGACGGCCGGCCTGACGAGCCAGCCCGTCACCCTCCCCTATCTGGGATCCGCCGGTCAGCAGAGCGGCTACGAACGCGCGACGTACCACGACGTCACGACGAATGTCGGGGGTCCGGCGATTCGCGATCGCCTGTGGTTCTTCGCCGGCTACCAGTACGCGCGCGACGAGGACAGTCAGCCGGGTACCGATCCCTCGTACCCGAGGACCTACGAGATGTCGAAGGTCCTCGCGAAGCTCACGTGGCGTCTGGCGCCCGACTGGCAGCTGGTTCAGAGCTTTCACGACGAGATCGGGGATACGTCCGCTTCACCCACGATCGTGACCCCGTTCGAAGCGATCACCCGCACCCACATCTCGGTGCCGGCCATGACGTTCGGCAATGTCACGCACACGATGTCGGCGAATACGCTGTGGGATCTCCGCGTCGGTCGATTCGTGCACGCCCGGGACGACACGCCGAGCGTCGGGGACGCGACGGTCTCGAGCCGGTTCGACCGCGTGACCGGCGTGACGAGCGTCGGTCCGCCGCGGATTGGATCCGCAACGATCGTGCGCACGACGGCCAAGGGAACCGTCACGCACTACCGGCCCGCGCTCCTGGGCGCGGATCATCAGTGGAAAGTAGGTGTGCAGGTCGAGCGGGGCGAGCACGACGCGCTCAACGCCATTCCGACCGGTGTGAGGTACGTCGACAACGCCGGCGCGCCGTTCCAATCCGTGTCGAGCGATCCCGCCCGGGTCGGCGGTGCGGCGGTGACGGCGTCGGCGTTTGCGAGCGACGCGATCACGGTGGGTAATCGGCTGACGATCACTGCCGGAGTCCGGTTCGACCACAGTCGCGCCATCAGTCAGGATTTGCATGCGCTCGATGCGCAAGGGAACGAAACCGATGACGTCATCGCCGGCCGCGGAACGCTGTACACGTGGAACATCGTGTCGCCGCGTCTGGGCGCCACGCTGAAGCTCAGCGCCGATGGCCGGACGGTGATGCGTGCGAGCTACGGCCGATTCAGCCAGGGTGTGCTGACCGGTGAACTTGAGCAATTCCACCCGGGTGCGACCGCGACCACGACGATGGCCTATGTTCCGGCGACCGGCGAGTACTCGCGCCTCGTCTCCGTGGTCGACCCCGGCGTCAACCTGCAGCTCGATCGAGAGACGTCCGCGCCGCGCACCGACGAGTACTCGGTCGGCGTCGATCGCGAACTCGGCCACCGGCTCGCGGTGGCCATCGCCTACGTCCGCAAGGCCGGCGACAACTTCATCGGATGGACTGACGCGGCCGGTGAGTATGTCGAAGGGACGTTGTCCTTACCGGACGGCCGCATCCTTCCGGTGTTCCGGCTCGTCAGCGACCCGGCCGCCCGCCGCTTCCTGCTGACGAACCAGGACGCGTATTCCCTGACGTATGACGGGCTCGTCATGGCCGTCGAGAAGCGGCGGTCCAACGGCTGGCAGGCCTTCGGCTCCTACACGTTCTCGAAGACCTATGGGCTGCAGGCTTCCAGTGGGACGAGCGCGGCCGGCGTGCAGGTGAGCACGGTGTCTCCTCCAAACGCGATCGTCTTCGGCCGCGACCCCAACGATCTCACCAACGCGACCGGCCGGCTGGCCAACGACCGGCCGCACATGTTCCGGGTGATGAGCAGTGTCGACGTCCCGCGCACGGGCTTGGTCTTCGCCGCCAATCTGCAACATGTCAGCGGCAAGCCCTGGGCAGCCGCAACACAAGTCGTCCTGCAGCGGCAGGGGGAGCGGCGCATCCTCCTCGAGTCTCGCGGCTCGCGCCGGCTCTCGTCGCAGACCCTGCTGGATTACGTCTCTCCAGGCCGATCCCCCTGGGACGTCTCGGACGCCTCGACCTGATGCTGGACGTGCTCAACCTACTGAACGGCCGCCGAGGAGAGTCTGGCCAACGAGATCCTCATGACCGAGACGCAGACGAGTCCGACCTTCGGTCTGCCAGCCAGCTTCGTCGACCCACGACGCGCGATGCTCGGCGCGAGGCTGTACCTCGGCCGCTGACCGCCCCTTCCTCCTTCCTCCTTCCTCCCTCATTTCTCCTCCTCTTCAAGGAACCGCGGTCCTTTCCCGCTTCCTCAATTGGAGGAGCGTAGATGGCGATCAGAATGTGCACCCGGTGGCTCGTCACGATGTTCGCGGCGTGTCTGGCCGGCTGCGCCGATTCAGGTTCTCCGACGCGCCCGACGGCCGGCCAGCCTGTAGCGACGGTCAACAGTAGCGAGCTGATCAAGGGCACGGTGAGCGACAGCGCATTCAGGCCGATCGCGGGCGCGCGTGTGGAACTGCTCGACGGGCCGCAGGCTGGTGCGTCCACCACCACCAACGCCGCGGGCGAGTTCGTGCTATCGGGAACCGTCGACGATACGAGCCGGTTTCGTGCGAGCAAGACAGGACACGTGGCCGCCGACGCGACGATTGTGCCAGACTGCGATCGCTGCATGCCCAGGCGATGGGTGCATTTCTATTTGGGTGTGCTCGACGCGCCCGTGGCCATTTCGGGTGACTACACCGTGACCTTCACTGCTGGCAGTGCCTGTACAACGCTCCCCGACGAGCTGCGAACGCGCAGCTACGAGGCGACCATCGGGCCGGCCGATCCTCAGCGGGTCAGGGCTGCCCGCGAATACGTCGTTCAAGGTCACGCCGAAGGGGTCGGCATTCCCCGACGCGCTCAACCACTTTATGCTCAACGTCGCCGGAGGGTTCGTCGCGGTCAGTCTGGGCGACCATGGCGATGTCGGTCTCACCGAGCGCCTCGCGCTCGACACCTACTTCGCCGTCAGCGGCTGGGGAACGGTCTCCGTGGAGGCGCCGGTTTCGACGATTGACGACGTTTCAGGGATGGATTGACTATTGTGTGAACCCGCAGATGGGCGAGCGCTATGATTGCACGCCAGCCCCCACGGTCACGGTGGCTCGATGCGGACTCGGCGAGGCACCAGTTGCTCCTGACGCGGCATTGATTGCCGGATCCAGGTCTGCGGCGGTCTACTTCCTCGGCCGTTCGATCAGGACGATGTCGGAGTTCTGCCGGATACGATCGAACACGATGTGTTTCCCGTCCGGCGTGATGTCGAACCCTCGCACGGTGCCCTTGTTGGCGAGTCTGTGTGATTTGGCGTCGCTCGCCGCTGACGAGATCGAACAGCCAGAAGTCCGGCAATTGATTGCGTCCCGGTACACGAGATGCGTCTGGTCCAGGAAGCGATAGTTCCCCGGGCCGACGCGCAGGTCTTCCGGCGCCCCGGTCTGCCCGAGCACGAGCGGCAGATCGTAGTTCGTGCCGTCAGGCCGTACGGCCTGGAGCGGCGCGCCCGCCTTTCGCGCGGTGGCGGTCCCGCCGGAAAACGGGCCCGCATACACGATGAAATCGCCGTTCGGCGACCAGACCGGATCGGTGGCCAGATCGGAAACGAGCCGACGAGGCGTTCCGCCATCCACGGGAATCACAAACAGGCCCGTTCCCCCCGCGTCCCGGCCTCCTGCCGCGATCCACCTGCCGTCCGGCGACCAGTCGGGCGCACCTTGTACGTCGAGTGAGACCGCCAGGATCTGCGAACCCTGGCCGTCCTGGTTCATGACCGCCAGGTGCCGGCGTCCTGCCTCCTTGACGACGACGCGCCAGCCGGCTCCCGTCAGGCGACGGCGCCGGCGTCTCGGACAGGTGCCCTTCCGCGCCCTTGGTGATTTCGAACGACGTCGTCTGGAAGCGCCACGCTCTGTCGCCCGTCCCCCGGGCCGACAGATAGAACAACAACGGCGACGCGGCACGGCGCGCGTAGCGAGGCGCCAGCGCGCGTTCGGTCTGGAGCCGAAGCGGCACGACGTCGCTTTCGACGGCCTGCCTGTCGGCGAGAATCGGCACGCGTCCAGAGGCTGGCGGTCGGGTTCGCCCGGGTGGCGACCACGGGCCCGCGGTCGCGGCTGGCGGAGACCGACGTGTATTGGTCGAGTGCCCGTCGGGATTCGCCGTGGGGCCGCTCGATCTGCCCCCACCACTTGCCCTGCGTTCGGAGCTCCCGACATCCAGGGACCAGAGCCAGGATCCGAACCCATCCTCTTCAGGCGCGATGAAGACGAGCGTGTCCTGGTCGAGCATCGCCAGAAACGTCACCGCGGCGTTCAGGTACGTCAGTCGCTCCGGCGCTCCGCCCGACGGTGGAACCCGCCAGATGTCCATTTCTTCGGTCTGGTGGGTCGTGTCGCGCACGACGCCATGCACGAAGTAGATCCACTCGTTGTCCGGGGACCAGACCATGTTGTGATTGTGACTGCGCGTCGCCGCTCGCGCGGCTCGGCCAATCGATGCGGGATCTTCCTGGCGTTTCTCCCCGCGGCGTCTGCGAGCAACAGAGCGTCGTCTTTCCGCATTGTCGAAATAGACGAGACGGCCGTCTGACGACCACGCCGGGGTGTGAGCGCCCTCCACGAGGAAGGGCGAGGCACGCCGCCTGACCAGGGCATCTCCAGTTTTTGACTCGGCATGACGTCGAACCACAGTCTGGCCGAATCGCCAGAAAAGCCCCGCCCGCGCAAGGATTGGGACGGATCATGGGCCGATGCCGTCTGTGAGGTTCCTGAAACCCCGGTGGCCACCTGACCCGAAAAGAGATCGAGTCTCGCCATCGCGGTCGGCGAGAAACGCGACGACTTTCCCGTCGGGCGAGATTTCGGCGTGGCGCTTCGGAGCCAGGCCAGTCGGTCAGGAGTTTGAAGCCTTCGGAGGGCAGCGGGTTCTCAATCGGTGACGGGCCGAAGGACTTCCCAGGTGCCGACCGCCAGCGCCAGCGCGGCGAGCGCCACCCACGGCAGCCACCGCCTGAGCGCCGCTGGTGGCCGGACGCGCGGCGGCGCGTCGTGCCGACGCCGGGTAACGACCTCGTCGACGGCGTCGATCTCGATCCTGACGTCGCCGATGTCTCTCAAGCGCTTCTTCGGATCCTTGGCGAGACAACGGAGCAGCAGCCGTCGAATCGGACGCCGGCGTCGTGGCCGGCAGCGCCGACCAGTCCGGCTCGCGCTCGAGGATCTTCGCGATCGAGTCCGAGACGGTGTCGCCCGCGAACGCCACGCGCCCGGTCAACATCTCGTAGAGGACGCAGCCGAACGCCCAGATGTCGGTGCGCTTGTCCACCGGCAGGCCGCGCGCCTGCTCCGGACTCATGTAGGCGGCCGTGCCGATGACGGCGCCGTCGGTGCCTCCGCCGTCGTCGGCGCTGGTGCGTGCGTCAGGTCGGGCGACGACCCGTCGCCGCCGACGGCCTTGGCGAGGCCGAAGTCGAGCACCTTCACGACGCCGTCCGGCGTGATCTTGATGTTCGCGGGCTTCAGGTCGCGATGGATGATGCCTTTGTCGTGCGCGGCTTCGAGGGCGTCGGCGATCTGCCGCGCGATGGCCAGCGCCTCGCGCGAGCGGCAGGCCGCCGCCTCGCTGGAACTGCCGACGTCGCGGCAACAGCTGTCGGCGAGCGTGTCGCCCTCGACCAGTTCGAGAACCAGGAAGCGAATGCCGTCCGCTTCCTCGAAGCCGTAGATCGCGCAGATGTTCGGATGATTCAGCGCGGCGAGCATCCGCGCCTCGCGCTCGAAGCGCGCCAGCCGATCGGGATCGCTGGTGAACGCGCGCGGCAGGATCTTGATCGCGACGTCGCGCCCGAGCTTCGCGTCGTGCGCCCGGTACACCTCGCCCATGCCGCCGGCGCCGAGCAGGCGTCTGCAGGTGATAGCCGCCGAGCGTCCGCCCGGTCATGGGCGTCAGCGACGAGCTCGATGACCAGTGCGCTGGCACGGAGAGCGCCGGGGCGGCGAGGAACCCGTCGTCGGACGCGGCTCGCTCAGCAGCGACTCGACCTCGCGCCGCAGCGCCTCGTCGTCCGGACAGGCCTCGGCGAGAAACGCCGCGCGCTCGGCCGGCGGCCGGGCGCGCGCCGCGTGATAGAGCGCCTCGATCCGCTGCCAGCGTTCAGGCGTCATGCGTGATCGCCGCGCATCTCGCGCTGCAGCCAGGCCTTTGCCAGCCGCCAGTCGCGCATCACCGTGTCGGCCGAGACCTTCAACACGGCCGCCGTTTCCTCCACGCTCAGCCCGCCGAAGAACCGCATCTCGATGACGCGGCTCTTCCGCTCGTCGAACTTCGCCAGCGCCTCCAGCGCGTCGTCGAGCGCGACGAAGTCCTGGCCCGGCTCTCGGTCACGACGAGCGCCTCGTCGAAGGTGACCCTTGCCGCCTGGCCGCCGCGCTTCTGATAGTGCCGCGCGCGCGCGTGGTCCACGAGGATGCGGCGCATCACCCGGGCGGACACCGCGAGGAAATGCGCGCGGTCGTGCCACTCCACCGCCTTCCCGTCGACCAGGCGGACGTACGCCTCGTTGACGAGCGCCGTCGCCTGGAGGCTGTGCCCCACGCGCTCGCCCGCCATGCAGCGTCGGGCGATCCGGTGGAGCTCCTGTGGACGAGCGGGATCAATCGCTCGAGGGCGGCCTGGTCGCCCTGTCCCCACTCGAGCAGCAGCCCGGTGACGTTGGGTGCGGGATTCGTC
>CAWIBS010000025.1:0-10959 GCA_963834365.1 Vicinamibacterales bacterium | reverse complement strand
CGCCGTCCAAGCGGCCAGCGGCCGCCCGCAGTGCGGGGCTCGACAGGTCGAGGACGGCGAAGCCCGCGTCCGCTCCGGTGAACGAGCGTCCACGCGCGAGCTCCCCGGCGTGCCCCAGCGCGATGGTTGCGGGCACGAGCACGGAACCCGCGGCGCCGCTGGCGACGACGCCGATCAGTGAGCCCTCGATCGAGAACACGAGCGTGCCGACCGACGGCCGGGGATCGTCTGGCAGCGCCCAGACGGGACCGTTCCACGCGCTGCGATCGATCGGCGCGAGTGTCGCCAGCCAGACCGGGTAGAGACCTGGCCCGCCCGGCCCCCCCCGCGCTGCGGCCACGAATCCGGGCGCCCGATTGTCATCCGAGGTGATCGACACGACCGGCGCGGGTCTGGCTGGCACGCGCACGACCGCAAAGCCCCGGGCATTGTCGATGCCGACGTGGGGGGCGGGGAACCAACGCGAGTCGGCTGCGGCTTCGAGGGCGCCCTGGCCGGGCCCGGCCGGCGGCAGACCCACGACGGCGAGGTCGTCGCGGATGCGCAGACCCACGAGCCATCGCGCGGCAGCCGAGGTATCGGCGCCGCCCGGAGATCTCCAGCGGAGGTGAACGAGGGAGCCCTCGAGCCGGCGTGCGAGGTCGCGCAGCGCGCCAGCCTGGGCGTCGAAGGCGGCTCGCGTCGCCAGTTCGTCGAGCGCTGTCGCCGGCGGCGCCGTCGGACGCTGGGCTGCATCGGGAAAACGGAACCGCGCCAGGAGGACGAGCACGACGCCGGACAACACCAGAGTGAGCACGAGCAGACGCGTCTCGCGCGAGGCGCCGCGTGCCTCGTCCCGGCGGTTCTCCTCCAGCATGCGGGGCTCATCCTACCCTCGAATGCCGGCGGCTGGCCCGTCCGTTTGGCCGGGACGCGGCAGTGTGCCAAGATCGATGACTGCGATGACGGCGACGATTCCGATGACGCACCGCCACCCGCGTGGCGGCAGCCGGCCTCGCGGAGATCGCGGAGAAGCTCGACGCCGGGATCCGGCTGTCCCTCGACGACGGGGTGCGGCTGTTCGAGGCGCCCGACCTGCTGGCCGTCGGCTGGCTCGCCAACCGTGAGCGTGAGAAGCGACACGGCGCGAGGACCTACTACAACTACAACCTGCGCCTCGAAGCGACCAACGTCTGCGAGGCGAGCTGCCTGTTCTGTTCGTTCGCGCGCTTGCGCGAGGGCATGCCGGGCGCCTACACGATGTCGCTCGAGCAGGCGCTCGACAAGGTTCGCGCCCGCGCCGATCAGCCGCTGACCGAAGTGCACATCGTGAACGGCCTGCATCCGGGCCTGCCGTTCGGCTACTACACGGAGCTGCTCGGCCGCCTGAAGCAGTTGCGCCCGGAGATTCATCTGAAGGCCTTCACGGCGGTCGAGATCGCCTATTTCGCCGACCTTTACGGCAAGACCGACGAGCAGGTGCTCGTCGAGCTTCGCGCCGCCGGTCTCGATTCACTTCCGGGCGGCGGCGCCGAGATCTTCGCCGAGCGCGTTCGCCGGAAGATCTGTCACGACAAGGCCAGCGGGGAGCGGTGGCTCGACATCCATCGCACCGCGCACCGGCTCGGGATGCGGTCGAACGTCACGATGCTGTACGGGCACATCGAGACGATCGAAGAGCGCGTCGATCACATGCTGCGGACGAGGGCCCTGCAGGACGAGACGGGCGGCTTCCAGGCGTTCATTCCGCTGGCGTTTCACCCCGACAACAACCAGATGCGCAAGCTGCCGGCGCCGACGGCGGCCGAGACGCTGCGGGTGCACGCCGTCGCGCGGCTGATGCTCGACAACGTCGCGCATGTCAAAGCGTTCTGGATCGCGACCGGCATTCCGGTCGCACAAACCGCGCTCTGGTTCGGGGCAGACGATCTCGACGGAACCGTTCAGGAGGAGCGGATCTACCACATGGCCGGGTCGGATACGCCCGAAATCATGACGCCCGCCGCCATCCGCCACCTCATCACTGCCGCGTGCCGGCAGCCTCACGAGCGCGACACGCTGTATAACCTGGTTTAGGGCTACGGGCTACAGGCTACAGGCTGGCTCGGGCCTGCAGCTCGTCGCCCGTAGCCCGTAGTCCGCAGCCCGTAGCCCCGCAGACGTTCCGTCAGCTCCCTATTGCCCGCGCGGCTCCAGTCCCCTATCGTTAGATCGTGGACGTCATCCAGCTGACGAATTACGAGAGCGAGCACATCGACGAGCGGCAGCCGCTCCCCGAGCGCTACCTGGGGCTGTCGGTCGAGGAAATGGACCGCCGCATCGCCGAGGCGAAGGCGGCGCTCGGGACGCGGCTCGTGATTCTCGGCCACCACTACCAGCGCGACGAGGTCATCAAGTTCGCCGACTACACCGGCGACTCGTGGAAGCTGTCACGGCAGATCGCCCACCATCGTGACGCGGAATTCATCATCTTCTGTGGCGTCCACTTCATGGCGGAGAGCGCCGACATCCTGGCGGCGCCGCACCAGCAGGTGATCCTCCCGGATCTCGCGGCGGGGTGCTCGATGGCCGACATGGCCGAGCCCGACCAGCTCGAGATGTGCTGGCGCGACCTCGAGCGTCTCGGTCTCGCCTCGTCGGTGGTGCCGGTCACCTACATCAACTCGGCCGCCAGCATCAAAGCCTTCGTCGGCGAGCGGGAGGGTGTGGTCTGCACGTCCGGCAATGCGATGGCGACGCTGAAGTGGGCCTGGGAACGGCGGCCGAAGGTCCTGTTCCTGCCCGACCAGCACCTCGGGCGCAACACCGCCTACCGCATGGGCGTCCCGCTCGACGAGATGGTCCTGTGGGATCCGGACGAAGTCGACGGCGGCTGCGAGCGCGACGCGCTCGAGCGGGCGCGCATGCTGCTGTGGAAGGGCCACTGCTCGGTTCACACGCGCTTCACCGTTCGCCAGATCGAGAACACGCGCAAGCAGTACCCCGGCGTGAAGGTCATCGTCCATCCCGAGTGCACGTGGGACGTCGTGCAGGCCGCTGACGACAACGGATCCACCGAGTACATCCTTCGCACCGTGCGGCAGAGCCCTCCCGGTTCCATCTGGGCGGTCGGCACCGAGGTGCACCTGGTCAACCGCCTCGCGCACGAAGTGGCGCCCGGGAAGACCGTTCTGACGCTCGACCAGTTCGGCTGCCTGTGCTCGACGATGTTTCGTGTGTCACCCAACCATCTGCTGTGGATCCTCGAGGGCCTGCTCGAGGGACGCGTTCACAATCGCATCACGGTGCCCGCCGAGATGAAGCAGTGGGCCAAGGTGGCGCTCGATCGCATGCTCACGATCCAGTAAGTCCGGGTCCGGCTGAAGCCGGACACTACGCCCGAGACCGGCATCGCCGGAACGCTCGAACTCGTAGTGTCCGGCTTCAGCCGGACCGTATCCCGAAGAACGCTGCGCGTCAGGGTTCGAGCGCCGCCGCGGCGCGTTCGATCTCGCGCGCGTAGCGCTCGAGCGTCGCGGCGACGAGCGGGACCTGCTCCGCGGCTTCTTTCCACTGACGCTCCTCGATCGCCTCGCGCACGGCGGGCAGCGTCTTGACGCCGTAGCCCGTGTAGTAGCCCGGCGCATAGACCTGGTGCCGGAACCAGGGGCGCCGCGGGAGCCCTTCCTCGCGCGTGAGCGCGCGCTCCGCGCCGAGGAGAATCGTGTTGACCTCGGCCAGCGCCTTCGCCCCGCGCGGGGTCCCGGCGACGGCGCGCGGCCGCCAGGGAGTCGAACCGCCGCGCCGCCACGGCGAGCCGGGCAGCGGCGTCGTCGAGCGGCTCCAGGTTCAGCGGCGGCACGGGATCCCGCTTCTTCGGCGCGACGAACGTCCGGCGCGAATCGGCGGCGAGCTCGAAGGCGCGCTCGTCGATGCGGCGGTTGTGCTCCTCGGTCTCGGTCCGCATCGTCTCGTGCAGCTTCTTGAGCTCGTCGAGATAGCCGCGCACCCGGAGCGACATCCGCCCGAACTCGAACGGCAGGATGTCGGCCTCCGACAGCCGCAGGACCACGCGGCCGGCGAGCTGCGCCAGCGCGACGCCGTAGGAGAAGTCGGGATCCATGAAGCGGACGTAGTGGTCGAACGAGTCGTAGATCGAGTGGTACTGGCCGTAGTCGGTCTCGCCGCCGAACGAGAGGTCGAGCGAGGCGATGCCGAGGTGCTGCAGGAAGGGCGTGTAGTCGGAGCCCGAGCCGAGCGCGTCGATCGGAAACGCGCGATCGTCGCGTGCCGCCTTGCGTGCGTCCGGCGTGCCCGTGAGAATCGTGGACGCGATCGCACGCTCGGCCACCGTCGCCCTGGTCTTCGGATCGACGACGTCGCGCGCGATCTCGTTGACCAGACGCTCCAGGCTGTGCGAACCGCCCGCGTCGAGCAGTCCCCGGGCATTGCTGTCCGAGTTGATGTAGGCGACAACCCGGGCCGAGAGCTCGGCGGCCTTGTCTTCCACCCACTCCGTCGATCCCAGCAGGCCCGGTTCCTCCGCGTCCCAGCCCGCGAAGACCAGCGTGCGGCGCGGCTTGAAGCCCGCCTTCACGAGCTCGCCGATCGCCCGCGCCTCCTCCATGACCGCGACCATGCCGCTCACCGGATCGCTCGCGCCGTTCACCCACGCATCGTGGTGGTTCCCGCGGACGATCCATTCGTCGGGCAGCTCCGATCCACGCAGCGTCGCGATGACGTTGTAGGCAGGCACCAGCTTCCAGTCGAACTTCAACTGCAGATGGACGCGCGCCGGTCCTGGTCCGAGCCGGTAGGGCAGCGGCAGCGCGCCGCGCCACGCGGCCGGCGCCATCGGTCCGGCAAGCGCCTTCAGCAGCGGCGTCGCGTCCGCGTAAGAGATCGGCAGGACGGGGATCCTGGTGAGCGTCTTGGCCTCGGTGAACGGCGGCCGTCTGGCGTCCTTCGAGGCCGCAACGCCCGGTGTCAGCGGGTCGCCCGGATAGGTGGGGATGTCCGCGACCGATCCGCGCTGTGCGCTGCGGTCGCTGCGCCACCCGCCCGAGGGATAGGTCTCGCCGACGAAGTACCCGTCGTCGCGCGGGTCCGAGTAGATGAGACATCCCACGGCTCCGCGCTCGGCAGCCACCCTGGGCTTGATGCCGCGCCACGAGCCGCCATAGCGCGCCAGGACGATCTTGCCGCGGACGTCGATGCCGTGGCGATCGAGCTCCTCGTAGTCGGCCGGCACGCCGTAGTTGACGTAGACGAGCTCGCCGGTCACGTCGCCGTCGATCGAATAGGCGTTGTAGGCCGGCAGCTGTTCGGCCGACTGTCCGGAGGTCGCGTCCTCCTTGAGCGCCGGCTCGTCGAGCGACGCCGTGAACCTCGTCGGCGCGACGAGCTCGACGCGGCGAACGACCGGCGTCGGAAGCAGGACGTGATACTCCGCGACCGCCGTGTCGTAGCCCCACGATTTGAACTGGCCGGCGATGAATTCGGCCACCTCCTTGCCGTACGGCGAGCCGGCGTGATGCGGCCGCGCCGCCATCCGCTTCATCCAGGTGCGCAGGTTGTCGGCACGCAGCGCGGCGTCGAACCGCTGCTCCAGCGTCCGCTGAGTGTCGCTGCGCGATGGCGTGAAGCCCAGGAGTGGCGCGGCAGGCTGAGTGGCGCCCGGCGAACCCAGCGCGAAAAGAAAGCCAAGGCAGAGCAGAACGGCGCGTTTCATGCGCAGATGAGTCTATGACAAGGGTCGAAATCCAGGACCGATGGCGTAAGATGGCCGGAAAAGGAGTTCATGTGGCTCACCAACTTCCTCCGCTTCCCTACGGCTTCGACGCGCTCGAGCCGCACATCGACGCACAGACGATGCAGATCCACCACGGCAAGCATCATCAGGCGTACATCAACAACCTGAACACGGCGCTCGAGAAGCATCCGCAACTCGCCGACAAGAAGGTCGAGGACCTGATCAAGGATCTGGCCGCCGTTCCCGAGGACATCCGGACGACGGTGCGCAACAACGGGGGCGGGCACGCCAATCACACGCTCTTCTGGCAGATCCTGGGCCCCAACGCCGGTGGCGCGCCGACCGGCGCGATTGCCGACGTGATCGGCTCGACCTTCGGCGGCTTCGACGCCTTCAAGGAGCAGTTCGCCAAGGCGGCCGTCGGCCGGTTCGGCAGCGGATGGGCGTGGCTCGTCAAGTCCGGCGGGAAGTATGCGATCGAGAGCACCGCCAACCAGGACAGCCCGCTGATGGACGGCAAGTATCCGGTCTTCGGCCTCGACGTCTGGGAGCACGCCTACTATCTCAAGTACCAGAACCGCCGCCCCGACTACATCTCGGCGTGGTGGAACGTCGTCAACTGGGCCGAGGTGAACAAGCGGCTCACCATGGAAAAGCACGCCTAAGGCCATAGTCCACTGTTGTTGACAACGGGCCCGCCAAGGTGGCGCCGGGCTTCAGCCCGGCCAACGCGGGCCCGAACAGGCCTGAAGGCCTGCGCCACATCCGGGCTCCTAGTACAGCGTCACGATCACGTCGGTTCCCGCCGCGAGCTGGTCAACCTCCGCGGCGATCTCCACATAGCCGTCCGCGTTCGAGAGGCTCGTGATCTCGCCCGAGCCCTTGAACGCCGGGACGGCTTTCTCGCCCTCCACCCGCACCGGGAAGAACTGATGGCGCCCTGGCGCCGAAGTGACCGTGGCGCTCAGCGTGCAGCGCACCCGCTCGGGTCGATGCGGCGGGAGCCGCGCCAGCGCGCGCAGTGCCGGCACGAGCAGCACGTGCGCGTTCGACAGACACGACGTCGGATTGCCGGGCATGCCGAAGACGAGCTGCGAGCCGATCCGGGCGAGCGCCGTCGGTTTGCCGGGCTTCACGGCGATCCCGTGAAAGAGCACCTCGCCGCGCGCGCGCAGCGCGTCGATGATCACGTCGCGCTCGCCGACCGAGCTTCCGCCTGCCAGCACGACGACGTCCGCGGCGCCTGTCACCCCGTGGGTCCTGCGGAGCCGCATCGTTTCGTCGAGCGCGCGTTCCACCGCCTCGATCGTGTCGCCGACCGGCGCCAGCCGCACGGCTTCGCCGCCGTGCCGCGAAACGATGGCTGCGATCGTGAACGAGTTGACGTCGTAGACGCACGCCGGCGGCAATGGCACGCCGGCGGGCAGGACCTCGTTGCCCGTCGGCAGGACGGCGACCAGCGGACGATCGAATACCTGCACCGGATCGACCCCGAGCGCTGCCACGGCGCCGAGACGGCTGGCGTTCAGATGGTCCCCGCGCCGCAGCACGGTCTCGCCCCGCTGCATGTCCGAGCCGCTCCGGACGATGTGCTGGCCGGTGATGGCTTCGGCGAGGACGAGCCGCGTGCCTGCCGGATCCAGCCAGGCGGGTGCGGGCCAGTCGATCGTCCCGGGCTGCGCGGTCTGCTCCACCATCACGACCGCGTCGGCTGCATCCGGAATGGGCGCCCCCGTCGCGATCTCGACGCATTGACCTTCGGCCACGGCGCCGGCGAACGGCTCGGCCGTGTATGAACGTCCGACGACCTGCAAGGCTCGTGGGGTCGCGCGCGTCGCGCCGGCCGTGTCCCGGGCACGCACCGCATAGCCGTCCATGGCGGAACGATCGAACGGCGGGACGTCGAAGCCCGCCACGAGATCTGCCGCGAGCACCCGATCGTGAGCGTCGGCGAGCGCCACGGGGACCGTCCGCTCGATCGGCGTCAGCACCCCCTCGACGATGCGTCGTGCCTCTTCGAGCGAGATCGTCGTGGCGAACGGTCTCACCGTGACACCTCGCGCACCAGGTGTCCCAGCTCGGGCAGCACCAGTTTCGTCATCGCGAGGCGGACGGCGTGCTCGGACCCCGGCAGGCAGATCAGCACGCGGCCGCGTGCGCGGCCTGCGCACGCGCGGCTCATCATCGCGGCCGCGCCGATCTCGTTGAAGCTCAATACCCGGAACAGCTCGCCGAAGCCGGGCAGAGGCTTGTCGATCAGCGCCGAGGCGATTTCGAACGTTCCGTCGCGGGACGAGAGGCCGGTGCCGCCGGTCGTCATGACTGCCTGCACGCCGTCCCTGGTCAGAAAGTCCTCCAGTCGCTCGCGGATCCGGGGCACATCGTCCTTGACCCATCCGCGTGCCACGACCAGGTGTCCGTCTGCCTCGAGCAGATCGACGATGGCGCGACCGCCGGTGTCGGTGTCCTCGGTCCGCGTGTCGCTGACCGTCAGGACCGAGCAGCGGATGGACGCGGGGGCGGTGGCGCGGTGGGTTTCGTGGACGGGAAGGTTGGCCACGCGGGGATGATACCCGGTTCGTGATCGCGGTCCCGGCGCGGCCGGTCGTGCAGTCGGATGCGCATGGTATACTCCCGGGTTCTGACGCTTTGGCAGGATTCGCCGGGCATCAGATGCTGCAGAAAAGTCTGCGCCCATAGCTCAGTTGGATAGAGCGTCTGGCTACGAACCAGGAGGTCGCACGTTCGAGTCGTGCTGGGCGCACCACCCTCCAGTCGGAGGGTGGCGGCAACCCGCACTCCTCGGTCAACGCTCCGGCCGCCCGCTGGGCAGGCGTCCGGTAACGGGTAACGAGTCGTGCTGGGCGCACCACCCTCCAGTCGGCAGGGTGGCGGCAACCCCGCACTCCTCGGTCAACGCTCCGGTCGCCCGCTGGGCAGGCGTCCGGCGGGTAACGAGTCGTGCTGGGCGCATCACTTCCTCGAGACCGGCCGTTGGATGACGCGTTCATGCGGGACGCGCTGGCCGAGGCACTGACGGCCGAAGCTGCCGGCGAAGTTCCGATCGGCGCGATCGTGGTGTCGGGGTCGACCGTCGTGGGCCGGGGATACAACCAGCCGATCAGCAGCGGCGATCCCACGGCGCATGCGGAGGTGATCGCGCTTCGTCAGGCGGCGCGGACCCTGGGGAACTACCGGCTGACGGGGACCCGACTCTATGTCACCGTCGAGCCGTGCCTGATGTGCGTGGGGGCGATGGTCCACGCGCGGGTCGGGACGCTGATCTACGGCGTCGCCGAGCCCAAGGCGGGTGCGGTCGTGTCGGGGCTGGCGGCGCTCAACCATCCGTCGTTGAATCACCTCGTCGAGGTGGTGGACGGCGTGCTCGCGGACGAGAGCCGGGCCGTGATACAACGGTTCTTTCGGACCCGGCGTTCGCGGGGCTGACACGACCCGGCCGAGCCGGACCGAATAAGCGAAGGCGTCCTCCCCGGACGCCGTCTACCTCTGCGGAGAGGTACCGAAGTGGTCGTAACGGGGCCGCCTCGAAAGCGGCTTGTCGGGTGATCCCCGGCACGTGGGTTCGAATCCCACCCTCTCCGCCACACACACCTCCAGCGTCACGGCGTTCCCGCCTACTTGGATGAACGCAATCCGAGGGCGATACCTTACAGGCGGCCACAGAGCCAGTCGCGGTGGATGGTGTTCCTTCAAGCACGGCTCTACGGTTAATGCCAGGTCGGCCTACATCCGCTTCGTTCGCGTTCTCCGCCTCGAGCTAGGCGCACACCGCCTCACAAGGTGGTAGCGCGTGTTGGGGGGCGGGACGCACTCAAGCGGCCGTTGCCAGGCGGTGGGTGTTAGACCAATTGGGCCCGCCCCGCACACTCCACCCCTCAGCCTGCTCAAGCTTCTTGACGCGTCGCCGCAGCGTCGCGGATCTTCCTAGCGGAGTTCGGGCTCCGTGAGGTCGGCCCCCTCCAGACGGACCACGACCGTCGGCGTGCCGAGCCACCCACGCGCCGTCGAGCGCGGGACACCGAGATCCGTGGCGATGGTCAGGTCCCCAGTGCGTTGGACGAGATCCCGGAGCCGATGGTCATGCGTAGCTGCGGGCGGGACGTGGTCGTCATGCGGATGATCATCGGTTGTTGGCTCACGCCGCTCAACTCCTCAAGGACGATGCGGGGCGTCCGTCGGCCTGACGCCAACTCGCGCAACAAAATGCAAAATGTCCGTGGGAATAGCTCCGCTTTTCGTCAATGAGTGGCGGCGCCCCTGCTCGTATCCGGTCGTCGTCGCGACCTTCCTGGCTATCGCGCGCCGCGCGGGCATGCGTGGAGCTCCTGGTCAGCGCGGCCCGCGACTACACGATTCCCTACATCTTGCCGACAGCCGGATTATGCCGAGTGAATAACGAGGCTCAAATACGGGGCCGCAACGGGCGGCCCCTATGTTTCACATTTGCGCCCCCGACCCAGAGGCGGGATTCCTCGATGTCTCACCGGTAGTTCTCGATCAAGAACAGGTCGGCACTGTGGGTAATGTGGCGGTTGTACAGGATCGTTCTGCCGTCAGGCGAGACAGAGAGACTCAGCTTCGAAATCTGGTCGACCCCGGTGAGCCGTGCCACAAGCCGCTGCTGGCCGGTGGCGGGGTTCAACATGAACACGGGTGGATCCCGTCCCCCCTCGCACCCGACGTGGTAGATGCCGTTGCGGCGGGCCAGAAACGCCAAAATATGCTCGACTACGGGCGCAGGGGACCAACTGTCGCTTCGAGCCTCCGTCAAGGGGTCTGTCGACTATCTCAGCATCCTCGGCGACCCCCGCAATAGCCTCTGATAGATGAGCCTCTTGCCGTCCGGTGGACTCCAATGCTCCGGGTCGCGTATTCACCGACGGTTAGACGCTCGGGCGGTCCTCCTCGCGCTGGCGCACGCCGAGAGGTCCTTAAACTACCCCCTTGCGAAATAGAGCCACCGGCCATCGGCCGACCACGTGGGTTCGAAGTCACTGTCAGGCCCATTCGTGATTTGCGTTGATGGGCCACCGTCGACCTCCACCGTCCACACATCCCAACGTCCATCGTCTGCACGCGGAAGGCGTGCGCTTTCAGGTATTGCTGAAGAACACGAACAAAGGTCGAGCCGCCTGAAGGCGTCGCGCGAGGGACGTGCATCGGCGACGGTCACTCGCCACATCGCGACATTTCGCGAGTAATCCGCCGTCGGACACCCCTCGGTGGGA
>CAWIBS010000024.1:0-151657 GCA_963834365.1 Vicinamibacterales bacterium | reverse complement strand
GTTGGGATTGGCCGGATTGCGAGTGAAATACGCGCTCTTCCCGAAGTCAAGAACCGTCGGGTGGTACGCCACCATGTCGGACTCGGATGCGAGCACGATCACGGGCGCGTGTTGCCCGCTCGTCGGAAGTGGGCTGCAGTCTCCCAGGAAACCAAAGTGCGGGGCGACGTCTTCGCGCTTCCAGCAGGTCAGCCCGATCATCTGGACCAGGTGTCCATCGTAGACCCGCGTGGGATCGAGGCCCTCTGCGAGCAACTCGAGCTGAAGCGCCGCGCCCTGCGAGTAGCCGGAGCTCAGAACCGTTGCCACTGGCGCGGGTTCTCGCTGCCCGGATAACACCGGGTCCTTCAGCAGCCGGGCCGCGTCGAGGAGGATCTTCCAGGCATCAGCGCTCCGGTCGATGGAGCCGTAGACCAGGTGGTTGTGCGGGTTGCCGTCGTTCGGAGCCGTCGGCCCGAAGATCGTGGTGACGGCCTTGTTCCACTGAATCGAGATGTACGTGTATCCCTCTTCGAAGAGGTAGCTCCCGGTCGCCGCCCGGGTGAAGTCGAAGGTCCCGAACTCGGTCGTCGGAGGAAAGAAATGATAGAAGCTCGAGTTGAGCCAGTCGACGACGCCAACCCTGTTTCCGCGACCATACCTGGGATAGATGATGACGGCTGGCACCGCGTACTGGCCACGCTGCCATCCGCGCGCGCCACGGATCCGTGAATCATGATCTCGGCGTGGGTGTAGCCGGCAGCGTTCTCGTATTGACTCGTCGTCATCAACGTGACGGAGGTGATCGCTGCCTCCGCTCTCATTGGAACGACCCCGAGCATGATGAATATGCAGATTGCCGCTCTCTTCACTGATGTGTTAGCCACCGTGGCTCCTCCTGTTGCGTCGATCGGGCTTACTCTCCCTGACACATCAGGCGCTTTTCCGGTGGCTCAGGGCTCAAGGGGACCGGGTAGTCTGGGCGGTGCGTTAAGATCGCCAGGATCGAACCGATGGCCCACGATCGTGACGCCGCCGAGCGCGAGCGCATTGCCCGGGTCCTTGCCGATTGGGCCAACCGCGATCCCGCCGCTCGAGACCAGCTCGTGCCGATCGTGTATGACGAGCTGCGGCGCCTCGCGCATCACTACATGCGCGGCGAGCGCGAGGGCCATACGCTGCAGACCACGGCCCTCGTGAACGAGGTGTACCTGCGCCTGGCCGGAATCGATGCCATGCGGTGGCGGGACCGCGCACACTTCTTCGCCATGGCAGCGACGCTGATGCGGCGTGTCCTGGTGGACTATGCGCGTCAGCGCGCGCGAGAGAAGCGCGGCGCCGGAGTGTTGGTGACCTCGCTCGATGAGATTGCCGTCGCACCGCAGCCGGCGGTCGATATCGTGGCGCTCGACGACGCGCTCGAACGGTTGGGGGCCGTCGATCCACAGCAGAGCCGCGTCGTCGAGCTCAGGTTTTTTGCCGGCTTGTCGGTCAAGGAGACTGCCGAAGCGCTCGGCATTTCGCCCGCGACCGTGAAGCGTGACTGGGCCACCGCCAGGCTGTGGCTGTACAACGAGCTCACCACTCGATGAAGACGCTGGAGGACTGGCCGCGAGTCAAGCGGGTGCTCGAGGGAGCGCTGGCGCGCGAGGGCGCCGAACGGCAGGCGTTCCTGGCGCAGGCCTGTGGGACCGACGGGGTACTCCGGGCGCGGATCGACAACCTGCTGGCCGCAACCGACCGTGTCGGAACTTTCCTGGAAACGCCGGCCGCGGTGCTTCTCGATGCAGGACGTGAAGACCTGAGCGGCCGTTCCGCAGACTCCTATCAATTGGTGTCGCGATTGGGCGCGGGCGGCATGGGCGAGGTTTATCTCGCCCACGACACGAAGCTCGATCGCCCGGTGGCGCTCAAGTTCCTGTCGCCGGAACTCGCCGCTGACCGCACCCGGCTACGACGGTTTCATCAGGAAGCGCGCGCCGCGTCGAGTTTGAACCACCCGCACATCATCGTCGTTCACGATTTCGGTGAGCTCGATGGCCGTCCGTACATGGTGACCGAGTTCATCGAAGGTGAGACACTGCGGCACGCCTTGCGGCGGGGCGCACTGCCGATGCGCGAGGTGGTCGACATCGGCGTCCAGCTGGCGGGTGCGTTGGCAGCCGCGCATGCCCGCGGCCTCGTCCATCGTGACATCAAGCCTGAGAACATCATGGTGCGTCTCGACGGGTACGTGAAAGTCCTCGACTTCGGGCTCGCAAAGTTCGCTACCGTGACGCAATCGCCCGACCAGGGTCGCGTCGAGTCACACACGCAACCGGGGATGGTGATCGGCACACCGCGCTATATGTCGCCGGAGCAGGCGCGCGGCCTCGACATCGACGCACGCAGCGACGTCTGGAGTCTCGGGGTCGTGCTCTACGAAATGGCAACCGGTGGGCTTCCCTTCGCCGAAGACAGCACCGCGACTCTGTTCGATGTCGATCGGACCGTGAATCTCACCGCGAGCGGGCCCGCCGCTCGCGATCTTCCGGCCGAACTGCTCAGAGTCATCTGCACGTCACTCGAAACCGTTCGTGATCGCCGCTACCAGAGCGCTGCCGAACTATGCGCAGACCTCAAGCACGTACAACGCGAGACGGAGTCCGCTCGTTCCGGCGGCGTCATCGGGATCGTGCAACGGCGCCTCGCACAGCGTGCTGCACTGTTCGGGCCCGGAAGGCTGGCGCTGGCTGCCATATTGGCGGTGGCGTTGGGAGCGCTTGCGAGCGTCCCGTTGATGCGCGGCAACCGCGTGGCCGGCCCCACAGGCGTGCAGAAGACCGTGGCCGTGCTGCCGTTCGACAACGTCGGCGGGGACGGCAGTATCGACTATCTGCGCCTGGCGCTTGCGGACGAAGTGGCCACGGCTCTCAGCTCGACACCGTCACTCGCCGTCCGGCCCATGGCCTCGTCGCGAAGATTCGCCGGCGGCGAGGGGAGCCCCCAGGAGGCTGGCCGGCAGTTGCGCGTCGACCGGATCGTGATCGGGCATTTCTCGATGCACCAGTCCGAACTGCGCGTCACGGTGGAAGCCGTCGAAGTCGACAGCAACCGGCTGCTCTGGCGCGACACCATCGCGGCGGGGGCGGCTGACTCGATCGCGCTCCGTGATGGGATCACCTCCCGGATCCGCGACGGCCTGCTGCCTGCATTGGGCGCGGGGGCACCCACCGCTTCCCATGCTCGGCCCCGGAACGCCGACGCGTATGCCAGCTACCTCAAGAGCCTCGCGATCTCGAGTGACCCCGGGCCGAACCGGGAGGCGATCGCCATGCTCGAGCGCGCGAGCGCGATCGATCCGGACCACGCGGGCACATGGGCCTCGCTCGGGGAGCGCTACTACGACGACGGGCAGTACGGCGCCGGTGGGAGCGAAGCGTTCCGGCGATCGGAAGCGGCGCTCCGACAGGCGCTGGCCCTGGATCCAGGCCATATCCCGGCCGCCGTCGAGCTGCTCGTCCTCCAGACCGACGCGGGGCGTCTCCAGGACGGCTACGACATTGCCCGGAAGCTCGTGGCGCGGCGCCCCGACAGCGGAGAAGGCCACTTCGCGCTGGGCACCGTCCTCCGCTACGGCGGGCTGCCGGAGGATTCCGCTCGCGAGTGCGACGAGGCCATCTCCCGCGACCCGACCAATCCACGGTTCCGGACCTGCTCGGCGACGTTCATTCAGCTCGGGCGATACGATCGGGCGCTCGACTTCGTCCGCCTGGACTCCGGTTCCGAGTGGGCGCGGCTGGTTACGCGGTGGGTCTACCAGCGGCTGGGCCGTCGCGACGATGCCCGCGAGCAGCACCGTCAGCAGTCCCCGGGCTACCCCAGCGGGTTGGTGCCCGCGAGCTTCCACGGCTTCATCGCGCGCTGTCTCTCGGGCGCCGTCCCGACCGGCGCGGGACGGCTGAGCGATGATGACGTGAGGACGTTCCTCACTTTACGGGACTCCGAACCGCTCTACTTCTTTGCCAGCGACCTCGCGTACTGCGGCGACTCGGCGGCGGCGCTCCGGCTCCTGCGCGAGTCAATCCCGCGAAACTACTGCGCGTCTTTGGCAATCGAGATCGACCCCATGTTCGCCGCGATTCGCAGCAGCGCCGAATACGGCGAGCTTCTTGGCGCGGCCCGGGCGTGCCGCACTCGATTCGGCGACCATGTCAGAGCAAAGACGCGCACGACCTGAAGCGGTCGTCAAGGCGTTCGAGCGCTGCCCTCTTTGCGTTCAGCCTGATGATCGGGGTCAGCCTCTCGTCCGGGCCGATCGCTTTGCCGCCGCGGGAGACGCGGTTCACCGTCGCCCACATCACGAATTCAGGCTGGCAGGGCCACCGGAGCGTCAATGTGGCTTGCGGCACGGTCCCATTCACTCACGGGTGACCGGCAAAGTGATCGAGAACGTCGCGCCGCGGTTGAAATTGTTAGTGGCCGATATCTTACCGCCGTGGCGTTCGATGATGGAGCGACAGATCGAAAGGCCCATTCCCAGTCCTTCCGGCTTGCTGGTGATGAAGGGATCGAAGATCGACTCGAGCTTCTCCGCAGCGATTCCAGTGCCGTTGTCCTGAACTTCGATCAGCACGTTCGATTGATCAATCGAATTCGTGCGCACGATCAAGCGCCGCGCGCCGTCGAGTCCGGTTCCGCTCATGGCGCTGAAGGCATTGAGCATCAGGTTCAACATGACCTGCTGAAGCTGAACGCTGTCACCCTTGACCGAGCGGACGTCGGACGACAGGTCGAGGTGGACCGTGACCTTGTGCAGGTTCGCGTCGCCATGCACGATGCGCTCGACGATCCGGATCACATTGTTGACATCGACGTTGGTCAAGCCCGCCGCCGTGCTGTCGCGCTTGAGCATGGCGCGCAGCCTGCCAATGACTTCGCCGGCGCGATCGGTGACCTCGCAGATGTCCTCCAGCGTGCTGCGCACCTCCTGGAGATCGGGCTTGGGTGCGTCGAGCAAACGCACGCCGACGTAGGAGTTGGTGCGGATCGCGGCGAGTGGCTGTCCTAATTCGTGCGTCAGGGTGGCGGTGAGCTCGCCGAGTGTGGCAACGCGTGCGACGTGCTCCAGTTCTGCCCGCTTTTGCGCAGCGGACGCCTCCGCCTGTTTGCGAGCCGTTACGTCCATCGAAACGGCGAACAGCGTTGGGCCGGTGCCGTCGTCAGGCCCCACACCACGACCGCGCTCATGAATCCAGCGGGCGATGCCATCGCGCCATCCGCGCGCTGCACGCAATACTCCATTTCGTATTCCCCTCGCGTCTGGAGCGCCTGTTCGATCGCGCCTTCACGCGCGGTGCGATCCTCGGCGTGCACGCGATCGAACGTTGCCGCAAAATCGAGGCGCGCGCCGGGCATGAGGCCAAACAGGGAGCGGCCCCGCTCGGTCATCCACACATCGTTGCCGGAAGCATCCCACACCCACATGGCCAGGTTTCCTGCTTCCGCCGCGAGACCCATCAGGTTCGCGCTCTCACGCAACGCGTCCTTCGAGCGTCTTTCCTCTTCGATGACAACCGCCAGCAGCATCAGCGGAGTGGCTGTGACGAGGAGGAATAGCTGTAGTGCTGTCGCATTCTCGGCGGGGGTCTGGGCCAGGAACGGGCCGTGCCCGCGCATGGTTCCCCAGATAGCCTGGAACGTCACGATCAACATCGAGACGCTGATTCCACCAAGGCCGAAGCGGAGCGCTGCCCAGATGAGTAGAGGGATCGGCGTATATAGAAGAGCGGGCGAAGTGTTGGGGCCTGCGGGCGTTCTATCGAATACGAAGATTCCCAGCGCCACCGTACACGCACCGAGGAGAGCCGCTTCCAGCACGCGCCGGGCGGACAGGGTTCTCGGGCGTCTGACGAACAGATGGTGCACGCCCAGCAGAAATGCCGGCGTGAGGACGACGGTCGTTACCGCATTCGAGATTCCCAGGTTGCGCCACTCGATCCAATAGTGAGTGCCGAAACGGTAGGAGACCGTAAAAGAAGCACCCCAGAAGGCCGTCCCGAAGGGCACGAGCACCACTGCGATGAGGACGAAGAGAATCGCCTCCCGAAGCGTGATCGCCTTGAGGGGAGACTTGATCAGAATGCGAATCCCCGCCGCTGCCGAGACGCATTTCACGGCGTCGAACGCCTCGGCGGTCAGGGCGTACAACGGCGGCCAGTCCGCCTGCTGGGTCGCTAGAAAATGAGCACTGGCGGCGGCGAGTACTAGGCCCACCAGTGCCGAGTGGGGGCGAGCAGCAGGCTGCAAAGCAGAACCGCCTGCGGGGGAAAGAAGAGGGAGACTTTGCTATCGGGGAAAGTAAGCGCCCAGGCGATATGCGTGGCGACGTAATAGCTGACGGTGCTCGCCAGGACGCGGCCCGCCGTGCGCAGCAATGCCCCGGCGGAGCGTCCCTCCGTTCCGGCGCTTACCCGAGCCGCGAGTTCGCGATTCAACAACTGTTCAACGCTGAGCATCGATCAGTGTCGTTCCGTTTTCCTTTCCTGCCGAAACCATAACGTAAGACTGTTCTGAGATACAGCGACACATGCAGAACCGCCGGCAAATGTGGCGGGAACTTATCACATCTACTCGGGCTCCCTGCTTCGCGGCTACCCTCGCCGCGTCAGCAGCTCGACAATCGAGGGCTCCAACGAGGGCGACTCCCGCGACCGGGCCGGCGGTGCGATGCTCCACATCACGGAATCGGGTTGTGCCCCACTAGATCGTCTAGATCGTCGCCACTCCGAAAGAAGCTACGGCGCGCACTTGACTTCCGGAACTCGGCTTTGGATGTACTTCACGAAGTCAGGTGTGTAATCACCACAGGGGAAGCCGCCCTGGCCCTGGCGCAGGATTGAATCGATGGCGCGTTGCCATCGCGGATCATCACCGACGAGCCCCGAAAGAGTCTCGGCGGTGAACAACGCGTGAGTGGCGAACCATTCATATCTGGCGTCCACAGGTTGGTCGGGGCGTCGGCTGGCCAGGTCGGGGTGCTCGACGGCCAACTTGAGGTATTCCTGGAGCATACCCAGAGAAGCCGCCTGTCGGTGTTCCCTGGCACTGCGCTGATACGTCAACACCCCGAACACCATGGATCCAGCGGTGACGAGTGCCCCAAGAATCGTCGCAAAGTGCGCCTGCCGCTGACGCCTCGCTTCAGTGAGGACGAGCTTTTCCACTGCGGCCTCCCTCGGGTACTCGCCGACGCTACTACCGGCCTGACGCGTGTCGCCAACCAGCACCCACGAAGGCCTCCCCCACTTCGAATCTCGCCGTCATGAACGGGCCGCCAGCACTGTGCCGGACAGCACAAGCAAACGGCGGCCCGTCTGGACCGGTCCCTCGCCTCGTGGCCCGACGCGCGATCGCGACGTGACGCGCTACTGCCCGCGCCATCAGTAGACGCCTTTCGGCTGCTTCGTCTTGATCAACTCTCCCGACACGTCCCTGGCAGCTGAGTGTGCCTACTGCCTCGCCATGGCGACGCGGATAGCCGTTTCCGGGTCAACCAGGTGATCGGCGGCTTCGGCGGCCTCGGCGATCGCGAGCTGGACGCCTTTGACCCGGCCGTTGAACGCGTTGCCGTGCGGCCCATAGTCCGGGGAGACCGGAGCGCCAGTGTCCTCGCCGACATCGCAGCCGTCGTCGGCAGAGAAGACGTTCGGCAGCGTCGCGTCGACCGTGCCTTCTCCTACTTTCTTGCCGTCGGTGTAGAGCGTGACCTTGCCACCTTTGCCCAGGCCGCTGCCGGCGTAGGCGAATTCCATCCGGACCTGGTGATCGCCGGCAGGAATCGGCGTGGTCGCTTCGACCATGAAGTGCTTGAAGCCGCCCCAGTTGTAGCAGTATTTGAGCTTGCCGCCCTTGGCGTAGAGGCTCCAGCCGCCGATGTTCGCGCCCTGCGCGATGATCACGCCCTCGGCCCCTTTCTCCGGCACCACGATCTCCGCCGTGATCGAGTGCGACTTGTTCTTGATGCTCAGCACGCAATTCTCCGACAGGTGCCCCATCCCGCCGAAGAGGACCTGGGTATTGCCCTCGACGAGCCGCGGGCGGCCGGCCAGGTCGGGGTTGACTCTCTCAAGCAACCGGTCGTCGATCGGCAACACGTTGTAGCGCGTCGCCTCGATGAGCCAGAGGCGCTGCAGCTCGCGGAGCTTGTCCGGCATCTCCTTGGCGAGGTTCTTCGACTGACTCCAGTCCTTGTTCGTGTCGTAGAGCTCCCAGACGTCATCGTCGAGCGCGGGGGGCTTTTCCTTCGACCAGGGGTAGGTGTGCCTCGTCACCGCCGTCCAACCCTGGTGGTAGATGCCGCGATTGCCGAACATCTCGAAGTACTGCGTCTCGTGCCGCTCCGCCGCCTTGGCGTCGTTGAACGCATAGAGCAAGCTGACGCCTTCGATCTGGGACTGCGCGATGCCGTTGACCGAGAGCGGTTCGGGAATTCCTGCGGCTTCGAGGATCGTTGGTGCGACGTCGATGACGTGGGTGAATTGCGAGCGGATCTCGCCCTTCGCCTTGATGCCCTTCGGCCAGTGGACGACGGTGCCGTTGCGGGTCCCGCCCCAGTGCGAGGCGACCTGTTTGGTCCACTGGTACGGCGTGTTCATCGCATGCGCCCAACCGACCGCGTAGTGGTTGTACGACTCGGGGCCACCGAGCTTGTCGATCCGGGCGGTGAGGTACTCGGGTGTCTCGAGCGCCTGCAGACCGTTGAAATAGCTCATCTCGTTGTAGCAGCCGTTGAGCGATCCTTCGGCGGAGGCGCCGTTGTCGCCGGCGATGTAGTAGATGAGCGTGTCGTCGGCGATGCCAAGGTTGCTCAACGAGTCGACCAATCGTCCGATGTGGTGATCGGTGTATCCAGGAAGCCCGCATACACCTCCATCTCCCGCCGCAGCACCGGCTTGAACCCTTCCGGCATCTCGTCCCAGCCCGGAATCTCCTTGTGGCGGGTCGTGAGCTGGCAGTCCTGCGGGATCACGCCCAGCTTCTTCTGGCGGGCGAAGATCTCCTCGCGCAGCGTGTCCCAGCCCTGGTCAAACTTGCCATTGTATTTGTCGGCCCACTCCTTCGGCACATGATGCGGCGCGTGTGTCGCGCCGGGTGCGAAGTAGATGAAGAACGGCTTGTCCGGAGCGAGACTCTTCTGCTGACCAATCCAGGCAATCGCCTTATCAGTCATGTCCTCCATCAAGTGATAGCCTTCCTCAGGCGTCTTCTCCGGTTCGACCGGCGTGGTCCCCTCGTAGAGCGTCGGATACCACTGGTTGGCCTCGCCGCCGATGAAACCGTAGAAATACTCGAAGCCGCCGCCGCCCGTCGGCCAGGCATCGAACGGTCCGGCCGGGCTCGTTTCCCAGACAGGCACTTCGTGACACTTGCCGAACTGCGCGGTGGAATAGCCATTCAGCTTCAGCGTCCTCGCCAGCGGCGACACCGAGTTGGGCAGCACCGAGCAGTATCCCGGCGCGCCCGTCGCAATCTCGGTGATGCCGCCCATGCCCACGGAATGGTGGTTGCGGCCGGTCAGCAACGCCTGGCGCGTGGGCGAGCAGAGAGCGGTGGTGTGGAAGCGGGTCAGCTTCAGCCCGCCCGCTGCCAGTTTTTCTGCGGTCGGCGTCTGGCAGGGCCCGCCAAAGGCGCTGGTCGCACCGAAGCCGACGTCGTCGATCAGGACAATCAGGACGTTGGGAGCGCCTGTGGGTGGGCGCAGTCGCTCGATCGGAGGAAACTTCGACGCCGGATCCTTTGCGTCGAACGTGATCAGGCCTTTCTTCCCCGTGTTCGCCATCGGGAGATGCGAACGGTGTCGCTTGTCTTCTGAACTCATACCTTCTTCTCCTCTTGGGTTGTCTTACTGTCGCGCCTGTCGATGTTGGGTGTGTTGACCAGCCCGCCGAAGGCGGACATCTGCCCCTAACCCACGTCGTCGATAATCCAGAAGAGCACGTTGGGTGCGCCCTTCCTGGCGCGGTTGGGTTCGGGCCATGCCGGCGACGAGTCGTTCACGACTCGCCCGATCGTGCCGGGAAATGTTGCCCCGTGCTTGTACTCTTTCAGCCCATGATCTCCCTTGTTTTTCGCTAGTGCGATGCAGTCAGGCTGCGTGGGACCGAAGTACACCGTCGTGGAGCCATCGGCATTGGATTCGGCGGCGGGCGACGGATAGCTCTGGCTGCCCGCCCGCGGATAGCGCTGCGGGGTATCGAGCATGGAGCGCGTCTGATTGTCATAGACCGTAAACGACCATCTTTGTCTCCAGTGAGCGCTACTTCATCAACTCGACGGCCGGCAGCGTCGAGGTACCGTCGAACAATCCCGCCGCCGTCAAGGCGCTGGCTTCCCTTGTCCTCGAGCGTCGGCACATCGTTCCACCGGGGCCGGCCGGCATGATGCCGAGGCCGGCCGACGTCTGGATCG
Source organism: Vicinamibacterales bacterium (assembly GCA_963834365.1). Classification (GTDB taxonomy): domain Bacteria; phylum Acidobacteriota; class Vicinamibacteria; order Vicinamibacterales; family Vicinamibacteraceae; genus CAWJAP01. The sequence continues at coordinate 141,229 of CAWIBS010000024.1, read as the reverse complement.
CTCCGCAAGTGTAGTGCAGCCGTTCGTCGACCTCGCCGTACGTGTCGGTCTGCTGGAGCCCGGCGGACTCTGACGGTACGCCGCCCTCGGCCTCTGTCGTGCGGATCGGGTTCTAGTGGGACAGCCTCGCAAGGCGACGCCGCTTACGGGACCTTGGGATCGATCACCGCACCGCCGACGCGACCGCAGTTACCAGAACCGGGTGTCAGGCGCCGGACCTGTTGTGCAGGTCCTCAGAGTCGGAACCAGGACGATGCCCTGCACACCGGCGGCGAGCGCCGCCTCCTGATCTCGTGCACCCTCAGGCGCACCGGCGCACGGCCGGAACCGCACCTTTCAGGACGAATCGCTGCCGGGCTTCGTGATAGGCGGGATCGGGGCCGAAGAAGTTCTCCGACATGCGGGCGAGCTCTTCGGCGCGGTACGCGGCGAGCGGCTTGCGGCGCTCGTCGGCCCGCCTCCGCTCCCACTTGGCCGCGAGCATCGCCGTGAAGTCGCGGTGGTGCGCCAGCTCTTCCGCCCGGCGAACCACACCCGCCGCGAACTCGCGGGCATCGTGGCCGAAGGCCTCGTCGACGAAGTTGAGCTCCCGGGCGTAGCGCGCGCTGATGGCCATCAGTCGGTCGGTGAGCTCGAGCGCCGTCCGCGTGCCGACGCGCCGAGGGAGCGTGTAGGTCCAGTACTCCGAGCCGTAGAGTCCGCCCATGCCCTTGTAATGAGGGTTCAGCACGACGCCGTCGCGGGCGTACACCCGGTCGGCAGCCAGCGCCATCATGGCGCCGCCCGCTCCGGCGTTGCCGCCGAGCGCCGACACGACCAGGTGCGAGCGCGTCTCGAGGAGGTCGAGCACCAGATCGTCGATCGCGTTGATGTTCGCCCACGACTCGGCGGCAGGGTCGGGGGCCGCCTCGATCGTGTTGAGATGAATGCCGTTCGAGAAGTAGTGACGGCCCCCGAGCAGCACGATGACCTTCGTGTCCGCGGCGCGTGCGCGTCGAAAGGCATCGCGCAGCCGGCGGCACTGCCGGGTGCTCATCGCACCGTTGTAGAAGTCGAAGGCGAGATAGCCGACGCCGTTTCGTTCCGAATACACGATGTCGCGGAGGGTCCGATAGTCGTTGGCGTCGGTCGGCGCGATCGGACGTTCGGGAACGCCCTCGAGCCGCGTACCCAGCACCTGTGCAGCCGGGAGCTTGATGCCGGCATAGGGGCCGAGGCTCTTCGCCTTCAGGTGGCTGACCCAGAGCGCGCCGTCCACCGTGCCGATGCAGACGGCTCCCTCGCGCTGCGCGAGGAACTGGCCGGGAGCGCCGCGCAGACGATCCTCTTCGTGCGCACCGTACAGGTAGATCTCCTCGCCGAACAGCGTCGCATCGAGAACGCCGGGACTGCTGTCGGCCGCGCGGATCCTCCGGACGATCCGGGCCGTCGGGTCGCTGGACCAGTCGATGGCGCGGTCGGCCTGTTTCATCGCCGGCCTGAGCGTGCCCCTGACATCGGGGCGGCGGTAGTCGAGGGCTTCCGGCTCGAAACCGCCGCGCTCGTATCGCGCGAGCGCCGCCAGCACCGCGGCCACGGCGGCCTCGGTAACGGCGCCGCGATAGACGCCGCTCTTGGTGGCGGGCCTCTTCGGCAGCGGAAACTCCTCCGCGGCCCAGATCGGCCCCGCATCCATCTCCGCGACGGCCTGCAGGATCGTCACGCCCCACGACGGCTCGCCGAGCTCGATCGCCCAGTCGAGCGACGATGGCCCCCGGTCGCCCTTGATGCCCGGGTGGACGATGAGGCAGATGTGTCGCTGCCAAATCGCCCGTGGAATCGCTTTCTTGAGCATCGGCGCGACGATGAGGTCCGGCTGCTGGGTGTTGACCGCCGTGCCCATCGCTTCGTCGCTGGTCGCCAGATGGACCGCGACCGCATGGCCGCGGTCGGCCAGCTCGACCTGCAGGCGCTGGCTCAGGCTGTTGTGAGCGCTCGTGATGAACAGAATGCGCACGTCCCGGTGTGTCCTCCTCGTGAGAGCACTACGGGAAGGCGCGGCGGATCCGGACATGGCCCCGGCGCTCGAGGGGATTCCCGGGAAGCGACACCGTGGCCGTGAGAGGATGGCCCCATGCCTCTGACGAAAGAACTGGCCGATGGCCTGAGGCGCTTGCTGGACGCGAGCGAGCTCCTTCACCACAGGATCATGGCGAAGATGTCGGACGCCAACTTCGACCTCCTGGAGGCCTGGGAGCGCAAGGAGGCCCTGGACGCCGAGATAGGCAAGTTCATCAGGGAGGCGGTCGCAAAGTGACGTCTACTGCCTCACACGTTCCTCTCGATCCACGGCATTCCGGAGGCTCTCCACAAGACGGGAGGACTCGGACCGGCCATGTCTCCGACCAACACCGTCTAAGGCACTGACCCGACAGAACTAACGCTCGCCTGCTCATTCGGGTACGATGCGTGCTCCCCAAATGACCGGGCCGCTCCTCGCCTGGAGCCTCGGGGATCGGGGATCGGCGCAGCAGTAGAACCCGCCGGGCGCGGTGGAGATCGAACAGCACGGATGCTCTGGAAACTCCTCATCGCATGGGGCCTGATGGCGTTGTGCGTGGTGATTCACGCGACCGGCGTGACTTACGCGGTGGGGTGGCTGCGCTATCCAATGAACGCGGCGCGCCACTTCTGGCGGGCCATCTGGCTGTTCATCGGCCTGGGCGGCTGGATCATTCTCCTGCACCTGATCGAAATCACGGCGTGGGCGCTGTATTACGTGTGGAAAGGCGCCATGGCCGACCTGCCGTCCGCCCTCTACTTCAGCGCCGTGACGTACACCACGACCGGCTACGGCGATGTCGTGCTGCCGCAAGAGTGGCGACTGGTCGGGGCAATCGAGGCGCTGACGGGCATTCTGATGTGCGGGTGGTCGACCGGCTTCTTCTTCGCGGTCGTAAACCGTATGCTCCGGGCGGAAACACACGCGGTTGAGTCTTGAACATGAAGGCGCTGCTATCCGAACTTCGCCACAATCCGCTGCTCTGGCTGCTCGTCTTCGTGCCTGTCGTGTTCGTCGCGCAGTCACTCGAGCCTGAAGCACACACCTTGCTGTTCGTGCTGTCCGTGCTCGCGATCGTGCCGCTCGCCGCGCTGCTGAGCCACGCCACCGAATCGGTGGCGGCCAAGACCGGCGACACCGTCGGCGGGCTGCTCAACGCATCGCTTGGAAACCTCACCGAACTGGTGATCGCGCTCACCGCCCTGCGCGCAGGCCAGTACATGCTGGTCAAGGCGTCGATCGCGGGCGCCATCGTCACCAATTCGCTGTTCATGCTGGGGGCTTCGTTTCTCCTCGGCGGGTTGAAGTACCACGTGCAGGAGTTCAATCGCGTCAGTGCCCGTCTTCAGGCGAGCCTGCTGTTCCTGGCGACGATCGCGTTGTTGATTCCGTCCGCGGTCACAGAGGCGGATGGCGGGCCGACAGTGTTCACGCATCAGTTGAGCCTCGGGTTGTCCGGGTTACTGATCTCTGCGTACGCGCTTGGTCTGGTGTTCTCGCTCAAGACCCATCGCGAGTTGTTCGCCGCGGCGGAGCACGGCCACGACGACGAGACACCATTGCCCATGGGCGTCGCGCTCGCCACGCTGGCCGGGGTCACGGTGCTGGTGGCGCTGGTGAGCGAGGTGTTCGTCGAATCGGTGCAAGAAGCGGCCGTGGCATTCGGGATGACGCCCGCGTTCGTCGGGTTCATCGTGGTCGCGTTGGTGGGCGGTGCGGCCGAGATGGCGTCGGCGTTCTCCGGCGCGCGCAAGAATCGGCTCGATCTGAGCGTGAGCATTGCGCTCGGGAGCGCCTCGCAGATCGCGCTGTTCGTGGCCCCGGTGCTCGTGCTCCTCAGCTATGCGATCGGCCCGAGGCCGATGGATCTGCGATTGTGGCCCGGTGCGGTCATGATGATGCTCATCGCGACGCTGACGGCCTCGCTCGTGGCCACGAACGGCCGATCCGCGTGGTTCATCGGCGTGCTCGTCCTGATGGTCTACATGATCTTCGCGATGACGCTGTACCTCTTGCCACCCGCCGTGCAATGACGTGACCAGCCGGCGTCGCAGCAGCGCCGCACGACCGTGGCCACGTCACGGTGTTCTGAGACGCTCACACGAGTGGCGAACGCACCCTCTCAACGGTTCAGAACAGGAATCGCGCCCCCAGCTGGATCTCGCGCGACGGGAACCGCGTGCTGCTGATGCGGCCGAAGTTCGCGTTGCCGAACCGATCGTTCGGATTCGAGAAGTGGGCCTTGTTGAACAGGTTGAACACCTCCACCCGGAACTCGATCGAGCGGGTCCCGCCGAGCGCCGTCCGCTTGAACAGCGAGAAGTCGGTGTTGATGAACTTGGGGCCGCGCACCTGGCCGATCTCGTAGTTGCCGAACTCGAAGTTGGGCGGCGTCGCGAAGCAGCTCGTGTCGAACCACTGCGTCACGAGCTCGGGCGTGCCGATGTCGTCGCACGTCACGTTGGCGAAGTTGTCGGTGCCCGTATTGAGCTGCGACGACGCCAGCCTGATGTTCAGCGGCTGGCCGCTCTGGATACATCGTGATGCCGTTGATCGCCCAGCCCTCGACCAGCGTCTGCACCACGCCTGACGCGTCCGACAGGAACCGCCTGCCGGATCCGAACGGCAGCTCGTACGGCGCAGCTCAGGACGAAGTTGTGCGGAACGTCGATGGCCTTTCCCGTCGACGGCGCCCTCGTCTCGAACGCGGGATGCAGGATGAACGCGGTGTCCTCGGTCCTCGAGCAGGTGTAGGAGAGCAGCGCCTGCAGGCCCTGGGAGAAGCGCTTGTCCACCTTCACCTGCAGCGCGTCGTACCAGGATTCGGCATCGCCCGAGCGCTGATTGATGACGGGGATGTTCGGCGCCAGGCGCGAAATAGGGCCGCCGCGGGTTGAGATTCGCCCGGGCCCGGCAGCGGCACGTTGATGTTGCGGCTGACGAAGATGTTCTTGCCGCGCGTGCCGACGTAGGACGACGTCGAGCACGGACGACCAGGGCAGCTGGCGCTGAACGCCGACGTTGAACATCTGCGCCATGTTCGGCTTGTCGCCCGCCGGGAAGAAGAACACCGCGAACCCGGGCGGCGGCGCGATCGTCGGCGTGAGCGGCACCGGCGTGAAGCCCGGCAGCCCGTCGCTGACGCTGCGGAACGGCGTGAACTGGTTCGGCGTCTGCAGATCGATCTGCTGGAACAGCGGATGATTGCGCTCGAGCGTCCCGCCGTTGGCGCCGAAGTTGTCGCGGTAGTAGCTGATGCCGTACGCGCCCGCGAATCGCCGTCCGCCCGTCGTCGGGCGAGTAGGCCAGGCCGAGACGCGGCGCCCAGCCGCCGTAGAAGTTCGTCGTCAGCGGCCCGCGGTCGTCGTCGGAGGCCGAGTGGATCAGCCCGTCCTCCAGGCTGAAGTTGGTCTGCCGGTTGTTCTTCTCGACGGGCGTCGTCAGCAGATCCCAGCGCAGGCCGAGGTTGAGCGTCAGGTTGCGCGTGACGCGGAAGTCGTCCTGCACGAAGAAGCCGACGAAGTTGATCAGCGACCTCGGGGTAGGTGTCGACGAAGTCGCGCTGCACGCGGTTGGGAAGGCCGAGCAGGAAGCTCGCCCACGGCTGGCCGGTGTTGGCCGCGCCGAGGTTGCTCGTGTAGTTGCGATCGAACGTGAAGAGGCCGCGCGGCTGCGTCTGCGGATTGGTCAGCGTCGACTGGATGAAGCGCACGTCGCCGCCGAACTTCACCGTGTGCTTGTCGACGAGCCACGTGAAGTTGTCCGAGAGCTGCACGGTCTTGCCGATGCGGACCGAGTTGGTGAAGCCGGGCGAGCCGGTGCGCAGGAAGCCCGGCGACGTTGAAGTCGGCGATGCCGAACGTGTACGGGTGGCCCTCGATGTTGCCGTTGGGGATGCCGAGCTCGTTGTTCTTCGGGATGCCGAAGTCCGAGCCGAACTGCGCGAGGTCGTACTTGTTGATGCCGAGCCGGAGCTCGTTGAGCCGGCTCGACGACAACGTGAACGTGTGTCCGAGCACGAGGTTGTAGTTGCCCGATTCGGACCGGTTGCCGCCGGCCATGAAGATGTTGGCCGTGGGCGGCTCGACGAAGTCGCGATCGGCCCTGGAGTAGCGGCCGAAGACCGACCCCCATCGACCCAGGTTCACGTCGCCGCGGATGTCGAACGCGTCCTGCTCCTGCGTCGACGACGTTGTTCTCGATGTAGTTGTCGACCAGGCCCGGCCGGTTCGGCAGCGGCCAGATGTCGGCGACCTGCCGCGTGATCGGGTTGATGCGGTCGGCGGGGATGATGTTGCCGGCGAACGGCTGCCCGCGTCAGCGGGTCGTAGATCGGCGTGCTGAACTCGCTGAGATCGCCGCGCCGCATGGCCGCGGTCGGGACCGTGGCAACGACCGTGCGGCCCTGGTCCTGGCGTGAGCCGCTGGTAGTCGCCGAAGAAGAACGCCTTGTTGCGCACGAGCGGACCGCCGAACGTGCCGCCGAACTGGTGCGAGTTGAAGGGCGCCTTGGTGGCCGCGAAGAAGTTCCGCGCGTTGAGCGAGTCGTCGCGGTAGTACTCGAACACCGAGCCGCTGAACTGGTTGGTGCCCGAGCGGATGCTCAAGTTGACGACGGCGCCGCCGAACACGCCGAACTCCGCGGTCGGGTTGTTGGTCTGGACCTTGAATTCCTGCAGCGCTTCGAGCGGCGGCGTGATGTTGACGAACGCGTTGAGCGGCTCGTTGTTCGCCACGCCGTCGAGCAGGTAGTTGTTGCCCGACCACGGCAGGCCGTTCACGCTGTGGTGGACGGCGCTCCGCGCGCCGGCGCCGGCGGGATTCTCGGCGAAGTCGGCGAACCCGGCGGGGATCGCCCCCGGCGTCAGCGTGATCAGCTGCTGAAAGAGCCGGCCGTTGAGCGGCAGCGACTGAATCTGCTTGTAGTCGATGACCTGCCCCTGCTCGCTCGAGGTGCTCCGGACGAGCGGCGCCTGGCTCACGACGCTGACCTCTTCGGTCACCGCGCCGACTTCGAGCGGGATGTCGAGCCGTGACGTTTCCGCGATCTGCAGGATGATGCCGGTCTGGACGTTGCGCTTGAAGCCGCTGAGCTCGACTGCGACCGTGTACTCGCCGGGCGGCAGGGCGGTGAACGTGTAGATGCCTTCCTGGTTCGTGTGCGTGGTCGTGACTGATGTTGGTGGCGACGTTGGTCGCGCTCACGGTCGCGCCCGGCACGACCGCGCCGTTCGGGTCGGTCACCGTGCCGGTCAACGTGGCCCGGGTCGTCTGGCTCGAAGCCGCAGAGGCGACCGCACAGGCACACGAGCGCGGCCATCGCGCCGGCTCGCGCAATGCGCATGATCTTCATGGATTCCATCTGGCACCCTCTCTCTGCGCCCACAAACAAATCAGGAGCGTGGGAAGCTCCAAGCTGGGCGCGAGTGCTTTTCAGAACGTGTACTTGAGCGACAGCTGCAGCTCCCGGGCGGCCGCGGCACTGCTGATGATGCCGAAGGCGGTGTTGCCGAGCGTCCCGTTCGGGTTCCCCCAGTTGACCCAGTTGAAGGCATTGAACGCTTCCAGCCTGAACTGGATGTGGCGCCCGTCCTGGATTTCGAACGATTTGGCCACCGACAGGTCGACGGCCTTGCGGCCGGGACCGACCACGGGGTTGCGTGGGGAGGTCCCGTAGGTGAGCGTGGCGCGCGTGAACGCGGCCGTGTTGAACCAGCGGCTCAGACTCCGTTCGTCAGCGGGCAGCGTCGGATCCTGCCCGGACACCAGGTTGGGGCGAATCTCCTCGGAATCGACGTTCAGCGTATCGCCATCCTGGTTGATGAAGAGTGGGGAGCCGGAGTTGAAGATCCCGAGACCGCCCAACTGCCATCCCTTCAGCAGGACGCCCGACAGTCCGGTGAGACTCGATCCGTACGGGATGTCCCAGACGTAAGCGACCACGAGCCTGTGCCGCTGGTCGTCGGCCGAGGCCGCGTACTCGCCTTCCAGGCTGCGGGGATTCTGGCGCCTCGCGCGAGACGCGTTCAGCCCGCCCTGCTGGTTGTCGTTCAGCTCGGAGAGCGTGTAGGCGACCGTGAGATTCACCCCCCACGGCCCGCGGTGCTTGAACTCACTCTGCAGCGACTGGTAGTCGCTTTCCCCGTCGGTCGCCCACATGCGGATGCGTCCGAAGGCAGGGTAGGGACGGCGCGCCTGGAGGCTCCCCGCGCCGGCGCCGGGAGCAGGGTCCGGGCTGTTGAAGTTGGTCAGGCTCGTGTCCAGGTTGTTGCCTTTGGAGCCGACGTAGCGCACTTCGAACGCGGCGGCACGTGACAGCTCGTAGCCGAAGGCCACGTTCCAGTTCTGGTAATACCCGTCGCGATGATTGCGATCGACCTCCGCCGACGTGACGTTGAAGATCGTGTTGGCGGGCACGAGCTCCGCCGGGAACGGGAACGCGAGGGTGGCGATGGGATTGAGCGTCGGGTTGGTGACCTGAACGCTCGCGGTCGGCGGGTTGGTGCCCAGCGTGTTGATGTTGTCCAGATGCAGCGCCATGTTGAAGACGCCATAGCCGCCGCGGACGACCATCTTCTCGGTCAGCCGATACGCGAAGCCGAGACGCGGCGCCCAGTGGCGGTGCTCGTTGATGTACAGCTGATCGACGACCTCGCCCGGCTCGGGCCACAGAACCGGGCCGCTCGGATCGAGGTCGAACCGCAGCGTGCGGCTCACCCCGTTGACGTCCTTGGGCGCAAAGTTGTGGTCGTACCGGAGCCCGAGGTTCACGGTGAGCCGGGACGTCGCCCGCCAGTCGTCCTGCACGTAGAAGCCCGTGCGCCACTGGCGGATGCCGCCGATGGGAATCCCCTCGGGCGTGCGCGCGGTCCTCGGATAGCCCAGAATGAAGGCCGCCGCGGCGTGACCGGAGATGTCACGCGTGAAATCGAGCGCGCCGAACGGCGCGTTGGTGCTGGTCGCATCCCCCAGCAGCCGGCGGATGTCGGCGCCCATCTTCAGGGCGTGCCGGCCGCGGATCAGCGTCAGGTTGTTCACGAACTGATAGGTCTGGCTCTTGTCCACGCCTTCGCCGCCGACGTTGTCCCCGAATCCGTTGAAGCCCTGGATGTTGATCGTGGGGAATCCAATCTCGTTCTCGTTCGGCGGGCGGCCGTTGGGTCCCCCGACGAGCATGCCGTGGATCCCGAGGTCCTCTTCGACGGAGAACCCGGTCGTCCGCCGCGGGCTCAGGCGGTTGAGATCGCCGCGCATGTAGCCGAAGCGCACCTCGTTCAGGACCGTGGCGCTCCAGGTGGTCACGTGCTGCACCGCCAGGCTGTGATTGTTGAAGAAGCGCGGCGCCGGAAAGTCCGGATTGATCGGCGTCGTCGGGTTGTCGCGGTTCTGATAGAAATAGTGGCCGAACACCTTCTGTTTCTCGCTCAGTACATGGTCGACGCGGGTGATGTACTGATTCTGCGTATCCTCGGCGAGGGTCAGGCCGCGGAAGTTGTTCGCGCCGGTTTGATTGGGGAGCGGCTGGTACTGGTTGACCATCGAGACCGCCAGCGGATCCAGGCGAGCCGAGGGAATGATGTTGCCCGGAAAGGCGAGCCCGGTGAGCGGATCCCGGATCGTCGTCCCTGCCACCTCGGAGAAGTCGCCTCGCCTCATGGCCTCGCTCAGCACGTTGGTCTGGGCGACGGTTTCCCGCGTTTCCCGGACGCCTTCATACGAGCCCATGAAGAAGGTCTGGCTGCGGCGGATCGGTCCACCGACGACGCCGCCGAACTGGTGCCGATCCAGCTGCGGCTTGGGGCTCGGCGCCGGCGAGAAGAAGTTGCGCGCGTCCATGCCGTCGTTTCGTGCGTACTCGAACACCGAGCCGTGGAAGGCGTTGCCGCCGGACTTGATCTGCAGCTGCACGTTGGCGCCGGCGTGTCCGCCGTACTCCGCCGTGTAGTTGGTCGACTGGACCTTGAACTCCTCGACGGCGTCGACCGAGGGGAACATGAACAGGTTGTTCCCCCGATTGTTGAGCGCACTCACGCCATCGAAGTTGACCTGCTGGTACATGCTGCGGGCGCCGCTGGCCCGGAAGTTCCCGCCCGCCGCGACCACGCCCGCCGTCAGATTTCCGAGGGTCACGAAGTTGCGGCCGCTCAGCGGCACGTTGACGAGGGTGTCCGCGGTGACTACGTTGCCCGTCACGCCGCTCTGCGTTTCGAGCAGGAGTCCCTCAGCTTCGACGTCCACCACTTCCCCGCCGCCGACTTGCAGCACGAAGCTCAGGCGGGCGATCTGACCGACCCGGAGCGTGACGTTCGTGCGCTCGGCGCGAAAGCCGGAAAATGCGGCCTGCACGGTATATTCGCCGGGGACCAGGTAGCGGACCTCGAACACGCCGCTGGGGTCGCTCACGACCGTCTGCACGACACCGGTCGACACACGCGTGATCGTGATCTCCGATCCCGCGATCGAGCTCCCGGTCGCATCGAGGACGGTGCCGAGGATGCCGCTGTCCACCGATTGCGCCGAGGCAGGACCGCTCAGCGCAACCGTCCACAACAACGCGGCCAGGATCGCAGAAGGGTGACGCACGGCTGCCTCCCATTCGTAAGTGTGGCCCGCTCGGTATTGGTTTGACTCATGATATCCCGTGGCGGAGCCGCAGAAGCTGAACCGGACGGCGCGCGTGAGCAATCCGCCGCACGCGCGACGCAGTGCAAGATTCCCATGACGGCTCTGATTCCTGCGTGTCATGAGCGCTGACTCATCGGACGTGGTCGTCGTGGGCGCCGGCCCGTGCGGCAGTGTCGTGGCGGCCGAGCTCTCGTCGCGCGGCGCCTCGGTCGTCGTCCTCGAAGCCGGCGCGCGATTCGGGGCAGGGGATCTGCCAAACAGCGAGCAGAACGCCGCTCGCATCCTGTGGTCCGAGCCGCGGACCTCCGGCGGCGCCAGCCCGATCGCACCGAAGACAGGCGTCGGGGTCGGAGGTGGCTCGCTGGCGTGGCTGGGCGTCATGCCGCGCTTTCATCCGGCGGACTTCAAGACGCACTCGACCGAAGGGGTCGGCGACGACTGGCCGCTCGACTACGACGACCTGCGTCCGTACTACCAGCGCGTCGAGCGCGAGTTCGGCGTCGCCGGCGAGTGCGGCCCCTTCGCGCCGGAGCCCTACACGCTGCCGATGCCGCCGCATCGCATGAACTGGCACGCGCAGGTGCTGGCGCGCGGCGCGCGCGCGCTCGGCGCGCACCCGTTTGCGCCGCCGGTCGCGATCAACTCGGTCGGCTACGGCGGTCGGCCCGCGTGCTGCTACTGCGGCTGGTGCGGATCCGGCTGCGCCAGCGGCGCGAAGGCCACGTCGGCCAACACCTATCTCCCGCGCGCCGAGCAGCGTGGTGCGCGCGTCGTCAGCGGCGCGTTCGTGCACCACGTGGACTACGACCCGGCCTCGGGTCGCGTGACCGGCGTGCGCTACCTCGACGCCGACGGGCGCGAGCACCGCGTGCGGGCGCGGATCGTCGTCCTCGCCGCGCACGCGCTCGAGACGCCCCGCCTCCTGCTCCTCTCGGCGAACGCCACGTTTCCAGACGGCCTGGCGAACTCGAGCGGACGGGTGGGCCGGCGCTTCATGAGCCATCCGACGTGGCAGGTGTTCGGCACGTTCGACGCACCCATCAACGCGTTCAAGGGCATGCAGATGGGCCACGTCATGGTGCAGGACTACTACCAGCCCGACCCCCGCCGCGGCTACGCCCGCGGGTTCGTGCTGCTCTCCTACATGACGACGCCGGTCACGTATGCGACGCTGAGCGGCTCGTTCATCGGGCCCGAGCTCAAGGAGTTCCTCCACGACTACGCGCACACCGCGGCGTGGTGGGCCCACGCGGAAGGTCTGCCGAACGAAGACAACGCGGTCACGCTCGACTCCGACGTCCGCGATGCGCGAGGCCTGCCGGTGGCGCGGCTCACCTACGCGTGGGGCGCGAACGACGTGGCGCTCTCCGCCGCCGCGCGCGACAAGGCGAAGGAGATGATGGCCGCATCGGGCGCTCGTACTGTTCGCGTCGGCCTGAACTACGCGGCGCACGCGATGGGATCGTGCCGCATGGGCACCGATCCACGATCGTCCGTCGTCGACCGCGACTGCCGATCTCACGAGATCGCGAATCTCTACGTGTGCGATACGAGCGTGTTCGTCACGGGTGCGGGCGTCAATCCGACGCTCACGGCGATGGCGATTGCGAGCCGTGCGGCCGCCGCGATCTCGGAACGCGTCCGCCGCGGCGAGCTGTGAGGGGCGATGTCGGATGAGACGCAGGTCTTGAGCGCGCTGGCCAACGCGATCATCCCCGGGGACTGGCGTGATGCCGGCGCCTCGATGGTCGACGCGGGATCTCTGGCTCGCGGAGCGCGTTCCCGCGAGCCCGGTCTACCGCTCCGGGCTGGAGGCCGCTCGCGCTCTCGCGTTGGACAGGTTCGGCCGCGGGATCGCCGAGCTCTCTCCAGAGCAGCTGCGGGACGTGCTCGACGGCCTCCTCGAGCGCGCACCCGCGTTCTTCAAGCAGCTGCGGATGGACGTCTCGGCCCTGTATCTCGGCGACCCGCGCGTCAGCCGGGCGATTGGCTTCCCCGGCCCGTCGATCGAGCAAGGCGGTTACCCTGACTTCGACCGGCCGCAGGACTGAGCTCGCCGCGCGAGAGGCCGAGGTCTCGCCGAAGCGCTCTTCGCGTCGTGCTGTTGCAATTCGCAGGGTGTGCTGCAAGTCCATCGCCGCAGAACATGACACGCCTCGCCGTTGCCCCAAGCCGTTCGCGCCGGTATCGTTTGGAGTGACATCTGGAGCGGACCGTCAGATCCCGACGGTCCCGGCAACCTGCGACGGACGCGCAAGGTGCCCTGCTACGGCCCGTAGCGATGTGACCCGGCTCGCGGGTAACGAAGCGTCCGGAACGTTCATGCCTCCAGGTGTCTTCAGCCTCAGTCAAGGAGGAAGACACCGTGACCGACCACGACAACGTGCCCGAGTGGCTTGACCTGACGGACGAACACACCGACGAACAGTGGGCGGCGGCCTGCGAGAAAGTTATCAGCGACAATGAACCGACTGAAGAACCAGGCGACCCGCCCATCCGGGCGAACTCGATCACGAGCTGCCCGCTGGATCCTGCCTGGCGTCACGTCGACGTATTTGACCCAGCGCGTCGTCACGATTGCATTCCACCGGAGGCGATGCGGCGTGTGCTCGAAGCCAGGCGTGCACCCGCCGGCCGAAACAACCCGCAGACACTCGATCTGGTGTGGGAGCTGGCCGTTGACGACGCCTCGGTGGCGCTTCTCACGGACGACACGCGGTCCTTCGACCCCGGCACACCCAGCCACGTTCATGCGGAGTGCATGGTCGCTGCGCATCACGTCCACATCGATGCAACGGCGGCGCGGCTCTGGGGACCGGGCCGAAGCTGGCTGGAAATCAGAATTTTCGTGGATGGCCAGCTTGCCGGCCGCGGCGGAAGCAGCGGCTGTTCGCTCGGCGCAGGGATTGGAACCGACTTGCCTGCAGTCGGCCGCGTGGGGTCGACGCGTCTGCTCGTCGTGGACGACGCACGTCAGGCAGCACGGCGGGGATTCAGGGCCACCGCGCTCCGTTTCCGTGTCGAACTATGGCAGACATGACGCCGGCAGAATCGATCGTGAGGGCGATGCTCAGTCGCAACGAGCATGACCGCTCATCGAGTCTTCATTCACCGTCCCGCCACCTTGACCGGCTGCGCCACATCGGCTGGCGGCGGTGGAACCTCGGCAGGCCTGGGCAGCGTGGCTTCGAGCGTCTGGCCGCGTTGTAACACCACCTCGAAGTATTCGCCAACCCGCTTCACCCCGCGACGACCCCACCGCGGCTCGCGTCCGCCGAAGTTGTCGCGGATGCGGAGCGTGCCGGTGCTGCCGGCGACGATGCGAAACCACGTCGTCGCGTTGTTCTCGCGACGAGCGGAGACGCGGTGTCCTCCTTCGGCGCGAAGATCGTCGAACGCGGCATCGTGCCACCGCCACGGCGCCGCGGGGAAAATGCGGATGGTGCCAGAGCGCGACGCCTCGTTTGGTGATGACCGGGCGCCCTGAAATTGTTCAGCAACCGGCGACCAGCTTTGCAGCAGCATCTCGTGCACGGCGGCCATCGCGAGGAAGTTGCCTTCCAGCGTGAATGGGCGGTAGGTCAGGCTGCTGTAACCGGACTTGGTCTGGTCGCCGTTCGCGTGGAAACCATTCCGCAACGTGAAGGCGCGCGTGTAGATGTCGAGGTGACGAAGCGCGGCTTCGGCATCGCCCACGCGTGCCCGCAATGCAGCCATCCACGAGAAGCTGTAGCCACACCACGCGCTCGTGCCGAACCCGTCCCATTGCTTCAATGACGCGTCAATCATGCGCCGGTCCGCTTCGCCGCCTTCCTGCGTGATGAGATTGAACGGATACAGCGCCATGAGGTTGGACAAATGCCGATGGCTGCCGGGCAGCGGCGTGGTTTCGTCGAGCAGCAACGTGCCGTCGGGCTGCGCGTGGAACGGGCCGAGTTGTTTCGCCGCACCGGCCCAGCGATCGGCTTCCGCACGGTCACCGCTGACCGCAGCCATCTCGGCGAGCGCCAGGAACAGCATCTTCAGCGACATCAGGTCGTAGTTGCTGTTCGGCGTCAGGAACGCGCGGCGCGTGTTGTCGAAGATTTCCGGCGAGCTGGAGAGTGGCAGTTTGAGGACATGGTTGGTGTCCGGCTCGAGCAGGTAGAGCAGGCTTTCGCCAATCTCACGACACCACGGATAGGCGCGCGTGCGGAGGAACCGGTCGTCACCCGTGTAACGCCAGTGCAGATAGAACAGGTGGGCGTTCCAGGCGCCCATCGTCGGCGACAGGCTGTATTGCCCCCAGCCACCGAGCGCCTGACCTTTGAGGCTCATCACGCCGGGGACCGCCGCGCCTGGAGCGCCGTAGAAGTCCCTGGCAAACTGGCGGAAGGTCGGCAGCAAGTCCCATAGCATGTCGAGAAAGGCCGCGCCCTCGTCGAGGTGACCCGCGCCCTGGTAGCCCATATAGGTCATCTGCGTATTGAGGTCGTTGTGGTAGTCGCCCTTCCACGGTGGCAGAGTGCCGGCGTCAGCCGTCCACACACCCTGCAGCGGCATGGGCGGCGCGAGGCGGCGGGAGGCGGCGCCGTAGAAATAGCGCACGAGGTAGTAATGCTGGAGGAGGTGCGCCTCGGGAATATCGACGCGCGACTGTTCCCAGAACTGCGCCCACCATTTCGCATGCTCGTCGAGCACCGCGTCGTAACCCGCCTCGAGTGCCTGCTCGACCCGGCGTTGGGCGACCGCCTGCGGACTTTTCCCTTCCTCGCGCGTGGCCACGGTGACGGCAAGTAGTGTTTCGTTGCCAACTCGCTTCCACGCGGCACAAACGGCGTAGGCGAAACCCTCGGCGGTCTCCTGTTCGAACCAACGCAAGCCGTCCGCCTCGCCCGTGCGCGGCGCGGCATAGCCGAGTTTCTTCACGGACTCGGGAGTCTTGAGCCGCAGATCTCTCAGCGCCGGCCCCGGAATGCGGACGAGAGCGACCGGTTCCTTCACCGCCGCCGCATTGACCAGTGCGCGTAGCGGACGGCCATCCTTGAAGTGAGCCAGACCTTCGGCGGTGGCGAGAGCCAGCGTGAAGGATTCAACGGATTGAGATGGATCGAGCGTCATCTCGACGCGGCCCGCCGGGAGTTTCGTGGGCGGACCGTTGTAGTCGTAGTTCGAATCGAAGACGCGGTGGAATTCATCCATCCGGTTCTCCGCGACCATGCGTTGCATGGAGGCCCAGTTGAAGCGATCCCTGACGGCAACGTGAGCTGGCGACGGGCGCTCGTCCCAGAGATCACCGCGGTCGAGGGAGAGTCGCAACGTATTCCCTTCGCCCCAAAGCAGCACGCCCATCGTGCCGTTGCCGAGCGGGATGGCCTCGTCCCACGTCTTGATGGGCGCAGCGAGCTCGAGATTCAGCGAGGGCTCGGGCGATCGGGAATGCTTCGTCGCCGCCAACGCACCAGGCGCGGCAAACGCAAGGCAGGTTGCGACAAGTATGCGATTCATCGGAAGCCTCATCATGCGCGCGATCAATGCATCCTCCTCCTTTGCGCCTCGATCCGTCTCATCCGTTGTGGAGCCACACGCAATCACTCGAGGACAGCCAGCCGCTTCATTCTCATCTCCGTGTTCAAGCCGTTCACTCCGTCCCCTCCATCTCCACCTATGTGGTAACGCACGGTCGAACGTGCGTTCGGCCACACACAGATCGTGTGGTAGCCTCTCTTCCGTCACGCGCCGCTTGCTTCTAACGTCTCCCGGACAGAGGGCATCTCAGAAACATGCGGAGCCGTCCTGTGGCCCGTCGCGACTGGTCTACAGACGCAACGGGATGTCACCCGGCGCGGGCCCCTCCTTGCCGCGCCGCGTGCGCCGCGCTGACCTCGCGACGTTCGCCTTACCGCTTCGGAGATGATCAATGAGACACGCCGCACGCTTCGCGACTGCGCTGGGCCAGATCTGGGCAGCAGGTCTCTCGCACATGAGACGCCGTCTCGGGTCGTGGACGTCCGGCGTGGCGCTGCTCGCCGCGGCCGCCGGCCTGGTGTGGATCGCGGGGGGGCCGTCAGCGGCCTCGCTCCTGCATGCGGCGGCAGCCCAGGAGACGGACACCGACGGCGACACGATGCCGGACGCGTGGGAGACGTTCTTCGGGCTCAATCCGAACGACCCGGGCGACGCCACTGGCGATCCCGATAACGATGGCCTCACGAACGCGCAGGAGTTTGCCGCGCGGCGGCATCCCGTGGGCCGGCACGTGCGCTATTTCGCCGAAGGATCCACGGGCTTCTTCGAGACGTCGGTGGCGGTGCTCAACCTGAGCACGACCGAGACGGCGCACGTCGCGCTCGCCCTGCTGAGCGAGGGCGGGGGCGTCGTCTCGCATCAGCTCACGCTGGCGCCGCGCCAGCGGCAATCGGTGTCCATCAACACCGTGCTCGGCGTGTCGGCCGCCGTGGCCATCATCGTCGAATCCGATGTGCCGGTGGCCGCGGATCGATCGATGACCTGGGGCACGAGCGGGATCGGCGCCTCGCTCGACAGCGGCTCGCCGGCGCCGGCGACGACCTGGTACTTCGCCGAAGGCGCGACCGGCCCGTTCCTCCTCTACTACCTGTTCCAGAACCCGGGGACGACCCCCGCCACGGTGACCGTGCGGTATCTCACCGAAGGCGGGCCGCCGCTGACGACGACGCGCACGCTCCCGCCGCAGAGCCGGACGACGGTCTTCGTCAACGGCGAGGACCCCGCGCTGGCCGTGGCGTCCGTGGGCGCGATTGTCACCTCGGACGCGCCGATCTTTGCCGAACGGGCGATGTACGTGAATGCCGGCGGCACGCTCGGCGGCGGGTCGGCCTCGGCGGGGTCGTCGCAGTTGTCGACGCAATGGTACTTCGGCGAAGGGGCGACCGGGCCCTTCTTCCATGCCTTCCTCGCGCTGCTGAATCCGGGGACGACGGCGGCGACCGCGACGGTGACCTATCACCTGAGCGACGGCTCGACCGCCTCGAAAGCGTACGAGGTGCCGGCCGAAGGACGACGGACGGTGTACTTCAACGGCGAGGCGGCGTCGGATCCGGCGCTGGCGGCGTTGGCCACTGGCCCGGTCTGGTTCACGGTGTCCTCGACGCAGCCGATCCTCGGCGAGCGCGCGATGTGGTGGCCGGACTGGCCATGGTACGAGGGCCACACCGCGCCCGGCAACACGACGTCCGCGGTGTCGTGGGCGGTGCCCGAAGGCCGGGACGGCGGCGAGACCCGCGAGCAGACCTACGTGCTCATCGGCAACACGACGACGACGCCGGGCCAGGTGCGCGCTGACCCTCATCCCCGACACGGGCGCCGCGTCCACGCAGGAGCTGCCGATTGGCCCGGGCGAACGCCTGACCGTCAATGTCGGCCGGCTGTTCGGGCTGACCGAGGCGCGCTTCAGCGTGATCGTCGACAGCCTCGGCACGCCGGGCGTCCCGCTCGCGGTGGACTACGCACGGTATCGCTCGGTGAACGGCGTCCCGTTCTCCGGCGGCGGTGCCGCGCCCGCCATCCCGGTGCCTCCGGCAGCCCCCGGCGACACCGCGCCGTCCGTCACCAGCACGACGCCGGCGGCGAATGCGACCGGCATGGCCATCGACGCGAACCTGACGGTGACGTTCAGCGAGCCTGTCACGTCGGCGCGGGCGCGTTCGTGCTCGAGTGCCCCACGGGCACGCCGGTCGCGCTCACGAATCTCACCCCGAGTCCGGCGGCGACGTTCACGCTCGACCCGTCGGTCGACCTGCCCCTCAACACCGCCTGCACGCTGCGCATCGTCGCCAGTCAGGTCACGGATGTGGACACGATCGATCCGCCCGATACGCTGGCGGCGGATGTCACGGTGCCGTTCACGACGTCCGCCTGCACGACGATCACGGTGAGCCCGACGACGGTGCCGGGCGGCACGATCAACGTCGACTACGCGTCGGTCCAGTTCACGCAGACGGGCGGGACGGCGCCGGTAACGTGGAGCCTCACGGCCGGCGCGCTGCCGAGCGGGATGACGCTCTCGGCCGCCGGGTTGCTTGCCGGGGTGCCGACCGCGTCTGGCCCGTTCAGCTTCACGGTGACGGCGACCGACGCGAACAGCTGCACAGGATCGGTGCCGCTCTCGCTGTCGATCCTGGCGGGGCCGAACCAGGCACCGTCGTTCACGGCCGGTCCCCAACCAGGTCGTGCTCGAGGATGCCGGCCCGCAGTCGACGCCGTGGGCGACCGCGATCAGCCCCGGCCCGCCCCACGAGGCCGGGCAGATCGTGACGTTCGTGGTCACGGGGAACACCAACCCGGCGCTCTTCAGCCTCGCGCCGCAGGTCACCCCGACCGGGACCCTGACCTACACGCCGGCTGCCAACGTCAACGGCTCCGCGACGATCACCCTCGTGCTCATGGACAACGGCGGCACGGCCAACGGCGGCGTGGACACCTCCGCGCCCCAGAGCGTCACGATCGCGGTCACGCCGGTGAACGATGCGCCGGGGCCGCTCACCGACATCGACGCCGCGGCCAACGCCGCCGCGGAGAACTCGCCAAACGGCACCCTCGTCGGGATCCGGGCGAGCACGATCGATCCCGACCTCGACATCGTGACCTACAGCCTGTCCGACAACGCGGGCGGCAGGTTCCAGATCGATGCTGTTACGGGCGTCGTGTCGGTCGCCAACGGCGCGCTGCTCGACTTCGAACTCGCGACAAGCCATAGCATCACGGTGGTCGCGACCGATGGCATTCTGCCGACCGCGGCGCCCTTCACCATCGCCGTCACCGACGTCCCCCCAGGCCCGTGCGTGTGCACTCCAAGCACATTTACGAACACGACACCGGTGGCCATTCCTACAGGCCCGGGTGTCGTCACATCCACTCTCGCTGTCACGGGTGCGGGGCCGGTCTTGACCGATGTCAACCTGACTTCGTTCATCACTCACACGTTCGCAGCCGACCTCGATATCACGATTACGTCGCCTGCGGGAACCGTCGTGACCTTGACGACGGACAATGGCGCGGGCAATGACAACGTGTTCAATGGCACGGTCTGGGATGACGATGCCAATCCTGCGGGTCAGGTTCCTTATACGACGAACAACGGGCTCGTCACAGATCACGCCTACGGCAATCTCACGCTCGCGTCTCCGCTCGCTCCCGAAGACGCGCTTGCGGCGTTCAATGGAGAAAATCCGAACGGCACCTGGACCGTGACGATCTCGGACGATCTCGCCGGCGATGGCGGGTCCCTCGATTCGTGGTCGCTCAATCTCTGCACGCTGCCATCAGCGCCCACAGAGACCACGACGTCGTTCACCAACAGCACGCCAACGGCGATTCCAACCGGCCCCGCTGTCGTCACGTCCACTCTCAGTGTCGCGGGCGCGGGCACTCAGCTCGGCAAGCTGACGCTGCAGACCAATCTGACGCACACGTTTGCAGCCGACCTCGACATCACCATCACGTCGCCTGCGGGAACCGTCGTGACCTTGACGACGGACAATGGCGCGGGCAATGACAATGTGTTCAATGGCACGCTCTGGGATGACGATGCCAATCCAGCGGGCCAGGTTCCCTATACGACGAACAACGGGCTCGTGACCGATAACGCCTACGTCAATCTCACAACCGCTTCTCCGCTGGTCCCGGAAGAAGCGTTGGCAGCGTTTATCGGAGAAGACCCGAACGGGACATGGACGATCACGATTTCAGACGATTTGGCCGGTGATGGCGGTTCACTCGATTCCTGGACGCTGAACATCACCACCACTACCTGCGAGTCTGGTGTCACGCTCGCCCGGGGCACCGGCGTCGGTGAGGCCGGCGCGAGCGACGGCACCGCGGTCGAAGCGCTCACCTCCGCGGGCTTTTGGCTGAGCTCGGGCGGCGTCGGGACGTCCACCGGCGAGGCCGCCGACGCCGAGGTCGAGGACTACGCGGTCACCGTCGGCGCGGACCTCGGCCCGCCATACTCAACTCGTCACCCAGTGGCGAACCGGCTTCGTGGTGAACTCGTTCACGGGCAGCCACGCCCGGGCCCGGCGCGGTGGGCACGGCGGTTCGGCCGACCGCCAGGATTGACGGTCAGCCGAACTGAAGTCGACGGCAACGCGGACCGACCGATCGTTCGCCGCGTGTTGACGCCGGCTCAAAACGTACAGTCAGTGCACAGCCCGTTGACCCTCACCGTCCACGACGTCTGACTCAGGGTCGTGTTGCGCAGCGTCGAGTGGATCTGGGACGACTGGTCCGTCACCTTGAGGGTGATGGTCCACGAGCGGCCCGGGTCGTACTCGACGAAGTCGTAGTAGACGAGCGCCCCGGATGCCGCGGTGGTCTCGGCGAAGAGGAGGTTGTTCACGAACCACTGCACCTTGAGGCTCCCGCCCATGACCGGACCGAACACCCGGGCCTGCAGGCGGCGGGTCACGCCGGGGTTGACGCCGACTTGCGAGCCGGCCGGGGACTTGGTGCCGGGCTCGATCGTGTAGATGCCGGCCGCCGGCGTGCCCCAGCCACCGGCGTACAGCTTGAGCAGGATGGCTTCGGCATCGACACGACAGAAGGGCTGAGTGGCGGTGTTCATCCTTCCGTCGAAACACTGCCGGTACATGTCATTGGTCAGGTACCGCGCCCCTTCCCACAGGCCGGCGTTGCGCGCGCCTGCAAGTGGACCAAGGGTCGGGATCGGCGTTCCGGGCAGAAACCAGCGTCTCCACTTGATGTGCGTGGCACGCGTCTCGTCGGTGACGTTCGGCCCGCATTGGTCGCTGAGGTCCGCATTGATGTCCGAGCACGGGTCGTTCTCCTCGTGTCTGGTGTACTCGTCGGCGAGATTGGCGAACGAGTGGCCGAACTCGTGCAGCATCACGCCGATGATGTCCGCGTCGATGACGTAGCCGGGGTTGAGCGACGTGACGGGGACCGAACCGCCCGACCCGCCGCGAATCGGACTCTGCACCACGACGATGATCTCGTCCCAGTCGGGACACGCCGCGGCTGCCTGCAGCACCTTGCCCACGTCCACCGTCAACAGGCGCCACGTGGCGCCGCCCGAGCAGTACGTCGCATCGAAGGCGGTATTGACGAACGTGTTCGTGTCCTGTCCAGCTGCCTCGGCAGCGTCGCCCGGGCACGACGGGCGATCGGCGCCGCGCTCGGCCGAGGGGACGTGGAGGCGCCACAGGTTGAAGTGCTGGGCATACTCGAACATCGGGGATCCCGACACGAAGCCCGCGGCAAAGGCGCTGGTATCGGAGCGGAACCACGAGAGGTCGCCGCTGGGGTAGCCCTCCCCGACGTACAGGATGTCCAGCCGGTTGGCCGACGGCCCGTTGTTGCGGATCGTCTCCACGAGCGCGGACGGCGCGGCCTGGAGCGCCGCCACCGACGAGCCGAACTCGCTGGCGAGCGCGTCGAGGTCGAGCTCGGTGGCGGGCGCCTCCACCGCGGCGACGCGACTCCCGTCGCGCCCGACGTCGCGCCTGATCTCGAGACGTGACGCGCCCTCGAGCACGGGGACGCGCACGACGAACGTCGCGGTGATGAGAGGCTTGAAGTGACCCTCCATCCGCGAGCCCGTGGCCCTCGCAGCGGGATCCGACTCCGGACGCACAGTTTCGGTGCGCTGCCAGCGTGGAATCGTTGCCAGGGCCTGATGCGCGACCCGCCCGGACCTGTCCAGGAGTCGAACCGATGCCGTGTGGGTCTGACGCCCGCGCAACGACGTGGCGCGCGTGGCGAGCTCCGTGTCGCTCAGCGACTCGGGCTGTCCGGACAACATGACGCGCTGGTAGTGGACGACGCGGATCGGCTCGTCGCCGGATGCTTCGACGACGATGTAGTGCGCGGGATATCGGAGGCCGTCCAGCGCGCGCGGGCTCTCCTGGGGAGGAGCCACCGTTGGTGGCCTTCCGCGCTCAGTCTGAGCTGCAAGGACCGGCGACAACAGACCGTTCACGAACTCCAGGAAGGGATAGGTCTCTCCCGCCGAAGACACGAGGCCGGGTGGCGGCCCCGCTGGCAGACTCAATGCCAGCAGGGCGCCGACGATCGCGATGAGCGTTCTCTTCATCTAACCTCCTCGAACAGCCGCATCCATCAGGCCCTCGGGGGCCGTCCGTTCATGCTGCGGGAGGCGACGTCAGGAAGTCTTCGCGGCGGGCCGAAAACACTCAGAGAAAATTCCCGGCGCGAGCGGTGGCGAACGCCGGCCTGCTCCACCTGAGGGACCGAAGCTCGCGGGGCGTGAAGAGCGCCAGAGGCAGCAAATCCGGTGCAGAATGCATGCACCGGCTGCGGCCGCACATCCCCGAGAAGTTCCCGGATGGCTTTCTGGCAGGATCTCCGATTCGCGATACGCCGGCTGCGCAACGCGCCACTGTTCACGGTGGTCGTCGTCGGCACGCTGACGCTGGCAGTGGCGGCCAACGTCGCCGTCTTCAGTACCGTCAGCGCGGTCCTGCTGCGTCCCTTGCCGATCCGCGATCCCGGCCGCGTCGTGGTGATGTCGGAAGACGGCCGCCGGCAAGGGACAGACCATCAAGGAAGTCTCGTACAGGAACTTCCTCGACTGGCGGACCCAGAGCCGGTCGTTCGACGCGCTGGCGGCGATGAGCTCGGACAACCGCAACCTCGTGATCGAGCGCGGCGGGCAGCTGGTCCGGTTCAAGACCGCCCTCGTCTCGGCCTCGTTCTTCGGGCTCCTCGGCACGGGCTCCCATCTCGGCCGAGTGCTCCAGCCGAACGACGATGTCCGGAATGCGGAGCGCGTGCTCGTCCTCGGCGACCGGCTCTGGCGCCAGCAGCTTCAGCGCCGACGACCACGTCGTCGGCACCCGGCTGCTCGTCGGCGATCAGTCCTACACGATCGTCGGCGTGATGCCTCCGGAGTTCGCCTACCCGCTCGGCGCGGAGGCCTGGACTCCGGTGGTGCCCGCCCTCGCCTCGCCGGCGGGAGAGGTCGACCCGCTCGAGGCCCGCTACTACGGCCTGCTCACGATCCTCGGACGGCTCGCGCCCGGCGTGTCGGCGGAGGAGGCTCGAGTGGAGCTCGACGTCATCGCCCGCAGGCTGCCGGAGTCGATGCTGACTGCGCTCAGCGGATCGGCCGTGACGGTGACGCCGCTGCTCGACGACATCTTCGGGCCGACGCGTCACGGGCTCATCCTGCTGTTCGCGATGGTCTGCTTCGTGCTGCTCATCGCCTGCGCGAACGTCTCGGGGCTGGTGCTGGCGCGCGCCGCCACGCTGACGCGCGCGTTCGCCATCAAGTCGGCCCTGGGCGCAAGCCGTGCGCGCGTCCTGGGTGAATGGATCGTCGAGATGGCGCTCGTCTCCGCGGTCTCCGGCGTGCTCGGCGTGGGCCTGGCGTGGATCGGCCTCCGGCCGCTGCTGGCGATGGCCCCGTCATCGCTGCCGCGCCTCGAGCACGCGCGTATCGACCTCTCCGTCCTCGCCTTCGCCCTCGGCCTGGTCGTCGTGACCACGCTGCTGTGTGCCATCGTCCCCGCGCTGCAGGTGTCGGCGCGTCGGTCCTGGGAAACCATCGTGCGGGCGCGGGGCGGCGTCACGCGGCGAGCGGTCCTCGGCCGCGGCCTGCTGACGGCCGTGCAGATCGCGTTCGCGACGGTCCTGCTGACCGGCGCCGGGCTTCTCGTGCGCAGCTTCGATCAGCTTCGCCGGATCGACCTTGGATTCCAGCCGGCGCGCGTTCTCACCCTGGACGTCGCGCCGCAGGTCCAGACGGCCGCCGAGTACCGGCAGGCGTACGACGCCATCCTCGATCGCATTGCCGCGCTGCCGGCGGTCGAGGCCGTTGGCGCCGTCTACCAGCGGCCGCTGGCGGCTGCCCGGTTCGGCGTCGTCGATTCGGGGTACCTGCTGGAAGGCCAGCGCCTCAACGACCCCGAGACCTGGAAGCACAACGTGGTGCTGAACTTCCAGGCGGTGACGGACGGCTACTTCGAAGCCATGCGAATCGGCCTGCGCCGCGGCCGATTCTTCACCCGGCGCGACTCGCCGGACGCGCCGGGCGTGGCGATCGTGAGCGAGAGCACGGCCCGTCGCCTGTGGCCGGGGAGCGATCCCGTCGGCAAGCGCCTCTCGGTGGCGTCCGGCGTCACCGCGGAGGGCACGTATCCGACGCAAACGGTGATCGGAGTCGTCGCGGACGTCCGCTATCGCGGCATCGACGATGGCCGGTTCGATCTCTACATGCCGGCGACGCAGACGCAGCATCGCGTCAGGCACCTGATGATCCGGACGACCGGTGATCCGGCGTCGGTCGCCCGATCGGTGCACGCGGCGATCGGCGGGATGACGCCACGCACGCTGGTGGCGTCGGCCGACACGATGGATCGGGCGGTGGCCGACGCGGTCGCCCCATGGCGATTCAGCATGACCCTGCTGGTGGGGCTGGCCCTGCTCGGCGCCGTCCTCGCGGCGGCGGGCCTGTTCGCCCAGGTCGCGCAGTCCGTCGATCAGCGGGCGCCCGAGCTCGCGCTGCGGCTCGCCGTCGGCGCGGGGCATGGCGCGATCCTCCGGATGGTGCTGTGGCAGGGAGGCGAGGTTCGCCATTGCGGGAGTCGTGATCGGCGTCGTGCTCTCCCTGGCGGCCGCGGACCGGATCTCGGCGCTGCTGTTCCAGGTGCCTCCGCTCGACACGCTCGCGTTCACCGCCGCCGTCGGCCTGCTCGGGACCACCGCCCTGCTGGCGGCGTACCTCGCGGCCCGTCGGGTGATCGGCATCGATCCGCTGCTCTCGATGCGCGAGCAATGAGATCCGTCACGGACAGCGGAGACGGTTCAGACGCGCGGCCGGACCTGCGTCGTGACGGCGTTCACGGTTCGTTCAGCAAATCGTACTGCCGCAGCAATTCGAGGCACCGGGGATCGCGGGTCAGCGAGCCAAGTGTGGGCTCGACCTGGACGAACGGAAGGCTCGAGCCGCGCTGTTCGCACGCTGGTTTCAGCCAGCGCAAGGCCTGATCGTAATCGCCAAGCAAAGACGACGAGCACGGCGAGGTTGTCGGCTGGAGTCATGGTCGCATCGATCGGAGCCGTGAGGGTCGCAAGCGCCCGCTCGGCGTCGGCCCGGCGCCCGGCCAACGCTGCGGTCGTCCCTCGCAACAAGATCCCTATCGGATTGTTCGGAAGCTGTTCGAGGAGCCGATCGACTTGCGCATCCGCCTCGGCGAACGCGCGTGTCGCCAGCAGCGTCAGCGTCAGGCCGAAACCGGCGCCGACGAATCGCGGATCGGCCTTCAGCACCTGCCGGAACAACTGCATCGCCTGCGGATAGCGCCCGGCGAAGTGGTGGACGCGGCCCAATCCCGTCAGGACGACCGACGACAGCGGGTCGACGTCACGCGCCCGCAGCATTTCCTCGAGCGCGAGATCCAGTCGGCCTCGCGACGCGAGAAACAGCCCGAACCAGTACCGCGTCTGGGCATCACCCGGATTCAGGGCGAGCGCCCGCTTGAACTCGATTTCCGCACCCGTCCAGTCCCAGTCGAAGCGGAACTTGACGAACGCGAGCGACGCGTGAGCTTCGGCGACGGCCTCATCCAGCTCGATCGCACGATTCGCCGCGGCTCGCGCCCGCTGGATCGCACGCTCCCGGCCGGTCGCACCCAACAACGTGGCCGAGATGGCATGACTGTCCGCGAGACCCGCGTGGGCCAGCGCGAATCCCGGGTCGGCGGCGATTGCCTGCTCGAACAGATCGCGCGCCTTGTCGACGGGCCCCGGCCCGCGCTGATTGAGGAAGTAGCGGCCCTTCAGATAGAGCTGATAGGCGCTGGCGGCGGGGCCCCGCACCAGCGGCTTGCGCTCGGCGGGCGTCAGGCGAACCCGCAGATGCTCGGTAATCTCGCGCGAAATCTCCTCCTGAATGCTGAAAATGTCGGCCGGCCGGCGGCTGAACTGCGCGCCCCACAGCTGAGAACCGTCGACGACGTCGACCAGCTCCGCGCCAATCGTCAGGCTCTCGTCGCGCAGCAGCACGCGTCCGGTCAGAACGGCCCGAACGCCGAGGTCTTGACCGATCCTTTGAGGGTCCGTCGCACGACCTTTGTAGCGGAACACGGTGCTCCGCGCCATCACCTTGATCCGCGGCAGCTTCGACAGGTTGTTGATCAGGCTTTCGGTGAGCCCGTCGGTCAGATAGTCGAGGTTTTCGTCACGACTGAGATTCTCGAGCGGCAGCACGGCGAGCGAATCCACGCTGCGCTTCGCTCGTCGCCTGGCAGCGCCGCGGGTTCCGTCCCCGGGCGTCTCGCGCCGCTCGGAGCGTTCCGCGTGCATCGTCTGCTCGCTGCCCGGCGGTGGAATCGCGCCACTTTCGCGTGCCCGCTCGACGGACTGCGCGACAGCCTTGAGGTCGGAGACGAGATCGTCGGCACTCTGATACCGGTGTTCGGGCTGCTTGCGCAGCAGGCGCGCCACAATCGGATCGAGCGCGGGAGGCGCCGGCCCGATCGTCGAAACCGCCGCCGGATCGTCATGGATCAATCGGGCCAGCACGTCGGCGGCCGTGTCGCCACCGAACGGCACCTGCCCCGAGAGCATCTCGTACAGCGTGACGCCGAGTGAGAACAGATCGCTGCGCCCATCCACCTCACGCCCGCGAGCCTGCTCCGGCGACATGTACCTGAACGTGCCCATGATGACGCCCGGGTTCGTTTCGACGAGCACCTCGGTGGGAGTGTCGGACGCAGCG
This sequence comes from Vicinamibacterales bacterium, assembly GCA_963834365.1. Lineage (GTDB taxonomy): Bacteria > Acidobacteriota > Vicinamibacteria > Vicinamibacterales > Vicinamibacteraceae > CAWJAP01. The sequence continues at coordinate 113,846 of CAWIBS010000024.1, read as the reverse complement.
CCGAGCGGACTGGCGTGTGTCGCGGAGCTTCGCCAGCCCGAAATCGAGCACCTTCGTGTACCCGTCTCGACGGATCATCACGTTCTCGGGTTTCACGTCGCGATGGACGATGTCGGCGGCGTGCGCCGCGGACAGCGCGCGGCTGATCTGAACCGCGATTTCGAGCGCTTCTGCCGCGTCGATCCGGCGCGTCGCCAGCCTTTCACGCAACGTCTCCCCGTCCACGTATTCCGTGGCGATGAAATGCACGTCTCCGACGTGGCCGACGTCGTGAATCGTCAGGATGTTCGGATGGTTCAGCGCCGAAATCGTGCGGGCTTCCTGCTGGAACCGGCGGACCCGGTCGCTCGTCGGCCGTGAGCCCACGCGACAGGATCTTGAGCGCGACCTTCCGTCCAAGGCGCAGATCCTCCGCGAGATAGACCTCGCCCATGCCGCCAGCGCCGAGCGGCGAAATCACGCGATAGTGCGAAAGTTCATGTCCGGCGGCGAGTGCCGCGCACGGTCGTCGATTATCGCCTTTCCGGTGGTCGGGTGTAACGGGGCTTCGCTACGGTCTCGCGCCTTGAACCGGCAGACCACGGCCGGATTCGAGGTACACGGCGAATGTGCCCAGCCAGTGGCCACCTTCGTAGTGCTCCCCCGTGACGCCTGTCATTCCAGCGGTGGTGTGCACACGCGCGGCGGCCATGAGCGCCGCGGCTCGCGGATCGGACGCCACAAGGCTTCGCGCGATTGCCTGGAGCATCCACGCCCGCGAGAGGTTCAGTCCGTAGAGATGTCCAAGCTTCGGATCGGTGGGGTCGGTCACAACGCCGGGCGCGAGCCAGCCGCCTCCACCGTCGGTCGGCAACGACGGCAGGAACTCGCGCAGCCAGCGCGTGAACTCCGCCTCCGGCAGTACGCGCCGCATCAGGTCGGCCTCCGCCAGGCAGGGTGACAGGAAGTCTTCGCCGGACGGCTCGTAGGCAAGCGGGCACGCGCGATCGTTCAGGTAGAAATCGCGCGAGCGAGACAGCAGCAGCGCCTCCAGTTTCTTCTCGCTCGTCGCGCGTGCCCAGTCGAGCATCAACCCGAACGAAAAGGCCGTCTGCGAGTGCTCGCCGATCCGAATCGGCGCCGTCAGCTTCGGCAGCCAGTCGGCGATCCGCGAGATCGCCACGCTGGTCAACGGCTCGAGCGTCTCTGCCCACGTTCGAACGTCCCTGTCAGCCGGCCGCTCTGCTGCCCATTCGTGCAGCTCGGCATGGAGTTGAAGAAGCCACGCCAGCCCGTACGGTCTCTCGAAAGAGACGCGACCCGCTCCTTTCAGGTAGCGCACCTCCGCTGCGATATTCGCCGCGGTGATGCTCCGGTCGAGTGCCGCTCGCGCACGGGCCGCAAACGGCGCCTGTCCGTGGAGGCGCGCGACGCGTGCCAGGAGCCAGTGGCCGTGCACGGACGAATGCCAGTCGTAGCATCCGTAGAACGCAGGCGTCAGCTCGTGCGGCGCCCTCACGTCGGTGTCGCCGTTCAGCACGTGGGCGATCTTGTTGGGGTACTCCCTGTGAACGCAGGCGAGCGCCAGCTCCGCGGATCGACCCAACCAGAGTGCAGTGGCCGGGGAAGATGGCTGTGCGGGACTGGCGAGGAGAAGGAGAGCGAGCGGCAGGATCATGCCGCGATGATAGGGCACGGCCGGATGGACTGCGCGATCTCCATCGTGGGAATTGACGAGCGGTCATATTCCTCGGTGAGCGCGTCGCGGTCGGCGAAATCCCTCATGACGACCAGGGTGTCCGGCTCGGCGGACTCGGGCGACGCGATGCACACGAACATCCCGTCGTGGTAGATGTAGTCGGTGTGTTAAAGCCCTATCTGGCGTTGGGCGGATCAGCCCGATGGCGCACGGAAAGGAATCAGTCATGTCGCTCTCGAGGACGGGGTGTTGGAGCCGGCTGACAGCACTCACGGCGATACGCCGTGATTGGGCGTTCTCGCGTTCCTCGCATCGTCGTCGCACATCTCAGATGAAACCGCTGTGGCTCATCGGGCTTTGGGCTCTGCTTTCATCCGGTGCACTCGCGCACCCGGGCTCGGGTATCGTGGTCGATTCACGAGGCAACGTCTTCGTGGCCGACATAAGCCGCGGCCTGCTGAAGTTCACTCCCGACGGAAGGGTCGCCATCGTCCTCAGAGAAGCTGGACACTGGCTCGCCGTGGACGCCGACCGCAAATTTTCGCGAATGGATTTTCAACAGTCCGAGCATTGGCCGCGCTGGTTCAAGCATCGAGATCCTCCCGGCTCGGAACTCGCGTTGGTGTCCGATGGCGGCTCGCCTCTCGTCATCCACCGCGACGGCAATCTTTATTACGTCACCAATGACGACCGCATGGTTCCGGGCGGACTGCAAATCGGGCGGCTCTCCCCCGACGGTAAACTCGCGCTCGTCGCCCCCGTCTTGAAAGCGCACGCCGACGAGCTCGGCGGGATCAAGGGGCTGGCGTCCGGCCCGGACGACTCGCTTTACGCCGTTACTCCCGGCGCCGTTCTGAAGGTGACACTCGACGGCACGTTCAAGATCGTGAGGCAATCGATCGTGGTCCCAGGCTGCGATCGCTACTTGCCACCAAACATGCCTCGCACTCACGAACCATTCTTGAGCGGCCTTGTCGTGAGTCCACGCGGCGACATCTACCTCGCTGCGACCGGTTGCCGCGCGGTGCTCAAACTCGATCCCAACGGACGCGTGTCAACAGTGCTGAATGCTGAGACGCCGTGGTCACCGACCGGCCTTGCGCTGCACGGCGAAGACCTGTACGTCGCCGAGTGGACGAACGCTCACAGTGAGCAGCACGATTACCGCCACGCGTCCGCAAAGTCGGCCGCGACGGCACAGTCACGACACTCGGGACGTCCCCTGAGTAACTGCATTCGACGGCAGTGGCGGGCCGCGCATTCCTAGAGTTGTGCTCGCGCGACCCGGTGACGATGGTGACAGCGGTCTGCCTGCTGTCCGCGATGGCTGCGCTCGCGGGGTACTTGCCCGCGCGCCGGGCCACGCGAGTAGATCCCATGGTCGCACTTCGGTCCGAGTGAGTGCTGCCACCGCTAATTGGCGGAACGCCTGTGCGACGCTCACCAACGCTCAAATGGCTCGGTGCATACCTCACATCTTCAATCCTCCCAACCCGACCGCAGGTATGATGCCAGCCTCATCCATCATGCTTCGCCGATTGGCCGTTGCTCTGTCGTGTGTCCTCGCCTGCGTGTCAGCCCGGCTCGACGCCCAGTGGCCGCAGTTCCGCGGGCCGAACGGGTCGGGGATTGGCGACGGGGCGGGCTACCCGACGGAGTTCTCGCCGACGACAAACGTCGCGTGGAAGACCTCCGTTCCGTTCGGCCAGTCTTCCCCGGTCATCGCCGGCACCCGGCTCTACCTGACCGGGCTCGAGGGCGACGAGCTCCTCACGATCGCAATCGACGCCGGGACGGGCAAGGCGCTCTGGCGCCACGGCCTCCGCCGCGAGAGGAAGACGGAGACGTACAAGGCCAACGACCCGGCCTCGCCCACGCCCGCGGCTGATGAGCGCGGCGTCATCTCCTTCTTCGCCGACTTCGGCCTGGTGGCGTACGAGCCCCGACGGGCGGGTGCTGTGGTCGCACCGGATGGGCCCGTTTCAGAACTTCTACGGCATGTCGGCGTCGCCCATCATCGCCGACGGCCTCGTGATTCAGCTCATCGACCAGCTCCGGGGCTCGTACCTGCTCGCGCTCGATCGCGCGACGGGCCAGGTTCGATGGAAGACCGATCGGCCGTCGGCCACGATCGGCTACGCGACGCCGACGATTTTCCGCCCCTCCCAGGGCCGCGCCGAAATCATCACGATCGGCACCACGCGCCTCGACAGCTACCTCCTCGGGACAGGAATGCATCGCTGGTGGACGCCGATCGGTACCAACGGCTCGATGGGTGTCGCGCTCGCCCAGGGCGACACGCTGTTCGTCTCGACGGCGGGCAGCAACGAGCCAGGGCTGCCGCAGTGGGTGTCGGCGCTCGCGCAATACGACAAGGACAAGGACGGCCGGATCTCCCGGGCGGAGCTCCTCCAGGACAAGGAGCTCGGCGAACACTTCGGCTGGATTGACACGAGCGACGACGGGTTCGTCACCGAGGCGGAGTGGAGCGTCGCGCGGGCATTGGGCCTGGGGGCGTGGGGCTCGGTCGCCATGACACCCGGCGCCGCGCGGGGTCAGCTGCCCGGCACGGCCGTGCAGTGGCGCGTGCAGAAGAACGTGCCCTACATCCCGGCGCCGCTGCTCTATCAAGGCGTGTACTACATGGTGAAGACCGGCGGCATCGTCACGGCGCTCGACCCGGCCACCGGCACGCTGCTGAAGGAGGGCCGCGCCACGGGCGCGCTCGGCGAATACTACGCGTCACCCGTCGCCGCTGACGGCCGAGTGTACGTCGCCAGTCTCGAAGGCAAGATCACGGTGATCAAGTCGGGCGGCCAGTGGGAAATTCTCGCGCAGAACGACCTCGCGGAGGAGATCAGCGCGACGCCCGCACTCGCCAACGGCCGACTGTACGTGCGCACGCGTGAAGCGATGTACTGCTTCGCAAGCCGATTGTCCTCCGGACTGGCACGCTGATCGGCGTCATCACGGGTTGACCCTTGTGACGAGATTGTCCGTCCCGTCATGCATCCCGGCTACTCGTGTCGCACGGCGTCCATCGGATCGATCGACGCCGCGCGCCGCGCGGGAGCAAGACACGCCATGACGGCCACGGCCAGCAGCAGGAGGGTCACGCCAGCCAGAATCAGTGGATCGCGCGAGCTTTCGGTCACCCACTGTGACGCGACGGTGTCGAAGGCCAGACACAGCAGCACGCCGGCCAGCAGCCCGACGCCGACCGTCCAGGACGTCCCCGAGAGCACCATGCGGACGACGTCGCGCGCCCTGGCCCCGAGCGCCATGCGGATGCCGAATTCGTTGGTCCGTGTGGCGACACCGTAGGACACGACGCTGTAGAGCCCCACTGCCGACAGCGCCAGCGCCAGGATCGAGAAGATGCCGAAGAGCCTCGCGACCAGCCGCTGTTGCGAGTACTCGGGAAGATTGGTGATCCACCCGTCCAGGTCCCGTACCCGCATGACCTGCTGTTCGCGATCGACGCGAACCAGCTCGGCGCGGACATCGCGCAGGATGGACAGGGGAGGCACGCGCGTGCGTACCAGGATCTGGGTGAACATCCGCAGCTTCAGCGTGTAGGGGACGTAGAAGGCTGGCTTGATCGGGTTGCGCAGCCCGTCGTTGCGCGCGTCGGCCACGATGCCGATGATCTGCAGCCATCCATCGGCGCCGGCGGCCGCGGGCGAATACGGTGGTTCGTTCCTGAGGTTCGGGGCCCTGATCTGTCGGCCGATGGCATCGCCGCCCGGCCAGAGCTGCCGGGCCATCGTCTGGTTGATCACGGCCAGGGGCGCGCCGCGCGTGATTTCGTCCTGACTCCAGACGCGTCCCTGCACGACCGGAATCTGGAGCAGGGAGAAATACTCGGGGCTGACGAAATTGGACCGGGCGACGGGCTTCTCGATCGCGCTGCTGGCGAGAATCTCGATGGTCGTGTCGCCGCCGTTGGCAGGCGGCGTCGCGTTGGTCGAGATTCCCGCGGACACCACCTGGGGCATGGAGGCGACCGCGGCCCGGAGCCGCTCGAAGTACTCGGACCGCTCCTTCCAAGTCGGGTACGTGCCGTCATGGATGGGGATCGGCAGAGACATCGTGTTCCGTGGGTCGTATCCGAGCTCTGCGTTCGCCAGCTGCAGGAAGCCCTTCCCCGCCGCGCCCGCCGCACTCAACATCAGCAGGGTCAGCGCCACCTGGACGGCGATCATGACGCGATGGGTCCGCCGCCCCTGCGAACTGCCGATCACCCGTCGCGCGCTGGCCTGCACCACGCGGCCGAGGTCGGGACGTGACAGCTGCAGCGCCGGCCAGACGCCGAACACGATCGCGGTGATGACCGCCAGGGCCGTGCTGAAGAGCAGGACGGGCAGGTTCATCGCGATGACCGATTCGGCCGCGAACGAGTTGGTGGGCACCCACGCCACGATCAGCGCCAGGCCTCTCCAGGCGATGAACACGCCCAGCGCCGCGCCGACCACGGCAATCGCCAGCGCCTCCGTCAACAACTGCTGCACGATGCGGACACGGGCGGCTCCGAGCGCCGCACGCACGGCGAGCTCCTGCTGGCGGTGCGCCCCGCGCACGAGGAGGAGGATCGACACGTTGGCGCAGCCCACGAGCAGCAGCGACGTCACGGCGCCGAGCAGCAGAAAGAGCCTGGGCCCCATCGGCCGCGCATACATCTCGATGATGCTGCGCAGGTTCACCCGGAACTCGTCCGGGTAGCGGTTGGGCGTCTGCTTTGCGAACTCCTGGAGGACCGGCTGCAGCTCCGCGTTGGCGGCCGCGATCGAAACGCCCGGCCGTATCTTGAGGGTGACGCCGTAGTAGACAGTGGGCTCGGGCCGCACCTTGAGCGGCATGTAGATGTCGCCTTCGCGCCAGCGAAACCGGGGCGGCATCACGCCGACGATCTGATAGTTCTTGCGGACGAGTTGAAGCGTGCGGCCGACGACTCCTGGATCGCCCGCGTAGTAGCGTTGCCAGAACTGGTAGCTCAACACCACCACGCGTGCCGGGTCCTGACCCGGAGGCGCGTCAGCGGGGATGAGCCAGCGTCCCATGAGGGCAGGCACGCCCCAATGGTTCGGCGCGTTCGGCGAGATGTATGACGCGACGACGTCTTCGGGGATGTCGCCATCCGTGGTGGTGAGGTTCCACCCATCCTCCCCCACGACGCTCTCGACAGACCGTGCCTGTCGAAGCTGCTCCAACTGAGCACCGGTCGCCCCCGGATAGCGGAAACGGCCGGCCGTGTCCCTCAGGGCGAGCTGCATCATGCGCTCGGCGCCCACGTACGGGAAAGGGATTGATCAGGACGCCGTAGACGACGCTGAACACGGCGCTCGTGGCGCCGATCCCGAGGGCCAGCGAGAGGATCGCGGTGAGCGCGAACCCCGGACGGCGGCGCCATTCCCGCGCCGCATAGCGAAGATCGGCAATGACGGTCACGACTGACTTGGACGTATCCAGTCGGCGCAGGGTTTACCAGAGCCCATCCGTACCAGCCTCCGGCGGCCGAGATCGGCGGGGCTGAAGCCCCGCCCTCCTGAATCATGCATTCGACGGGGACGGTGGCTCGATCACCGAGGATGGCGGTTCCGGGCTGCCGATGTCCGTGGCGCGCCGTCGCAGCGACCACAGGATCACCCACGCCGCCAGCAGGCTGACGATCGCCCACGGCAGCGCCATGGCGACGATCGTCACGATTGCCGCCACCCCATGGATCGCGGTGCCAATGAAGCTCGACACGGCCCTGTGGAGGGGGGCGAACGTGTCGCCGGCCACGGCGCGGGCGGCCGACGCGTAGAGAACGGTCAGCTCCGACATCGCCACGCGGGTGCGCATCGCCGCGAGGTTGGAGTCGGTCGAATCGATCTCGGTCTGCACGCGCGCCAGCTCCCGCTCGACCTCGAGGAGGTCGGCCAGCTTGCCCGGACGGCTGGCGAGGAGCTGTTCGAGGCGGCCGCGCAGCGTCCGCTTCGCGCGAAGCGCGGCTTCCGTGTCGATGATGGCCCGGGTCAAGTCCTCGGTCGTCGTCGACTTCGACACGAGACGGCCGCCGGCGCCGCGCGCGTCGCCATCCACATTGGTCATGAAGCGCTCCAGCCACCGGGGCTCGGCGCGCAGCGACAGCGTCCCACGGACGTGGCTCGCCGGGTCGCCTTCACGCTGGGCGGTGACCACCTGGCAGACGCGCAGGCCCGCCGCACGACACGCGGCCGCGTGCGCGTCCATCGTGCGGGCCAGGTGATCGCCCGGCAGCTCGAGGCTCATGGCGTAGGCGTACGCGAGATACGAGATCGGATCGACGGGTTGCTGCGGTGCCATCCGGCGGAAGCTCTCGGTCGTCATCGCAGCGGCTTGCCGGCCACCCGGCCGTGACGAGCGCTGGTCGACGGTCGCTTCGGCGGCCGGCGCTTTGAAGCTGAGCGCATGCGAAGTTCCCGCGATCGGTGGGGGCGCGTCCGTTCGCGCGCAGGCCGCTGAGAGAAGGAGAAAACCGGCAACGAACGCACGTGATGTCATCGGACGCCTCCAGGTGGCACAACCATCAAGGCGTCCGGGCCCTTCCGGGCGTTCACGGCGCCGTTGTCCGAAGAACGGAGCTGAACGGCGTTCTTGCAGCGGGCCTGTGACTTCAGCGGGATGAATCGCCCGATGCCGCGCGCGATCGGCTGCTGGAATCGCCGCCGCACACGCCGAACTGCCGGCACCGCGCGACGCCGTCGCAATTCACGGCACCACGGCCTGGCCCGTGGACGAGGGTGAGACCGGCGATCCGCTGCCCTGCCTGATCGTCACGACCTGATTCGCCGCGCCACCCGGAAACACCTCACGGTCGCCACGCGGCCAGCGCACCTCGATGCGGTCGTAGGTCCGCGACGAGCCCAGGCCGACGTGCACGCGGGGGTCGTTCTGCGAGAGGAAGCTCGTGCCCGTTTGCACGTCGCCCGAGACGCGCCGGTCTCCGGCGACGACCGTGACGCGCGCCCCGATGGCGTCGCGGTTGGGGGCCCGGCCCACCGAACGCACGAGCAGCCAGGCCTTCTGCGGCGCCTGGTTCGCCAGCAGGCTCGGGCGTCCGCCGAGATTGTTGATCACGACCTCGAGCCGGCCGTCGTTGTCCAGATCACCGGCCGCCGATCCGCGCGACGACCACGCGGCCGTCACACCGGCCCCGGCGCCGCTCGACACGTCCTTGAAGCGGCCACCCCCGACGTGCCAGTAGAGCAGCCTCGGCTGGCGAAAGCCGACATCCGGGCTGCGCTCCGCTTCGGGATACACGTGCCCGTTCACCATGAGGAGATCGCGGAGCCCGTCGTGATCGACGTCCATGAGGTGGACGCCCCAGCCGACGTACTGCATGTAGCCGCCCAGTCCGGATCGCAGCACGCGATCTTCGAACACGCCCTGGCCGGTGTTGTGATAGACGTTCGGGATGTCGTCGCTGAAGTTCGTCTTGACGATGTCGAGGTCGCCGTCCTCGTCGTAGTCGGCGACCGCCACGCCCATGCCGCCCTGCTCCTGGCCGTCCTCGTTGAGCGCCGCGCCGGCGAGCAGACCGTTCTCCTCGAACGTGCCGTCGCCGCGGTTGCGAAACAGCAGGCTCGGCGTGGAATCGCAGGCCACGTAGAGGTCCGGATACCGGTCGTTGTCGAAATCCGACGCCACGACCGTGAAGCCGTAGCACCCCTTGATCGCTCCGATTCCGGCCGCCGCCGACACGTCGACGAAGCGTCCGTTGCCGCCGTTGCGAAAGAGCCGCTGCCGAGCGAAGGGCAGGCCGCGCGGACCGCACATGACCGGCACACCCTTCCACAGACAGTGCGTGCCGGCGCCGGGCTCCGGCACGCGCGTCCGGTCGAACTCGAGATACGACGTCACGACGAGATCGAGATGCCCATCGAGGTCGTAGTCGAACCAGGAGCACCCGGTATCCCAGCGCGTCCCGGTTGCGGGAAGACCAGCCGCGGCTGTGACGTCCGCGAAGCGCCCGCGTCCGTCGTTGCCATAGAGCACGCTCTGCCCGTAATAGGTGACGAACAGGTCGGCGTCGCCATCGGCATCGTAGTCGGCTGCGCAGACGCCCTGACCCCAGCCGACCTTCGTGAATCCGCTCGGGCCGCTGACATCCTCGAAGCGGAGGCCGCCGCGATTGCGGTAGAGATGACTCGTCGAGGCGCTCCCAGCGTCCGACGCCGCGCCTCGAGCTCCGTCGCGACCGTCCAGCGTCGTCCCGTTGACGAGCAAGACGTCCATGAGCTCGTCGCCATCCGCGTCGAAGATGGCCACGCCGCTCCCGGTGGTTTCGAGCAGATAGCGCTTGCGCTGCGGATCGCCCGAGACGTTCGGCGCGGTGAGCCCCGCGGCTTCGGCCACGTCCGCGAAAGCCACGGTGATCGGAGGCAGGTCGGTCTCGATGCGCGGCACGGGGCGAGGAGACGGCCGAGGGGCCGCCATACCCTGGTATGCCTCGACAACCACCCAGCCGCTCAGGATCAAGGGAATCAGCGCCAGCCATCTGCGTCGATTCGACCGATGGTCGGCTGGCACGCCGGTCGTTTTCACACCACCCACACCGCTAAGAGGTTTGGCCAATTTCAACTCCAGGCAGGTTCCCAGTCAAACGAAGGCGATAAAGATGAGCTGCTGTGAGCAAGTTGTTTGGCCAAACGACTGATGTGTCAAAAGAGGCTTGACAACAGGTCATATACGATATACGTTCCGCCCCGACCGTCACGAGTAATCAAAAGCCAGAGCCGGCAGCGGATCGTCCGCTGTCGTCGCAGGCATGTTCCCGGGTCGGCCCCACCCCGACCTTGCGCCGCTCTGGCCAGAGATCGCAAGGAGTTCGCATGCGCACCCGCCTCGGACTGTTTGCCGCCTGCACGCTCATCATCGCCGTTGGTCTGCCGCGCACCGCCGCGGCCCAGTTCGCCAGCGCGCTCGAAGGCACGGTCACCGACACCAGCAACAGCATCGTGCCGGGTGCCACCGTGACGCTGGTCAACGAAGAGACCGGCATCACCCAGTCGGTCGTGACGACCGCTACGGGGTACTACCGGTTCCCGGCGCTCGGCGGAGGCCTCTACACCGCTCCGCGTCTCGCTCACCGGATTCAAGACCGCCGTGCAGGAGCACGTCAGACTGCAGGCGGCCGAAACCAAGACGATCAACCTCGACGCTGGAAGTCGGCACGACGGAGGAGCAAGTCACCGTCAACGCCCGGACGCCGCTCATCGAGACGGCGCAGGGCCGCGTGTCGGGCCTGATCGAGGAGAACCAGGTCAAGGAGCTGCCGCTCATCGGGCGCAACTTCTTCAACCTCGTCGTGCTGACGCCCGGCGTGACCGGTCGTGCGACCGGCGGCGGCCAGGCCTACGCGCAATCGAATGCCGACCTCTACAACAACGAGTTCGGCGTGAACATGAATGCCAACGGCGCGCGGACCGAGTCGAACAACTTCCTCATCGACTCCTCCACCGTCAGCTCGAGCCAGCGCAGCGGCGTGGTGAACATCAACCCGAACGCCGAGAGCGTCTCGGAGGTGCGTGTCTCGGTCAACAACTTCACCGCCGAGTACGGCCGCAACGGCTCGGTCCTCGTCAACGTCATCACGAAGAGCGGGACGAACACGCTGCACGGGAGCGCCGGCTACTACTTCTCGAACGACGCGCTCCAGGAAAAGAACTACTTCCAGGAGCGAACCACGGGGTTCACGCACCCCGACTTCGGACGCCACGAGGTCTCCTGGGGCGTCGGCGGACCGGTCGCGAAGGATCGGACGTTCTTCTTCACCTCGGGCGACGTGCTCCGCTCGGACGTCGCGATCAGCCGTGCGTCCGCGATCATCACGCCGGAGTTCACCCGCTTCATGGAGCAGAACCGGCCGAACAACGTCTCGACCTACATCCTGTCGAACTTCCCGGCGTCGTTCGCGCCGGATCGCAACTTCCGGACCGCCGGCCAGCTTCTGTCGTCGAGCTGTACGGGCAGCGCGCTCATCAACTCGTCCGTCGGACAGATCCCGTGCAACCTCCCGGTCACGGGCGAAGGCACGTGGAACGAGACCTCGCCCCGCAACGGGCTGCAGTGGACGGCGCGCGTCGATCACAACTTCAACGAGGGACGCGATCGCCTGTACGGATCGTTCAATCGCACGACGACCGAAAAGGTGGGCTTCGGGGAGCCGAGCGTGTATCCGGCGTTCACGGCGCCGTCGCCGACCAACAGCATGCACTTCAACACCAACTGGACCAAGGTGCTGTCGCCGAGCATGGTGAACGAAGCGTCGTTCTCCTGGGTGCGCCCGTGGGGTGAGCTGACCAATCCCCGGCCCGACGTGCCCGGCATCACGGTGACCGGGATCGTCGGCTATCAGGCCGGCTTCGGACCGAACGAGTTCGTGCAGAACAGCTTCGAATGGCGCGACGTGGTCACGTGGACGCGCGGCTCGCACAGCTTGAAGATGGGCGGCGCCTATACGCGCGAGCACGCCGACAACGAGGCGTCGCGGACCTACAACCGGCCGACCTATGGGTTCAACAGCGTCTTCGATTTCGGGGCGGATGCGCCGTTCAGCCAGAGCAATCTCGCCATCGATCCGGCGCACGGGCGGCGAAGTGCTGCGGCTCACGCGATTCCACCGCACGCAGTCGGTCTCTGGCTTCGTGCAGAACGACTGGAAGGTCAGGCCGAACCTGACGCTGAACCTGGGTCTCCGCTACGAGGGCTTCCTGAACATCTCCGACACGTCCGGCCCGATGGCCAACATCGAGTTCACGACCGACAGCGGCGATCTGCGCACGCGGCTCGCGAGCGCACGGGTCCTCGAACGGAAGTACTACCTCGAAGACGGCCTCTGGAGCGGCGGTCAACACACGTTCGCGCCGCGGTTGAGCCTCGCCTGGGACCCCACGAACCAGGCCATCATGTCGATTCGCGTCGGATGGGGGCGCTCCTTCGAGCGCATGTCGAATCAGATCTGGGACTCGGAATACCTCAACCTGCCCGGCTTCGGTACGACGACGGCGACGACCAACGATCCGGTCGTTCGGCCCGTGTTCGGCCTGGGCCAGAGTCTCGAGATGCCCTACAACTACCCGCGGCCGGCGGGATTGACCGGTGGGCTGAACGAGCATGGCGGGCTCATCAACGGACGTGGGCTGGTCCACGTGGTCGACCCCAACATCGACACGATGTATCTCGACAACTGGTTCGTCGGCGTGCAGCGCGCCGTCGGGCGATCGGTGGCCGTCGAGGCTGACTACATCGGCTCCCGCGGGAGACTCGCGTACCGCAAGTGGGACATCAACCGGTTCAACGGCGATCTCTTCGACGCGCGCTTCGACGGCATCCTTCCGGGCTTCGCGGCGATCAACTACACGGACGCGAGCGATGAGAGTCGCGTACCACGGCGGCACGCTTGCGCTCAAAGTCAACCGCGCGCAGATACAGTTTGGCGCGGCCTATACGTTCGGGAAGGCCACGGACTTTGCGAGTACGTTCTCCGCGCCCTCGCGTCCGGATGCGTACGGCCCGCCCGATCAGGAGAAGGGCCCGGCCGATTTCGATGTCAGTCAGAAGTTCGCCGTCTCCGCGAACTGGATGCTGCCGAGTCCGGAGTCGGGCGTGCTCAAGGCCATCGCCGGCGGCTGGCAGCTGGCAGGTGTCCTCGTCGGGCAAAGCGGGACGCCGTTCACGGTCGTCTGCAACGGCCGGGCGTTCGCGCCGGTTCGCAATGCGTCGGGCGCGATCGTCGGCAACAACGGCTGCGACTACAACGCGGACAACTTCGCCAACGACCGGCCCGACATTCCATCGTTCGGCAGTTCCCTCGATGGCCTGTCGAACGACGACTTCCTGAGCGGCATCTTCGTGCCGTCGGATTTCCCGACTCCCGCGCCCGGAGTGGCGGGGGCGCTGGGACGCAACACGTTCCGGGGTCCGGGGTACTTCAATGTCGACTTCGTGCTGGCCAAGTCGATAGGCGCCCCCCAGATGCTCGGACCGGGCTCCCAGGTCCAGCTGCGGATCGAGGCGTTCAACGCGTTCAACAACACGAACCTGGCGAACCCCGACAGCAACATGACGAGCTCGCTGTTCGGGCGCTCGACGCAGGCGCTGCCCGGGCGTATTCTGCAGTTCGCGGTCCGCTTCTCGTTCTGAGGGCCGGGTCATCGCCGGCAGCCGCCGTGGGGGGCCGGCCCGGCCCCGGCGGACGGCTCGCCTCATGTCGCGCCTGCTCATCTCGGGCTTCGTGGTCTTGTTGTCCTGCACGCCCGGCAGCGTCCGGGCGGCCACGGAGTGCGCGAGCAGCCCGCTCGACTGCGCCACGGCTCACATCCAGCGGCACGAGTTCGCGGCGGCCATCGAGTTGCTCGCGCCGTGGCTCGCCAGGACGCCGCGCGACCTGCGGGCCCTGAATCTGTTCGGGATCGCGCTCACGGGCGCAGGCCGTCTCGACGAAGCCAACGCGCGCTTCGCCGCGGCCCTCGCGATCGATCCCGACTTCCACCCGGCGCGGAAGAACCTCGCGGTGAACGAGTTCTCGCTCGGCCGGCACGACGCCGCGGCCACCCATTTCGAGCGCGTCCTGCGGCAGGTCCCGGGCGATGCCATCTCGCACGTGCACGTCGCCGAGATGGCGTTCGCCCGCGGCGATCTGACGGCGGCTCTCGTCCACTTCGAGCAGGCCCGCGATCGCACCCTCGACCACCCTGACTGGGCGCTTCACCACGCTGCCAGTCTGCTCGCCGCGGACCGCCGAACCGATGCCGTCGCGCTCCTCGACGCGCTCACGGCCCGGGATTCGAGCCGCTCCTTCGCTGCCGGCGTCGTCCTCGGGCAGCGCAAGGCCTATGCGGATGCGGCGCGCTTCTTCGCCCGGGCGAAGACGACATACCGGGATCGGTACGCAGCCGCCTACAACCACGTGCTCATGCTCGTCGAAGGCGGCGACGCCGAGGCGGCCATCGCCGCGGGTGAGGCGTTGGTCGCCGAAGGCGTGCAGCCGGCGGAGCTGCACAATCTCCTCGCCCAGGCCTACGTCAAGGCAGGCCGGGTACAACAGGCGTACGACGCGCTCCGCACCGCGACGCGCCTGGATCCGCAGGCTGAGGACAACTACATCGATCTCGCGCTCATCGCCCTCGATCACGAGAACTACGAGCTGGGGTTGGAGATTGTCGACATCGGGCTCGGCCAACGTCCCTCGTCGGTCCCGCTGCACCTGCAGCGCGGCGTCCTCCTCGCGATGCAGGGGCTCGTCGGCGAGGCCCAAGCCGCGTTCGACCGCGCGCGCACGCTGGACCCGCGCCAGCCGGTGCCGTACATTGCGCTCGCGATGGCGTGGATGCAGACCGGTCGCACCGACAAGGCCATCGGCCTGCTCCGCGAGCGGGTCGCCGCCGGCCCAGTCAACGCGGTGCTCCCCTACATGCTCGCCCTCGCGCTCCTGCGCGCGGGCGTCGACCCGGTGACCGATGCCGGGAACGAGGTGGTCGAGGCGCTCGAATCGGCGGTCACGCTGGACCCGCAGCTCGCCGGCGCGCGCGCCGAGCTCGGGAAGATCCTCTTGAAGCGCAACCAGGTGACCGAGGCCATCGCGAACCTCGAACAGGCGGTCGCGCTCGACCCGGGCAACGCGGCGCCTGTTTACGTGCTCGGCCAGGCCTATCAGCGATCCGGCCAGACGACGCGCGCGCGCGAGCTGCTCGCGCGGGTGAGTCAGCTGAACGCGGAGGAGCGCGGCGGCGACCCCGACCGTGAGATGAAGCGGATCGTGCTGCGCCTCGTCCGAGATGGCACCGCGTCGAAGGACGGCCGTTCGAGTCGCTGAGGAGGGCTCCCCCACCGGGGTGGGACAGGGCTTCAGCCCTGTCGGGGAAGACAGCCCTGAAGGGCTGTCCCGCCATGTCGGGCAATCTCCGTTCACCCTGCTTCGGCGCCTGTCATGACGACTCGAACGACGCGTGGGCGGGCGGCGATCGCAAGGGCCGCATCTGCGGCTTGTTTCGCGCTTGCGCTGGGGACCGCCCCGCGAGCCGCCGCTCCACACGACGCGCAGGACGCCGCGGCGTCGGCCACGAGGGCCGAGGAACGCCGCCGGCAGGGCGCGCAGCACGCGACCGAGGGCAACGTCAAGGCCGCGCTCGCGGCGTTTCGTGAGGCTGCCACCCTCGACCCCACGGACGCGCTCGCCCGCGACGCCATCGGCGTGCTCCTCGGTGACAGCGGGCAGATCGACGCGGCTCTCGCCGAGTTCCGGCACGCGATTCGGCTCGATCCGCGCCTCGCGCAGGCACACTTTCACCTCGGGCTCGCGCTCGAGCGCACGGGCCAGCCCCACGACGCCATCGAGGCGTATCTGGAGGCGTTGCGCCTGCGGCCGGATTCGATTCGAGGCGCGCTACGGCCTCAGCTCGGCGACGGCACGCGTCGGCGATCTCGACGGCGCGATTGTTCTGCTGCGACAGGTCGTGGCCGCGGCGCCGGGGCTGGCCGAGGCGCACTACAACCTCGGACTTCACCTCGCGACCCGCCGAGCGCTCGACGAGGCGACCTCGCCAGGCCAGCCGGCGAGCGACCCTGCGCTGGCCGCGCTCGAAACAGCCGTCCGGCTCGAGCCGGCCCAGGCCCGCTACCACCTCGCACTCGGCCAGCGGCTCGCGGACACCCGCCAATTTGACAGGGCCGTGCAGAGCCTGACCCGCGCCGCCGAGCTCGACACGAAAGACGCGGAGTATCCCTACGCGCTCGGCCTGGCGTTGCGCCTCGCCGGCGACTTCGACCGGGCAGAAGCGCAGCTTCGTGCGGCGCTCGTGAACAACCCCTCGCACGCCCTGGCGCATCGCGCGCTCGGCCTCGTCCTGCGGCACCGTGAAGCGTACGAGGCGGCTGCCGGGGAGCTGCGAGCGTCCATCGCGCTCCTTCCCGATTCGGCGCAGGGGCATCATCTGCTCGGCACCGTGCTGCTCAAGTTGAACGCCGTGCCGGACGCGGTGGCCGCGTTCGGACGCGCCGTCGAGCTCGATGCCACGCTGGTCGAGGCGCGCGTCATGCTGGCGCAAACGCTCGCACGCGCTGGACGAATGGACGAGGCCAGGCGCGAGCGGGCCACGATCGACCGGCTCAATGCGGAAGCCTCCGCTTCCAGCCAGGCCGCGCTGCTCGTCGAGGCTGCCGTCAAGGACTTGCAGAAGGGCCCAAGCGCTTCGGCCATCGCGCGGTTGCGAGAGGCCACCGAGCTGGCGCCTCACCTGGTCTCGGCGCACTATCAGCTCGGCCTGGCGCTTCGAGACACGGGCGACCTTCCGGCGGCGGAGTCGCGATGGCGTCAGGTGGTGACCATCGATCCAGCGCAAGCGGCGGCGCACTATCAACTCGGCCGGGCGCTGGCGGCACGAGGCGAGATGCAACAAGCGCGTCAGTCGCTCACCCGTGCCATCTCGTTGCGCCCCGGCTTGCTCGAGGCACGGCGGGAGCTCGTCCGACTGCTCGAAACCTCGAACGACTGGACGGCGGCCGTGGCTGAAGCGAGCGCGCTCCTCGCGTGGGACGCGGCCGATGCGCAGGCGCGGCAGACGCTGGCTCGCGCGCCGCGACCGAAGGGTCCATGACGGCGCCCGCTCCCACCGGTCATGACTGCTGACTCACCCGATGTCGTCGTCGACCACCGGTCCTGACGCCCGACGCGGCTACGCGCGGGATTCTTGTGCGTCTCGAGTCGCCTCGGCGGCGCCCGTGCCGGCTGCGGCTCGGGTACCTCCGTTGGCAGGCCGAGGTGTCGCAGGATTCGCTGCACCACCGACGCGTGTTCAATCAGCGCCACGAGGCGGAGCCGCCCGCTACACCGCGGACAGGTAGGCCGGACCTGTCTCGAGCGAGACATGTCAACTCCCAACCTCCAACTCCCAATGGATGCCCGGCCGATCGCCTGAGAGGGCTTTGGGCGTTGGAAGTTGGGAGCTGCGAGTTGTCGCGGATGCGTCTTCAACCTGTTAGTTGGGTCCGGCGGGCACGGAGAGACCCCCGCGCGTGATTGCGGGTCCCCGCTCAGGGGCCTATGATGGCGCAACCGTCGTACCAGCTCCCATCTCAGGAGATTCCCATGACCCGTCTGACCGTCAACGGCAAGCCCGTCGAGCTCGACGTGGCCGAAGACACGCCGCTGCTCTGGGCCCTTCGCGATCACCTGCACCTCACCGGCACGAAGTATGGCTGCGGGATGGCCCTGTGTGGCGCGTGCACGGTGCTGGTCGACGGTGCGCCCACGCGCTCGTGCACCACCCCGGTCGCCGCGCTCGCCGGCAAGGCCGTGACGACGGTCGAGGCGCTCGAGCACGACCCGGTTGGTCGCGCCGTGCAGAACGCGTGGACGCAGCTCGACGTCGTGCAGTGCGGCTACTGCCAGTCGGGCCAGGTCATGTCGGCGACTGCCCTTCTCAAGACGACACGGAAGCCGACCGACGAGGCCATCGATGGCGCGATGGAGGGAAACATCTGTCGCTGCGCCACGTATGTTCGCATCCGTGCGGCCATCAAGGACGCCGCGGCTGCCCTGTCCTGATTTTCCCGACAGCGAGGTCCTGCCACCATGAAACGCCTTGCCTCCTTGACTCCCGCGACCGCTCCCTCCGGGCCGAGCCGCCGGTTCGTCCTGCAGACCGGCGCGGGACTCGTGCTCGGGCTCTTCCTGCCGCGCGTGCCGGGCCTTGCAGAGGCCGCGCAAACCGCCTCTTCGCCCACCTCCGGCGCCAGTCCGTTCGCGCCGAACGCGTTCCTGCGCATCGGCCGCGACAACACCGTGACGGTGCTCTCGAAGCATCTCGAGATGGGCCAGGGCGTCTACACGGGGCTCGCGACGCTCGTCGCCGAGGAGCTCGACGCCGACTGGAGCCAGATTCGTGTCGAGGGCGCGCCAGCCGACGCCAAGCAGTACAACAATCTCCTGTTCGGTCCCATGCAGGGCACGGGCGGGTCGACGTCGATCGCCAACTCGTTCGTCCAGTTGCGCGAGGCAGGCGCCGCGGCCCGCGCGATGCTCGTCGCGGCAGCCGCAGCCTCGTGGAAGGTGCCGGCCGGCGAGATTGCCGTCAAGGCCGGGGCGCTCACGCATGCGTCCGGGAAGCGAGCGACGTTCGGCGAGCTGGCCGATCTTGCGGCGAAGCAGGCGGTGCC
The DNA here is from genome assembly GCA_963834365.1 of Vicinamibacterales bacterium. Taxonomy (GTDB): domain Bacteria; phylum Acidobacteriota; class Vicinamibacteria; order Vicinamibacterales; family Vicinamibacteraceae; genus CAWJAP01. The sequence goes on along the minus strand of CAWIBS010000024.1, from coordinate 94,987 downwards.
AGCCAAGGTGTCGCTCAAGGACGCGAAAGACTTCGCCTTTATCGGCAAGGCGCAGGCGAAGCGCTACGACAGCCGCGAGAAGGTGAACGGCCGCGCGATCTTCACGCAGGACGTGCGCCTGCCGGGACTTCTCACCGCGGTCGTCGCGCACCCGCCGAAGTTCGGCGCCACCGTCAAGTCGTTCGACGCGGCGGCGGCGTCGAAGGCGCCCGGCGTGCGCTTCGTGGTCCAGATTCCGAGCGGCGTGGCCGTCGTGGCGACCGACTTCTGGTCCGCGAAGAAGGGACGCGACCTGCTGAAGGTGACATGGGACGAGACCCAGGCGTACACGGGCTCGTCGTCCGAGATCCTGGCCCAGTTCCGTGAACTGGCGCACAAGCCGGGCCTCGTCGCGCGCAACGACGGCGACACGGCGCGCGCGCTCGCCGGGGTCGAGACGGTGGACGCGCTGATCGAGTTCCCGTATCTCGCGCACGCCTCCATGGAGCCGCTCAACTACGTCGTGCGACGCACGGAAGGCGGCGCCGAGTGCTGGGGCGGCGAGCAGTGGCACACGGTGGATCAGACGGCGGTTGCGGGCGTCTTCGGCATCCCGCCGCCGGCCGTCGAGATCCACACGCTCTATGCCGGCGGCAGCTTCGGGCGGCGCGCCTCGTCGCACTCGGACTTCGTCGTCGAATGCGCCCAGATCGTGAAGGCCATCGACGGCAAGGCGCCGGTCAAGCTGGTGTGGACCCGCGAGGACGATACGAAAGGCGGTTACTACCGGGGCGCGTTCGTGCACGCCGTCAAAGCCGCGATCGGTCCCGATGGACTCCCCGTGGCCTGGCAGCACCGCATCGTCGGTCAATCGATCACGGCGGGAACGGCGCTCGAGGCGGCGATGGTCAAGGACGGCATCGACGGCACGTCGGTCGAAGGTGCGGCCAACCAGCCCTACGCGATTCCGAATCTCCGCGTCGAGTTGCACTCCCCGAAGCTGGGCGTGCCTGTGCTCTGGTGGCGATCGGTGGGCTCGACGCACACGGCGTTCGCGGTCGAGACCGTGCTCGACCAGCTCGCCGCCGCGGCCCGTCAGGACCCCGTCGCCTATCGTCAGAAGCTGCTGGCCAAGCACCCGCGGCACCTCGGCGTGTTGAACCTCGCGGCCGAGAAAGCCGGATGGGGCAAGCCGCTCCCGGCCGGTCCCGGCGGCGAGAAGCGGGCGCGCGGCGTCGCGGTCCACGAATCGTTCAGCTCCTTCGTGGCGCAAGTGGCCGAGGTGACGTTGAAGAAGGATGGAAGCTTCCGCGTCGATCGCGTGGTCTGCGCCGTGGATTGCGGCCTCGCCGTGAATCCCGACGTGGTGCGGGCGCAGATGGAGGGCGGCATCGGCTTCGGCCTGTCGGCGGCGCTCTACGGGCGCATCACGCTCGAGAAGGGCGCGGTCGTCCAGAGCAATTTCCACGACTACCCGATGCTGCGGATCAGCGAGATGCCGCAAGTCGAGGTGCACATCGTGCCATCGACCGAGAATCCCACCGGCGTGGGCGAGCCCGGCGTTCCGCCGATTGCGCCCGCCGTGGCCAACGCGCTACTCGCGTTGACGGGAAAGCCCATCACGAGACTGCCACTCCGGTCGGCGTGAGAAGGGGTCGGGTGCTTTTTCTCACGTCGAGGCGATCTCGAGAAAAAGCACCCGACGCCAGAGCCGCAGAGGACGGGACGATGGAAACATTGGGGCCGTCTCGCGGTTAGGATAGCCTCCGTTCTCAGCCCCGTCAGCCCTCCCCCCTCACGACAGCGTCGAACGGTGAGGTGGTGTGCGATTGGCGCGTCGGCTGCCGACAACGCCGCAAACGCAGGGTCGGATGCAGGGAGGTTCATTTTTGCGTCTCATTTTCAGCGCGCCGACGCGGCTCGCGTGGGCGGCCGCCTTCGTGCTGTCGGGAGTCGGACTCGCCGCGGAGAACTGGCCGCAATGGCGCGGGCCGGCCAGCCAGGGCATTTCGGCCGAATCCGGCCTGCCCTTGACGTGGAGCGAGCACGAGAACGTGGCCTGGCGGGCGCCGCTCGCGGGGCTCGGCACTTCCTCGCCCATTGTCTGGGGCGACCGCGTCATCGTCACCTCGCAGATCGGCAGCACGACGGTGACGGGAGACGCGCACCCGCAGCTCGCGCGGGACGACCGCGCGCTCGCCGAGCGCGAGACGCCGATCGGCGGGCGGCGTGGCGAGGCCAGCGCGACCCCCGATCAGTCGGGCCCGGCGATCTGGCTCGTCGTCGAGGCCTTCCGGCGGTCCAGCGGCGAGCGCCTCTGGGAGCACAAGGCCCGCGCGACCGGCCCGTTCCCCGATCTTCACGAGAAGCACAACCTGGCGACGCCGACACCGGCCACCGACGGCGAGCGCGCCTACGCCTGGTTCGGCAACGGCCAGGTCGTCGCCCTCGACATGGAGGGGCAGGTCGTCTGGACGCGTCATCTCGGCGAGGACTATGCGCCGTTCCAGACGCAGTGGGGGCACGGCAGCTCGCCCGCGCTCCATGGCGATCTCGTCATCTTCCTGTGTGACCACCGGCGCGCCTCGTACCTGCTGGCGCTCGATGCCCGTACGGGGAAGGAGCGATGGAAGGTGGACCGCGGCGCGGGCCGCGTCTCCCACAGCACGCCGCTCGTCGTGCCCGGACCGCGGGGAGACGAGCTCCTGGTCAACTCCTCCGAGCGCATCGACGCCTACGATCCGAAGACGGGCGAGCTCCTCTGGTATACGGGCAGCCAGCGCCAGACGCCGATCCCGTCGGCCGTCTTCCACGATGGCCGGATCTATCTGAGCCGCGGCTATCGCAACAGCGACTACCTGGCGATCCGGCCGGGCGGCCGCGGCGACGTCACGGCGACGCACGTGGACTGGCGTGTCGCGGCCGGCGCGTCGTACGTGCCGTCGATCGTCTACTACGACGGGCTGCTCTACATGACCAACGAGGTGGGCGTCGTGTCGTGCGCGGACGCGCGAACCGGCGAGGCCGTGTGGCGCCATCGACTCGGCGGCGTGTTCTTCGCGTCACCGGTCGCCGGCGACGGCAAGGTCTATTTCGTGAGCGAGACGGGAGAGACCTTCGTGCTGCGCGCCGGCCGGAGCCCGGAGGTGCTGGCACGCAACGAGTTGAGCGGGCGCTTTCTTGCGTCTCCCGCAATTGCGCAGGGCCGGCTGTTCCTGCGGAGCGACGGCGCGTTGTTCGCGGTCGGGCGCTGACAACGGCAAGCTCGCGACCCTCGGCATGAGTCAGAACGTCACACGCGTCTTCCGCGGCTCATCGCGACGGGTCACTGATCTCTGAGTGCCACGAGTGGATCGATGCGCATTGCCCGCCGGGACGGCAGCCAGCTGGCGGCCAGCGCGATCGCCAGGAACAGGAGCGATGCACCGGCGAAAGAGACGGCGTCGATTGCGCCGAGGCCATAGAGCACGCCCCGCAGCAGGCGCGACGCGCCCACGGCCAGCACGGTCCCCGCCACTAATCCGAGAACAACGGGACTGAGACTTCCCCGCAGCATCAACGCCAGAACATTGCTCTTCTGAGCGCCGATCGCCATGCGGATTCCCACTTCGCGCGTGCGAAGGACGACGTCGTAGCTGACGGTGCTGTAGATCCCCATCGACGCAAGCAGCAACCCGAACAGGCTGATGCTGGAGGCAATCGCCGCTGAGAAGCTCGCGGCGAGGAAGGCTTCCGTGCGGCGAAGCATTGCCTGCAGCGTCGACGCGGTGGCTGTCAGTCCAGGATCCACGGCCGCGATGACCGGTTCCACCGCGCCGATCAGCAGTCTCGAATCTGAGTCTGTGCGAACGAGCATCGGATAATCCTGGAGCCGGTCGCCTGGTAGTGGGAGGTATACCTGCTGAGAGTCGCTGCCATCCAACGTGACACCCCGTGTGTCGCGGGCCACCCCGATGACCTGCCAGGCCGGACCGTCGGGCAGCAGTTCGCCTCGATTGTGAAATTGGCCATCAGTGCCGAGCCGCAAGCGCTGGCCGATGGGGTTCTGCCCGGGCCAGAGGCGGTGCGCCGCTGACTCACTCAGGATGGCATCGTGATCGGCCTGCGCGACGAGAGCTCGAAAGCCCCGGCCTCGAGACAGAGGAATGCCAAGCGTTTCGAAGTAATTTGGCTGCACCCAGGTGTAGTACAGGGTCGCACGCATGTTCGCGGGTGACGGGGCGTCGCGGTTCAGTGATACCGCGGCGCGTCTTCCGCCGCTGTCGTTCGGCGCGCGCGCGGTGGTAACTGCGCTGACGCCAGGCAAAGCTGTCACCCGGCTGCGAAGGTCGCGCACGAGGGAACCTTTGTACTCGGTCGTGTAGGCGGCAGTCTCCGGGAAATGCAGACTCACACTGATTACTCGTTCGGCGTCGTACCCCGTCTCCATGTTGAGCGCCTGGCTGGCGCTGCGTACCAGGAGACCGCCGGCAATCATGAGCGTAAGCGAGACTGCGACCTGCGCGGCAATGAGGACATGACGCAGTCTGCCGCGGGGGAGCGACGTGCCTGTGCCCCGGGTGATCGAGAACAACGCGGCGCGGCAGCTCGCGAGTGCCGGCGCAAGCCCGAACAGGATGCCCGCCAGCATGGAAATGGCCAGCACGAACGCGAAGACGCTGGTGTCAGGACTCTCATCGAGAATGAACTCGACTGGGAGTTGTTCGGCCAGTGTGGTCACCGCCACGCGCAGCATCGCCCACGTGACCGGTAGCGCAAGCGAGCCCGCCAGCGCGCCGACCAGGGCGCTTTCGGTCATCAACTGGCGAACCAGACGCGATCCGCTCGCGCCGAGCGCGAGCCGCATGCCCAGTTCCTCCTGACGGACGGCGCCACGCGCCAACTGGAGACCAGCGGCGTTGGCGCACGCGATGACCAGAACCAGTCCAGCCGCCGCCATGATCAAGACGATCGTCAAACGCAGATTGGCGGGGATCCCTGGCAACGGCGAGCCCGGCGAGATCACTGCGCTCGCGGGTTTGTGCAGTTCCGAGCTCGGCTCGTGCAGCGCTCCCAATCGTGACGCCAGCAGGGTTGTCTCGGCCTGAGCCTCGTGCATGCTCATGCCCGGCGCAAGACGGCCGAACACGCGACAACACAGGTCTTCGCGGTCACGCAGCCGAGGGGTGTGCGGGTGTATCAGCGGATAGAGACTGAGCGGCAGCCAGAAGTTGGGCACCGCGATGCTCGTCCCCACGAAGTTGCGCGGAGTGATCCCGATGATCGTGAAGAGGGCACCGTTCAGCCGAATGCTCTTCCCCAACACCGCAGGATCGCCCGCAAATCGTCGCTGCCAATAGTTCTCACTGATCAGCACCGAAGGCGTCGCGGCCAGCTCGGACGCACTGATCGCATCAAACGCGCGGCCACGCGCGGTCGTGACGCCCAGCACCGAGAAGTAATTCTCAGAAACGATGAAGGTGGTCGCAATCTCCCGGTTGGCCACCAACTGTGGCAACAGTCCAAGTCTGCCAACCAGCGATCCACTCCCGGCGCTTCGCCTCGCGACGGCGCCGCCGGCGTCGGTGAGCGTCAGTTCTTCGATCGAAAACGCGATGACGCCGCTGAACGATCGCAGACCGTCACGGTAGGCTTCGTAGTCCGGATAGCTGAACCTCGCGTTGGTCGCGCCGGACTGGAGGCGCAGTGAAAGGTTGACCAGGGTGTCGGGGTCGCGCCCATCGAGCGGCCGCGCGATGAACGCCTTGTACGCGGTGAAGACCGCCACGTTGACACCGATGCCGAGCGCCAGAGCCAGGATCGAGACGATCGTGAAGCTCGGATTGCGCAGCAGTGTGCGAGCCCCATATCGCAGGTCCTGACCACGGTTTCGAACAGGTTCATCTCGCCCGCCGTTTCGCTCATGATCTCACTCAGATACGGTCCTTTTCCGGATCTGGTTCCCGGAGCGCGTCTGCGTGTGCGCGCCGGTAGCAGAAGATTCTTCTTCGGCGCGACCCTCGTCCACGGTCTTCTGTAGGTAGGCGGCAACGGCTCGGTGGCGATTTCGTGGTAGATGGCGACGCTGTCTGACAGCGCGTTCCCCTTCCTGTACGCACCGGCCATCGAAGCCTGATGCCTTGACACCTTAGGCATGGCTGCCGCACTATGCCTAAGCACGTTAGGCGTAGCGACGTCGGGCCGTCGGGTGCCGCCAGGCGTGTGAAGGAGCTGTCCGTCCCGTGCCCACCCCGAAGGCCGACCTGCTCCAGGGCACCCTGGATCTGCTCATCCTCAAGGCGCTCTCGTTGGGTCCGTTGCACGGCTACGGCGTGATCCAGCGCATCCGCCAGATGTCGGGAGAGATGCTCTTCGTCGAACAGGGCGCGCTGTACCCGGCGCTCTACCGCATCGAGCAGAAGAGGTGGGTCAGCTCGAAGTGGGGCGTGAACGAGACCGGCCGCCGGGCCAAGTTCTACCGGCTGACGACGGCGGGCCGCAAGCAGCTCTCTGTCGAGGAAGAGAGCTGGGACCTGCTCGCGCTCGCCATTGCGAAGGTCATGCAGTCCACCTGAGGGCCTGACAATGACATGGCTCGAGACGTTCAGCGCACGGCTGCGCGGGTTACTGCGGCGTGAAGCCACCATCGACGACATCGAGCAGGAGATGCGCTCGCATGTCGAACTGGCGACGGAGGCCAACATTGCGCGCGGGATGGAACCGGACGCCGCACGGCACGCGGCGATGCGGGGGTTCGGCAACCTGAGCCGGATGAGCGAACGCGCTTATGACGTGCGAGGGGGCGGAATGCTGGAGGCCATATGGCAGGACCTTCGGTTCGGCGTCCGCACGTTGTTCAGGAATCCCGGATTCGCTACGGTCGCGATCCTGACCCTCGCGCTCGGCACCGGGGCAACATCCGCGATCTTCAGCTTCGTGCATGCCGTGGTGCTCCGGCCGCTTCCGTATCATGAACCCGAACGGCTCCTCTCCGTCTTCGAACATCGCAACGGCATCGACATGGGGCTCACCGCCCCCGACTATCTCGACTGGCGCGCGGAAGCGACGTCGTTCGAGCAGTTCGCCGCCACGGCCGGGACGACGGTCAACCTGACGGGTCGCGGTGAGCCGGAACGCGTCGTCGCCGCGCGTGTTTCCGGCAACCATTTCGACGCGTTGGGTGTTCCGCCGGCATACGGCCGTGGATTCCGCTGGGGCGACGAACCGTACGGTGCGCCGCGCGTCGTCGTGCTCGGCGATGGTCTGTGGCGTCGTCGCTTCGGTGCCGATCCGGGTCTCGTCGGGCAGACGATTGCCATCAACGGCGAGCCGCACGTCGTCGTCGGCATCATGCCCCCGCGGCTGACGCTGCGATCGACGGGAGCACAGCTCTGGCTGCCGCTCAATCTCACGCCACGGGAACTGCAGTCGCCCGGCGCGCACTTCCTCACCGCGACCGGGCGTCTGCGGCACGGCATCACCGCCACGCAGGCCCAGGCCGAGCTGGCAGGGATCGCCAGGCGTACCGAGAAAGTGAGACCACAATCCAACACCAACGTGACGGCGCGGGTGCGAAGTCTCCATGAAGTCGTCGTCTCGCAGGTGCGGGATGCTGCATTCATCCTGCTGGCGGCGGTCAGCTTCGTGCTGCTCATCGCCTGCGCGAACGTGGCGAACCTGCTGCTCGCCCGTGCGACCCGGCGGCGGGCCGAGATGAGCGTCCGCGCGGCCCTCGGCGCCTCGCGACCGCGGATTGCGCGGCAACTGCTGACGGAGAGCGCAGTCATCGGTCTCGCCGGAGCGGTTGCCGGTCTGGCGCTCGCGTATGTGATTGCCGAGCTCCTCAAGGGCTTCTTGCCCGAAGACATCCCGCGACTGCAGCAGACGCGCGTGGACGCCATCGTCCTGGGGTTCACGCTCGCGGTCTCGCTGGTGGCCAGCCTGTTGTTTGGCGTCGCGCCGGCGCTGCAGGCGTCGCGGCCCGAGTTGCAGCAGGCCCTGCGGGACGAATCGCGCAGCTCCGGCGGCTTCCGTCGACGTCGGCTGAGCAGCAGCATCGTGGCGGCTGAAATCGCCCTCGCGCTCGTGCTGCTCGTGGCCGCGGGATTGTTGCTGAGGAGTTTCGTCCGTCTGCAGCGCGTCGAGCTCGGGTTCGATCCGGCGAGTCTGTTGACCGCTCGCATGGCGCTGCCGGAGGCGCGATATGGCACGCCGCCGCAGGTTGCGGCGTTCTACGAGGAGCTTGCCGCACGCCTGGGTCAGCAGCCCGGCGTCACGGCTGCCGCCGTCACCTCGCACGTGCCCCTCGCCGGAGGCGGATTCAGCCTCGACATGACCATCGAGGGACGTGCCCAGCCGGCCCGCGTCGAGGATACGCCGCACGTGTTCCTGCGGTTCGTGTCACCGGAGTACTTCCGGACGCTCGGCGTGCGCGTCGCGCGCGGCCGGGATTTCAGTCTCGACGATCGTGCAAACACGCCGGCCGTGGCCATCGTGAACCAGACGACGGCGAAGCGCTACTGGCCCGATCTGGATCCCGTCGGCCAGCGGATCCGGCTCGACGACGACAGGGGATCTGCCGTCGAAATCGTGGGCGTCGTGGCTGACGTGAAGCACTTCGGTCTCGCCCGGTCTCCCGAGCCAGAGGTCTTCGTGCCGCTGCCGCAGGCGACCCCGATCCACTGGGCATGGCTGCAACGGTCGATGATCGCGCTCGCCCGTACCAGGGGCGAACCCGAAGCCGCCGCCGGCACGATCCGTCAGGCCGTGTGGGCGCTGGACGATCAGCTGCCGCTCTACAACCTGCGTTCGATGGAACAGCTCCGAGCGGAGTCGACGGGGGACGAACGCGTCGGGCTCGCGCTCGTCGGCGCCTTCGCCGCCGTCGCCCTGGTTCTCGCGTCGATCGGCGTCTATGGCGTCATGGCCTTCATGGTGGCGGGGCGCGCACGCGAGATCGGCATACGACTGGCGCTTGGCGCCAGGCCGGGCGACGTGCGCTGGATGATTCTGAGCGACGGTGCGGTTCTGACCGCAGCCGGCGTCGTCATCGGGTTGATCGCGGCGTTCGCCCTGACGAGGACGATGCAGGCGCTGCTCTTCGAGACGCCGGCAACGGATCCCGTGACCTTCTTGATCTTCGCGGCCGTCATCGCGATGGCGGCAATGCTCGCCTGCTGGGTGCCGGCACGACGATCGACTCGCGTGGATCCAGTGATCGCCCTACGCGCGGAGTAAGACCTCCACGGCCCGGGGGTCCGGCTGAAGCCGGACGCTACGTTTCGGGCCGGGGGTCCGGCTGAAGCCGGACACTACGTTCGGGCTCGCCGGGAAGGCCACCCTCGAGGAGCTGTGCTCCCCTCCAATTGATCGCGCCGGCCGGCCGCGGATCCGTCCTTGCGGAGGCACTGGTACTGCCAGTAGCATATGTGGCTATGACTTCTATCGATCGCCGGATCCTCGATCGGGAGCTCAAGAAGGGGTCGGCCGAGCTGATCATCCTGTCGATCGTCGAGGCCAGGCCCCGCCATGGCTACGAGATCAGCAAGTTGATCGAGACGCGATCGGAAGGGCAGCTGAAGTTCCACATCGCCTCGCTGTATCCGCTGCTGTACCGCCTCGAGGAGCGCGGCTGGCTGCAGGGCCGATGGGTCGAGAAGGCTGGGCAGCGGCGCCGGCGGTTCTACCGCCTGACGGCCGAGGGGCGCCGCGTGCTCTCCCGGCAGCGCAGCACGTGGCGGGCGTTCGTCAGCGCCATGCAGCTCATCACCGGAGTCGACCATGCCTGACTGGGGCGGCCACCTGCGCTCGCGTCTGGCATCGCTGCGCCTCAGCCCTGTGCGTGAGGCGGAGATCATCGACGAACTGTCGCAGCACCTCGACGACCGCTATGCGGAGCTGCGGGCGGAGGGTCCGGACGATGCGGAGGCACAGCGGCTCGCCATCGAGGAGTTGGAGGACGCCGACACGATCGCCAGGCACATGCGACCGCTCCGCCAGGCGCACGTGCCTCCACCCGTGGTGCCGGGCGCGCCCCGGCGTGGGTTTGCGGGCCAGATCTGGCAGGACGTCCGCTACGCGGCGCGCATGCTGCGGAAGCAGCCCGGCTTCACCGCCGCGGCGATCCTCACGCTCGCGCTCGGCATCGGCGCCAACACCGCGCTCTTCAGCCTGGTCAACGCCACGCTCTTCCAGCGGCTGCCGGTCACGGATGGCGAGCGTCTCGTCTACGGCTTCCGCGGCACTGGCGGCGTCTTCGCCTACCCCTTGTACGCGTCTCTCCGCGACCACAACCGCTTCTTCGACGGCTTTGCAGGCTGGGGCGGCATCATCGCCAGCCTGAACGCCGGCGACTCCGCCGAGCTCGTGAGCGGTTTCATCGTCACGGGGAACTTCTTCGACGTGCTCGGCATACGCCCCGCACACGGGCGGCTGCTCTCCCCTGCCGACGATGCGACTCCCGGCGCCCATCCAGTTGCGGTCATCAGCCACGACTTCTGGCAGACACGCTTCGCCGGCCGATCCGACATCGTCGGCACGAACGTCCGGCTGAACGGCCATGCCTTCACCATCGTCGGCGTAGCCCCCGCTGGATTTCCCGGGCCGCGCCTTGGCGTTGTCCGTCATCTCTACGTGCCGATGATGATGCAGGCCGTCATGCGGCCGCCCCGGGCCAGGTATTCGGGCGAGCAGAATCCCGACCTGCTGAAGCATCCGACCAACAGCTGGATCTTTGCGGTCGGTCGGCTGAAGGCGGGCGCAACGGTCGACCAGGCGAGCGCCGATCTCGGCGCGATTGCGGCTGAATACGCGCGGGCGCGGATACCGCCGGCCAGCGGCCGGCCTGCTGGCGCCTTCCGCGTCACGCTCGTGCCGTTCGAGGAAGGCAACCTCGAGCAGCGGCAGGCGTTGCGTACGGTCGCTCTCCTGCTCGGCGGGGTCGTCGGCGCCGTCCTGCTGATTGCCTGCGCCAACATCGCCAACCTGCTGCTGTCGAGAGCCGCGTCGCGGCAGCGGGAGCTGGCCGTCCGGCTGGCGCTCGGCGCGAACCGCGCGCGCCTCGTCCGCCAGTTGCTGACCGAAAGCGTGCTGCTCTCCCTTGCCGGCGGCGTCGCGGGTGTGGCGCTCGCCTGGGGCATCGCTCAGGCGTTCCAGGCTGCGCAGCCGCCGCCCGGCGCTCTGCCGCTGGCGCTCGACTTCTCGATCGACTGCCGGGTGCTGCTCTTCGCGTTCGCGCTGTCCGGCTTGACCGGCATCCTGTTCGGCGTCGCGCCGGCGTTCCGCGCGTCGCGTCCCGAGCTGGTGCCGGCGCTGAAGGACGCCGACGACCGCAGGTGTCGAGCGCCGGGCGCCGGCTGGATCTGAAGCGCGTGCCTGGTCGTCGCCGAGGTGGCGCTGTCGCTGCTGCTGCTGATCGTCGCCGGACTGTTCGTCCGCAGCCTCCAGGCCGCGCGCGCCATCGATCCCGGCATCGACGTCGAACGGCTCGTCTCCGCGCCGCTCAACATCAATCTGCTGCGCTACACGAGCGACCAGGGACGCGAGTTCTACCGGCAGGCCGTCGAGCGCGTCGAGCGGCTGCCCGGCGTGGAATCGGCGAGCGTGGCACGCGTCGCCGTGCTCGGCGGCAGCAGTCGCGTCTTCAGCCTGCACGTGGAAGGCCGCAACGACACCGCACGATCACCGGCAGAGCGAGGGCAGGCCGCGCCGTCGACCGGCGATCGCCGGGTGGTCAACGCCAACGTCGTGGGCCCGCGGTTCTTTCCGACACTCGGGATCAAGCTGGTGGCCGGCCGGGACTTTGCCGACGCCGACACCGCGACGGCGCCGCTCGTCGCCATCGTCAACGAGACGCGCGGCGCGCATCCATTTTCCGGGCGCGAATCCGAACGCGAGCCGGATCAGCGTCGACGGCCCGCAGGGACCGTGGCGCGCGATCGTCGGCGTCGTCCGCGACAGCGCCTACGGCACGCTCGCCGACGGCGGTGTCCCGGTCGTGTACCTGCCGCTCGCGCAGAATCACGAAACCGGCATGACGCTCTACGTCCGCGCGTCGGTGCCGCCAGCGTCGCTCGTCGGCAGCATCCGCCGCGAGATCCAGGCGCTCGAACCCAACCTGCCCGTGCCGAACATCCAGACCATGCCCGAGACCATCGGCACCTCGCTCTATCTGGCGCGAATGGGCGCCTGGCTGCTGGGCGTGTTCGGCGGCCTCGCGCTGCTGCTGGCGGCGGTCGGCATCTACGGCGTGCTGTCGTTCTCGATCTCGCGGCGCACGCGTGAGATGGGCATCCGCATGGCGCTCGGAGCCGAACGGTCGGGTGTGTTCATGCTGGTCCTTCGCGACGGGATGTGGCTCGTCGGGATTGGGATCGTCCTTGGCGTGGCTGGCGGCTTCGCCGCCGCGCGTGCCGTCGCCACGCTCCTGTACGGTATCCCCACAGGGGGTGTGATCACGTTCGCCGGTCCGGTCGCGATCCTGTTCGCGGTCGCCTTCATCGCGTGCGCGCTGCCGGCGCGCCGCGCCATCCGGGTCAATCCGATCGCGGCGCTCCGGCACGAATGAGGTAGGTCTGCCGCGGCGCGACGCCAGGGCCCGGCGATCGAATTGCGTTTCATTTTTGTGGCGCCTGGTGTACGATTTCGGTGCGCCCGCCCGGATCCTTGGGCCCGGCACCACCGCTTCTGATGCCACGCGCCCGACCATCGGCCACCGACCACGGCCGCCCCACGCCGAGCGGCATCGCCAGCACCCGACAAGTATTTTTCCAAGGTCGTCGGCAAGGCGCTCGCTGCGCTCGACGAGGTACGCGGGTCATCCGAGGCGCTGACACTCAACGAGCTCACGCAGCGCATCGGGCTGGCCAAGACCTCGCTGTTCCGCATCCTTCATACGCTGGAAAAGGCCGGGTACCTCGAGCGCGACGCGGCAGGGCTCTACCGCGCGCCGGCGTCGTTGCGCCCGATGGCCTCGGGCCACCTCCAGCAGCAGCTCATCGACGCCGCCATGCTTCGACTGAAGGCGTTGAACCGCGAGTTCCGCGAGACGATCAGCCTGGCGATGCTCTTCGAGAACCATATCGAAGTAGTCGCGACGATCGAGAGCCCACAGCTCATCCGGATGGGCAACACCGTCGGCCGCATCCTTCCCCCGCACGCCAGCTCCCTGGGGAAAGCCATCACCGCGTTCCAGCCCGAGGAACGGCGCGAATCGCTCATCCGCAGCTATGGGCTGCACCGCTTCACGGTGCACACGATCACCGACGAGGTGGAGTTGAAGCAGGAGCTCGAGCGCATCAGGCAAACCGGACGCAGCCTCGACGCCGAAGAGAGCGCGCTCGGGGGCTCGTGCTTCGGCGCGCCGATTCGGGGCGCGGATCACGGTGTCGTCGGCGCCATCAGTCTTTCCATGCCGAAGATGCGGCTGCGGTCCGATGCCGAGCGCGATCGCGTGATAGCCACCATCGAACGGGCCGCCGCCGAGATCAGCGACGAGCTCCGCCGGTAGCGCAAGGCTTCCCCCCGAACGAACCGTCCTCGAGCGAACCGCGGGCGTGGACATCGCTTCCCGTGCGAGCTTGCGCTGCGGCCTGACCTGTAGTAAAAATGGAACTCGTTTCAAATGTAGCGGCGTTCGGTTCGCCCGGAGGGTGCATGCGCGGGTCCTGTCGTCGTCTTCTGGTCGGGCTCCCGACCGTGTTCATGGCTGCCTGGGCTGGGCCGATGGCGCAGGTGCCTCCGGCTCCGTCGTTGATCGACCTCCGCTCGGCAGTCGTCGTGACCTCGGCCCGCCCGACGGCGCGAGAGAAGAAGGCCGTGCAGGTGCTGGTCGAAGAGGTGCAGAAGCGCACCCTGATCACGCTGCCCGTGGCCACGAGCGCGACCGCCGGACGGCCGTCGATCAACATTGGCCGGATCGGAAGCGTGCCTGGCGCCGCCAGGTCCTCGTCGGCAGGTCTTTCCAAACCCGGCGCCGAAGGGTTTCAGCTCGTCGCGACCGGCAGCGGCGCCGCTGCAGAGGTGACCGTGGCGGGCGCCGACGAACGCGGCGTCCTCTTCGGCGTCGGACGCCTGCTCCGCGAGCTGCGCATGGATCGCGGCAGCCTCGCCGTCGCGCCGTCGCTGCGGCTCTCGACCACGCCGGCGACGCCGCTGCGCGGCCATCAGCTCGGCTACCGGCCCAAGACCAACTCCTACGACGGCTGGACGGTCGCGATGTGGGAGCAGTACATCCGCGACCTGGCGGTCTTCGGCAACAACGCCATCGAGCTCATTCCGCCGCGCTCGGACGACGACGCCGACAGCCCGCACTTTCCGCTGCCGCCGCTCGAGATGATGGTCGAGATGTCGCGCATCGCCGACGAGTACGGCCTCGACGTCTGGATCTGGTATCCGGCGCTGGACAAGGACTACGGCGACCCGGCGACGGTGGACTTCGCGGTCAAGGAATGGGCCGGGGTCTTCAAGCGGCTGCCGCGGATCGACGCGATCCTCGTGCCCGGCGGCGATCCCGGCCACACCGAGCCGCGGCACATGTTCACGCTGCTCGAGCGCCAGACTGCGAGCCTCCGCCAGTTCCACCCGAAGGCGACGATGTGGCTGTCGCCGCAGGGCTTCACCGTGGACTGGATGAATCAGTTCTACGACCTGATGGCGAAGCAGCCGGCCTGGCTCACCGGGCTCGTCTTCGGCCCCCAGGTGCGGGACCCGCTGCCGACGCTGCGCGCGAAAACGGACCAGCGCTACAAGATCCGCCGCTACCCCGACATCACCCACAGCCTGCGCGCGCAGTACCCGGTGCCGGACTGGGACATCGCGCACGCGCAGACGTCGAACCGCGAGCCGATCAACCCGCGGCCGCTCGACCAGACCGCGATCTACCGCGCGCTCGACGAGCACGCCATCGGCTTCATCACCTACTCCGAGGGCTGCAACGACGACGTCAACAAGATCGTCTGGAGCAATCTGGGCTGGGACCGGAACGCGGATCCCCTGGAGACGCTGCGCCAGTACAGCCGCTACTTCATCGGCGACCGCTACACCGACAGCTTCGCGCAGGGGCTGCTGTCGCTCGAGCGCAACTGGCGCGGCCCGCTCGCCGGCAACGCGGGCGTGGATGCGACGTTGCAGCAGTTCCAGGCCATGGAGCGCGACGCCGCGCCTCGCGACCTGCTCAACTGGCGCTTCCAGCAGGCGCTCTACCGCGCGTACTACGACGCGTCCGTCCGGCAGCGCCTGCTCAACGAGCGCGCGCTGGAGGCGGACGCGATGGCGGCACTCTCACGCGGACGTGGAGCGGGCGCGCTCGCGGCGCTGGACGCCGCCGAGGCCGCGCTGGCGCGCGCGACGACGGTCCAGGCGGCAGCGCCGCTTCGCGAACGCGTCGGCGAGCTTGCCGGGGCCCTCTTCCAGAGCATTCGCATGCAGCTTGCGGTGAAGCCGTACGGCGCGATTGCCGTCGGCCGCGGTGCGACGCTCGACACGGTGGACATGCCGCTCAACGATCGCGTCTGGCTGGCCGAGCGCTTCAAGGAGATCCGCAGCCTCGCCAAGGAGGACGAGCGGCTGGCGGCAATCGACACGATCCTGAGCTGGACCGACCCCGGGCCCGGCGGCTTCTACGACGACCTGGGCGATCCCTCCCGTCAGCCGCACCTGATTCGGGGCCCGGGCCTGCCGACCGATCCCGGATCGTTCACGTCCACGGCGACCGGATTCGGCTACCGGCCCGGCTGGCGCCTCTCGTGGATGACCCACGCCGAGTCCTTCTATGACGGGCGCGTCGAGCTGCGCTACGACGGACTCGATCCGACCGCGCGCTACCGCGTCCGCGTCGTCTACGCGGGCGACGTCTTCAGCTTCACGCGGATGCTGCGCCTCGACGCCGACGGCTCGCACGAGGTCCACGGCTGGACCACCAAGAAGGGCCATCCGAAGCCCGTGGAGTACGACGTGCCGGCGCCGGCGACGGCGGACGGCGCGCTGACGCTCACCTGGCAGCAGGAGGCCGGCGCGGGCGGCGCGGGACGCGGGAACCAGATTGCCGAGGTGTGGCTGCTGCGCGTGCCGTCGGGAGAGACCCGGTGACGACGCCCGACGCTCGGCGCCGGCGCCGCGGCGGGAGAATCGCCCCCGAGCCGTCAGCGTGCTGCGCCACCGAGCACCCAGGACTCGGTGAACACCGCGTGGTTGATCACCTGCCGCCGGTCCGACGTGTAGACGGCGTGGATGCGGCCATCGGCGCCCTGGAGCACAATCGGGTACGCGAAATCTCCCGGGCCTTCGGCGATGTTCCGGCGGCGTGCGTAGGTCGCATCGCCGTCAGCCGAATGCGCGGCGACGAGCGGCGTTCGCGTCGTCATGCTGTCGTTGAACACCAGCAGCAGGTTGCCGCTCGCAAGCTTCAGGAAATCCACCGCCGCGTTCGGGTTCTGGAACGTGGAGTCGCGTCCTTCGCTCCAGGTCCAACCGCCGTCGGAGGACTCGGCGCGGACCATCCAGCCATCGGTGGTCGGTCCGTAGCCGCCGCCGCGGCGGCAGTAGGCGATCAGGCGCCCGGGCGAGACCTCGACGACGGCCGGCTGGATGTTGCCCTTCTTCGACCGGATGGCGCCGGTCTGTTTCCACTGTCCTGACGCCTTCTGATAACGGAGGAAGAGCGACGTGCTCTCGGCGCCGACGACCTCGGTGTCGTTGCCGCTCTCATGGTAGATGGGCAGCAGATAGTCGCCGTCGTGGAGAACGATCGGACGATTGCGCACCATCATCCCCGCGCCTTCGTGCAGCATGAACGCGTCGGACCACGTGGCGGCGTTGTCGCGCGAGATCTTCGCCTGGATGCGCGAGGTGGACCACGTCTCGCCGTATCGGACGACGTAGAACAGCCACACGAGGCCATCGGGCGCCTGCCAGACGACGCCGTTGCCGAGCGATCGGAACGGATCGCGCGCGATCGGCTGCGGCGGCGTCCACGCGCGGCTGCCCTTTACGAGCCGCGATCCGAACACCGCCGTGTCGCGCGCGTACTCGCCCTGGCCGCCGTAGTAGACGAGGTAGAGGTCGCCGTTGGCGAGCTCGGTCAGGCAGGCAGGATGCTTGTACGGGCCGGTTGGCACTTCGGGCCCGAACACGCGTTCGATCGAGAGGCCGTCTGCGGATGTCTGTCCTGAGACACCAACCGTGGCCAGAATCGCGCAGATCACACTCGTCGCGTATACGTGCGCCCTACTCATGCGAGCTCCTGTCCTGGCGGTGATCAGCGTGCCGCCAGCTCCTGCTGCAATCGCGCGGCGTCGCGCGTGACGAAGAACACGATCCCGATCAGCAGCAGCACGCCAGCGGCCAGATAGACGGTCGACGCCAGCGCGATCGCCGTGCCGAGGCCGCGGTCCTCGGCGAGGAGGCCGATCACCAGCGGCGCCGTGCCGCCGCCGCCCAGCCAGCCGATCGTGTTCATGAACCCTGCCGCCGCGCCGCGCGCCTCGGGGCGCACGACGTCGAAGACCGACGCGAAGATGTTCGCGTCGTAGAGCCCCTTGAAGAGCCCCCACAGGGTCAGCGCGACGATCAGCCACATGATCGACTGCGTCATCCCGCACAGCACCACGAACGGCGCGCCGCCGAGCACGCCCACCATCTGCACCGCGAGCCGGCCGCGCGGCGAGCGGCGGCGCCAGGCGTCCGCCAGCCAGCCGCCCAGTGGCGCGCCGACCATGCTCGCGACCTGCACGAACACGGTGGCCGTGAGCCCGGCCATCGCCAGGCCCATGTGGAACTTGTCGTAGAGGAACTTCGGCATCCACGACAGCAGGACCACCGCGACGAAGTTCGCGCACATGAACGCGCCCATCAGACAGAGCAGCGTGGGCGTGCGGCCGACCAGCCGCAGGAACTCGCCGAAGCGCAGCCGTCCGGCGACCGCATGGCCGTGCCCGCCCGCCTCGGCGAGATCCGCCGCGCCGCGCGGCGGCTCGACCAGGTGGCGCTGCAGCACCAGCCCGAGCAGGATGCCGAGCCCGCCGAACACGATGAACGAGAGCCGCCACCCGTAGTACTGCCCGATGAGGCCGGCGAAGAACCCGCCGCCGATCGTCCCGATATACACGCTCGTCTGGTGCAGCCCCATCGCGCGCGAGCGCGTCCGGCTGTCGTGGTAGTCGCTCACGAGCGACATCGAGGCCGGATAGTAGAACGTCTCGCCGAGCCCCTCCGCGGCCCGCCAGAACAGGAGGTGCTTGAAGTCCCACGAGAAGATCGTCGCGATGCAGATGGCGCTCCACGCGTAGAGCCCGCCGAGGATCGCGCTCCGCCGCTTCACGCGGTCGACGATCCAGCCCGCAAACGGGGCCCCGAGCCCGTAGACCCACGCGAATGCCGATCCGAGCAGGCCCAGCTGCACGGACGTCAGCTGCATTTCGCGCTCGAGCAGCGGGAACACCGAGAAGATGGCCTGGCGGTCGGCGTAGTTGAAGAACGAGATGCACCACAGCATCGCGACGACGTGCCACTTGTAGTTCGTCGGCAGCGAACGGTCCATCTTCACTGCCGGATCAGCCAGGCCTCGACCAGCCGCGAGTGTTGCCGCCAGTTCACGCCGCTCTCGTCGATGTCGTCGAAGGTCAGCGTGATGACGCCGTCCTTCACGAGCGCGGCCGGCACGGCGAACTCGACGAGATCCCCACGCTCGCGCGCGGCGCGCGAGGGCGCGACGGCCTGGCCGTCGAGCTGGAGGCGCACGTCACCGGGCGCCTTCGGCCTGATCACGTTGAGCCGGACCAGATACGTGGCGTCGGGATCCAGGTGGCTGTAGACGATCCCCTTGGGCCAGCGCATGCTGGTGAGCCACGACAGACGGGTGCGGCTCGGGCCGCCCTCCCAGGTGAAGTGCGGCATCGGCTCCTCCGGCCCGAGGCTCTCCGGCACGAACGAATCGCTCCGCAGCACGTGCGGCGACGCCGCCACGTTCCCCACATCGTCGTAGAAGCTGCCGGGGCCTGGACGGGTCCACGTGGCGAGCGTGCGCAGACGCGCGAGCCGCGCCGCCTGGTCAGGCAGGGCGCGCACCGCGGTGAACTGGTCTTCGAGCCACCAGCGGTTGTTGAGCGGGTGGTCGACGAAGTCGAGCACGGCCCCGCGCTCGTAGCCGCTGGCCGAATGCTTCGCCATGCTCGTCTGCATGCGGATGCTGCCGAAGAGCGCGTCGCACAGGGCTTCGATCCGCTTCCGCCATGCCAGGCAGCAGCCGTCCGACGTCGCGCGCGCCAGGATCGCGACGGCGCGGTCCATGGCGATGGCGTCGCCGAGCGCGGGCGCCGCGGCGAGCGCGTCGAGCGCCTCCGACTCGAGCCGCGTCTCGTGGATGAGGCGATGGCGTGTGTAGGCGTCGTAGTACGCCCGCATCAGGTGCATCTGCCAGCGCCAGTTCGTCTCGAGCTCCGGCGCCGCGGCCTCCATCTCGCGCCACAAGGCCAGCGTGCCGTCGACGCCGCCGTTGGCGGCGAGCGCGCCTTCCCAGTTGCGCTCGAGGGCCAGGAGACCGTCGGCTGCGCGTTCGGCGACGTTGGCGCCGAAGAAGAGCCGAGTGTAGCCGAGGGCGATGTCGCGGACGTCGGCGTCCGGATCCCACGACTTCAGCGTCCACAACGCCTTGTTGAAGTCGTCGTTGACGCCGTCGGAGTAGCTGATGAAGCCGTCGGTGTACGGCGCGACCGCGTCGTGCATTTTCGCGTAGAACACCGGGCGCGGGTTCACCGGCTCGCGGCCGAGCGTGAAGTTGAACGCCGGGTCCCACCAGGGGACCGGGTACTGGCACCGCACCGTGTGCGTGATGTCCGGGTAGTCGCGGAGGGGATAGCGGCGGTTGAGCCGGCGTCGAGTCTCGGGAATCGGATAGCTGCCTGGGCCGGCCACCAGTCCTCCAAGCCAGTCCGGCTGGTCGCGATCGATCCACGCGAACAGGAAGTCGATCTCGCTGCTGTCGAAATGCTGAAGCGACAGCCAGACCTTCGCGGATGGATGACGGCGCTTCAGGCGTGCGGCGATGTCGGCCAGGTACGGCACGACCAGCGACGCCGCGTTGTCGCCGGGGTCGCCGCCTGGCAGGAAGATCGCATCGAGTCTCGGCAGGTCGGCAAACATCGCGTCGAGCGATTGCAGCGCCTCCGACCGCCGTGCCGAATCCTTCAGATCGAAGTCCGCCGGTGTCCACAGCCAGGTACCTGGACGTCGTACTTCTTGCAGATGGCGCTGAGGCGTCGATTCATCGCCTCGCGCGAGATCGGCATCAGCGGGCTGACGCGGGTGTCCTGGAACGGGATGTTCTCGACGGCATTGCCGCCAAGCAGCGCGATCTCGCGGACGTACTGGTCGAACTGCGCGTCGGTCCAGCCGTCGTAGGTGTTCGAGTGATGGCGGTAGCCGAGCTGATGGCCGCGGATGGCGTACCGCGGCGCCGTCTCGACGTCGACAGCGGCATCGAGCGTCGCGGTGCCCCGGCCCCACGAGAGCGTGCGGAGCAGTCGTCCGACGCCGAAGAGCGCGCCGCGGGCGTCGGCGCCGAGGATCCAGATGACCGGCCTTCCCTCGCGCGTGCCGGACACCAGGCGATAGGCTTCCGGTCGCATGGCGATCGCCGGCACCGACGAGCCCCATTCGGGCGCGGAGCCGACAGCAATCGCCACCGCGACACCCTGTGCAGGCCACTGGTCGCTCGTCGTCCAGACGAAACCGGTGCGCTTCTCGATCTCTTCGCGAAGCACGTCCGCGGCGAGTCGTTCGGCGGCGGCGTCAGCGGCGCGGCGCGGGATCACGATCGCGGCCGCGCGCAGGTCAACCGGAGCGGCTGAGGCCGCTGGCGGCAAGCCGGCGAGCGCGATGGCGATCCCGAACCAGAACCGCACGGGCGTCGGCAGCCGGCCAATCACACGCCGGGATCCCAGATCGTCGCGGCGATGTAGCGTTCGACCGCCGACGGGTCGTTGTAGTAGTAGATCGTGACGATCTTGCCGTCGGGCCGCTGCACGCTGCGAGGATAACCGAGGTCCCAGTCGGCGGCATCCGCGCGCAGGATGCGCTCGGCGTCCCAGGTCTGCCCGCCATCGCGGCTGATCCGCGCCCTGATGCCGTAGGGCTGCGCGCGAAAACCGTAAGTCACGGCAAGGCGTCCGTCGCGGAGCTTCACGAGGCTCGGTGGATTGCCGCGGCCCGTGTCGCTGACGGCCGTCGTGACGAAGGTCCACGTGAGCCCGGCGTCGGCCGAGCGGTAGATGTCGATGCCGTTGCCCGCGGGCACCTGACGCCTGGTCGCGGTGACGAGAGCCCCGTCATCGAGCTTCACCGTCGAGGGCATGATCACGAAGCCCTCGGGCGGCTCGGGTCCGATCCACGAGACGAACGAAAAGCTGCGTCCGCCGTCGGAGGTGCGCGCGACGAAAGGCCGGCCTTCGCGTCCGTTCGACTTGGCGGCGGTCATGAACGCCAGTGCGTCCTGTTTGCCGGTGACGAGGTAGTCGGTGCGAGCCGCGATGCCGGGAAGGTCGAGACGCGGGAATGTCCACGGCCCCTGCCACGTGTGTCCGCGATCCGTCGACGTGAAGAACCAGGACGGCCCCTTGTTGATGTCGCCCATGCGGAACGTCATCAGGAAGTCGGGGCTCGTGAGATCGCTGGCGCCGGGAAACGGACGTTCGGGACTGCCGCCCTCTTCGGTCGGGACACCGGCCATCTGCGTCCGCGGCGGCGGAATCAGCCCTGTGTTGCGCTCGACCTTCCACGTCGCGCCGCCATCCAGGCTGCGCGCGAGCAGGTGCTGCTCCGGCTGCGTGCGGTCAATCGGATGGCGCGCCGGTCCGCCCGGTTTCATCGCGTCGGCCTTCATGTGGCCGGCAGAGAAGCCCACGAGGATCTCGTTGCCCCACGACCAGATGCCGTGGTTGGCCGGCCAGCCGCCGTACCGGCCCGGCTCGCGCCACACGACGACGTGGCTGGGGCCGGCGGAGATGGGGGCCGCGGCCGGATCGGCGAGGGACAGGGCAAGCGCGGCGCCGATGGTCAGCGCCGACGTCGCCCACACGAACGGCGAAGGTTGGTTCAACGTGTCAGCTCCCACACTTGTGCAGTGCCTCGTGCCATGTGCCTTCAGGTCGCTGGCTCTTCAGAACGTAGATCGTTCGCACCGGCAGCAGATTCGGGATCTCCACCGACGCGAGCCAGCCAGGAAGCCAGGCTTCGATGCGCGCGATCTGCGCCGCGCGCTCGGGCGAAACGGGCAGCGGCAGCGGACCGGCGTCGAGGCCGCGGACGCGCAGCCCCACACGCACGCCCCATGGCGTCGGCAGCGGCGCCAGGTGCGTGATGAGCTCGTCGACCAGGCCCTGGCACGCGCGCGCCAGCTCCATCTGCCCGCGGCGCGCGGCGCCGTGCAGCGCGACCAGCAGCTCGGGACAGAACGCGGCGATGCCGGAAATCGCGCCGTCCCAGCCGGCTTCCGCCGACGCGAGGCCGTTGCGGTCGTCGCCGACGAGGAGGCTCCAATCGCGATTGCCGCGCGCCTCTGCGAAGCGGAGCAGGTTCTCGACGCGGCCGCTGCTGTCCTTGATCCCGATCACGTTCGGCTGGGATTGCATCAGCGCGATCGACGTGTCGGCGTCGAGGCCAGTCGTGAAGTCCGGAAGATCGTACAGCAGGCACGGCCCCGCGAGGGTGTCGGCCACGTACGCCACGTATGCGGCGAGATCCACCTGCTGGTACGGGAAGAACCACGGCATCGGCAGCAGCACGGCCTGGCAGCCGTGGTCGAACGCGGCCCGTCCGAGCTCGATCGTCCGCTCGAGCGAGCTGCCGCCGATGGCAGCGACGAGCGGCGTGCCGCGCGGCACTCGCCGCGCGACACGACGGAAGATCTCCAGCCGCTCGCCGGTCTCGAAGCGGGAATACTCCGAGGTGGCCCCCCCCAGGCACACCCCTGAAGCCCCCCGTTCGAGCAGGAAGTCGCAGAGCCGATCGAGCATGTTGCCGTCGACGGCGCCGCTCGAGGTCACAGGCGTGGCCAGCGCCGGAAAGAGGCCCGAGATACGCATGTTCTTTCGCCGCCCCCGATCGAACGCTAGCCCCGGGAATTCACTTGTGTTGACAACGGGCCCGCCAAGGTGGCGCCGGGCTTCAGCCCGGCCAACGCGGGCCCGGGCAGGCCTGAAGGCCTGCGCCACATCACTAACACAAGTGAGCTTCGGGCTTAGAAGATCAGCCGCATCGCCAGCTGCAGGATGCGCGGGCTGTCGGCGCTCAGAATGCGGCCGAAGTTGCCGTTGTTCTGCGCGCTCACCGGCAGACCAAAGTTGACGTTGTTCAGCAGGTTGAACGCCTCCAGGCGGAACTGCGTCTTCACCGTGTCCGTGAGCGGGAACGTCTTCTGAAGCCCCAGGTCCACGGTCGCGTAGCGTGGCCCGCGCAGGGCGTTGCGCCCGACGTTGCCGAACGTGCCGAGCGTGTTGGCGGTGAAGGCGGCCGGGTCGAACCACGCCTGCACCTGCTCGCCGTGGCTGCGGTCGCCGGAGAGGTCCGGGTCGCCGACCTGATCCACACGCTGGCCGCCGGTCCCTGTCCGCGCGTTGTCCACGCCGCTGGTGACCGTGAACGGCTGCCCGCTCTGCCAGGTCCAGATGCCCGAGAGCGCCCACCCGCCGACGATCGCGTCAAGCGCCCGGTTCGACGGCTTGCCGGGGATCTCCCAGAGCCACGACGTGACCAGCCGATGGCGGCGGTCGAAGTTTGCCGGGCCCCAGTCGAACTCGAGATCGAACGGGTCGGTCTGCGTGGCGCCGGTGAGCTTGTTTTCCGACGAGTGGTCCAGGCTCTTCGAGAGCGTGTAGTTCGCCAGGAGCGTGAGGCCCTTGGAGAAGCGCTTGTCCGCCGACAGCTGCAGCGCATGATACGTGGAGCCGCCGGTCGGCTCGATCATCGTGATCGCGCCGAAGTTCGGGAAGAGCGCGCGGCGCTGGTTGGTGGTGGCGGTCGTCGCGCCGGCGGCGTAGATGGCCGGATTCACCTCGCGGCCGATCGGCAGGTCGCTGCCGCGCGATCCCGCGTAGGCGACGCGCACCATCCAGGTCGGCACGACCTCCCGCTCGACCGTCAGGTGCCACGTCTGCATCGTCCCGTTCTCGAAGTCCTCCGAGAAGCTGAACATCTGGTGCGGCAGCACGAACGCCACGTCGCCCGGCACGTCGAACGGATCGGCCGGGAACGGGTTGGTGCGGCCCGCGTAGGTCGTCGTCAGGGAGTTGTTCGCGTCGCCCGGGAACGTGATCACGGTGCCGAACGGGCCCTGGTTGGCCGCCGAGTTGGTGGCGATGGTGTTCGGCCGATCGAAGAACACGCCGTAGCCAGCCCGGACGCTCGTGCGGCCGTCGCCGAAGGGATCGTAGGCAAACCCGAGGCGCGGTCCGAGGTTCAGCCAGTCGGCGCCGTAGCCGCCCTCGGGACACCGGTCGTCGCCGGGATACGCGGCGCCAATCGGCGCGTTGGTGTAGACCTGCGACTCGACGCCGGGACGGTAGCACGCCGTGCGGTTGGTCTCGTCCTTGTAGGCCGTGAACGGATCCCACCGCACGCCGAGGTTCAGCGTCAGCTTCGAGTTGACGCGGAAGTTGTCCTGCACGAAGAGCGCGATCGAGTGCATCCGCGTGTTCTTGTACTCGCCGATGCCCTGCTCGAACGACGAGAACTTGCCGAGCATGAAGTCCACCAGCGCGTCGCCGGAGAAGGGCGCCGATCCGTTGAAGGTGTACCGTCCGTTCGCGCGGAAGTTGTTCACGATGTCGCCCTGCCCGTACGCGTAGTCGGCGCCAAAGGCGAGGTCGTGGCTGCCGAGCGACCAGCGCGTGGTGTTGACGACCTGGAATTCGTTGCGCAGGAAGGTGTTCGTGTCGCCCGTGTTGATGCCGAAGTAGCCGTTGACGTTGAAGAACCACTGCGGCGCGGCGTCGTTGTAGACGTCGGTGATGCCGAGCGACGCGTAGTCGGGCGGCAGGATATGGAAGTTGTCGTTGTTGGTGCGGTTGAAGGTCACGACCAGGTTGTTCACGACGCGCGGCGAGATCACGTAGGTGTCGTTCACCGACGCGATCGTGTTCTGCCAGGTGCGGCCGAAGGCGCTGTTGATGGCGTTGCCGTCCTCGAGCACCGGCGGCGTGGACGCGCGCGACACCCAGAAGCGCCCGTAGAGGCTGTGGTTGCCCGAGAACCGGTGGTCCAGCCGGGTGAGGTACTGG
This sequence comes from Vicinamibacterales bacterium, assembly GCA_963834365.1. Lineage (GTDB taxonomy): Bacteria > Acidobacteriota > Vicinamibacteria > Vicinamibacterales > Vicinamibacteraceae > CAWJAP01. The sequence continues at coordinate 69,761 of CAWIBS010000024.1, read as the reverse complement.
TGGTCCGCCGACTCGACCGCCTGCCGGTATTTCAGCGTCAGCGGCGAGTCGCCGGCCCCGGGGTTGGGCTGCGGGATCCAGCCGTCCAGAACCTCCTGGGCCGCCGGGTTGAAGAGCGCCACCGGCACCTGGTTGCCCGGAAACGGCTGGCCCGTGAACGGATTCCGCAGCTGGCGCGTAATCGCCGAGAAATCGCCGTTGCGCATCGCCGCCGTCGGGACGAGCGTGCTGCGATCCTGCGGGGCGCTCTTCTGGTCGGTGCCCTGATACGAGCCGAAGAAGAACGTCCGACTCCGCACGATGGGCCCGCCGATGGTCCCGCCGTATTGATACCGCTCGAGCCCGTCGCTCTGCCCCGGCGTGAAGAAGTTCGACGCGTTCATCTCGTGATGCCGCAGGTACCCGAAGGCCACGCCCTGGAACTTGTTGCTCCCCGCCCGCGTCACGGCGTTGACGATCGCGCCGGCGTTGCGCCCGTACTCGGCGCTGAAGCTGTTGGTCTGGACGCTGAATTCCTGGAGCGCGTCCGGATTCGGCATCGGGTTGGGCGCGTTGCTGTAGTGGTCGTTGTTCGACCCGCCGTCGAGCACGTAGTTGGTGGTGTTGGCGCGCGCGCCGCCCGAGGACACCGGCTGCACGCCCGGATAGGTCGCGCCGGAGGTGAGGCTGGTCGTCGTGTCCGGCAGCACGCCGGCGACGAGCGTCATCAGCTGCGTGGGGTTCCTGCCGTTCAGCGGGAGGTTCTCGATGCGCTGTTGATCGACCACCGTCCGCAGGGTGCTGCTGTTGGTGTCCACCACGCGCGCCGAGCCGCTGACGGTCACCGTCTCGGTGACGGCGCCGACGCGGAGACTCACGTCGAGGCGTACCTCGTCGTTGACCCGGACGATGACGCCGGGCGCCTGGAACGTCTGGAAGCCAGCGAGCTCCGCCGTCACGGTGTAGTGGCCGACCGCCAGCCCGCGCAGCGAGTAGAGTCCCTGCGCGTCGCTGACGGTGTCGGCCTCGGCATTGGTGCCTTCGTGACGCGCGCGGATGGTGACGCCCGGCACGACGTCGCCGTCGGCGTCGCGCGCGACGCCGGCGATGGCGCCCGTCGTGGTCTGCGCCGCGAGCGGCCGCGGAACGGCAATCAAAGCCGCGAGAACAATCGCCAGAACCACTGGCCTCTGCAGGAACATAAAGCCTCCTCCGAACTCCTCCGAGCCGACGCCTGAAATCGAAAGTCGGCACCAGTTCTACCGACAAATTTCCAATTTGTCAACACAAATGAAACGTGTTTCAAATTTAGCGAAGGCGGGACGAACGTTCGGAGGAGTGAGCCGGCCCCTCGAGACCGAGAACGGGAACAGAACCTGGACGTCGCTTGCTGCCGCGGGGGCGACTGCGGCAGCCGGGTGCCGCCGCTCCTGGTGGGGTGGGGACCGTCACATCGAGAGGCGCGTGGTCGCGCCACGGCAAGTCTGCGCCGTGGCGCTCGCGGTTTGTTTACGCGCCTGCGTCAGTGCGGCTCGCCGAGCCGAAAGCTGAGGCCGTTGTAGGCCCGCCAGCTCTCGGGCCATTCGGCCTTCGGGTTGTACCAGCGGAAATCGGCACGGTAGCTCCATTTCGGACCGAGCGGCACCGTGACGCCGCCGCCGATGCCGATCGCGAACTCGGTCTTCTTGCGAACGAGGTCCGGGTAGGGGTAGCCGCGCAAGTCCGGGTATCCGCCGATGATTCGATCCAGATCCGGGACCACGAGGTAGTGGTCGACTTCGTCGCGCTGGACTCCCCCGCCGGCGGCCGCGTAGGTGGTGAAGCGTCCGATGCGTACGAGGTCGACGAGCAGGCTGGCGCCGGATCGCATCGCGTCGGTGCCGATGCTCCCCTCGGCTTCGAGCGAGAGCCGGCGCGTGAGTGGAAACGTGAACGACAGTCCACCGCCCGGGGCGAAGTCGTCGCCGAGCGCCATGAACGGCGTGACGCTGACATGCGGCTTGCTCTCGGGTGGGGCTGGCTGGCCGAACTGCGCGGTCTGCGCCGTTGCCGGAACGGCCACCAGCGCTCCGATCGCGATCGCACTCGAGGCGATGACGACGTAACGGTATGGGTGCTTCCGCATGCGGTCCTCCCCGGCAGGCGACGTGTGGCGCAACGATGGTAGCGGGCGCCGCCGGCGTTGGCCATCGCCTTGTGGGCAGTCATCCCCCTCCGGGGCCACTTCGTCCCTGTGAGTTCGACCCAGGCGTTCGCCGGCCGTCGGTTCGCCCGGACGCCACTGCCCGCCGCGATACTCGTGTATGACGTGCGCCACCGCCTCGCGGCCTTTCTCGCGGCGAAGTCTCGAGCGTGCGCCGTCCGGCGCCGTCACCGCCGGGTTCGCGCCGCGTAGTTGCACCAGGCGCGGACCTTTCGCTGTCACGACGTAGCGGCCATTGGGCAGCTGTGCCCACAGACCATAGGGCGCCGGCCGCCACGAATCGGGCGCATTGGTGTTCAGCTGCGTATGGCCGTCATAGAGCGCGTCCAGTGCCCCTTCGGTACGCAAGGGCGTCCGCCCCGAAGCTCTTACACGCGGTGGCGCGATCCGTGCGATCCCGGACGTCGTCCGTCCAGTCCTGGGAAGGGGATGTACCTCGACCACGGCTACCGAGTTACGCGTACGCGAGACGAACGGCTGTCAGTCCTTTGGATACTCCATAGGACCAAATGGCATGCTCTTTGGACGCCGTTGGCATGCGCGGCATGGTGCCCGGCGTCGGTCCTGGCGACCCCACCGCCTTCATCGTCGTAGCGGCAACCCTGATCAGCGCCGGCCTGGCGTCCGCGTACGCCGTGAAGAAAGGACCCGTGAAATGAAGCCAATCACACTTTTCACTCTCCTTTTCAGTCTCTCGGCAGGCCTCTCCGCAAATGCTCAACCTGCCACGCCGGCGAAGAACCGCATCTGTATGGACGTTGGTCACCAGCAGAGATTCTGGCGCGACCCCGCGGACATGCCAGGCATGGACGTGAAAATGATCGAGCGGGTGAAATACATGACCGGAGAACTTGCTCAAGACCGCTACCGCTGTAGACGCGAGCCTGTCCTATCTGAAGAAGGAAATTACACCCAAAGGACCTGGAAGGATGCGACCTGCTGTTCATCCATATTCCTTCCGCAAAGTACACACCCGGTGAGGTCAGTGCCATCTCGAAGTACATCGCCGGCGGCGGTTCGCTGTTCCTGGTGATGGATCAGGACATGTGGTCGACCCTGGAGCAGACCAACGTGAACGAGCTTATCCGTCCGTTCGGCATGCAGTTCGGTGACGAAAGCCCCGATTCGCTGGCGGGCGGCCACACCAAAGCGGGCCTCGTTACCGACAAGCCCTTGAAGATCTCGTATCACGGCGCCAGGACGGTCACGGGTGGCACTCCGTTCGCCTTCAATGACCGGTCAGATGCCCATCCCTTCGGCGCATTCAAGGAGGTGGAGAACGGCGGGAAGGTCGTCGCGATGGGCGACGGCATGGTTTCCCTGTACATGACCAGCTGGGAAGGTGTTCAGGACTACCAGTGCCAGCAGTTCATGCAGGATGTGTTTCGGTGGCTGCTGAAGTGACTGCAAAACGAACTCTAGGAACTTTTTCCGGCCAGCCTCCGTCCTTTCCCTATGCGAATCTACAAGAGAGGCGCATGAGCGACCAGACGGATGTCCTGCAAGGGACCCTTGACCTCTTGATCATGAGGACGATTGCCCTCCAGCCGATGCACGGCTGGGCGATCGCGCAGCGCATACAGCAGATTTCCGACGACTTGCTGCGCGTCCAGCAGGGCTCTCTCTATCCCGCGCTGCACCGCCTCGAGCACCAGGGCTGGATCACCGCCGACTGGGGCGCGTCGGAGAACAATCGTCGCGCGCGCTTCTATTCGCTGACGAAGGCCGGCCGCACGCAGCTCGCCATCGAAGTCTCGAAGTGGGACCGCCTCTCGGCCGGCGTCGACCTCGTGCTGCAGAGGACGTGATCGTGCGCCTCCGGCACATCCTGCAAAGTCGGCTGCGATCCTTGTTCTTCCGCGATCGCCGTGAATCCGATCTGCGCGAAGAACTGCAGTTCCATCTGGAACGCGAAACCGAGCGGCTGCAGGCGAGCGGCCTGTCGCGCGACGCGGCGCGCCTTCACGCACGCCGGCTGTTTGGCGGCGTCGAGCCAATCAAGGACGCATGCCGTGACGCGCGTGGCACGGCGCTGTTCGACAATGTGGTGCGAGACGTCCGTTACGCCGGTCGCTCGTTCCGCCGGGCGCCCCTGGTGGCTCTGACGATCGTCACGACGGTAGGGCTCGGCCTCGGGCTGGTGACCGTCGTGTTCACGCTCCTCAACGCATTCATCTTTCGGGTCGACGAGGTGCGCGACCCGCACGAGCTGTTCGCTGTCGAACGTCAGCGATCGGCCAATACGGGGCCCGAGGCCTTTACGCGTGCGCAATATGAGTCGCTCGTCCGCGAGACGGGTGTGTTCTCCGATGCCTTCGCGAGGACGCCGGACATCGACAGCTGGATCGAGGGCCGCAGGATGGAGGGCCCGCTCGTCACGGGGAACTTCTTCCAGATCCTCGGCGTCCGTGCCGCGCGCGGGCGGACGCTCACACCCTCGGATGACGGGCCGGGCGGGCGGCCGGTCATTGTCCTCAGCCATCGCGCCTGGTCCCGGCATTTTGCGGGCGATCCCGGCGTGCTCAACCGCACGGTCCTGCTGAACGGAGCGCCGTTCCACGTTGTCGGTGTGATGGCGGAAGGCTTTCGAGGACTCACGCCCGCTTCGCCGGACTACTGGGCGCCGCTCTCGCTCCTCGGCGAGTTCCGCCGCGGCGACCGGGGGCGCGAAGACTCCGTTGGCCTCCACATCGTCGGGCGGCTGAAGCCCGGCCTGTCGCGCGGTCAGGCGCTCGCGCAGCTCCTCGCGTGGGACGCGCAGCGTGCGGCTGAACGTTCCGTCGAGCGGCCCGCCAGGAGCCTCGTCCTGGAACCCCGGCAGGGCACGGTCCCGCTGTCGGCCGACCTCCTGCTGCTGTTCATGCCGCTCTTTTTTGCGTTCGGTCTCATCCTGATGATCGGGTGCGCAAACGTGGCCAATTTGCTGCTCGCGCGCGCGGTCGCGCGCCAGCGCGAACTTGGCATCCGGCTGGCGATTGGCGCGTCGCGGCGCCGCATCATCTGGCAGTTGCTCACCGAAAGCCTGCTGCTCGCACTGGTGTCCGCTGCGCTCGCCCTCGGACATTTCACGGCTCGTACTCGCAGCCGTCGTCTACGCGGTGACGAGCACCTTCCCGCCCGACTTCGGAGACATTCGTCTCGCCGCGCCGCCAGCGGACTGGCGGGTGGCGTTGTTCCTGGTCGGCGGCGCGATGGCAGCTACCCTGTCGTTCGCGCTCGCGCCTGCGCTTCAGGCCACCCGGCTCGAGCTGGTCCGGGCGATTCGCGGCGAGGTCGTGCGTGATGCCCGTCCCGGCCGCGCCCGGAACGCGCTCGTCGCGCTTCAGGTCACCGGATCGGTGCTGCTCCTCATCTGCGCCGCCGTCTTCCTGCGCAGCGCGCGGGCGGCCGCGGCGGTCGATCCCGGCATCCGCACGGCGGATATCGTCAGCATCGCCATCCTGAACGAACAGAGGCGGGGAGCCATCCTCGAAGTCGTGAGGCGCGAGCCGTCCGTTGCCTCGGTTGCGGCCTCGTGGCCCGGCGGGCTGGGCGGACATGCTGCGTTTGCCGGCGGCGCGACCGGCACGTCGACCGTCGCGTACAAGTTTGTCTCGCCGGAATACTTCAGCGTCCTCGGCATCGATGTCGTCCGCGGACGCGGCTTCACGCAGGCCGAGCGGACCGCAGGGGCCGCGGTGGCGGTCGTATCGGAAAGCATCGCGCGCCAGCTGTGGCCGGGTCGCGACGCAGTCGGGCAGGTCCTGCGACTCGAGCCGGACCCGAACAGTGAAGGACAGGAGCCGGATGCCCCGCCGCTTCTCTCGCGCACTCGTGTCGTCGTCGGCATTGCTCGGAACGTGGCCGGCTTTCGGTTGGGCGGCGTGAGAGCCGCGGGGGCTGGCGTCTACGTCCCCATCGGCGCCGAGGCGGCCAGGACGTCGCTGACAATGCGTGTGCGCGGCGATTCCGAACGCGCGCGCCATGTACTCGTCGGCCGGCTCGCGGCGATCGATCCGAACATGGGCGAGGTCTCCACGCTGCGGACCATCGCGCGCATGGAAGCGTATCTTCTGGGGATTCCGTTCTGGCTCACGCTGGTGCTTGGAGCGCTGGCGCTTCTGCTGACCTTGTCGGGCCTGTTCAGCGTGCTGTCGTATCTCGTCGAGCAACGCACCAGGGAGATCGGCGTGCGGATGGCGCTTGGCGCGACCAGGCAAAGCATCGGCGCGCTCGTGCTGTCACAGTCGGCTCGTCCCGTCGGCATCGGGCTGCTCCTCGGCAGCAGCCTCACGGCCGCGCTCGGCGCCGCGCTCCTGGCGACGCCTTTGGCAGCGCAAATCGGGTCGGCCGTGCGTCTCTTCGATCCGGTCGCCTACGCCGCCAGCCTGCTCTGCATCGTCACGGCATGTGCATGTGCGGCGCTGATTCCTGCGCTGCGCGCCGGACGGATCGACCCGGTCGACGGCGCTCAGGCAAGATTGATCCGTTCAGCTCCCCCACATCAGAGCTCGGCTGCGCCGCTAAGGCGGCGCCACCCGAACCTTCCGAGCCCTAATCCCGTCTGATGGTGTAGGCTTGGCCACAATATGTGTGGTCAACGGTCACAGACGGCATGAATTTCATCCAGGGCACGCTCGACCTCCTCGTCCTGAAGGCCCTTGCCGACGGGCCGCTCCACGGCTACGACGTCGTGGACTGGATCCGCCGCGTGACGCGGCGACACCATCCGGATCGAGGACGGCGCGCTCTACGCCTCGCTGCACCGCATGGAAGGACGCGGCTGGCTCGATCACGAGTGGCGGACGTCGCCGAAGGGCCGGCGGGCGAAGTACTACCGCCTGACGGCTGAAGGGACGCCAACAGCTCCGCAGCGGCGAGCGGCAGCTGGAGCAGTTTTCCGACGCGGTCTTCACGCGTGATCGCCGCAAGACAGGACGCCTGACATGACCGCCGGACGCCGCCGCTCGCCATCGCCGCTGACCCGCCGGAGGCGAGATTGACGCCGAGCTCGAGTTCCATTTCGACGGAAGCCATCGAGTCGCTCGTCGCTCAGGGCTGGTCGCCCGACCGCAGGCAGGCTCGAGGCGGAGCGGCGGTTCGGCGACCGCCGCCGGCTACCAGCACACCCTCGCCCGGATCGATCGGGCGGACCTTCGACGAAAGGCACGACGCATGATCCTCGGACACGATGTGGCAGAACCTCCGTCACGCAGCGAGGGGCCTCCGGCGCGACCCCCGGCGTCACCGTCGCCGTGGTCCTGATGCTGGCACTCGGCATCGGCGCCAACGCGACGATGTTCGACATCGTCGATCGGCTGCTGCTGCGCGCCGCCCGACCATCTCGTCGACGCGGATCGGCTGCGGCTCGTCTACGCCAATCGGCCCGACGCTGTCCCTGACCGCCTTCGCCCGCAACCTCACGTATCCGGACATCGACGACCTGCGCAGCCTGCCGGCGCTCGAATCGGTGTCCGCCTTCACGCAGCCGCGGCAGATGACGCTGGGCGCGGGGCGCCGACGCCCGCCGAAATCCGCGTGCAGTTCGCCGAGGCCTCGTTCTTTCCCGCACTCGGTGTCCAGCCGCGGCTCGGCCGGTTCTATCGAGCCGACGAAGACCGAGCCGGGCGCGACGCCGACGGTCGTGCTGAGCGAATCGTTCTGGGAGGCGCGAGCTCGGCGGCGATCCCCGGATCGTCGGGCAGGCGCTGGAGCTCGGCACGGCGAGTATCAAGTCGATTGGCGTTGCGCCCCGCCGGGTTCACGGGCGCGGACCTGCGACCCATCGATGCATGGGTGCCGCTCAGGACCGCGATGACCCTCGAAAATGGCAGGAACGCATTCGAAGACGCGGACGTGGTGGTGGGCGAGCACGCTGATCCGGCTGAGGCCGGGCGTGAGCGACGAGGCCGCGGACGCACAGATGACGACCGCGCATGTGAGCGCACGCCGCGAGGTCGAGCGGCGCGGCGGCGAAGCCGTACCTGTCAAAGGGGCCGGCGTGCCTGTACCGCGTCTCGCTCGTGACCGCGCGACGGCCCGAACCCGTCGAAGACGGCTTCGGTCTCGCTCTGGCTCGCCGGTCGTGAGCGCCATCGTCCTGTTGATTGCCTGCGCGAACGTCGCGAACCTGCTGCTGACGCGCGGCATCCAGATGCGCCGCGAGCTCGCGGTGCGGGCGGCGCTCGGCGCGCCACGCGGCCGTCTCGTGATGCTCGTGCTGGCCGAAGCGGTGCTGCTCGCGACGGCCGGCGCGGCGGCCGCGTTCGTGGTCGCCCGCTGGTCGGGAGCCCTGGCGCGGTCGTTCCTGCCGGATATCGACTTCGGTTCGTCGGGTGCCGGGATTCGCGTGCTGCTGTTCAATCTCGGCACGGCGGCGGTCACCATCCTGGCGGCGGGCACTCCTGCCCGCGCTGCAGGCGAGCCGGGCCTCGGCCTCCGAGGCCTGGATGCGGCGAGCCGCGGCGGCTCGAGCCGCGCGCTCGCCGCTTCGCAGCGCGCTCGATGGTGGCGCAAACCGCGCTCTCGGTGGTGCTGCTCGTCGGCGCCGGCCTGTTCGTCCGCAGCCTCTATCGCGCCGCGCACGCCGACGTCGGATTCGACGCGCAGCGCGTCCTCGTGGCTCGACATCGAAGGGCAGCCGGGCCTGGAGGCCGCGCGGCGCGATGCGCTCTACCGCGAAGCCCTGACACGCGCGTCGGCCGTGCCCGGCGTGCAGCGTGCCGCGCTGTCGATGGAGGCGACGATTGCCTTTGGCGGCTACAGCGGACCTGGCGGCATCAGCACGCCCGGCGGCGCCATCATCGACGACCTGCCCGACGGTGGCCCCTTTCTCTACATCGGGCAGCGAAGGCTTCTTCGAAACGCTCGGGGTGCCGGTGGTCCGGGGCCGCTCCTTCCAGGCCGAAGACTACGTGAAGGGCGCCGAGCCGGTCGGGATGGTCAGCGAGACGTTCGTCCGCACGGTCTGGCCCGGTCGCGATCCGATCGGCCAGTGCTTCACGATGGGTGCGCAGTACGCCGGCCGCATCCCGCCGCAGCCGTGCCAGCGCGTGGTCGGCGTCTTCCGCGACTTCGCGCGACGGGGCTCGCCGACCAGGGCACCATCTCGGTCGCTGTCGCGCAGCGCACCGATTCGCTCGCTCACCGCAGGCGCTCGTCGTCACGCGTCGACCGGCGATCCCGACGCCGCGGCGTCCGCCATCCGCCAGACCATTGCCGGTCTCTCCCCGGACGTGCGCTTCGTGCAGGTCCAGACGATGTCCGAGCGCGTCGACGAGCTGCTCGACCCCTGGAAGCTCGGTGCGACGATGTTCCTCGTCTTCGGCGGCCTCGCGCTGATCGTCGCCGCCGTGGGCCTCTACAGCCTGCTCGCGTTCGGCGTGGTGCAGCGGCGGCGCGAGCTCGGCATTCGCGCCGTGCTCGGCGCGCAGCGCAGCGACCTGCTGGCCCTGGTGATGCGCCAGGCCTGTGGCTTCCTGGCGGCGGGCCTTGCCACCGGCGCGGTGGCCGCCCTGGCCGCCGGCCGCTTCGTCGAGCACCTGCTGTTCGACGTTCGCGCCGTCGATCCGGTGGTCTATACGCTGGTGGCGGTCACGCTCGGCGTCGCGGGTGGCCTGGCCGCCCTCGTCCCCGCAGTGCGCGCGATGAACGTGAGCCCCGCGACGGCGTTGAAGGAACAGTGAGGGTTGCGGTCGTCGGGCCGCCCTGAGTGGGCCGTCTCAGCAGCTCCTCAGCGCATCGCGTGCGGCGACTTCGGCAGGCTCCAAGGGACAGCCGTCGGTGAACGCTCGGCGACTCGCGAGTGATCTCCCTTTGGAGTTGATGCCCGTCGGTTGAATCGCCGGCGCCGGGGGAGCTGCGAATCGCGAGGTGCGAACAGATTTCACTACGGAGTACGCCATTGACACTGACACCGTCAAAGGCGACAAATCTTACCCAGGATGAAGACGCTGCTGGTTCTCAGGCACGCGAAGTCGAGCTGGAACGATCCGGCTCTCGATGACCATGAGCGACCGCTGAATGAGCGTGGCCGGCGGGATGCGCCGCGGATGGGAGAGCTGGTGCGGGAGCACGGACTGATACCCGATGTTGTCATCAGCTCCGACGCGGTGCGCGCACGGCTGACGGCTGAGGCCGTGGTGAAGGCGGCTCGCTATGAGGGAGAGATCCTGCTGGACCAGAATCTATATATGGCTGGCCCGGCCGACATCCTCTCGCTGCTGCGAACAGTGCGGGAGAAGGCCGAGACCGTGATGATCGTCGGGCACAATCCCGGACTCGAGGAACTGGTCGCGCAGCTGACCGGCGATCGGCAGGACCTGCCGACCGCCGCCCTCGCACAGATTGTCCTGCCGATCAATCGATGGCGCGATCTCAAACCGTCAACCCGAGGGACGCTTTTGCGCCACTGGCGGCCGAAGGAACTGACATAGCCGACACCGACCGGCCTCGCTGTCGGATCGATTCACCTGCGGCTCACCATCTTTTCATCGGGGTGGTTCGGGGCGGGACAAGCGGCGACACGGGTGCGGCCCGTGCTGGACGGCACCGTCCTGTTCGGGTGGCGCGTCGGAGCCGCGGTGCACGTGGAATTTCAGACGATACCAGGCACGACCGGCTGCGTGGGCGCGCCGCTGAGCGCGACGTGCTTTCAGGGAACATCCACGTCGGGCGCGCTCCGCGGGACTGAACCTGCCGCAGGCACGACGCCGCATTGTTATTCGGGGCTGGGTTGCTCAGGGCAGCCCATGCGCGCGCGCGCAAGCTCCTCGGATCAAAGCGGCATCCTGTCGCCGGACTGTGATGCTCCGGGGTTCCGAGCTGAAGCCTGCGACACTCTCACCGCCTCGGCACCAGACGCTTCAGCTCCTCTGTCCAGTTGAGCACGACGACCATGTCGGCCGGCGTCCCGTTCGGATCGTCTCCGGCCGCGCCTTTGATCATCAGGAACCGCCTCCCGTCGGCCGATACGTCGTACGTCCGGCCGGAATGGTAAGCTGCTGCGCCGTAGCGTCCCTCGAACAGCTTCGTCGGTGCGGTCGCCGCCCACGTCGGCCCGCGTGCCACGCCGACGCGCATGAGGGCGCCCGTCGCTGTCAGATAGAACAGCTCTTGACCGTTCCGCGCCCACAGCGGCCGCGTGCCGCCGTCCGTCGACACCTGCCATAGGCCTTTCGCGACGTCCGGAAACGGCCGCACGTAGATTTCAAATCGCCCCGAATCGTTGGCTTCGTAGGCGAGCCACCGGCCATCGGGCGATACCTCGCCGTTGCGCTCGCTGAACGGCGTCTGCACGAGCGGTGTCACCGTATGCCTTCCATCCAGCCGGAGCTGCAGCACGTCCCCCGCCTCAGTCGCTGTCGCGATCTCCGTGAACACGAGCCGCGTGCCATCGGGCGAGACGGATGTCGGGAACTGCGCGTTCGCACTCTCGGTCAACCGCGTGGTTGCGCCGGTGCCGTCGGCGGCTTGCGCGAAAAGATTCCGCCCGCCCGCCCGCTCCGAGCTGAAGAGGAGCTGGCGGCCATCGGGCGTCCAGACCGGATAGGTCTCGAGCCCCGGATCAGAGGTCAGACGCGTGAGCGTCGAGCGGGACAGATCGAAGAGCCAGATATCCAGTTCCTGGCGGTCGATGAGGAACGCCAGGCGCGCACCGTTCGGTGAGAGCCGGGGATAGACGTAGGACCGCGGCGGTGCAGCCAAGGGCGTCTCCTGGCCGTGACGGTCCACCCACACCAGCGTTCTCTCTGTCACCCCCACGCCGCCCGGCACGTAGACCAGCGTTCCATTCGCCGCCACCGCCACGTTTGCAGCGCCGGTCGCGCTCGTCTGCACCTGGGGCAGAACCGCAACGGACGTACCGACGACGGCGAGCCGGGCGAGGTCGAAGGCGACAGCCCGCAGCGTCCCCTCCGCGGCGTATATGAGATGGCCGCTCGACACGTAGCGCGCGTCGCTGCCGCCCCGAATCAGCACGGTCTGCGTGCCGGTGCGGAGATCGAGGACGGCGACCTGCGCCTGGTCGAGGCGGCCAGTCGTGGCGGTGATCGTGAACAGCACCGCCTGGCCGCCCGGCAAAATCTCCGGCCAGATATGGTCGGCTTCGCCGGCCGCCCGGTTCGGCCGCGTCAGCACGGTCGGCTCGCCGCCGCGGCCGCGATCCGCTGCAGGCCCGTCGTCGCATTGGTAGTGGCGAAGATGATCGTGCCGTCCGCGCCCCAGCTCGCGCCGCGAGTGGGGCCGTCAGGGTGACCGATCGTGACCGCCGGCCCGCCGGTGATCGCGACTTTCTTCAGGGCCGGAGCCGAGGCTCCAGTCGTGAACACCGATCCACTGGCCGTCTGGCGAGACGAACGGTCCAAACGCCGCGTTGAGCCCGGTGAGTGGCGTGGCGTCGAGCTGATCGAGCGTTCGCACGAAGAGTGACGCGCCGTTGCCGCCGACGTACACCAGGCGCGTGCCATCAGGTGTAAGGGCCAGGTCGCGAAATAACCCGCTCACCGTCAGCGCCGCAGCGCTCGGTGGCGTGATCACGAAGCGCGACACGCGCGGAGGCGGAGTGGGGACGCGTGTGGCAAACCAGACGATGGCGCCCGACCATTGCGCCGCCGAGGAGCCACGTGCTGGAAGGGATGGCCAGGCGGCGCCACAGTGATGGCCGTGGCGCGATCGCCCCTGGCAACGACGGTGCGCTCGATGGGTCTTCGAGGACGAACAGTGCCACCGAGATGTCGGCGATGCGCTGCCGCCGTTCCTTTGCCAGGCATCGACGGATGAGCGTACGAATCGAGGACGGCACGTTGGCGGGCAGTGCAGCCCAGTCCGGCTCATGCTGGAGGATCGCGGCGATCGTGTCCGACGCGGTCTCGCCAGGGAACACGGGTCGGCCGGTCAGCATTTCGTAGAGCACCGCGCCGAACGCCCAGATGTCCGCGCGTTTGTCCACCGGGCGACCCCTGGCCTGTTCGGGACTCATGTAGGCCGCCGTCCCGAGGATGACGCCAGGCTCCGTCGGACGCGCGCCGGGAGTCGGCGGGGTCTATCGCGCTCCACACGCGCGCCGCTTGTCGGGTCGAGGGCCTTCGCCAGCCCGAAGTCCAGCACCTTCACAGTGCCGTCCTCGCGAATCTTGATGTTCGCCGGCTTCAGGTCCCGATGGATGATCCCTTGCTCGTGCGCCGCTTCAAGCGCCTCGGCGATCTGCTTCGCCATCGCCAGCGCCCCGTCGACGGGAATGGCCCCCTGCGCGATCCGATCGGCGAGCGTCGGGCCATCGACGAGTTCCATGACCAAGGCTCGTACGCCGCTGGCGTCTTCGAGGCCATGGATCTGCGCGATGTGCGGATGATTGAGGGAGGCGAGCACCTGCGCTTCACGACTGAAGCGCGCGAGGCGATCGGGATCGTCGGCAACGGCCGGCAGCAGGACCTTGATCGCGACCTGGCGATTCAGCTTCGTGTCGAGGGCTCTGTAGACCTCGCCCATCCCGCCCGCGCCGATCCATGCCTCGATCTGATACGAGCCGATCCGCTGGCCCTCGAGATTCTTTCCTGCGAAGGCGTCCTGGACCTGAACCGCAGCAGGCGTTTCGAGGAAGCTCTTGGCGCGCTCGTCCGACGCCAGGAGCGATTCCACCTCCTGGCGCAGGGCCTCGTTGCCTCCGCAGGCTTCGGCCAGGTACGCCGGGCGTCGTTCCGCTGGCAGCGCCCGCGCGCCCGCGAACACCTCTTTCAGGCGCTGCCGATCATAAGGGGGGAGTGCCACGAGTTGTGAATTCTACTCCCCAGCACGGTCATTCCGCGGCAGCCGCCGCTGACTTCCCCCTTGTCGGAATGTTCCTAATCAACGCCATTGCGTTACGGCTCGACCTGCCCAAGCACGATTAGGCAACCTGTCGAAGTCCGTCAAGCCGTCTGAGCAATTCGCCAATGCGGTTCCAACTGGCGAAATTTAGGGTCACCACTCTTCTTCGATTCGTTCTGAAGTCTCGCGATCTCGCCGAGCCCGCCCGCCCATCGGCCGCGCTGGCGTCAACGTCCTTTTCATCGCAGTTGCCGCGTCGGGAAGCGGCAGGCGCCGTTGCCGAGACACATGCCAACGCAATTGCCGCCACCTCCACGAGTTCGACGAGCGCAGACGCGCGTCCGTTAGGACGCTTCTGCCACGGAACGCTGACGATGAGGGGCGTCCGAGTGGCGAACCAGCACCGGCGATATCGTGGGAGTTGAGTTATACGATCATCAGACGGATCCGCAGGAGAGTGTCGATCTCGGCCGACGCGCGAGTTCGCGCGGTGTGGTGGACCAGCGGAGCGCTCAACTCAGAGCAGGTTGGCGGGCGGCGGTCGTGCGCAACTGAGTTCTCGACGGCCGTGTGAGGTTCGTGTGCAGAGGTGTAGACTCTTCGCGTTCGACTGTGATCGGAGACGGCGCCGACGCCAGTAAGCGTACAGGAGACTTCAAATGGCAAAGACGGGCAAACCAAACATTCTCTTCATCATGGCGGACGACATCGGTTGGTTCAATCTGAGCTGCTACAACCACGGCGTCATGGGCTATCGCACGCCGAACATGGATCGCATCGCCCGCGAGGGCGCGATGTTCACGGACTTCTATGGCCAGCAAAGCTGCACCGCTGGCCGTGCGGCGTTCCTCACGGGCCAGCAGCCGATCCGTACGGGCCTGACCAAGGTCGGCATGCCCGGCGCCACCCTGGGGATCAAGGCCGAAGACGTGACCATCGCCCAGGTGCTCAAGGGCTTCGGTTACGCGACCGGCCAGTTCGGCAAGAACCATCTCGGCGATCGCAACGAGCACCTGCCGACGGTGCATGGCTTCGATGAGTTCTTCGGGAACCTCTATCACCTCAACGCCGAGGAAGAGCCCGAGTATGTCGACTACCCCAAGGACCCCAAGTTCAAGGCCAGATTCGGACCCCGCGGCGTCCTCAAGTGCAAGGCGACGGACAAGGACGATGCGACCGTCGATCCGGTGTTCGGGAAGGTTGGCAAGCAGACCATCGAGAACACGGGCCCACTCACCAGGAAGCGGATGGAGACGGTGGACGAGGAGTTCCTGGCCTCCGCCCTCGACTTCATGGCGCGCAAGACCAAGGAGAACGTGCCGTGGCTCTGCTACTTCAACCCCACGCGCATGCACGTGTTCACGCATCTGAAGCCGTCGTCAGTGGGCAAGACCGGGCATGGCCTGTACCCCGACGGGATGGTCGAGCTCGACGGCTACGTTGGTGATCTGCTGAAGAAGGTCGACGATCTCGGCGTGGCCGACAATACGATCGTCGTCTTTACCACGGACAACGGCGCGGAAGAATGCATCTGGCCGGACGGCGGCGCGACGCCGTTCCGCGGCGAAAAGGACACGAACTGGGAGGGCGGCTGGCGCGTCCCCTGCGTGATGCGGTGGCCTGGCGTCATCAAGCCCGGCGAGGTGATCAACGAGATCGGGTCCCTCACGGACTTCCTGCCGACCTTCGCGGCCGCAGCCGGGGATCCGGACATCGTCGCCAAGCTCAAGAAGGGACACGATATCGGCGGGACGACCTTCAAGGTGCATATCGATGGCTACAACCTGCTGCCGTTCCTGTCCGGCAAGGAGCCCTGCCCGCGCGACGGCTTCATCTACTGGAGCGACGATGGCGACCTGATGGCGTTGCGCGTGCAACAGTACAAGATCGTGTTCGCCGAGCAGCTCGCCACGGGACTCGAGGTCTGGCGCGAGCCGCTGAAGCAGATGCGCATCCCCAAGATGTTCGATCTGCGATCGGATCCGTTCGAGGCGGGCGAGGACAGCATCAGATACAACGACTGGTTCGTCGAGCATGTCCCGTACCAGTACGCCGCGCAGGCGGTCGTGCACCAGTGGCTCGAGAGCTTCAAAGAGTTCCCACCGCGACAAAAGGCGGCGAGCTTCACCGTCGATCAGATCGTCGAGAAGCTGATGCCGAAATCGTAGGTCCGCGTGATGGGGTTCCGACGTGCTGAGGTCAGGGAGAAATCCGGGCGATTCGCCCTCATTCGACGATGAATGCCGTGGCAGGGGCGATTCGCATCGCACGCTGCACCGGGATCACCGCAGCGAACGCGCACGCTGCCAGCAGCGCGAGCAGGGGTGCGGCGATGCTCCACATGTCCGACGGCGTGACCTCGTACAACAGCGTGGTCATGAATCGGCCGGTGAGCGCAGCGCCGACTCCTCCAATCACGAGACCGATCACCGTCATTCCGCCAACGTCCCGCAGGGTCAGGGCCGCAATCCGCATCGGGTGTGCGCCCAGGGCGAGACGAATCCCGATCTCTCGCGTCCGTTGAAGCACGGTGTAGCTGAGGAGCCCGTAGACTCCGACCACCACCAGGATGCTCGCCACCAGGGAAAAGAACGCCGACAGCAGCGCCAGGGCACGGTCTCGCACGAGGTGGTTGTCCACGAGCGTGGACTGCGGCGTGACGTCGCCGAGGCGAAACGCGGCATGCGCACGGCGAACTTCTTCTCGCAGAGCCGCCCGCAGCGCTCCCATCTCCAGGCGCGTCCGCATCTGAACCACGGCTGCGTTCTGCGGCCAGTAGGCTTCGTAAACCGTTGGTGGTGCCGGCTCTCGAATGTCGGTGTACTTTGCGTCCTTTGCAACGCCAATCACTTCCTGGGCAGCCAGCGTGGCTCCTCCATCGATGCGGAAGAATCGCTTGCCGATCGCCGACTCACCCGGAAAGTACCGCCTGGCGAAGCTCTCGTTCACGATGACCGCGGTCGACAGTTCCGGCCGCGCATCCCGCCACTCCAAATCCCGTCCCGCGACGAGGGGGATTCGCATCGTGCGCAGAAACCCCGGGGACACCGGCAAATACCACGGGGTATAGGCATCGACCGGTCGACCCGGGATTCGCACGCTCTTGTTGCGCCCGGAGCCTGTGAACAGGCCCCAGCTGGAGAGACTCGCCGCGTCGATACCCGGGGTGTGTTCCAGACGTTCCAACAACGAGGCCCACGCGGCCGGGGATGGCCCGTGGTCCTCGCCCGCAGACGAGGCCGTGACACTCACGAGCGTCAGGTTGCTCGCGTCGAACCCGAGATCGGTGCGCAGCAGTTTCGCGAAGCTCGCCAGGCACAGACCGCCCACGAACAGCACGACGAAACTGAACGCGATCTGCGCGGCAACGAGGGGCCGGAACAGACCCACGCGCGTCGCGTGCCTTCCTCCTCCAGATCTCAGCGCGTCTGCTGGCGGAGCGGCGGCGGCGTGCAGCGCGGGCGCGAGCCCGAACAAGAACGTCACGAGGACGGCCAGACCGCCGAGGAACACGAGGACGCGCCAGTCCGGCCACACATCGAGGCGCACGATCGTCGCCGACGTTGACATCATCGACACGATCATCGGTGTCGCGACGAGTGACAGGACTGCGCCCAGCGCGCATGACGTGAGCGCCAACAATCCGCTCTCGATCAACGCCTGCTGGATCAAGCGGCCACGTCCGGCGCCAATCGATGCCCGCAGCGCCATCTCGCGCTGCCGGGCAGCCGCGCGTGCCACCAGCAGGCTCGCGACGTTCATGGACGCGACGAGCAGGACCATTGCGGCGAGGGCGCCGAGCATCCACAATGCGCGCGCGAAGTCCTCGCGGAGCCCGGATGGGCCGGTCGCGGCGGATCGCAGGTGGACCCGCGTGTTCAGCAGCTGCTCGAGACGATCCCGGGACTCCTCGGACCGCCTGGCCACCTGGTCGCGGGCGAAGCTGGTGAAGACGCTCTGCAGAACAGTACGCGCCGGCCCCGGCGCGACATCGGCGTGCAGCCGCCCCCAGATCCGGAACCAGCGGGTAGCCGGGTCCGAGATCGCGCGATCGTCCCACATCATCGTGGGAGCCCAGATGTCGGTCATGATGCCCGGCTCGACGCCGGTGAAGCCCTTCGCCGCCACTCCCACGATCTGAAGCGGCTTCTCCCGAATCGTGACCCAACGGCCGAGAACCTCCGGGCTCCCGGCAAATCGACGCTTCCAGAAGTCGTAGCTCAAGACCGCGACCGGGTGCTGCCCTGGATTGACATCGTCAGTCGAGGCCAGCACCCTGCCGAGCGCCGGCTTCACCCCGAGGATGGCGAAGGCATCGCCAGAAACCCACTGGCCATAGACCTTTTCGACCTGCCCGCTGTCGTCGAAGACGGCGTCGCGCCTCGCCTGGTCACTCAACGCGAACAGCCGGACCTGCCGGCTGCTTGCCGTGCGCATCTCGCGAAAGAGCGGGTAGTTGAAGCTGAGGCCATCCCGGGCGTCCGTCGGGCCGCGCAAGGCGACGTAGACCAGGGACTGCGGATCGTCGACCGGCAGCGGCCGGAGGATCAGGGCGTCGATCAGGGAGAAGGCCGCGGTGCACGCTCCGACGGCAAGTGAGAGGGACACCAGCGCCGCGCCCGTGACGAGCTTGTTCCGCCGCCACAGCCGCATCGCGAATGCGACGTCGCGAAGAATCGATTCGAGGCGCGGAAACACCTTGATGTCCCGGCTCGCGTCACGGACGAGCGCCGGGCTGCCGAATTGCCGGCGAGCCCGTGCGCTGGCCTCCTCGAGGGACAAGCCCGCTCGCGTGTGCTCCTCGGTTCGCGCGTCCAGGTGAAATCGAATCTCGTCGTCGAGATCGCGATTCAGACGGTCGCTGCGGATCACGCTGACGAAACGCGAAAGCCAGGACATGCCGAACGCTCCTACGCGTGCTTCAGGGCCCGCAGGACGGCGGCGTTGACGGCGACCCAGCGTCGCTCGTCCACGTCGAGTCGTTCACGTCCCTGGCTCGGTGATTTCGTAGACGCGGGCCCGCCGTTTGTTGTCCGTGATCGTCCAGGTGGCGGTGATCCAGCCGGCTTCTTCCATCCGGTGGAGTGCCGGGTAGAGCGAGCCTTCTTCGACGCGCAGCACGTCGCCCGTCGCTTCATGAATCCGCACGGTGATGCCGTAGCCGTGCAGAGGGCCTCGCCGTGACAGAATTTTCAGCACGAGGAGCGGAAGCGAGCCTTGAAAGGCTTCATGGCGCGGCATCCTCAGCACTCTTACTCAGTTGTCGATGCTTGTCAAGGACAGCTGAGGACCAGCGAAGCATGAGGTTGCTGCGTCCCAGGCCAATGACTGACTCACCCGTCGTAGCGAAACGCCTCGACGGGGTTTATGCGGCTGGCACGCCAGGCCGGGGCCGCAGCGGCGGCGATCGCCGTGAGCAGGATGACGACGGGCACGCTGACGAATGTCAGCGGGTCGAGTGGATCGACCCCGAAGAGGAACGTCGCGACCAGCCGTCCCGAAAGTGCCGCGAGCACCATGCCGACGACGGCGCCGGTCGCGATCATCCAGCCGGCGTCACGGAACACGAGCCACGTCACACGGAGGGAGGTGGCGCCCAGCGCCATGCGTACGCCGATCTCGCGCTGCCGCTGCTGCACGGTGTAGGCGAGCACTCCGAATACCCCCACCATTGCCAGCACGAGCGCCAGCGCCGCGAACGTCCCGACCATCTCCGCCCGGAAGCGATAGCCCGCGGTCGACGCAATCGACAGCGTCTCGAGCGTCCGGTCGCGCCGCACCGGCACGTCGGGATCGATTCGAGCGACGACCCGCCGCACGAGCGGCGTCAGCGTCTCCGCCGCGCCGGCCGACGGCTGCACCACCATGTAGACGTCGCCGGTCGGGAACTGCGCCAGCGGCACGTAGACCTGGAGCAGCTCTTCGGGCGCATCGGGCTCGCCGCTGGTTTGCCGCGCCACGCCGACGATCTCGCGGATCTGTGCGGGCCCGTTGAAGGGCGCGATGAGCTCGAGACGCGCGCCGACCGGGTTGCGGCCCTGGAAATGCCGGCGCACGAACGCCTCGTTGACGAGACACACAGGCAGGCTGTGCAGCGTGTCGCGATCGTTGAAGCCGCGCCCGCTCACGATCGGCAGGTCGAGCGTGCCGAAGTATCCGGGATCCGCGGTCGTGTACTCCGCTCTCGGCCGATCGCCCGCCTCGACCTGCGGATCGCCGATGATCTCGAACGCCCACCGGCCCAGCTCGCTCGTGCCGTACGGCAGGCTCGACGCCCAGCCGACGCGGCGCACCTCGGGCAGCGCGCTGACGTCGCGACCCACCGCCTCGTAGAACTGTGTGACGGCTTCCGCCGCTGGATACCGTGAGCGCTCCCCCGTGGGCACGCTGAAGTCGAGCGTCAGGATCGACTCGCTCGTCGCGCGATAGCCGGTGTCGCCGCCGACCAGCTTCAGCAGCGTCTGCAGCAGCAACCCGGCACCGCACAGGAGCACGACCGCCGCGGCCACTTCGCCTGACACGAGCAGGCTGCGGAAGCGCCGGCTCGTAGAGGTCGAGGACCGACTCTCGGACGCCATCACGCCGGCAAGCGATCCGCCCGTCGCCTGCCACGCCGGGATGACACCGAACACGACACCCACCGCCAGCGCCGCGGCCAGACCAAACAGCACGACCCGCGCGTCGAACGCGGGCGTCACTGCCGCCGGCAACAGACCCGGCGGAATCAGCGCTGGCGCGGCCCGGAGAATCGCGGCGCCGACGCCGATGCCCAGCATCCCCCCGAGCACCGCGAGCACGAGGCTCTCCGTGAGCAGCTGCCTGATGATGCGTCCGCGCGCGGCGCCGAGCGCGGACCGCACGGCGATCTCACGGGTGCGCGCGGCAGCCCGCGCGAGCAGCAGATTGGCGACGTTCGCGCAGCACAGGAGCAGCACGAAGCCCACCACGCCCAGCAGGAACATCGACGTCGTCGCCAGATCGCTGCCGACGATGCCGGCGCGGACCGGCTCGACGATCACGCCGGTACCCTTGTTCGCTTCGGGATATGCCTGCGCGAGCCGGTCGGCAATGACGTTCAGCTCGGCCTGCGCCGCCTCGATCGATACCCCGGCCTTCAGCCGCGCGACGACGTCGAAGGCGCGGGCGGCGCGCAACGCCGGAATGTCCGGGAACTGCCCCGCCAGCGTCCAGATCTCGGCTGGCCTCGAGAACTGCACGTTGTCGGCGACCACGCCGACGACGGTATACGGCTGGCCGTTCAGCCGCACGAGACGGCCGACAATCGAAGGATCGCCGCTGAATCGGCGCCGCCACACGGCTTCGCCGAGCAGCACCACGCGCGGCGACGGGCCGTCGTCTTCGGGCTTGAACGTGCGGCCCACAATCGGGACCACCTCGAGGACGTCGAAGAAGCTGGCACTGGTGCTCTGACGCTCCGCCGTTTCGATCGAGCCGTCAGGCGCGGTCAGCAGCGGCCCGCCGCCCATGCCCCGCTGGACGAAGGCGATGCCCTCGAACGACCGGCTTTGCAGGTTCCAGTCGCGCATGTTCAGCGGTGAGACACCGGTTTTGGGCGACTTCGGTGTGCGCTCCCACAGCATGACCAGTCGCCCGGCTTCGCCAAACGGCAGCGGCCGCATCAGCGCCGCATCGGCCAGCGAGAAGATGGCGCTGTTGACGCCGATGCCGAGCGCCAGGGTGAGCGCTGCCACCAGCGTGAACCCCCGGGCCGAGATCAACTGCCGCACTGCCAGGCGGACGTCGCTGAGCAGTTCTTCGAGCCGTTGCCTGAGCCGCATCGAAGGGTTCCTCCTCCTGGCACCCCCTGGACGCACCAGGACCTGGCGGGCCATTGAAAACAAGGGGTCGGTCGCACCGGCACCTGCGCAAACCTCTCCCGTGCCGTTGTCGATTCTCAGACGAAGCGATCCGGCGATCCGTTGCCTCACCCGCGTATGCGTTTGAAGCTGCCCCTTCGACCCTTGGACCCGGCGATCTAATGATGCGTCGATGAGGTGTCCCCGCACTTGACGTTGGGGTTCCAGTCGGCAAAAAGACCGCTCGGACTCGGCTCCCACGTCCAGACGTGGAGGTACCAGATGCCCAGGCGATCCGCCTTCTTGAGGGCCTGCCCCATGATGCGCGGCGGCTCGGCGGCCGTCCAGGCGGAGATTGGCACGAGGAATTCGACGCCATTCAGTTTGAACGCGCCGTCCGGCTTCCTCTCGTAGACCAGCACCTCCGGATGGTCGACGTCGAGCGTCGTGTCGAGCAGCGCGTTGTTCTGAAAGTGGTAGCCCATCGCGCCCGCCGGTTGTGACTCGACGCAGTCGGTTACCCGCTTGTAGCCGGCGGCTTCCGCAGCCTCGGTCGTCTTGAACCTGGCCGTCGCGTCACGAACTTTCGCGACGTCACGATCGACGGCGTCGCCAAGCCCGCTTGGAAGGACGCCCGGCGCCTGGTTCATGTCCGTGGCGCGAGTTTGCGCCGCGGCTGCGCCCAATGACACACATAGCACCACCAACACTCCAGCGATCCACGCACACAACCGGGTCATCGTCGTCGTCCTTTCGGCATCGGTTCTCGTCTTCGGCATGGGGCAGATCCTGGCGCGGCGTCGAAGGAGACCGAGACGTGTTTTTGACAAACCGTCCCGCCGGCATTGCCGAACTGGACCCAGGCCCCGGCGAGCGTCGGTCATCGCGGCAGGCCGCTTCGTCAAAAGCTGGCTCGGCTGAGCCCAACCCACGGCAGAATGAAGCGGTGATGTCGCCTCGGGTGCGTCAGCAGATCCGGCTGATCGCGGGACTCTGGCTCGCCTGGACCATCGCCGGGCTTTTCTACATCACCCAGGACTCGGTGCCGCGGCTCTATCGAGGCGAGGCCGTGCCCTGGAAGTACGTGTTCGTCGGCTGGATGGCGGGCATGTACGTTTGCGCCGCGCTCACGCCGGCGCTCCTGTGGCTCGGCGACCGCTGGCCGGTCGAGCGGCGCGTCACCAACGCAGGATGGCATCTCTGCTTCAGCGTGGTCTTCTCGATCATGGCGACGGTGATCGAAGTCCCGCTGCTGCTCCTGCTCGGCGTCTTCCCAGCCGCGACGCCGCCGACGTCGATTGCCGCGGGCGTCAGAGTGATGCTGTCGTTCGGCATTCAGGGCGGCGTCATCCGGTATTGGGCCGTGATCGCGCTCCAGGCCGTGTACCGGTCGCAGAAGAACGCCAAGATTCGCGAGCGGGAGGCATTCGAGCTGAGGGTGCAGGCATCCGAGCTCGCGCAGCAGCTCGCAACGGCGCAGCTGGGCGCCCTCAAGATGCAGCTGCAGCCGCACTTTCTCTTCAACACGCTCGGCGCCATCATCGTCTTGATCCAGCAGCAGAAAACGGCGCAGGCCGAAGCGATGGTCGCGAGGCTCGGCGATCTCCTTCGTCTCACGCTCGAAGACGTGGAGGCGCAGGAAGTGCCGCTGTGGCGCGAACTGGAATTCCTGCGGCTGTACCTCTCGATCGAACAGGTGCGGTTCGAGGACCGGCTGAGGGTGCGCATTGCGCCGGCTCCCGCGCTGTCCGACATCCTCGTGCCGCACATGGTGCTGCAGCCGATCGTCGAGAACGCCGTCCGCCATGGCCTCGGCGAGAGCGAGGAAGCGGTGACGATCGAAGTGGGGGCAACCAGCACGAACGGCTTGCTCGCGCTGGTCGTGTCGGACGATGGGCCCGGGCTTCTATCGCCCAGGCCTGGCCACTCCGGAATCGGGCTGACCAACACAAGGACCCGATTGGCACGGCTGTACGGCGAGAGCGCCCGTCTCGTCGTCGAGCCGGCGGCGGCTCGAGGCGTGCGCGTCACGGTCACATTGCCGATCCGGACGGTCCCGCTACAGGGCGGACGATGCGATTGAGGGTTCTCGTCGTGGACGACGAGCCTCTCGCGCGCGAGGGGTTGAAGCGGCTGCTCGGCCGTCAGCCGCAGGTTGAATCCGTCTCGGAAGCGCGAAACGGACGAGAGGCGGTCGCCCTCATTGGCGAGCAGAAGCCGGACCTGGTGCTCCTCGACGTGCAGATGCCGCGAACCGACGGCTTTGCGGTCGTCCACGCCATTGGCGCAGAGCGCATGCCACCCGTGATCTTCGTGACCGCGCACGACCAGTATGCGATCCGGGCGTTCGAGGTCGCGGCGATCGACTATCTGCTCAAGCCGGTCACGGAGGAGCGCTTTGCGCTCGCGTTCAAGCGAGCCATCGGCAGGCTACGAGGCGTGCCGCACGAGGAAGGCACGCGACAAGTGCTGGCGATGCTCGATGCCGTCGCGAATCCGCCGCGGCAGCTCGAGCGATTCGCGATTCGATCCGGCGACCGCACCATCTTCGTGCCAGTCGACGAGGTGGACTGGATCGAGGCGTTCCAGAACTACGTCCGACTGCACGCGGGCGCGGCGACCCACCTGCTGCACGTGCCCATGAACACGATCGAGGCCGTGCTCGATTCCGACCGTTTCCTGCGCATCCATCGATCGCACATCGTGAACGTCCGGCGCATCGCGCAGCTGTGGTCGATCGCGCACGGCCAGTATGTGATCGAGCTCAGGTCGGGGCACCGCCTGCAGTCGGGGCGCACCTACGGCGAGCGGATCCGCCGCGCGCTTACGAACCCGTTCTGATAACTGGCCCACTCGAACTCGTCACTCGTCACTTCTTAATCCCGGAGTTCACTTGTGTTGACAATGTGGCGCAGGCCTTTAGGCCTGCCCGGGCCCGTGTTGGCCGGGCTGAAGCCCGGCGCCACCTTGGCGGGCCCGTTGTCAACACAATTGAACTGTCTAGGTGTCGTATCGCACGAGCAGGACGGTGACGTTGTCGCGGCCGCCCGCCTCGAGGGCGCGCTCGACGAGGCTCTCGGCGGTGACGTCGAGCGACGATCCGGCGGCGAGCTCGTGACGGATCTTCTCATCCGTCACCATGTCGTGCAGCCCATCGCTGCAGAGCAGCAGCGTCTCCCCTGGTGCGAGCGCCCGCTCGTGAATGTCCACTTCCGTGTCCGCGAGGGTGCCGATGGCCTTGGTGATGACGTGCCGGAGAGGATGCCGCTCGATCTGAGCCGGATCGAGCGCCGTGTCCGGCGTGATGACCGTCGCAAGCCACGAGTCGTCGACGGTGAGTCGGCTCAGGGTGCCGTCCGAGAACGAGGTACAGCCGGCTGTCGCCCACGGTGGCGTAGGTCAACGTGCCCCGGGTCACCAGCGCGGCGACGATGGTGGTGCCCATGCCGGTATGCTCGACGCCTTCCTCGCTCGCCTGGAACACCCGCCGGTTGGCGAGACGGAGAGCCGTGCGCACGCGGTTGGCGTCGTACGAGAGGAACGTGTCCACGCCGAACGGCCAGGTGAACTCCTCGTCGTCGTTCGTCCGGCGGATGAAGGCGTAGACGCTCTCGAGCGCCATCTTGGACGCGATCTCGCCGGCGTTGTGCCCTCCCATGCCGTCGGCGACCAGGAAGAGGCCGAGCCGCGCGTCGTGGCAGAACCCGTCTTCGTTCACTTTGCGCACCCGGCCGGGATGCGTCACACCCTTGTAGGCCAGCATGGTCGCCTCGACTATCGCACAACTCCGGCCCTCACGGACCGTTCTCCCGATCCGGTTGGGATCTTGACGATCCTGTAGAATGGCCGGAGTCTTAGAAGAAGCCTCGGGTACGGGTCCGGGCGCGCTAATCCGGTCGGAGAGCGGGGTGTCATCAACGCCAGAGGTCATCGGTAAGTACAGGATCGAGCGCTTTCTGGCGAGCGGCGGGATGGGCGACATCTATCTCGGTCGCGACCCCATGCTCGACCGGCCAGTCGCCATCAAGCTGCTCCGCGAAGGTTTCGACAGCGACGAGCTCCGCGAGCGCTTCGAACGCGAAGCCCGCTCCGCCGGCCGCCTGTCACACACCAACATTGTCACCATCTACGAGTTCGGTCTCTTTCAAGAGCGGCCGTTCATCGCGATGGAGTACGTCCCGGGCGAGTCGCTCGCGGCCATCATTCGCCGGCGGGAGCCTCTCCCGATCACGCGAAAGCTCGAGCTCATCGAGGGACTCTGCGCCGGCCTGGCGCACGCCCATCGCGCCAACATCGTCCATCGCGATATCAAGCCGGCCAACCTGATCGTCGACGCCGACGGCGGCTTGAAGGTGCTCGACTTCGGGATTGTCAAGCTGGCCGGCTCCGGCCTGACGCATCACGGCGTGCTGGTTGGCACGGTCAACTACATGTCGCCGGAGCAGATTGCCGGCGCGCCCGACGGCGTCGATCATCGCAGCGACGTATTCGCCGTCGGCGCGGTCTTTTACGAGTTGCTCGCCTATCAGCGGGCTTTTCCCGGCCAGATGGCCGAGGTGCTCTACAAGATCGTCCACGCCTCACCCGACCCGCTCTCGCACGTGTGTCCCGGCATCGATCCCGCGATCGAACAATGCGTGAACAAGTGCCTCGACCGTGACACGGACCGCCGGTACCAGGATCTCAACGTGCTCCGGCGTGAGCTGACGCGCATTCGCCAGCGGATCGATCTGGAGCACTCGCCCGACCAGCGATCGACCACCGGCGAGACGCTCGTCCTGAATACGCCGAGTCACAGCGGATCGGCGGGCGTGCCCGCGTTGACCCCGGATCGCCTGTCCGCGCTCATCGTGTCGGCGCAGGTGGCCCTCGATGCACGAGACCTCGATCGCGCACTCGTCTTGTGCGAGCACGCGGCCGCCATAGACCCCGACGACCTGCGCGTCCGGGAGCTGCAGCGTACGGCGCAGGCGGCCCGCGAAGCGCAGCGGGTCGAGGCGCTTCTCTCTGAGGCGTCGGGGCACCTCGAGGCGCAGCGGCTCGTCGAAGCCCGGGTGGCCATCGATTTCGTCGTCGCGGCGCAGCCCGACTCCGCCGCCGCCATCGAGCTGCGGGAACGCCTCGACCGGGCGGTTGCCGAGGAGGAACGTCGGCGCGACTGGGCGCGCAGGTTCGGGGCCGCGATGAACCGCGCGCGCGCCGAGCTCGAGCGCGGCGCGCTCCAGGAGGCGAGCGCCGCCATCGACGAGGCGCTCACGCTGAATCCGGAGAACTCGGGTGCGGTCACACTCCGCCAGCGCATCGCGGCGGCGCTCGCGCTCGAGCAGGAGCAGCTGCGGCGCGAGCAGGAGGCGCGCCTCCAGCAACGCGAGGCACGGGTGACGTCCGCGCGGACGGCACTCGCGGGCGACGACCTCACCGCGGCAGACGCCGCCCTGGGTGAGGCGGAGCAGCTCGGCGCGGGAGAGGACCTGGCGGCGCTTCGGACCGACATCGAAGCGCGGCGGCAGGCGTTGCAACGGGCGGCCGACCGCGTACGCGCCGGCGAGGCGCGGCTCGAACGGGGCGACCTCGAGACCGCGTCCAGGCTCGTGGACGAAGCGCTTGCCATCAAGCGGGACCTGCCCCATGCCACCGCACTTCGCTCTCGCGTCGATCGCGCCATCGAGGAGCGGCGCAAACGCCACGCGTGGCTGCATTCCAGGTTCGACAGCGGCAGAGAGGCGCTGCGCCAGGGACAGTTCGACGTGGCGCTCGAGTGCCTGGAGCAGGTTCGGCAGGCCGAGCCGGCATGGCCCGGCGTGTCGGATCTCATCGCGGAAGCCGGCCGCCAGAAGGCCGCCGAGATCGAGCGCCGCCGACGGGAAGAGGAGCTTGCCAGCCTCTTGGGGCAAGCCACTGACGCGCACGCCCGGCAGGATCTCGAAGCAGCGCGCGCGCACGTGGACGCCATGCTCCGACTCGATCACGCGTTTGCACCTGCCTTGGCGCTGAGCGCCCAGATCGAGGAGGCATTCGCGGCGCGGCGAGCCGAAGAAGCCAGGCGAAGGGCCGCGGAGGAACGGAAGCGGCGCCGCGAGCAGATGGCGCATGCACGCGACGCCTTCTCGGCCGGCCGCGTCGACGAGGCACTCAGCGTGCTCGGCCCCCTGGCAAACGCGGCGCAGACCGAGCCGGGGTTCAACGAGCTGCTGCAACAGGTCCGTGCCGAGCACGAGCGGCTCGAGGCCGAGCAGCGCCGTCTGCGCGAACGGGCCCAGCGCATTGCCGCGGCGCTCGACCGCGCGAGGCAGCAGCTCGATGCCGGCGCCTTCGGCCCGGCAACGGCCGCCGCCGACGAAGCCCTGGCCCTCGATCCCGAGCACACCGAGGCGCTCGAAGTGCGCCAGCGCATTGGCGCAGCGGTCGAGCGGCACGTCGACGGGCTGATTCAGGCCGCAGGCGCTCAGGTGGCCAAGGAGCGACATCAACGAGGGATCGAGATCCTCGAGCGCGCCGGACTGACGCACCCGCGCCTCGACGCGGAGCTCGAACGAATCCGCAAGGCCGCCGAGGCGCTGGCGTTGGAGCGGCGCGTTGACGAGGTGCTGGCTGGCGCGCGTGGGCGATTCAGGAAGCGTTCGCCCGCGGACGTGCTCAACGTGCTGGAACAGAGCGGCCTGCAGCATCCGCGAATTGCCCAGGAGATGCAGGCGGCGCGGCAGGCGATTGCCGAGGCCGCCGCCCGCGAGGCGGAAGCCGCCAGGGCCCGCGAGGAGAAGGCACGACAGGCGTCGCTGCGCGCCGAGCAGGAACGTGCCGAACGAGCCCGCGCAGAGCAGGAACGAGCGGAGAAGGCACGCGCCGAGAAAGCGGCCGCCGAGCAGGCGGCGGCAGAGCGCGCGCGCGCGGAAAAGGCGCGGGCCGACCAGGTTCGGGCCCAGAGGGCGAGCGCCGAGGCCGCCGCCGCGAAGGCCAGGGCCGCCAAAGCAGATACCAAGGCGCATCGAGCACAGAGCGCCGGGGTCGGCACGACCGTGCAGACCGCCAGGGCCGGCCCGGCGGCCGAACAGCCCGCCCGTCCGCAATGGCAGAAGGTGGCAGCGCTCGCGGTCGCCGCGATCCTCGTGCTCGTCGTCGGCGTTCTCGTCGCGCGACGGTTCTGGCTGAGCTCGCCGGCTCCGGTTCGGGCACAGAACGACCAGCCAGCCACTCTGCCACCGGCCCCTGACCCCAACCCGCCATCTGCGGGGCCGGCCTCGAGCAACCCGGACGCCGCCGCGCCACCGTCACCAGTGTCGGTTCCGCCCGAGCCCGCAACCACCACGGCCACGCCCGCCGAGCGCGCGAAGTCGCTCGCATCGCGCATCCTCCAGCTCGCTGGACAGGAGGATCGTCAGGGTGCGCTTGCGGCCGCCGTCGAGGCGAACGCACAGTTGGGGAACGAGCCGATCGTCCGCGATGCCCTCGCGCGGCTCGCGCGCGCGGCGCGTGCTGACGCCGAGAGCTCGCGGGCGAACGCCCGCAAGGTCAACGCGCACGAGCGGGATGCGCCCGGTTTTGCAGCCGCGGACGGCACGTTTCAGACGGCCCAGCGTGAGAGCCAGCGGGGCCGCGCGCTCGATGCGGTGCGTCACTACTGGGAAGCCGAGGGCCTGTTCGGACAGGCCGCCGCGCGTGCCGCGACAGCCCAGGCGCAACCGCAGCCGACGCCACAGCCACCCAGCGAGACGCGACCCGGACCTGAGCCGCAACCTGCCGGCTCCCGCGTCGATGCGCCGCGCGCCCCGGAGCCCGCGCCGCCGAGCCCGGCGCCCGCGGCGCAGCCGCCCGTCTCGACGCCTCCGACGCAGCAGCCGTCCGTCCAGCCACCGCCCATTCGGCAGCCAGACACGCCGGCGTTCGATCCACGCGCCGTGCAGAGCACGCTCGACGCGTACGCGAACGCCTATTCGAGTCTCAACGTCGACAACATCGCCCGCGTGTTTCCCAACCTTCCTGCGGCCCAGAGGGAGGGCCTGTCGAAGCAGTTCAGCCAGGTGACACAATTCGAGCTCACCTGGAGCGGAGGCGCCTGCAAGGTCGAGCCGCTCAACCCGACCGTCGCCGAAGCCAACTGCACCGCGAACTGGAACTTCCGGTTCAAGGATGGTCGGAGAGGGAGCCGCCAGAGCACGTTGAACTTCAGGGTCGAGCGCCGGGGCGCCTCGTGGGTGATCGCGCAACAGCGATAGGCGCGGCTCGGCCGCGCCATCCCCTCACTCCTACCGTGTCCCGGCCCACGCGTACTCGAGCCCGACGACGGGGACGAAGCGGTCCGTGAGGCCGGCGTCGTTGATCGAAAACAGCACGTTGCCGGTGACGAGGAAGCGGGAGGCGACGAGCACTTTGACGCCGACGGCTCCGATGAGTTGGCTCAGGTTGCCTTCCTCGACAGCGAACTCCGTGCGCTCGAAACTGCCGGTTATGAGCGGAAACGTGCGGGTCACGTCCCCCCAGCGGCCCGCGTCAATCAAGGTGCGTCCGATCAGGTCGCCGGCGAAGGAGACCCGCCCGGCGCTGCCTTCGACGCCGACGATGTAGCCGAATTCCTTGGAGATCTGCACGGCGGGGAGGTCGCCATCGCCCGTGAAGGTGTAGGAGAGGTTGAAATGCGGCGCGAAGCCGTTGGCGCTCTCCTTCGACCCGATCAGCGTGACCTTGGCCTGCGTCGTGCCGAGGCCGAGCAGGTCTGCCTCATCGCCGGTTGGAAGACGCAAGTCCAGGCCCATGGCCAGGCCGCCGCCTTCCACGTTCCACATCCGGTACTTGCTCCGCATGAGGATGTCGCCGATCCCGGTCGCACTGCCGCTTTCCGTCTGGAGCCGGGCGTTCGGGTCGTCACCCGTGAACGTGTGGATCTGCGTGGTCGCCCCCGTCGCGGCCCGGTCGACGCGGGCCAGCACGCTCGCGCTCAGCGAGACGTGCTGGATCGGCACCGCGGCACCGATGTCCCACCGATCGGTCAGACCATAGTTGAACAGGAAGGCGTTCGTGTCGGTCTTCACTTCCATGGAGACCGAGGTTTCGATGAGGTCTCCCTCGAAGAACGGATTGGGAAAGGCGCCGACGGGAGGGGTCTCGATGTGCCTCAAGTAGAACTTGATGCTTCCATCCTCGAGATCCTTCCCCTCGAAGTGGTCGAAGTTCGCGGGCTGGAAGGTGAACCCGAAGCTGAAGGTTCCGCGGCCGGCCGTGAGCGCGCGCTCGGCAAACGACGGACCGTAGGTGCGGCTCGCCGGCCGGAAATCGCCGGTTGCGGGGTCGCCCTCGAAAACGAAGCCGCCCGACGACGAGCCGACCGGAAAAGTGGTCAGCGCGTTCACCAGGGCGCCATTGAACTGCCTCGGCGCGAAAACGATGTTGTCGGTCGTCGTGGGCTGGAAGTGCGCCTGGTGGCTTTGAAACGGGGAATTCGGCGGCGGTGCGGCGAGCTCCACCGTCTGCAGGAGCAGGCTCGGTAGCAGTTCAGAGAGCGGTTGGGCCTGGGCTGCCGTCAGCGGGCACGCGAGCGCGAGGACGAGAGTGGCGAGGGTTCGCAGGTTGATCATGATGACGATTCCAGGGAAACGCTCTCCATCGATCGGCAGGGAGGGCCATGGAGCCGGGCGCGGAGCGGAACTGCCCGACGCGCCCGCGCAAAGCATATCCAAAGCACAGCCGTTTGGTACGTCCGCGACTCGGTTTTTCTTCAGCTTCGCAGGGTCGCCTCAGGTTCCTGGTTCTGAATAACGCGCTCGCGGTCGATCCCGAACTCTTCGAGGCTCATCTACGGCGACGCGACGGTCGATATCAAGAACTTCGGCAGATCTTCCTCGATCTGATTCCGGCTGGACGGTCGGGTCGGCAATGTTGATGCGGGGAGACGCGAGCTGCGCCCACCGCACAGCGGACCGATGCCGGGTAGTCGGTTGTTCAGGGGCAACGGCTCATGTGCTCAGCCTGAAGGCTTCGCGCTCGAACGCTGGGTGCTGAAAGCCTCCCGGGGGCCATTGGCCCCTCTATTAGCGCCTGTCTGTTCGGGCTCACGACGGGCGCTCGGCGCGACCGCTCAGGGTAGACAAGCGGCTCCCGGGCCATTTGTCTACCCTGTTGTCTATCAAGGCGGTTCTCGCAGGGGGCAGCGGGCCAGGGGAGAGAGCCCGCGTATGATTCGAGCAAGGTCTCAGCATGAACGCGACAAATGTCCTCGAGCGGGTGCCCATCCACACCGATGACCACGGCGTCGTGACTACCACGACCACATTAAGGTCGCCGCACCGTATTGCAGCATCGTCGCTGGCATTCCGCTGATGTTCTTGGCAGGCTGGTGGGTCGGCGGTTGGTGGGAGGGCGAGTTCGCGGTCAAGGCAGCCTTGGTGGTCTGGTTGGCCTACGCCCTCATCGACATCGGCGTGCTGCTGGCAGCGGGGCTGACTCCGAGGATCGCCGTTCTGTTCGCCGTTTCGTTCCTGACCAAGCTGGCGGCGGTCTACTTGGGCGCGTTGGTGGCAGGTCGTCGCGCCTAAAACCACGTTAGGCGCAGCGGAGAAATTCAGTGAATCGATCCTGCCGTGACCGACCGACCCGGCGAGCTCCGTAGATCGAACCGCAGTGACTTTGTTGGGCGTTGCACAGTTCTACCGTTCCTTCTTTCACTTGACAGATCGCATCGCGTTCGGTGGCGGAGCACTCGACTGAGCGTCGCGATGTCGTCATCGCACGTCTTCAATCTCGCTGGGGCGCCACGTCTTGTCGAAGAACGGCTGCAGCGGTCCGTAGAGGCGAAGGATGACGTTCCATCCCTTCCCTGGCCATGTCTGCACCCAGTTGCTCTCCTTGCCTGACAGCGCCGTCGGCCCGAAGTAGACATCCACTGACGTATCAGGGTTGATCACGACGCCTTTCTTCTGGCTGCTGATGCTGGGGAACGGCTGGTCGGTCTGCAGCATCGAGCGCGTCTGGTTGTCGTAGAGCACCAGCGACCAGAACTGCTTGGCAGGGATGTTGGGCGGCAGGTGCAGCTTGTAGGTCTTGCTGCCGTCCATCGGCCGTTTCTGCGAGTCCACGAATGCGACGGCATAGGCCGATCCCGCTCCTACATGCTGGATCGCCATCGCGGGTGTGATGCCGGTCGCGTAGAAGAAGAAGAACGAGCGGGCGTCGAGCAGTCGGGCGCCGTTGTGCAGGAACTCGGAGCTGCCGCCCACGAACGGCGTCAGCCACGCACTGTCCGGATAGAAGAACGCCTCCTTCAATCGACACCGATAGGCGAGGGCGCGGGCCGTCGCCTGACCCACCGCTGCGGCTTCGGCCAGAATCTTCTTCATGCGTGCATCCGGCGCGAACGGCATGCCCTTCTCGATGCCAATGGATGCCAGCAGTCCCAGCGTTTCGGGATCGCCGGCAACGATCGGCTCCTCCTGGATGACCTCGTTCACCTCGTCGAAGAACGAGGCATCCATCGCATGGATCGTATTGAAGGCCTTGCCGGACACGTTGATGAAGTTCGTCACAGGCGGATTCGCAGCGTCCGCCAGCGGATAAATCCGCAACTGCTGCTTGATGGCCTCCACGCCCGGCTTCGGATCGCCGTTCACTTGAAACCCGCGGGTCGCAAAGATGTTGCCGAATGTGCGGGACCTGAACGTGTAGTAGCCGTCGGGCGTCATGCCCGCGAAGTCCGGCGGCAGGAACAGAAACCTGCCGCCCTTCCCCTTGTCGGGGCCGGCGATGCCCAGGTCCGTGACGTAGCGAAACCAGAAGTCGTCCGCAAGTCCGAGCGTGTTCGGCGGACTCTCGACGACGATGGGACCGTCCTTGAGATCGAGCCAGGCGACCGCGTAAATACTCTCCGTGTTGGCGGTGAGAAACAGCGAGCGCGGATCCATCAGCGACTCGAAGATGATGACGGTCTGATTGTCGGGACCGAAGCCGCGCAACGCTTTCCGCTGGGCATTGAGCGACGCGACGGGCATCGTCGTCAGAAACGCCTGCACTGCATGCTGGAAGTCGAGGTTGTCGAACACCTTCTCTGCCGTGGCCTCGTCTGGAAACCCGTCGGTGAATCGGAGGGTCCCAAGCCGCGTCTCGACGATGTCAGGCGTGGTGATCGCGGCCGGGATCTCCGTGGCCATCCTGGCTTTGGTCATGTCGTTCAGCTCACCTTCTCGACGTCGGGCATGACCCACGTCTTCTCGAACAGGACTTTGTCGGGGCCGTAGAAGCGCGCGATCAGCCAGAAGTCTTTGCCGGCGGTCGGGTTGTCAATGAGTCCGGCCGGCGCGGTTGGTCCGACATGGACATCCACTGAGCCATCAGAATTCACGGCCATCTGCTGCTTGTCGTACGGTCGACACGCCGACGCGATTCTCGGGCCGTGGATGAAGCCGTTGGTGCCGACCTGGGTTTCGTTGCTACTCATGAGATAGCTCTGTCGCGACTCGTTATCCAACGTATCGTACGATTGTTCGAGCCAGACAGCCGCAGGCAGTCACTCATAGAAGTCGATCTCGTCGGCATCCGCTCCCACCGTCAGAAAGACGATGCCATCTTCGGTCGGGAGCGGTGACTGTTGGCCTCGGACGCGATCGATCCGGCGACACCCGGCCGCGATCTCGCCCGAGGCCCACAAGGCGACATTGCGGCGGCCCTTCATCAAGCCACCGCACTCGACCTACGCTGCTCGCCTCAGGTGGTCAACCCGACGCAGCCAGTCTGGTCATCGGGTTCCAACTGGCGCTGTTGTGGACCGCTACCTGCGATATCTGTCGCGATGGCATCCCTGTCGTCATTAGCGATCATCGTCCCGATCCTCGTCGTCATCATCCCTGTCATCGGGTACGTCCACCACGTCGGTGCGCAGCGGGAAGGTTTCGTTCGTCAGCCAGCGGGGTAACAGGTTGACGTAGAACTGACTACCCGGAACGCCGCTTTGACCGCCAGGCAGGCTCGACACCGACTCAATGCCATCGGACTCGATGCTGGCCACATACCGCAGCGAGGGGCCAGCGGCGAACATGAAGCCGTTGGAATTGTCGCGGGTGAGCTGGTGGTTGCCGAGATCCACAGTGTGCAGGCCGCCATCGGTGGGAATTCCCGGCAGATTCGGTAGCGGCTGCGGGAAGGCGCCACCGGCGGGCGGGATGTTGAACGGCCCGCCGAGCGGGTGGGCCAGCACCACGCGATGCAGGCGTCCCCAGCGATAGTCGGACTGGTCGGTGGAGAGATTGAAGGCATCGGCGAAGGCGGGACCGGCCAGCAGGTCGAGCGCAATGCTCACGCTGCGCAGGATCACGATGTCGCGGCGATCGGCAGCGCGTGCGACTCCGGGGACTTCGAAGAAGTCGATGCCCGAGACACCGACGCCGGAGCGCTGCGGGAAATTGTCGAACAGATTCTTCAGTGCGGTGAGCTGGATGTCGCGCGGAGCAGGGATCGCCAGACGCTGCCGCGACAGGGTGGCACTCAAGGTTTGATTCACGATCTGATTGCGCCAGACCGAGTAGACAGTGGCTGCGACGCTGTTGGCGATCTCCCGCACCTGCGGCTGGGTGCGCCTGCCGTTCTGATCGCTGGCGTCGAAGCCCTCGACGATGCCGGTGGGCGTGCTGCGGTCCCACACCGCCATGCGAGCCACTGCCTGCACGATGCGCTGGTCTTTCGCGAAGCTCGTCAGCTCGCCAGGGGCGCCGGGCCGCAGTGCATTGCCGAGCGCCCGCACGATGAAGGGAACGAAGAAGTTGGCATCTCCCATCACGACATCCGACTGGACGCGCTGCAGGTCTTGAACCCCGAGTTTCCGGCCGGTCGCCAGGAACGACGCCAACAACTGCTCGATGCGTCCGGCGCGGATGCCCAGGTCGAAGCCGTAGCCCGAACCGATATAGCGAATGCCGCCATTGGGCCGCAGCACGTTGAGCACGTTGTTGTCGCGGCTGTTGCCGATCGGATCGTTGTTGGCATTGACGATGAACCCGCGCGGCGGATTGACGAGCTGCGGCATCTCACTGAAGGGCAGGATGGCGAAGGGCAGCGCGCGATTCGGATCGTTGCCCTGTGCCGGCAGCCACTCGTTGCCGCCCTGGCCATTCCGGATGAGGAATGGCGGCAGTCCAACCGGGGCGCCGTTCTCCAGATCCTCACGCAGCGGCATCTCGCCGGCGGCGAAGTAGGCGATGTTGCCCTCCTTGTCGGCGTAGATGAAGTTCTGCGACCCGACGTCGAAGCTCTGTAGCGCCGCAGTGAACTGAGAAAGGTTGCGGGCGCGATTGATGCTGCGGAAGGCCTGCATCTCGCGGGTGCCGCTGAAGCCAGCGTACTGCACACTGATGGCGGTACCCGCGGCCTGATTGGACGCGATGATGGGTCCGTGATTGCGCCTCGGCACGATCAGCACGGCCGCGGGGATCGCGCCACCCGGGGGGACGGTGACGACGTTGTTCTGTACACCATCGCCGAGAGTGTTGGCGCGGAACACCTGCGGCAGTGCCTGCACGGGTTCGAGATTGCCCTGGTACATGGTGCTCAACCCGCTCGGCGAACTCGGGTCGGACGTGATCCGCTCTTGATACACGTCGGTCACGTCCATCCGATGAGTGGTGACACCCCAGGCAAAGCGTTCGGTGTTCCCGATGATGACGAAGGGCACGCCTGGGAGGCTGCCACCGATGGCGCTGAAGCTGGGCGTGCGAATCTCGTTCTGGTAGAAGATCGCCGGTGCAGTGAGCTCCAGATGCGGATCGTTGGCCAGGATAGGGCTGCCGGTACGGGAGTGCTGCCCCGAGATCACGAACTCGTTGCTTCCACGTTCATCGTCGGGATTCCTCAGTGCCGCCTGCACGAAGGGCAGCGAGCGCACGTGCGCGAGATAGTCCCTGGCCAACCCCATCAACACCGGATCGTTCATGGCCGGCGAAGCTGCCGCCAGATTCATGACACTGGTGCTGTCCGGGGCGAAGTTCTCGAGCGAGTTCGCCACCCCTCTGCTCGAGCGGGATGCGCCGGCATCCGGCACCGTGGCCGCAGCGTCGAAGGGCGCGAGGCGGCTGACGTCTTCGAAGAACAGCGCCGCCCCGTCAAACCCTTGTGCGGCGCCTGCGGCCTGGTATTGCGCCAGGAGCGTGGTGCGATCCAGATCGGTCAGCTCGAAGGACAGGCCGAAGCTGATCAGCCGGACGATGCTCAACGAATCGACCGGTGCCCAGGGGCGAAACGTCGTGATCTCGAGCGCCGCGTACTCGGGCGGCAACGAATGGCGCGCCACGTAGTCATTGACGCCGTCGGCATAGGCGCCGAGCGCGTCGCGCACGTTCTGAGACAGGATGGGGAGCGAACGCTCGGCGGCGCGGCGGAGGCCGAAGGTGCGCAGTTGTACATCGCTCGGCAGCGCCCCCGCGCCGAGCAGCTCGCCCAGCGTGCCCTCGGCTTGCCGACGCGTGACATCCATCTGGAAGAGGCGGTCCTGCGCGTGGGTGAACCCCTGCAGGTATAGCACCTCACGTTCGGTACTGGCCGCGATGTGTGGAATGCCGTCGTCGTCGCGCACGACCCTGCCGTCGTTGCGCGAGTTGCGTTGGCGGCCGTCCGAGTCGGTGTCTCGGACCGTCGTGTCTTGTGCAAGAACGCAGACCGGCAACGTTGTCACGACTATCAACACTGCGCTGACGATCCACCGCCACCTTGGCGGGCCTGTCTCAACACAAGTGAGCTGCGGGTTTAGAGAGCGTCGATGGGATTGCATTTCACGCGACACCTACGGTCGCGCGGTGCAATCGGATTGCGTGGCTCGTGCGGGCCGCCTCGGCGGCGGCCCGAATCGATCGCGGGGTCGTCCGGTATCCCGCCCATCGCCACTGCGGGCTGGAGGAGTGCTACCTGATCAGCGGCTCGATGATCGTCGAAGACCGGGTCCTGCGAGCGGGCCGCTCACCATGGAACGCGGTACCGGGTACCGCTTCGTCACGAGCGGGATTCATGCGGCTGACCGAGTCCTGGCGTTCAACCAGCTCGATGAGATGGGACACTCGGACGGCTCCCGACGACCGCTGCCAGGTGCTCGCCGGTCAGCGTCGATTTCGCCGCCACCAGGTCGGCCGGGGTGCCTTCGAATACGATCCGCCCGCCGTCGTGCCCGGCGCCGGGCCCGAGGTCGATGATCCAGTCGGCGTGCGCCATCACCGACTGGTGATGCTCGATCACGATGACTGACTTGCCGGAGTCGACCAGCCGGTCCAACAGCCCGAGCAGTTGCTCGAGGTCGGCCAGGTGCAGCCCGGTGGTCAGTTCGTCGAGGACATAGACGCCGCCTTCTTCACCCATGTGCGTGGCGAGCTTGAGCCGTTGCCGCTCGCCACCCGACAGCGTGGTGAGCGGCTGGCCGAGCCGCAGGTACCCGAGCCCCACGTCCGCCATCCGCCGCAGGATCGCGTGCGCCGCGGGCGTATGCGCCTTGGCTTCGAGACTGTTCGGCGCCCCGCCGCGAGCGGCGGGATCGCCGGGGCCGAAAAATACGACCGCGTCTTCGACCGACAGGTCGAGCACCTCGGCTATGTTGAGCCGGCCGAGCCGGTACTCCAGCACCGACGCCTGGAACCGCCGGCCCTCGCACTCCTCGCAGACCGTAGTGACGCCGGCCATCATCGCGAGGTCGGTGTAGATCACGCCGGCGCCATTGCAGGTTGGACAGGCGCCTTCGGAGTTGGCGCTGAACAGCGCGGGCTTCACGCCGTTGGCCTTCGCGAACGCGTTTCGGATCGGATCCAGCAGGCCGGTGTACGTTGCCGGGTTGCTCCGCCGCGAGCCGCGGATCGGAGTCTGGTCGATCGACACCACCTCGTCTCGGCCACTCACCGAGCCATGAATCAGAGAGCTCTTGCCCGACCCCGCCACGCCGGTCACCACCACCAGCACGCCAAGCGGGATGTCGACGCTGACGTTCTTCAAGTTGTGCGTGCGGGCACCGCGCACCTTCATCACACCCGACGGCGTCCGGACTGACGGCTTGAGTGCGGCCCGTTTGGAGAGATGTCGCCCGCTGAGCGTGCCGCTCGTCCGCAGCCCGTCAACGGTGCCCTCGAAGACCACCTCCCCGCCGGCAGTCCCAGCGCCGGGGCCCAGGTCGACCACGTGGTCGGCGATCGCGATCACCTCCGGCTTGTGCTCGACGACAAGGACGGTGTTGCCCTTGTCGCGCAATCGCAGCAGCAGGTTGTTCATCCGCTGGATGTCGTGAGGGTGGAGGCCGATGGTCGGCTCGTCGAACACGTAGGTGACATCGGTCAACGAGGAGCCGAGGTGGCCGATCATCTTCGTGCGCTGCGCCTCACCGCCCGACAGCGTGGCGGACGGCCGGTCGAGACCGAGGTACCCGAGCCCGATCTCCACGAATGAGTCGAGCGTCTGCCGCAGCTTCCCCAGCAGAGGCGCGACGGCCGGTTCGTTCAGATCGCGCACCCACCGGGCCAGATCGTTGATCTGCATCGCGCAAGCGTCGGCGATGTTGATCTTGTTGATCTTCGACGACCGGGCCGCCTCGTTGAGCCGGGTGCCCTTGCACTCGGGGCAGGTGCTGAACGTGACCGCGCGCTCCACGAACGCCCGGATGTGCGGCTGCATCGCCTCGACGTCCTTGGACAGGAACGACTTCTGGATCCGCGGCACAAGGCCCTCGTAGGTGAGGTTCAGTTTCTCGACCTTCACCTTGGTCGGCTCCTTGTAGAGGAAGTCGTGGAGCTCCTTCTTGGTGTATTTGCGGATCGGCTTGTCCAGGTCGAGGAAGACCCCGAAGATGCGCACGTACCAGCCGTCAGACGTGTAGCCGGGAACCTTGATCGCACCCTCGTTGATCGACTTGCTGTCGTCGAAGAGCTGCGACAGGTCGATGTCGGAGACCGATCCCATGCCCTCGCATCGCGGGCACATGCCGCCGTGGTAGATGGCGTCGCGCACCACGATCCGCTCCCCCTTGCCCTTGTCGACGGTCATCGACCCGCTCGCTTTCCGCGTCGGCACGTTGAACGAGTAGGCAGTCGGAGGCCCGATGTGCGGCTTGCCGAGCCTGCTGAACAGCACCCGCAGCATCGCGTTGGCGTCCGTCGCGGTGCCGACCGTGGAACGGGCGTTGGCGCCCATTCGCTCCTGGTCGACGATGATCGCGGTCGTCAGCCCGTCCAGTACGTCGACCTCGGGCCGGCCCAGCGTCGGCATGAACCCCTGCACGAACGCGCTGTAGGTCTCGTTGATCAGCCGCTGCGACTCCGCCGCAATAGTACCGAACACGAGCGACGACTTGCCCGATCCCGAGACGCCAGTGAACACCGTCAGCCGTCGCTTGGGGATCTCGACGTTGACGTCCTTCAGGTTGTTCTCCCGGGCGCCCTGGACGCGGATCAGGTCGTGGCTGTCTGCGGGATGGCTGGAGGAGGCCATGTCGCGATCATGTCACTTGACGGCGATTTCGATGTTGGAACGGGCCAACTATTGCGCGGTTTTTGCGGGCGTGATCACGATGTTGCGGTAGTCCACGGGACCGTGATCGCCCTGGAGCAGCAGCGGCCCGGGGTCAGCTTCGGCGCTGTCCAGCGCGCCGCCGGTAATTCCCGGAATCTCCCGGTTGCAGATGACGGTCGTGCCGTTCAGCTCGTACGTGAGCATCCGGCCCACGAGCGTGACATCCATCGATTGCCACTCGCCGGCAGCTCTGGCCACGTTCTCGCTCGGCGCCACAAAGCCGTAGAGTCCGCCGAGATGATGTGACGATGGGTCGAGGCCGGCGGCGTCGTCGATCTGGAGCTCGTAGCGGCCCCGCAGGTACACGCCGCTGTTCGCGTTTTTCGGCACGCGGAACTCCAGGTGCAGCCTGAAGTCGTCGAATTTCTGAACCGTGACGAGATTGGCGCCGCTCTTCGCGTTCTGAAGGATGCCGTCGCGCGCGCGCCACTGGTTGTCGCGGCCAACTGGCTGCCACCCGTCCAGTGATGTGCCGTTGAAGAGCGTGATGGGCTTGCCCCAGGCCGGTCGTCCGGCCCGCCGCAGCGACGGTGCCCGCGTGCCGGACCATGTCGCCTTCTGGCCGTCACCCATCGTCATCGAACCCGTGATGCGATCGCCCTCGAGCCGTCCCTCGAACGTGATGTCGCGGGGATTGCTTTCCCACTGTGGCGGGATGGCGAAGCGGAACGTGCCGTCGGTGAATTCGATCCTGCCGATCGGCCGCGCGCTGCCGCCGGATCCGACGAATTGTCCGACCAGGGTGGCGGTGCCGGACCGTTCCACCTCGAGCCACGAGGGCGACGTCCGGGTGCCGTGCTGTACGACGAGATCCCATCGGCCCAGCAGCGCGTCGGATGCGGCGCGCGGCTGTGCGAGAGTTCCCGAGTACCCGCAGTCACGAGCATCAACAACGCACCGATTGCAACGCGAGCAATCATGATTCCTCCTCGAGCCATTCTGCATACGCTCGAGCCATGCCTGCATACGTGGGTGCATCCTACAATAAGCGCGTTCCGACAGCATCGAACCGGGAATAGCAGGTGCGCCCCTCACGGCACGTCGCTTGGCCGCCGCCGATGGGGTGATGCCTGCGATTGACTGCAAAGAGTCGGTCCCCGTAGTCGGGAGCCCGTGCCTGTGGACCAGCGAATCGCCTTCGTGACATGTGCGCGGCTGCCGGATATCCATGGTGACGATCGACTGGTCGCCGATGCGCTGCAGCAACGCGGATTCCAGGTGACGGCGGCCGTCTGGAACGACCCGGCTGTCGACTGGCGGCAGTTCGCATCCGTCGTGATTCGAGCGGCCTGGGACTATCACCTCGACGAAGCCCGGTATGCCGCCTGGCTGCGTCGATGCGAAGCGGAGGAGGTCAACTTATGGA
This sequence comes from Vicinamibacterales bacterium, assembly GCA_963834365.1. Lineage (GTDB taxonomy): Bacteria > Acidobacteriota > Vicinamibacteria > Vicinamibacterales > Vicinamibacteraceae > CAWJAP01. The sequence goes on along the minus strand of CAWIBS010000024.1, from coordinate 28,105 downwards.
ACCCCGCTGCGACGGTGCTCGCGAACATCGACAAGCGATATCTCGCCGCCATCGCGGATGCCGGCCTGGCGATCGTTCCGATCCACTACGTGGAGCGCGGCCAGAGACAATCGCTGCGCAGACTGCTCGAGCGGCACAACTGGACGCGAGCCGTCGTCAAGCCGGCGGTGTCGGCGAGTGCCCATGGCGCCTGGCGCACGTCGCTCGCGACGGCCGCGGCCGACCAGAGGCTGTTGGATGCAGAGGTGATGCGGCGGTCGCTGCTGGTGCAGCCGTTCGCCGACGAGATCGTCACGTCGGGAGAGTGGTCGGTCGTGTTCTTCGATGGCGAGTACAGTCATGCCGTGCTGAAGAAGCCGGCAGCCGGCGACTTCCGCGTGCAGGAAGAGCTTGGCGGCCATGGCGAACCGCGGGATCCGTCGCCCGCGATCGTCGAGCAGGCGCGCCATGTGCTGTCACATGCGGCCGGGCCGCTGCTCTATGCCCGCGTCGACGGGATCGAGCGTGACGCGGCGTTCGTCCTGATGGAACTGGAGATCAACGAGCCCTTTCTCTACATTGGCTCGTCGCGTGGGGCCGCGACACGCTTCGCGGATGCGATTGTCCGCACGACCGCCAGAACCCCGGGCAGTCCGCCGTAGGGCATCGACTCGCCGGCCTCACCCGGAGATGGAGACCTTTCGTCATACGATACAGACCGTTCAGCACGGTCTGCTTCAGAAGGGATCCCGATCCATGCATGCAGCCATCTTGTTGCTTTCACTGATGCTGCCCGCAACCGCGCAGCCCGCGGTGGAACTGAAGGCGGGCATCGGGCGCGTGGAGATTACGCCGTCCGGCCTGATGGGTATGTACGGCTACGCGAATCGGAAATGCGGTCCGGCCAATGGCACGCACGATCCACTCTTCGCGAAGGTCCTCGTCCTGGAGGCGGGTGATTCGCGGATGGCGCTGGTGACGACGGATCTTGGCAGTTTCGTATCGGAGAATCTTCGTCGTGACGTCGGGTCGAAGCTGAAGATTCCGGTGCTGCTGCTTTCGGCGTCGCACACGCACTCGGCGCCAGCATTCCTGCCATTTGGCAGCGCGCCGGCAACGGACGACCAGTCGAAGGCGTATCTCGCCGAGATCGAGGGCAAGATCTTTCGCGCAATCGAGGAAACCTCCCGCTCGATGTTTCCGGCCCGGCTCGCGATCGCCAAGGGTTCCCTGCAGCTTGGCTACAACAGGCTGCTGGTGAGGCAGGACGGCCGCGCCCGCGCCGTCTTCGACAATCTCGAGCGGATCCCGTACGGTCCCGTGGACCCCGAATTCGTATTGCTCCGTGTGGAGGACCTGAAGGGACAGCCGAAGGCACTGCTCGTTCACTACGCGGCGCACGCCGTCGTGCTCGGCCCGACGAGCTGTAAGTATTCGGCTGACTATCCGGGTGTGCTCCAGTCAGCGGTGGAGCGGGAGCTCCAAGGCACACAAGTCATGTTCGTCCAGGGAGGCGCAGGGGACATCAATCCCCTGTTTCAGGGCCGCTCGGGCATGGAAGATCAGGATTTCGCGGTCATGGAGAAGATGGGGCAGCTGCTGGCCGCCGAAGTCCTCCGTGTCCACAAAACGGCCAAGCCTCTTGCGCCGGTGACCGATCCTATTCGCGTGCGCAGCGAAGTGCTGGCGTTTCCCGAACGGTGGGAGAAGGACAAGACGATGGAGGTGGGCATCACGACCATCCTTCTCGGACGTGAGCTCGCTATCGCCACGATCCCCGGGGAGCCGTTTCACAAGCTGCAGAAGACCTGGAAGGAACTGGCAGACGTTCCGTATCCGCCCCTACCAGACGTTCCTATCCCTCTTTTATGGCTACACGTGGAGCGCCGGCGGGACGTGGGTCGGCTACGTTCCGGATCTGCATTCAGCCGCATACGGCGGCTACGGCGCGGATGCCAGCACACGCATCGAGGTCGGCGCGGGGGAGAAGATCATGCTGCGCCATCTGACGAGCCTCTACGATCTTCTGGGCATGTGGAAGGACGAGCCGGGCCGGCCCTGAGTCCCAGTTCGCTCGAGTTCGGCGCACTCGGCTCTAACACCTCAATTCGGCTGGAAAAGAGGGTCCGGCGCCAGCGCCAGGTCGGTCCAACCTTCGAGGGAGTCAGCGATGGGGACGATTTACCGGCACACACAGGTCAGCCGTGCGACGGTGGGAGGAATGGGGATCGCTTTGGCGGCGCTGGTCTGGTGGAGCTTGCGAGTGTCAGACCCGGTCCTGGTCACCACTGCGGTGCTCGTCGGGTTTGTGCTGGTCGTGTTTTCGACCTTGACAGTAATAGTGCGAGAAGGGTCCATGGACGTGTTCTTTGGGCCGGGGGTGATTCGCCGGCGCATTCCACTGCGTCGCATCCGCGAGGTCCGGGTGGTAAGAAACCCTTGGTATTACGGCTGGGGCATTCGGCTGACTCCGACAGGCTGGCTGTGGAACGTGTCGGGACTGGATGGAGTGGAGGTCCAGTTCGATGACGGGCATTGCTTCCGGGTTGGTTCGGACGAACCGAACAGACTGGCTGAGGCGCTTCTCCGCGAAATGCGTGGCGTCGAGCGCACCGCTGGCGGCTGAGCCGCACGTCGTTGACACCCGACCAAACCAGTCGGCGCGTCCTGTCTTGCTCGAAGGAAGGACCGGCCGACTTCACTGACTCACTCGACCATTGAGCAACTCAACAAACCTCCTACTCGTACGTCACTGGTCACTCGTCACTGAGCTCAAGAAGGCAACCGCGCGGGCATCTCGTTCTGCGGTCGGCACAAACCGCCGCCCTGCGCCGCGGAGGGGCGAGTCTCGGCCTTGAGCAATAGCACCGCGACCAGGATGGAGATAGTGGCCGCGACGACGCGAAGCGTCAGCGCCTCGCCGGCGAACAGCCAGCCGAGGAGCACGGCGATCGCAGGATTCACGTAGGTGTGCGTGGCGACGAGCGTCGCCGGACACCGCTCGAGGAGCCAGGTGTATGCAGAGAAGGCCACGATCGAGCCAAACAGGATCAGATACGCCAGGCCGAGCAGCGAGCGGCCGGAAATGATGCGAACGTCGACGCGTCCGAGCTCGCCGCTCAGGGCGCTTGCGGTCAGCAACAGCGCGGCCCCGCACAGGAGCGTCGTCGCCGTCCGGACGAACGGGTCGCTCGGAAGACGCGCAGTGGACGCGTAGCGGACGCCGAGCGCCCACGACAGTGCGCCGAGGAGGATGGCGCCCGAACCCAGGAGCTGCGCGGAGCCGCCGGTGAGCGCTCCCACCGGGGCCAGCAGGCCGACGCCGATGAGCCCTGCGGCAAGGCCCCCGAGCATGCGGCCGCTCCACCGATCCGCCCGATCGGCGGGCATCAGCATCGCAATCCAGATTGGCTCGGTCGCGACCAGCAGCGCCGCGATGCCGGACGGCACGGTCTGTTCAGCCCAATGCAGCGTGCCGTGTCCGATCAGAAAGAACAGCACGCCGACCACGACGCTGGCGCGCCATTCGGCGGCAGTGATGCGAACGGCGAACCCGCGCGCCGCCACGAAGAGAATCGCTCCTGCGCACAGGTGGCGAATGCCGGCGGTGGCCAGCGGCGGAATCGTCTCGACGGCGATTCGAATCGCCAGATAGGTCGAGCCCCACACGACATAGATGGCGAAGAACGCCAGAATCACCCGAATGTCGATGCTCTTCATGGCTGGGCCAACGTCGTCCGAGTAGCCACAATATCCTCGATCGTGTCATTCGGCCGGTCTACGAGTCGCCATCTCGAGCCAGTCCAGCTCCTCCTCGATTTGATGAAAGGCATCGTCGCCAATCTCGTCGCTCGCGCGCATGGTGAGCATCGCCTGACGCGCGGCCTCGATGGCTCGACCCCGCAGCTCGCTGTGTGCAGACCGTGTCGGATCGTTCGCCTTGGAATCCGCCGGTTCCTCGGCGAGAAGTGAGGTGAACTCCCGGCGGACGGCGTCTGCCACCGCGGGGTCTTTGTCGGCAAGGCTCCACAGTGCCGTCTCCAACGCGCGAGTGCGAGCCGTACGCACTTCACGACCAACGGGATCGTCGTCGTTCAGATTGAGTGCGCGCAGCAGGGGTTTGAGCGTCAGGCCCTGGATCACCAGCGTGCCGAGCACGACGGAGAACGCCGTCAGCACAACCAGGTCGCGATAGGGAAATGCCGGCGGGAGTGCGAGGGCCGCAGCCAACGACACGATCCCCCGCATCCCGGACCATGAAATGATCACGCCGCTGCCGACTGTGGGCCGAAGCATGGGGCGTGGCGGATGAAACCCGACGCGCCGGTGCCGCCAGCGGACGACGGCGTTGAAGGACATGTGCCAGGCGATGCGCACGGCGATGACGGTCAGCAGAACCGCACCCGCGACCGCGAAGTATCGTCCTTGCTCCGCAGGTTCGAGGACCTGGAGGATGGGCCGGATCTGGAGGCCGATGAAGATGAACGCCAAAATGTTCAGCCCAAAGACGACGGTTTCCCACACGGCATACGTGGGAACACGCATACGCGCCGGCGTTCTCGCCGGCGATGTTCGCGCCACGGTTGCGGCATAGCACACTGTGGTCAGCACGGCGGACAGCGCCAGATGCTCTGCGAGCAGCCACACACCAAACGTCGTGACGAACTGCAGGATGATGGCGGTCGGTACGTGCTGCACGCGATCCATCAGTCGCAGCGTCAGCCACCCAAGCGCAGGGCCGACGATAAGGCTGCCAGCAACGGCGAGGAGGAAGGCTGGCACAACATCGCCTGCTGAGAAGCCGTTCGCGGCAACGGCTCCCACCGCAAGGCGATAGATCAGGAGCGCGCTCGCGTCATTCAGAAGGCTCTCGCCTTCGAGGATGGTGAGGATGCGGTGTGGCGGCCGCAACTGGCGGAGCACGGCGGTTGCCGCAACGGCATCAGGTGGTGCAACCACGGCGCCCAGGGCAATCGCGGGAGCCCAAGGCATGTCGGGAACAATCGCGCGAACAACGAGCGCAACCGCGACGGTGGTGAACCCGACCGCAAAGATCACCAGGCCGCTGACGGGTGCCCAGTTGTCTTTGAGATCCCGCAACGACGCGTCGTACGCAGCATCGAGCAGAACGGGCGCCACGAACAGCGCCAACGCCAGTTCAGGGGGCAAGGTGAATGCCGGACCCACGGGGAGGAACGCGAGCAGCGCGCCGCCAACCGCGAGGAACACCGGATATGGAGCCCCGACGCGGCGGGCCGCGGCCGCCAGAATCACGGCGGCGACGAAAAGACCAAGAAGCTGCTCGAATCCGTGCATGGCCCTCCGATTGGGACTCCAGCCGCGGCTTGCGCCGAAGCTGCTGCGGACAGGCAAACCGGACGAGGCTACTGCGGCGCCAACTCTCCGAACCAATAGGCCGCCGTGACCCCACCATCCATCAGGACGTCACTGCCGGTGATGAACGCGCCGTCAGGGCCCATCAGCAATGCTCCAATGACCACGATCACGTTTTCATGGCGATCCTCAGAACTCGATCATCACCTTGATGGCTTCACGCTCGTTCATCGCACGGTAGCCATCGGGGACACCGTCGATGTTCGTGGCGCGATCGAACACGCGGCCCGGCTGAATCCTGCCCTCGAGCACGTCGGGCAACAGCTGCTCGATGTAGGCGCGAACTGGAGCGGGTCCGCCGGCGATGGTGATGTTGCTGAAGAACGTCGGTTGCGCGTTCGGAATGGTGCTCTCTTGCGGCACGCCGACACGTCCGACGGCGCCGCCGGCCCGCGCGATGCTCACGGCGGTGCGCATCGCCTCGCCATGGCCGACACACTCGAGCACGGAGTGGGCGCCGAGTCCGCCGGTCAGCTCGCGTACGCGCTCGATGGCCGCGTCGCCGCGATCGCTGACAATCTCGGTCGCGCCGAACTCGCGTGCCAGCGCGATCCGGTCGGCATGGCGGCCGAGCATGATGATCTGCTCGCCGCCGAGGCGGCGGGCGGCGATCACACCGCAGAGACCCACGGCGCCGTCACCGACCACCGCGACCACGTTGCCCGGCCTCACCTTCGCGGCAAGGGCGGCGTGGTGGCCGGTGCCCATTACGTCGGACAGCGTCAGGAGCGACGGCATCAACGCGTGGTCGGGACCGACCGGAAGCACTACGAGCGTGCCGTCGGCCTGCGGAATCCGCACCCCTTCGCCCTGCCCGCCGTCCAGTGAGACGCCGCCCCACCACCCGCCGTGCAGGCAGGACGTCTGGAGTCCCTGCTGACAGAACTCGCAGGTGCCGTCAGACCAGGCGAATGGCGCGACCACCAGGTCGCCCTTCTTCACCGTTCGGACCGCGGAACCAACCGCCTCAACGAGGCCGATGAACTCGTGGCCCATCCGATTCCCGATCTCGCCTGGCGCCATCGAGTTATACGGCCAGAGATCGCTGCCGCAGATACACGCACGGGTCACCCGAACCAGGGCGTCGGTGGGCTCGATGAGCCGTGCATCCGGAACGGTCTCGACGCGGACGTCGTGCGCGCCGTACATCACAGTTGCTCGCATCTGGGCTCCTTCATTCGTCGCGGACGCTACCGTCTCCGCCGTACTCTTCGTCGGTCACCTTCACGCCGGGGTCTACGACAACGCCGGTTTCCGGCTGCGACGTGCGGGGTTCTCGGTGCTCCGCCGCCCAGAGTACGCCGGTCGTGTGTGTCACGTTGCTATCCCAGCTGCGCGAGGAGTTTCGGGATCTCGCCGCGCCAGGCCACCCGCTCGGCGACCTCGTTGCGTCGTGCGGCGACCCACGCGAGCGCCTGCGCAAGTCCGTAGCCGTCTGTGCGCGGCGCCTCTGCGCCGGGCACGGGCCTGGGATTGAGAATTCCACGCGCGTGTGGCGGCACGCCTCGTGGCGTCCGGCTCGGCTCGCCGTCAAGCCCCGTGGTCGCGATCGCGTGCACGCGTGCCGCAGCGAATGCGCCCCATGCGTTTGCAACCGGACCATCCACCCAGGTACGCAGCGCGTCGGCCGACACGCACGAGGCCATGGACTCGGTCAGCCGTTCGCGGTCGCATGCCGCGGCGGCCAGCCCCTCGGTAAGCACGGGTTCGAGCTCCTCGATCCGAAGCGACGGCCGGTGGTGGTGACGCAATGACGCGTGCGTCGTGCCGACGACGAGGCCGTTGCTGCAGACAAAGCGGAACCATCCGAGGAGTGCGAAGAGCGGGACCGTTCGGTCGACCGAGTTGAAGCACTCGAACGTGAGTGCCATCGAGTGTCCGTCGGGAGCGATGAACGCAAACCGCTTCGGGCAGTTCGACGCGTATCCCCATGCGCGCACCCGATTCGCTCAGCGTCAGGCGGCACCGGAGGTCGAGCGGTTCGACGTCTGCCGAGCGCAACGCGTTCTCCAGGGCCGCAATGACGGAGGCGTGCTGAACGAGCACATATCGCTTCGAGACCACACCGGTGGGCACCGGGATTTCTCCCTTGGCCGTCGCACGCCGAACGATCATGTCGAGGCGTGCGTTCGTCCCGAACGGGAACCGGTCGAAGGCGGGAATTAGCGGCGCCACGTCCGCGAAGGAGCCAGTCACTTCGCTGGCCGGCTCGCCGAGCCATCGCGACTGGTGCGTGGACGTGTCGGCTGTCGGGTGTTCGTGCAGTACGGCCATGCCTGCAGATTACTGCGTGCACGTGACAAGTCTGGTCATACGCTGCCCTTTCGCTCGGGCGGGCGAACAGGCTGACCGAAATCCGTGAATTGCCTTCCTGACACACGTTCCAAGGATGACAGGTCGCGACTCCGGCGCGATCGTCTACAATCCGCCGGTGGCCAGCGAGAAGCCTCGTCCAGCCGCCACGCCAGACTTCCAGATCGGTCGGTGGGTCGCTCACCCCTCCCGGAACCTGATCCGCAACAGTGAGACCGTACGGCATCTCGAACCACAGGTCATGGACCTGTTGGTCTTCCTGGCGGGCAGCGGAGGCCGGGTCATCTCGAAGGACGAGATCATCGACGCGGTGTGGCAGAGCCGGTTCATCGCCGAGACGACCCTGACCCGCGCCATCGCCGATCTGCGACGGGCACTCGGCGACGACCAGCGTGACCCGCGGTACATCGAGACGATTTTCAAGCGAGGCTACCGGCTCGTCGCGCCGGTTGCCGTCATTGACCCTGATGCCGGGTCGGCGTCAGCGCAAGCCGAGGGGGCGCTCCAGAGACGCAATGCTGCAGGCGCCGAACCGGCCGGGCGGCGGTTCATGCCGCCATCTTTCGACGAGGGTCCAGAGCATGGCGCGGGTGCGGACGGCGCACGGATTGCCGATCGACTCGCGTCGGCGCGCCGCCAGCGTTTTGTCGGACGCGACGAGGAGATGGAGATCTTCCGGTCGGCGCTCCAGGCTGGCGAGCCTCCCTTCGTGGCGTTGCACATCAGCGGAGCCGGCGGCATTGGAAAGACGACCCTGCTCAAGGAGTACGCGCGCGTGGCCCACGAGGCGGGCCGACGGGTCGTGCGCATCGACGCTCGCAACATCGAACCCTCGCCCCTGGGGTTCCTCGCCGCGCTCAGTCAGGCGCTCGACGCCGATCGCTGCGATCTGAGCGCGGTGCTCGCGCGGTGGCCGGCCGGCGGCGTCCTGCTCGTCGACACGTACGAGACCCTGGCGCCTCTCGACGAGTGGCTCCGCGACACGCTTCTCCCGCAGCTTCCCGCACGCAGCCTGGTCGTCATCGCGGGACGCAACGACCCTCAGCCGGCATGGCGGACCGACGTCGAGTGGGCGGCACTGACACGCATTCACCCGCTTGGCAACCTCCGTCCGGACGAGGGGCGGATGTTCCTGAATCGATGCGGTGTGCCCGTCCACCATCACGAAGAGGCGCTCGCATTCACACGATGCCACCCGCTGGCGTTGTCGCTCGCGGCCGACGTGCTGACACGCGGCGACAGGCTGACCTGGTCACGCCTCGACGCCGAGCCCGAAATCGTGCGCCTCTTGATCGAGCGCTTCGTGCAGGACGTGCCCAGCCGGGACCATCGCCTGGCACTGCACGCCTGCGTCACGGCGCGAGCCCTGACCGAGTCGCTCCTGGCAGCGGCGCTCGATCGTCACGATGTGCACGACCTCTTCGAATGGTTGGGACATCTGCCGTTCGTCGAGAGCGGTCCTTACGGCCTGTTCCCGCACGATCTCGCGCGCGACATCGTCTACATGGATTTCCGGTGGCGCGATCCCGACGCGGCGTATCGCATTACCGAGCGCTTGCTGTCCGATCTCTACGACCGACTCGAGCGAACGCAGGGTCCGGACCAGCTGCGCGTGTGGTTCGATGTGATTTACCCGCAGCGTTACAACGTCCACTTGCGGCCGTACTTGGAGTGGGACGGATTCAGCACGAGCTACGCGGACACCGCTCGCGCGGCCGACCACGGCATCATTCTCGACATGGTCGAGCGCCACGAGGGTCCTGAGTCCCGCGCGATCGCACGCCGCTGGCTGGCGCGTCAGCCGGACGCGTTCCTGGTCGCGCGCAACGTCACCGGCGAGCTGATCGGATTCGCCTGCCACCTTCGTCTGGATGGGGTCCTGCCCGACGACCTGGCGGCCGACCCGGCCGTCGCGCTGGCCGTCGCCCACATGGAGCGACACGGACCGCCCCGCGGGGGCGAGCACACGACGTACTGCCGCTTTTTCATGCATCTCGAGCGGTATCAGGTGCCGGTGCTCGCGTGCGTCGCGGCAAGTTCGTCGCAGAAATGGACGGCACCGGGGTTGGCCTGGTGCTTCATTTCGGTGGCTCAGCCGGACGTCTTCGAGCCGCTGTTCACCGAACTGCACATCTGGCGCGTCCGCGACGCGGACTTCGAGGTAGGCGGCCGGCGCTACGGCGTGTTCGCGCACGACTGGCGCATCGAGAACGCCGAGCAGTGGATTCGCTTGAAGGCAGAACGCGCCTGGCGGATCGAGCAGCCGCTGGCCTCGGCGCCGCCTGCAGCCATGGCGTAGCGGGACGAGCGAGGCTCCTCCTCCGGCGGGCGGGCTCCCAGGACGCGCCGCGTCCCCACAAAATCCGAAGCCAATCCCAGCAAGTCCCGAAGGACTTCGTACGCGTGCGCCGCCATCCTGAAGGCGGTCGTCGCGCGGAGTTCGTCCCTCACACGCAGCGCGGCCAGGAGGACCCGTTCATGACCCCGACCGTACGGCGTCGACCAATCGTCAGCGCGCGCGTCGTGATCGCTGCCGTACTCGCATTCGTCCTGGTCGTATTCGGCATGCCGGACGCCGGCTCCGCGCAGGCCAGAGTGACCGGGGCCGACCTCGGGGGCCTCGTGACGGACGAGTTCGGCGGTGTCATCGCCGGCGCCGTCGCCACCATCGTCAACACCGAGACGGATGTCGCCCGCACGATCGAGACCGACGCGCACGGCCGGTTCCGCGCGTACTGGCCCTGTCCCCCGGCTCCTACTCGATCACCGTCGATCGACGCGGCTTCGCAAGCCTGCGACGTGACGGAATCGTGCTGCTCCTCGGCCAGTCGGCCTGGCTCGATTTCACGATGAACGTTGCGACCGTCGAGGAAGGCATCACCGTCGTCGCAGAGACGCCCGTCGTCGATGCCGCCCACACCGCGGTGTCCACAGTCGTAGGACAGGAGCAAGTGCAGAGGCTGCCGATCAACGGGCGCAACTTCTTGAGCTTCACCGTGACGACGCCAGGCGTCACGAGCGATCGGACGCCGCAGCAGGGTGCCACCGCGACCACCGGTCTGTCGTTCACCGGCCAGCGCGCCCGGTCCAACAGCATTCTGGTGGACGGCTTCGACAACAATGACGCGACCGTCGGCGCCGTGCGTGCGACATTCAGCCAGGAGGCCGTCCGGGAGTTCCAGGTGCTCACGAACTCCTACTCGGCGGAGTTCGGCAAAGCGGCGGGCGGAGCGGTGAACATCGTGACGCGGAGTGGGACCAACCAACTACGCGGAACGGCGTTCACGTACTACCGCGATGAAGCGCTGAATGCCAAGGACCACTTCGAGCGCTTCGATCCCTTCGGCAACCCCCTCGACCGCGAGAAGGCGCCGTTCCGCCAGTTTCAGTGGGGTGGCGTCCTCGGCGGCCCTGTACGAAAGGCACGAACGTTCTTCTTCGCCTCGTTCGAGCGGTTGACGGTCGAGGCGAACAACTTCGTCAACATCGACCCGCGCGCGGCGACGGTGCTGGGCGCGAACGGCTTCCCCGTCGAGCTCGGTCACGTGCCGTACGGGATCCGCACGACCGACGCGCTCGGCAAGATCGACCATCAGTTCTCGCCCACGAGCACGCTCATCGTCCGCGCCAACGCCGCCACGTCCGTCAACGAGAACGTCGAGCCGTTCGGCGGCCTCGTGGCGAGAAGCCGCGGCGCCGCGCTGTTTCGCGACGACGTGTCGATCTCCGCCTCGCACACGCACGTGTCCGGGCGATTGGTAAACGAGGCGCGGGTTCAGTTCGCACGCCAGGACCTCGCGGTCGAGTCGCTCGATCCCAGGTGCAATGGACGCTGCGAGACCGACGACGGCGGTGGACCGACGCTCGAGCTGCCCGGCGTGGCGAGCGTCGGACGTCAGCGGTTCACACCGCAACTGCGCGAGAACGACCGATACCAGCTGATCGAGACCGTGTCGCTCGCGGCCGGTGCGCACGCGCTCAAGGCCGGCGTGGACGTGAACTATCTCGACAATCGCGTTGTCGCCCTCCCCCTGCACTTCGGCGGCCGCTTCATCTTTGCGGCGCTGCCGGCCAATCCTGCCCTGGGTCTCTCGCAGCCGATCTCCGCCGTCCAGGCGCTCGAGCGAGGCCTGCCTGCGGCGTACATCCAGGGCTATGGCAATCCGCGCTACTCCTTCGGCCAGAGTGACGTCTCGGTCTTTCTGCAGGACGACTGGAGGATTGGGAAGAGGCTGGTGATCAAACCGGGCCTTCGATACCAGAAGCAGTTCTGGGCGGATGCGTTCTACGACGTCTCAACCGTCGGGGGAGATCGACTCCAGTACGAAATCCGGCAGGGAGGGTCCTTCGCGCCCCGGATCGCCGTGGCCTACGACCCGACGGGCGACGGCCGCACCTCCATCCACGCCGCGCACGGACAATATGACGACTATCAGATCCTGGCGAGCGTGGTGACCGGTCAGATCGTCAACGGCAGCTCCGGTGTCCGCACGCTCGCCCTTCGGCTTCCCGCATCGATTGCCGCCTGGAACGCTCCCGGCCACCGCCTCCCGGAGCCGGTGACGCCGTTTCCGAGCGTGGAGATCTCGACGACGCCCGATCTGAAGGTGCCGTACGCGCTGCACACGGCTGTCGGGATCGACCGTGCGGTGGCGAGCAACATGTCGCTTGCCGCCAACTTCATCCGCGTGCGCGGCCGATACCAGCTCGGCACGATCGACTACAACCCGATCGTCCCCTCGCTTGGACCGGGCCGCCGGCCCAACGACGTTGACGGTCGCGCCGGCACGTCTGCGTCGGTCCTCCAGTACACCTCTGTCGGCGAGAGCTGGTACGACGGCGTGACGGTCTCGCTGAACACCCGATTCAGCGGACGGCAACAGCTCTTCGCGTCCTACACGCTTTCGAAGGCCGAGGACACGTCAACGGACTTCCAGAGTGCGTTCCTCCCCGAGAACAACGGCGCCGGCAGAAACCCGGCCAATCCCACGGGCCTGCCGCTCGGCTTCAATCCCCTCCGCGAGCGTGGACCCGCGACTCACGATCAGCGCCAGCGGTTCGTCGTGTCCGGCCTGTATCAGCTGCCGCTGGGTATCGACGCGGCCTCGATCGTGACCGTCACCTCCGGCCGGCCGGTCACGCCGCTCGCCGGAGCGGATCTCAACGGTGACGGCGACGGCGGCGCGTTTCCGACGGATCGGGCACGGCGGAACCCGGCGGATCGCGAGAGCAGCGTCGGCCGCAACAGCGAAACGATGCCCGCGCAGGCGACCGTTGACGTCCGCATCAGCAGGCGGTTCACCATCCGCGGCCGCACGCGCCTGGAGGTCATCGCCGAGGCCTTCAACCTGTTCAATCGCTCCAACTTCAGCGAGGTGAACAGCATTTTCGGAACGAGGGCGTACCCGAACGAGCCGCAGCGCGACGAGCAGGGGCGCGTCACGTATGGACTGTTCGAACAGGCGCTGCCGCCCCGCCAGATTCAACTCGCGCTGCGATTCACCTTCTGATTCCGGAGCTCGCCATGACGATGACGACCAGCACGAACCTCGAGGCGCTGCGCGCTCGGGTCGGCGCCGAGATCGCCGCGCGCATGCCCGCACACCTCGAGCGGCTTCACTGGCCTGCCGATCGGCTTGCGACCCATCAGCGCGACCGGTTGCGCGCGCTCCTGCGCCACGCGATCGAACATTCACCGTTCCATGCGCGGCGCCTGGGCCCCATCGTCGAGCCCGACCACTTCGAGCTCTCCGATCTCGGCACGCTTCCGACGATGACCAAACCCGAGATGATGGCCGCGTTCGACGAGGTGGTCACCGATCGCCGGTTGCGTCTCGAACGCGTCGACCGCCACCTGGCAGAAACATCCAGCGAACCGACGCTGCTGCTCGATGAATACGTGTGCCTCGCGTCGGGCGGAAGCTCCGGCCTGCGCGGTGTGTTCGTCCAGCGGCTCGGCGAGTTCGCCGACTTCGCCGCGTCGATCATGCGTCCGGCGATGGCCAGGCCGACCCCGGCGGGATCGGCGAGTGACGGAATCGTGATCGGCGCCGTCATGGCGACGTCGCCAGTACACTCCAGCGGCTTCGGAGTGGCCACCCTGTCCGGACCCGTGCGCTTTGGCTCCGTCCCCGCCGCGCTGGCGATCCCTGAAGCGGTCGATCGCCTCAACGCACTCCAGCCACTCGCGCTCATGGGATACCCGACGAAGCTGGCACAGCTTGCGCGCGAGCGGATTGCCGGCCGCCTCACGATCGCCCCGCGGTCGGTGACGGCGACGAGCGAACAGCTGAGCGACGACGATCGGGCGGTCATCACCGCTGCGTTTGGCGTGCCCGTCATCAATCAATTCGCGTCGACAGAGGGGCTGGTCGGCCACAGCGACCCGGGAGGATCCGTGCTCACCTTCGCCACCGACATGTGCCTGGTCGAGCTCGTGGACGCGGAGAACCGGCCCGTCGCGTGTGCCGCGCCTTCGACCAGAGTTCTCGTGACCACTCTCTACAACCTGACGCAGCCGCTCATCCGGTATGAGCTCACCGATCGCTTGGTTCGTTACCCCACGCTTCCCGGGAGCGGCTACCTGCGAGCGGAGGTTCAGGGGCGCGCGGATGACGTGTTCCGGTACGGCCGCGTCGAGATCCATCCGGTGGTGATATCGACCGTAATGGTGCGGGCGCCACACGTGGTCGAGTACCAGGTACGTCAGACCGATCGCGGCGTTGACGCGGCTGTCGTGACCGACGGCCCGGTCGACATCTTCGAACTGGCCGCCGCGATCGAGGACGGACTTTGCAAGGCCGGCCTGGTGAATCCGACGGCCACGGTACGGGAGGCAGAGTCGATACCCCGGCATCCGCAAAGCGGGAAGACGCGGCGTTTCATCCCGCTCGAGGCGAAGTAGGGAGCTACTGCCCCACTGCGGGTCTGATGCTCAGTGCGCGTGCTCGGGCGGCGCGAACAGCACGAGCTCGACGCGCTCGGTTCCCTCGACGAAGGCGTCGTGACCGGCTGGAATCTCGAAGAAGTCGCCCGGGCAGATGTTCGTCTTGACATTGGTCTCGACCATGCGAACGACGAGCCTGCCCGCGATGCAGTAGCCGGTGTGACGCATCGGACACGACGGAGGATTTCCGAGAAGCGGCTTCTCGTCCACCTCCCACACCCAGCCTGGCTCGAAGATCGCGTGCATCCCAGTCGTTCCATCGGCCATCTTGATGATCGAGATGCGGCCTCGCGCCTTCATGTCGAGCACTTGATCCGGATTTTCGAACCGACGCGTCTCAATCGCTTCAGACATGGTTCATTCCCTTTCGTAATTGGCACGCCACTCTCGCAAAGAAGAATCGCACGAGTCAAGCGCCGATTGCTCAGCGACGGGCTTGCGCTCAAACCCACAACATCGGGGGTAGTTGCGTTTTTGCGGGGGGACGCAGAAGCTGTATTCAAGGTCCAACACGCTGGCGTGCGGCGTCACGAGGCATGGTGATGCGGAATCGGATCGCGGTCGGCCTCATCGTTCTATCGGCTCTCTTGGGGACGCTGATCGCGCGTTCGTTCCAGAGCCCAGCTATTCGCACCGTCGACGAGGCGAGTCTCCGTGAGTACGCGGGCACCTATCAGTGGGATCGACATGCCTTTCTGTATCTCCAGACGTGGTCCGAGCTCGCCGGAACCACTCAGCTTGTCGCGTTCGACGAAAACGGCGAACTGCGGACGCTGTATCCCACCGAACGAGACCGTTTCTTCGCAGGCCCCGGAGCAGCGGTTCCGACGGCGGTCGAGTCGCGGATTGAGGTTCAACGCGATGCTCGAGGCAAGATTGTCTCGCTGACCTGGTCGCGCGAAGGCTCGCCTGCGCGGACCGCGCGGCGGGTGGACATCGAACGGCGGGAGGTGGTTCGCTTCTCTAACGGCGACGTTCAGCTCGCTGGCACCCTGATCACTCCCGCCGCTCGAGGACCGTATCCCGCAGTGATTCTCGTGCACGCGTCGGGCGCCGAAGATCGTGAGTACCTGCTCCCCTACGCCCGGTTTCTGATCCGCCACGGGATGGCTGTTCTGGGGTACGACAAGCGAGGTGTTGGCGCCTCCACAGGCGACTGGAACAAGGCGTCATTCGACGATCTCGCCGGAGATGTCGTGGCGGCGTTTGGTTACTTGAAGACCCGCCCCGACATCCGGCAAGGCCAGATTGGCATGCTGGGATGGAGCCAGGCCGGGTGGGTGATGCCACTGGCCGCAACCCGCGCGCAGGATCTCGCTTTTCTGATCAGCATCTCCGGGGCCGGCATCTCTGGTGCCGAGACCACGATCGATCAAGCTCGAAACGAGATGGCGGCCAACGGTATGCGTCCGCAGATGATTGACCAGGTGGTCGAACTGATGACACTGCAGTATGCCTGGTTGCGAACGGGTGACGGCTGGGACAGGTATCTGGCGGCGCGCGAGAGGATTGCAGCCCGGATGGGAGGAAATCCGCCCGAGGCGTTTCCCGCAACCCAGGATCATCCCTACTTGCAGCTCATCCGGCCGTTGATCCTGTACGACCCGGCCGCGGCCATCCGTCAGATCAAGCTGCCTGTACTTGCGTTGTTTGGTGAGTTGGACAACAACATCCTGGCTGAGAAGAACCGCGCCGCCTGGGAAGCGGCCCTCAAAGCCGGCGGCCACCGCGACTACACACTGCGAATTCTGCCGACGGCGAATCACGCCTTTCTGGAAGCGAAGGTCGGCAACAACGCGGAAATGAAATCGTTGCAGCGATTCGTCCCGGCCTACCCAGCGATAGTCCTCGACTGGTTGTCAAAGCGCGTCAACGGGCTTGACGCCACGAAGTAGCAGCGTGTCACATGAGCGAGCCGGTCTACCAGGCGGATGTGTCAGTGGGTAATGAGCAACGCCGCAGGTTTGCGAATGTGCTCCGGGCTTCCGCGGTGACCCTATCGCAATGAGACGGATGGAGTTCTGGCGGGGTTCAGGCGTCTCGTAGTCGGTGAGGAACACCTTGGACATTGGTGATAGAAGGACCGCTCATCCAGAGGGCACCAAGCTGCAACTCGACACGGCAGCGGCCGGCTGGATCGCCGATCGAGTGCTGCCGTGGGGTCCTGACGTTGGCACGCGCGTCTGCGCGCTTGTGCCGACCGGCTACGACGCCTACGTCCGGGTCCTCCATCACGCCGAGGAGCGCACAGAGAGCGAGTCGATCCGTCGGCGATGGTCCGAACTGGCGCAACGTTCGGGTCGCAAGATGCATCCGGCAGTGCAGTTCGATCGTTTCGGCTGGCCGGCTCCCGCCGCAATAGGGAGCCTCGACCAGCAGGAAGCGACCACTCTGGTGTCGATGCTCCGCGCCTGCACCACGACGCCGAATGACTGCTGGTTGGCGATCTGGAACGGATTCGGCCAGCTGACCGGCAGCGTGTTGGTGACCGTCGCGCGAGAGCGCGGGGTTGGAGTCCGGCTTCAGCGGCGCCGAGCCGTGAGCAGCTATATGCTCGACCCGCCGAGCGGTCTCGCCGATGCACCGACCGTGTCTCTCCAGGCTCGGGAGTACTTCCTGTACCGGGGGTCGATCGACGTCGTTCCGCGATTCGAGCATATGCCGGGCCACCTTCAGACGCCGAATATGTGGTGGCCAGAAGACCGCGCGTGGTTCGTGGCGACGGAAATCGACTTCGACTCCACGCTCGTGGCGTGCACCCGGACGTGTGCTGAGGCGTTGCTGGGCAGCGATCTCGAAGTGATCGAGGTGTCCGCGGAGACCCGGCTCGACATCGATGGCGACACCGTCAATGTCAAGTGAAGCCCCGTCCTGCAGTCGCGGGGATCTGCCGCGCTGAGGGACCGCTGCGGATTTCAAGCATCTCGTCGATCTGATTTCGCGGGTCGGTTGGCGCAATGTTGATGCGGGTAAACGCGAGGTGCGCCCACCACTGCGCCCACCGCACAGCAGACCGATGCCCGGCAGTCAGTTCTTGTAGAGGGTAACGGGTCAGTAAACCCTTGGCGAGTAGATCCGTCGTCGGACTCGCCCTCAGTGGGACCGGTTCGATTCCCGTCTGGTCCACCATCCTTTCGTTTCCGGTCTGGATTCCCCCGCAAGTAGCGGAAGGCCGGAGCAGTTACGCGGGTTCCAACAAAGCCTTTTCCGTCGAATGCGATTCCGTCGGGAAAGAACAGTTGTTGGAACCGCTGGCGTTGTTCGAGCGATGCCTGCACCCAGACGTCAGCGGCGCGCGGCAAAACGCGTTCTGCGAACGCGAGGATGCCCTCCACGTCGAGTTCATCGAGCTGGCCTGAGTGACGGTCGATCCGCGCGAGCGTAAGCTCCTCGCGAAGTTTCTCGGCGTGGCGGTCGTACGTCTCGATGTCGATCGAGCGCTCGAAGAGGAATGCTTCGTCGAGACGGTCCAGCTTGTCCTGAATCTACTTTGCAGCACGCTCAGCGGTTGCGATTTCTTCGCGCACGGCCACTTTCCGCGCCTTCCAGATCTGCACAACGGATTCCTTGAGTAGCCGCATGTAGCCCGGCGTCGGCTGCAGCAGGGCGAGTTCGTCTGCGAACAGTCCTTCGAGTTTGGCCTTGGTCACGTTGACCGCGCGGCAGCCAGGGCGGCAGTGGTAGTACGCGTAGTACTCGCTTCGGCCCTTCGACCAGCTGCCGGTGAGGCCTCGACCACAGGACTCGCAGCGCACGAAGGCGCGCAACGGGAAGTCCGGGTGCGCCCGCTGCTGTGGTGTGGTGCTCGGAAATCGCCCGGACAAGACCGCTTGCACACGGTAGAACAGGTCCTCGGAGATCAGCGGCTCGAAGTCGCCGCGTTTTCCGCGAACGCCGTACTCGGTGACGTCGACGATGCCGGCATAGAGCTGGTTCCGCAGCAGCACGCCGATCGCTTGCGATGTGAGCGGACGGCCGCGCCGGTTGGTCAAGCCCCAGCCTCTTGAGTGCTTGAGGAGCTGTTGCTTGGTGAAGCGCCCGCTCGCGTACTCCTCGAATGCTCGCCGCACGAGCGGTGCCCGCTCAGGATCGGGCATCAGGCTCTTGCCCATCGCGCGCGGCGCGTTCAAGTAGCCGACCGGCGCCAGAAACACCCAGCGGCCGAGCTCCAATACCGCCCTCATGCCGGCCCGCGTCCGGTCTGACCGACAGTCGTTGTCGAACTGCGCGAACGCGGCAAGCACGCCCTCCATCAGCTTGCCGGTGGACGTATCGTCGATCGGCTCCGTTGCCGACCGCAGCGAGATGCCCAGCGACTGCAGGTGAGAGCGGAGTGCGAAGTGGTCGTACTTGTCGCGCGCGAAGCGCGTCAGATTGAACACGACCACGAAATGCACGCGGCCCTTATTCAACCGGCAGTACGTAAGCAGGCTCTGAAGCTGGCTGCGATCCGTGGACTTGGCGCTCTCGCCTTCCTCGTGGAACCGTTCGAGGACTTCGTAGCCCTGGCGGCGGCAGTACTCCTCGCAGGCGCGAAGCTGGGTCGGCAGGCTGAGGTTCTCGGTCTGCTCCTTCGTGCTGACGCGAACGTAGATCACCGCGCCGACCATGGTTGGCAGCGTAGATCCATTCGCCGGCTCGGGCAAGGTGCGTTTGCGAGGCACTGTTTCTACTCAGAAACGCGGCACCGCTCCTGGTACATCTCGACCACGATGCACGCCATCGTCTCGGCGTGCCGGCGGATCAACGCGACGTCCTGATCGGTCATCGATTCTGCTTCCTCGCCGAGCAACTCCCGACAGTGCGCGATCGAGATCGGCTCCGGCCTGTCATCAGCGTCTTCCACAAACTCCATGACCGCTCCCGCGAACGCGAAGCATGACGATTCGTGTTGTGCTGGGTGCGCGCTCAAACGCTCCGGCCTGTAGCCGGCGCGCCAATGTACGTGGAGCGCAGATGCGGGCATGATGCCGACGGCAGCAGTACGCGCGTGACGTGAGGTCGACGCGGTGATCGGGCGAACGGGCCGCGCGCGACCGATTCAGTTGGTTGCTGAAGGAGCTGCAGCGTTGCTCTGAGAGCGGTGGCTGCAGCACTCCGCGTCGGATGCGACTACGGAGAGGGTGCACAATGGCACCGACGAGATCTTCACCATACGTCTGCCGGCCGCTTGCGTCAATATGGAAACATGCATCGAGCTTCCTCGGCCATCACATAAGTGCTACCTTCGAGCTGCGCGCAGGCGTCGTCAAGGCCCGCAGGCCCGCGTAGCGGTCGGAGCGCAGCGAGAGCCTTGACGACGCCGAGCACAGCTCGACGCTGATCATGTGATGGCCGACGCACCGTGGTTACCGATCGCAGAAATCAGTGTCGAAACTGCACTGCGTTCCATGCGAGATCCGCGAGCGAGTACGCAATGAACAACGCACTCGCAAACCGCGCGCACGATCGCTCACCATTCGACGCAGTATTGCGACACCGGCACCGGGGCGTGAGCAACCCTCCGGGGCCGGCCTCGGGACGGACACTGAGTGCTAAACCGGGGGGTTGCTCACGCCCCCGCTCCATCAGTGACGCCTGCTAAGTGCGTTTCGTGCGCGGCACAGAACGCCGCGCTCGCTGTTCTGCCTCTCAGCTTACAAGTCGTCGGTGTGGAGAGACTTGCGAGAGAAGCTCTTATGGACACTGGTTCATCGACCATCGATTTCGACTGACAACTTAGCGTTCCCCAGCTGCGCCAACCACCGCGCTTTGTCGCGGCCCCCCTCGCGGCGTCAGCCGTTGGAGCAAGAGCCCGTGCGAGCTGCTGCGTTTCGACCCCATTCGGTTTCACTTGCAGAGCCCTGACAAGCGCGAGTTGTTTCGAGGGCCACGGGCTCCCAAGCCAGGGTTTTCGATCGTGTGGCGCCCAGGCGGAGTGTCGTTAGAGTCGGTGGAAAGCGTGCTGGACTTGAATCGCCGGCGGCTCGTCTTTCATCGCTTCCCCGTAGCCGCCATCCGTCGCAGCTCGTTGAAGAAGTTCAGAATGAAGACGAGTCGATCCTGTGGCCGGTCGACCGAGCCGAGCTCGGGGGCGACGGCGACGCGCTCGCCGTCAGGGTGCAGGTCGAACGAGCGTTGTCCTGTTTGCGGACCGATGTAGCCCTCCGCCCACAGTCGTGGCTTCTCGGCGCGAAATGAATCACCCGATGCGGTGTAGGCGGCGACCATGAGCTGATTCTCGGGGTTGCGGTAGAGAATTTCGCGGCGCGTCCGCGACCATGTGGGGGTGATCCCACCTGCCGTCGAAATCCGCCACGTCCCGCCAGGTCCCGGAAACGGCCGCACGTAGACCTCGAACCGTCCCAGGTCATTCGCTGGTAAGCCAGCCACTTTCCATCAGGGGAGAACATCGGCTCCCGTTCGGTCGCTGCGGTGCTCAAGAAGCTCGTGGCCGTGCCTGGTCTCCAGCCCGTGACCTCGTCGCCTTCGATTCGCACGTACATGAGGTCGGCGCTGGTTTGCGGGCGCGTTTCCTGGAACGCGAGGATCTTCCCGCTCGGATGCCACGACGCAGCCGATTGCGGATACTCGCTGTGGGTCAGTCGCTGCGCGTCTCCTGTGCCATCGGCCCGCTGCCAATAGAGATTCTGTTGCGCATCGCGGTTCGACCAGAACACGATTCGGCGCCCGTCCGGTGTCCACACCGGCTTCTGATTCTGCGCCGGGTTCAACGTGAGCTGGGATGCCCCGTCGTGTTCCCACTCGTACACCCACACGGCGAGTTGCTTCCCGTCGTTGATCTCGACGGCGAGGCGCGTGCCGTCTGGCGAGAAGTTCGGATTGCCCCAATTCGTCGACGTCGCGCGGAGCGGCGTTCTTCGTCCCGCTCGATCCATCCATTGAATCGGTGCGCCACCCATGGGCGCCGCGCCAATCGGGCGGCTCAGATAGACAAAGGTGCCGGTCTCCGAGGCGGCGAACTGCGCCGAGCCGCCATTCGGGTTCGAGCCCACACCGTCCAACACCAGAAACGGGGGACCCGTCACTTGGAGGCGTTCGAGGTCGAACGGCACAGCAAAGATCTTGGCGTCGTGCAGATAGACGACATGGCCACTGGCAAGGTATTTCGCGGACGAGCCACCGCTCTGGACGATTTTGCGCTCGCCGGATGGCAGCGGCTGCACGACGATTTTCGCATCGTCCCAGTTCATGCGGCTGGTATGAGTCGAAAAGAGCAGCGCGTTGCCACCCGGCAAAACCTGCGGCCACCCGTGCACGACTTCGCCGTCGGCGAGTGTGGTCAGCGCCGCCGGCGTCCCGCCGGCCGACGAGACGCGCAGCAGGCCGGCACGATCGGTGCCGGGAAAGAACGCCGCGAACACGATCGACCCGTCCGCGCCCCAGTGCCGCCTCTCGCATCCGGTGTATCGCACACCGTGACGGGGGCGCCGCCCGACAACGCGACCTTCTTCAACTTCGCATCCGCAAAGAACGCGACCCACTCACTATCCGGCGAAAAGAACGGGCTGTGAGCGCCCTCCGTGCCCGGCAGCGGTGTGGCGTCCAACTGGTCGAGCCGGCGAACAAACAGCGACGCGGGGCCGGTGCGGCGTTGTCCAACGAAGACCAACGCCTGTCCGTTCGGTGACAGGATGGCGGCGGACGCGCGATCGACGTTCGCGAGCGTCGCGTCGGCGCCCAACTCCAGGTGCACGCGCATTGGCGCCGTCGAAGCCACGTTGCGACGGAGGCCTCCAGAAATGAGCACGAACGCAAGCGCAACCACCGATACGCCCGTCAGGGCCCACGGCAGCGCCCGACGCCACGTCGCACGTGAATCCGCCGGGCCGTTCCCGTTCTCGCCCCCCGCGGTCATCGCCTCTTCCAGCGCGAACCGCGCCGCAGCCGCGGAATCGAGACGGCCTTTACGGTCTTTCTCCAGGCAACGCCGCAGCAGCCTGCGGATCGGTATCGGTGTCCTGGCCGGCAGCGCGTTCCAGTCCGGCTCCTCCATCAGGACATGAGCCATGATCTCGGATGCTTCGTCACCGCCGAACGCCCGTCGCCCCGTGAGCATTTCGTAGAGCACTGCACCGAAGGCCCACAGATCCGCGCGTCTGTCGACGGCACGACCCTTGGCCTGTTCAGGACTCATGTAGGCCGCCGTCCCGAGGATCACGCCAGCGTGTGTGCCATGCAGGTTGACCGTCGGCGAATTCATCGGATCCGGATCCGTGCTGCGTGACGGGTCGAGGGCCTTCGCAAGCCCGAAGTCGAGCACTTTCACCGTGCCGTCCTCGCGGACCTTGATGTTGGCGGGCTTCAGATCCCGGTGGATGATCCCCTGCTCGTGCGCCGCGGCAAGTGCTTCGGCGATCTGCGCGGCAATCGGCAGCGCCTCGCCGATGCGGATGGCTCCCTGCGCGATCCGGTCCGCGAGCGTCGGCCCGTCGACCAATTCCAGAACCAGGGCCGGCACGCCGCCGGCATCTTCGACGCCATAGATCTGCGCGATGTGCGGATGATTGAGTGACGCCAGAACCTGTGCTTCGCGGCTGAAGCGGGAGAGGCGCTCGGGATCGGCGGTGACATCGGGCAGCAGGACTTTGATGGCGACGTCTCGATTCAGCGTCGTGTCATGCGCGCGATACACCTCGCCCATGCCGCCGGTGCCCAGCAGCCGTTCAACTTGATAGGGCCCGAGCCGTGTGCCTTTTGACAAGGTCATCTACGGCGTGCGCTTTCCTTCAACTGTCGACATTTGCTCGTGAGCGACCTCCTGCGTCTTCGTCGCAGAAACATCGGTGACCCGACGGAACCGAAGAGACACCGATCCGAGACGGATCTCGGCGCCATCATGGAGCAGCACCGGCGTCGTCACGCGCACCTCGTTGGCGAACGTTCCGTTCTTGCTGGAGAGATCGTGGAGCGTGACCGCCTCTTCCGCGACAACGATCAGAGCGTGACGCCTCGAGATCCCGGTCGCGTCGATGCGGAGATCCGCTGCGGGGTCGAGGCCCACCCGGATACTCGCGAGCGGATCGCGCCCAACCACGTTGTCGCCCGGCTCCAGCCGCGCGCGTTCGTTGTCCGCGGCCAACCAGCACTGCACCGGGCGGAGCGTTGAGCCGGCGCGAGGAACTGTCTCCACTACCGGTCCGACAAACGCATAGCCGAATCGATGGAGGGTTCGTATGAACACCGGCTTCCGCACGTTGTCGCCAAGTGCGGCGCGGATTTCGGCGACGAGCACGGCGAGGCTGCCGTCCGTCACGAAGGTGTCAGGCCAGAGTTGTCGGTGGATGTCGACCTTGGACATTGCCGCCGGCCGCCGCTGGACGAGCAATGCGAGAAGATCGAACGCTTTCGGGCAAAGGTGGATTGGGCGGCTTCCGTTCAGCAGCTGCCGTGCCGGCGTGTCGAGAGTGAATGCACCGAATCTGACGCCCAGAGTGACCTCCAGTCTGACCGTAGAACTAAGGGCATCTTAGTCCCTTCCTAATGACTGCGCATGACTGACGGCCAAGAATGATCGGGTCGGCGTAAACCAGCAGCAACCAGAGGAGGTTCACATGAAGACCCATCGCCTCATTGCGTCCCTCATGATCGCGTCCGTGCTTTTCCTACACATGCCATCCGCGCGTGCAGACGGCCCACCGAACGGCGTATCTCCTGCCGCGGCGAGAAGTGAGAGCGAGAACAGACGCCACAACCGGAACAAACCCGTCGATGTGGCATTCGTGAAATGGAACATCACCCCGGTCGTCCTGACGGGTGTCACTGGAGGCGATATCGCGGGCACCTTCGTCGGCGAGGTTCTTCAGAATCAGCACAGCGTGAACCCGCTGGTGAACCCGAACCCTGACCCGACGGTGGATCCGCTCAATCTCTTTCGCAACGGCATCCTGAGGCTCGAAGCGCTGTATAGCGTCAAAGCTCACGACGAGCGCGAATCGTTCACCGCGCTCATCCGAGGCGGGCAGGACCAGGTGACGGGCGTGGCGCGGTTCGACGGCGTCGTCCTCGCTGGATGGCGCAGCGGCGCGCGAGTACAGGTCGCGTATCAGCGCTATTTCGCGCCCGATGACCACTGCACGGACGCTGGAGCACCGATCACCGCCAACTGTTTCGTCGGCACGATCCGCATCGAGCCTGCTCCGAGGGACTGAACGCATCTCCGGTCCACGGGCCACGCCGTGTCCGTCGACTGAGTTTCGACCGCGCAACCCAGCCGTCGGACTCGGCCGTGGAGCTCTGTGCGCTCAGTTCTTCAGGCTCGGCGAGACGTTTTTAGAGTCGTCCCCTTCCGCATCCGATCAGTCGGTGTGCTGACCGCGCAGCGCTCGGCCGTCGGCGAACAACGCCGCGGCGCGTGCGGCACGTTTCGGCGGCGCGTCGCGTTAAAGTTGGTCCGGACAGGAGCAAGCTTCTCTCTGGTCCGTCGTTCGTGCGAGGACGATGCCTCGTTTACCGCGTCACTCCTCAAAGGGTTGTGAACGGTCACGCCCGCGATCGCCTGGCCCGAGTTCAGGTCCTCAGACAGGAGCCGTCGGGCACCGCTCCGCGCGGCGACGGCCACGATGAGGGCATCCCAGAAACTGATGCTCGCTTCGTCTTCGAGCCGGAATGCCGCATCGACGTCCGCGATCGTGGGGTCGACACACCAGCGGACGTACGCACCGACAACGCTTCGTGCGGCGGGTTTCGGCAACGGCGTTCGAATCTTGCGCGTCACGTTCACGTAGAACTCGTGCAAGACCTGTGTGCTGAGAACCCCGGTGCGCTCGACCCACAAGTCGCGGAGCAAGCCCTTTGCAATCTCGTGTTTGCGACCCGCGTCGACGTCGTGGGCGTAAATCAAGACGTTTGAGTCGACGAACGTCTTATCGCTCGTGCCATTCGTCACGGGTTGATTCGATTCGGCCACCGAGATGGAATCCTTGGTCAAGCAGCGCGAGCGCCCGGCGCTGGGCTTGCTCATACGCGTCGTCTTCGCCTACGAGCGTCTCGATCTGCTCGGCAAGTAGGCCACTGATCGACGTGTTGCGCTTGGCGGCAAGGATCTTTGCCTTTCGAAGCGTTCGGCGATCGAGTCGGATCGTGATGTTCTGGCTGGTGGGCTCAAGTGTAGCCACGGCAACCTCTGCACGTATTATACGTGCCGCACGTAGTCTGCGGGCCAAAGGTTCTTACGGGGCTGTCAGTTCTGCGCGGAATTGGCGCAGAGGGCCCAGCCTCATTGCGTCGAGCCGACCAAGCCACCCCTTCAGGTGGTTCCAACTGACACTGGTCTGGTCCACCATCTCCAAGTCATTGATTCTACACGACTAAAATCGCCCACCGCTCCGTAGATCGAACCGCGGTGACTCTTGTTGTGCAGCGGCCATCGTGAACTGTTGGGTTCCATGCCGAGTTCGGGCGATTGAGCGGGCCACAACCACGCGACGGCGGCTCTTCCCAGATGGTCACGTCGATGGCGACGATAAGGCGGTGCGCTTCGAGCGATGTGGCGCTCGACAATTCGTTGTCGTCAGCTCGCGCGCTTGACCGGTGGAGGCGCCCACGTGCCGTCGGCGACTGCCTTCTTCGGCGCATAGAGTCGGAGCGCCAGTTTGAACCCGGCATTCTGTGGCGCCGGCAGCCAGTTGCTCTCCTTATCCTTACCGGGCGAGTCGCTCTGGATGTACAGCGTCAGCCCACCGTCGGCATCAAACGCCAGATGACTGCGATCGCCGAGCGCGTAGCGGTTGATCGGGTTGGCGACGAGATACGCATCGTCGTCGTACATCGTCAACGACCAGAACGCGTCGACCGGCGGGATCTCGACCTTGGTGAAATGCAGGCTGTACTTGTTCGCGCCGTTGAGTGGCTTGCCGTCGCCGTCGATTTCAGCAACCGGATAGACGGCATCCTCCGGCAGGTTGCCGCCGACGCCGAAGAAGGTCCATCCCGCCCGATAGGTGTACTTGGTGCCATAGCGCCCCATGTCGAGCGCAATCTGCCAGCCGTTGACCACCTTGCCGCGCACCGTCTCGCGCATCACCTTGATCCCATCGGTGACACCGGCCTCGATCGCCTTGCGCACCTCCGGCGTGAACTCGTCCATGCGGAACGTGGCTCCCGGTGCGATACCGAGCGTCGCCAGGCGCGCCATCGTCTTCGGATCGTCCGGTTCCGGCGGGTTCGTCACCAGGAGGCGATTGAGACGGTTGAAGAAGTCTTCTGGCGACAGCGCCAGTACCTGCTTCGGCACTGGGGTCTTCGCGTCCACGCCTGCTTTGAGCGGCACGTTGTCCGGCGGCGCGTACGGCTTGCCCCATGACGAGAGCGGGACCAATTTGTACTGGTCTTGCAACGCATGGACCGCGGCGTAGTCCTCAGGTCCTCCGGTATACGTGCGCCCGCCAATCAAGGCCAGGTTCGTCGCCACCCGCAGTTCGGTCACGCCCTGGGGCAAAGTGCCCTTCCACGTCGGACCGACGATGGCGAAGTGCCCGCCTGTGCTGCCGACGGTGCAGGAACCCGGAGTCTGCGGCACGTTGTTCCACGCGTCGATGACTTGCATCATCCAGTACCGCTTTCCCATGTCAGGCACCGACAGGACCATCGGTTCCTTCGACAGATCCACGTTCGCCAGTGAGTAGAGCGTATCGACGTTAAAGCCGACCACGGTCCGGTTCGACGCATCGGGAAACTCCCGATAGTGAACGAACTGATTGATCGGGGCATGGGCCTTGTCGACCTTGGACACGTACGTCGCCGTGTCGATCTGGATCTCGATGTAGACGAGGGGCATGCCGAAGATCCACGCCTCCTGCGCGATGGCCTTCGCTTCGTCGGGAGAGACGGACGCCTGTTCGTGTTGAGTCATGAACCGATGCCTTTCACAAGAATCTTGTTCGACCGACCTCGCTCACGCTGTCGGCCGCGCTTCGGGGAACTTCCACCTACACAATGACCTTGGCGCCATTGTGCTCGTGAGGGGCGACGATAGTGTGTCCGTAACGTCGGCGCATATCGAGGCAGGCGCTTCTTCCTGGCTGAGTGTGCGAGGACGGCGGGCCGACGTTTCGTGCCGCTAGGCGCTCGAGACTTCGGCGATGAAACGTTCGACGAACCGCTCGATCTGGGCTGGTGGCAGGTCGTAGCGGGCGAGGGCGTCCGGCTGGCCGAGATTGCCGCTGATGACGAAGGCGCGCAGCCCCGCGCGGGCAAGCCGCGTCGCCTGTGCGATGCTGAGCCCGCCGACCACCTGCACCGGGGCGGCCTTGCCGACCCGCTCGAAGATGGCGCGGGCCACGTCACCGAGATAGTCGCTCTCGATGAGTCTGGGGTCGGCGCGCCGTGCGTCGGACTGCAGGTGAACACCGACGCCGTCCACACCGGCCTCGAGCATGCGGAGGGCGACCTCGACGGCCTGCGCGGCCGGGCCCTGGTGCGGCACGAGGATATCGGCGAGGGCGAGCCGCGGCAGTTCGGGGCCGGCGCGCC
>CAWIBS010000023.1:0-49135 GCA_963834365.1 Vicinamibacterales bacterium | reverse complement strand
CATGATCGTCGCCGGCAGAAACGACGCAATGGGCAGCTTCTCGATGTGCGCCGGTTCGATGGCGCGTCGCTTGGCGATGTCCAGGGCATCGTTGACCGCATCCACCATGTCGTCCCACTGCCACGCGCCGCGGAACTCGGACGGCGTCACGAGCAGCATCGTCTGTGGCGATTCCGCGTTCGGCCGGTCGTAATGCAAGGCGATGCCGGTATCGAGCTGGGAGCCGGAATCATTTCCGTCCACTCATCCAGGAGCAGCCCGCACAGCGGTCGGGCCGCTCGAACGGCGCGGCGAAATGCGCGGTGTACAGCAGGCGATCGGCGTCGAGCTTCTGATCTGTCGGGAAATCGAACCCGACCCAGCGGTCGCCCGGCACGTGGGGCAACTGCAGCGCATCCAGTGCGGGCTCCGGTCGACCGAACGCGCCGCCAGGAGAGTCGCCTGTTCCCAGGCGCGAAGCCGTTGCCGGACGCGCGCCACGCCGTGCAGCCACGTGTCGACGGGAAAATCGACCGGCGTCCCACTCGCACTTTGCGGATGGACGAGATGATCGAACAGCGCGCCCGAACGGCTGGCGGCAAGCGCGTTCGCGAGCTCGCTGCCCTGCGCGGCGCTCAGCGCAAATTACGGCACGATGACGAAATCGTCGCCGAGCAACGCTTTCGCCGCCGCTTCGAGGGCCCGCGCGCGATCGACGGCCACGGCGCTCGCCTCGTGCGCCGCAACTGCGCGGCTGCGTCGGTCAGCCGCCGTTGAGGACCGTCCCCACCGCAAGCGCAACGGCCCTGGCTTCCTCAACGAATTGAACGACCGCCTGATCGTGCGCCTCGAGAGAAAACGGCGCCGGATCGAACTCCGTCACCGGCAGCAACGCACGCACGTCGGCCATCAGGTCGACACGCGCGTGCGTGTCGTCTGCTGCAGCGTGGAGAACTGCTCGCGCTTTTCCACGAACGCCTTCCGGCCCGTCTCGACGAGCTGGCTACGCAACTCCGCCGGTGTCGGGGGCCGCGGAACGATGGGCCGCGTGGAGATCGCCGCTTCCGCCACGGCGAGCACCCTGAACCGGTCGGCCTCGGACGCCGCGGCCGGGAGCGCATCGTGTTCGGCGATTCTGGCGTCGAACTCCGCGAGCTGCGCGGCCCACCGGTCACCACATCGCCGGCCTGCGCCAGCACGCCGGCAAACACGCGCCGCCTGAAGTCGCGGACGAACTGACGCCCGGCCTGGGGCACACCGAAAAGCGCCGCCCGCGCGAGCAGCGCGCCCACTTCCGACGCGAGCGCATCGGCGGAGGCCAGCAGATCGGCGCGCGCGACAGGTTCGGACACGGGCTGATCGACTTCGCGATGAACGTCGACAGGTCGGCAGCCAATGCGCGCATCGCGGTCTCGACGACGCTGAGTCGATTGCGGTCGATGACCGGCACCGCATCCTGCGACGAGCGCGCTTCGCTCGGCAGCGATAGATCCGACGGGCGCAACGGACGTGCGCCGGACGTCAGCGTCTTCAGCGAGCGAAGCAGCGGCAACAGCTCGAACAGGCTGAGCGCGGCAGTCTTCTTTGCCATGTACCGGATCGTCACCGGGACGTCCGGGCGAGCGTGAAACGACGTCGCGGCGAATTCCGCCACGCGGTCGTCGATCTCGGTCATTGCCTCGTGCGTGCCGCCGGCCAGCGCGACGAGATCCGCGGGCTGGATCCCGACGCGGTCGAGCGTGACTTCGCGCGTGAACGTCTGCCCGGCCGTCGCATCCAGACCGGCCACCATGCACCCGATCGTCGAAAACGGCGGCAATTGCGCGGCGAGCCACGCGTTCAGCGCGGGCTCCGCCTGCGCGCGTGGGGTCATCGGCAGAGCCCGGTCGGGCGACAGGCTGGGATCGCCGCCGGTCGCCAGGTGCAGCGCGACGCGATGCGTCAGGCCGAACACCGATGCGGGCGTCCGGATGATGTCGGGCTGCGGTGGCAGACCCCCGCGCGCGAACGCATCGTAGTTGGCAGCGGCGCGATCGTAGTTGCCGATCACCGCCTGATAGACACCTTCCGCGAGCGCGAGATCGGCCACGGCGTCGGATGACGCCAGCAGCCGGTCGGCTTCGGCGTGATCGCGGCCGCCTCCGCGGGTGTCGCGTTCGGCAGCCCGTCTTGCCGAACGGATATCCGTGCGCGCCCGTGGTCGCGATGTGATTCGCCAGCGCCAGACCGTCGATCACGTTGCGCGCCTCGATCGACTCGATCGGCACGCCTTCAGGCGTGGCCGTCGACTGCATGCGATCGCCGCGCAGCGGAAACGCCTTTCGGAGCGGATAGATGAACTTGTCCACTTCCGCCATCCCGTGACGATCGTGCAGCCCCGCTCGAACTGATAGCCGAGCAGATCGCTCAGCCCCTGGCCGGAACGCACGCCGTCGAGCAGCCACGTGGCGGTGCGCATCCGCTCCGACGTCAGGTTCACCGCAAGCGTGTCTTGCAGCTCGGGCGTGGCTGTCGAGATATAGCCGTTGCGCAGGACCGCGGCCGCCACGGCCTGATTCAGCGACGGCGCATGCACGAAACCCTGGTTCGTCGTGTCACGAAACAGCGGCACATCCGCCCGGCCGGGTGAAATCAGCAGCAAGCGCCGGATCGTCGAGCACCACCGGTTCCGGGCCGCTGAACACCTGATGCTTCGGACGGACCTCCTCGAGCCAGCCGTACGCACCGAGATAGATGCCCTGCTGTGGCGCGCCGGCCTCGCCTTCGCGCGTTCGCCGCATTTTGGCGAGCTGATAATTGACGAGACCGAGCGTCCACGCGTCGAGACGATACGAGCAGCAATCCATGTGATCCGCAAACACGCGCTCGAGCCTCGCGGTGGGTTGCGCTTTCAGCCGCTCCAGCGCGGCGATCTGCTCGCGCAGTCGTAACGCTGCCGGCAGTTCGCGGCATTCGCGACGCAATGAGCTGCGCGACGGTGGCGGTGCTGTTCGGCCCGGCGATCTCCGGCTCGCACCACGAACAGGGGCTGATATCGGCTCTCGCTGACGGCTGCCGATGCGGCCACGTGGACGATCGGCTGGTCGATCTTCGCCGCCGCCACCTGGGCCGGCGTCATGACTGCCGCCTGCTCGTGCAGGCGCAGGCTGGTGTCGTGATAGCCAAGTTGCAACGCATGCCGGAGAGCAGATACAACAGCGCGGTCGGCGGCTGATCGTCCAGGAAGTCTTCCTGCGCGTAGAGCCGTTCGAGCGACGAAGATGCCGCGTCGATCAGCCATTGCAGATAGTTTCTGCCGCCAGTGGCGGACGCCGCCAGGCGTTCAACCTCCGAGAGCGGCCTGTCGTCCACGACCCCACCCTTCAGAGGCTCTGAGTCCCGGCCATCACAGAGTCCAGGATGACTGGCGCGTCCGATCCCTGGTAGCCGAGCCTCGTCAACTGCTCCCGCGCGTTGACCCACTGCGACGCGATCGCGATCTGTCCGATCGCGCTGCCGAGTCCCTGCAGGTTGAGGCGGTTGTACACCGACGTCCGGCTTTCCGCGTCGCGCGACGCACCACTCCACCGATCCCGAGTGCAGCCCGAGAATGTCGAGCAGCATCTGGTGCGGGTCGCCCCCGAACTTGCCCGTGAATGAGACATCGGGCAGCAGCGCCCGCCACTCGCGCGTCGAGCTTCTGCAGAACCGGATACAACCGCTTGATGTACAGCGCGATCGGGTCTGCCAGGGGCCCGTCCGGCGGCGCCTGGTTGAACCAGCCGATTCGCGAGAACGGCGTGGCCGGCAGGATGCCGTACGGCTGCGATCCGATGCGGATGGCCGGAACGCTCCCGGATCCCACGACGTTGCGCGTGAAGAACCGGCGCGTCAGATCGACGGCGCCCGCGCGAAAACATGGGCGCCATCATCGATTCCATCCAGTAGCCGAACGTCGCCGGCCACAGCTGCCATGTTCATGGCGCGCGCGGCGGATTGATCCGTCGCGTCTGCATGATGGACGTGCGCGAAGAGCGACGGGTCGATGCCCAGCGCCTCCGCCAGCCACTGGCCGTCCTTCTTGTCGAACCACTTCGAGGTCGGAATGAAGAGCGGCGCCTTCCGATCGTCGAAGCTCTCGTCGGCCGCATCGCTGCGGTCCGCCGCGGAACTGACGGTGTCGGTGTTGTTGGTCGGCGTCCCTTGGGGTAGCAGGCTCAAGCCTGACGCGGCTGAACGCATGATGGCGAAGCAGCGTCTCGAGCTCCGCCTGCGCTGTGCGTTCGTCGGCGCTGAGGCGGATGCCAAGAACGATCACGCGTTCGAAACCGACCTCCCGCATCGGCGCGGGGAAGGCTGACCCTCATGGCCATCCCGTTCTCGATGGCCTTGTTGAAGTCGGCCACCCAGTGCGAGCTCGTCCGGCAACGCGAGATTCCCGGACGCATCCACCCGTATCTGTTGTCCGGACCGGCGGACGGATCCGCGCCGACCACAACCGTTGACGCCACCGGGCGACTGATAGCCACGATGGGCGCTTCACCCTGGTGATAGCCGATGAACACGAACCGATCCGGAAGCAGTGAGACGCTCGGGGACAGCGACCATCCCTGTTCTCGCGATTCCTTCACATCCAGCACGAGCAGCGCGGCCGAAACCTGCACCTCGTCCCGCTTCACACCTTCGCCGGGCGGCTCGCTGAAGTTCTCCGGCTGGAGCGCGATGAGTTCGGCCGCACCCGCGTCACCGACGGCGGCCACGAGCGCCGCCCGCGCAGCCGCCAGCTTCGTGGCGTCGCCTTGCGACAGCCATGCGTCCCGCCAGAACGCTGCTGCCGCCTTCTCGTCCGCTGCCGGCAGCGGCGTTGTCGTCATGAACGTCAGGACGACGTCGTTGGCTTGTGCCTTGGACGGTTTGCGTGCAAGGTTCGCAGGCTTGAAGGTGTCGGCGATCCATGACGCACGGCCCGCGCCGTGCGCCCGGACCAGCGCCCGCCACGCCGCGCGTTCCTGCGCCTCGATCCCGCCTGCTTTCCAGACCCCGACCCAGTAAGCCCGCGCCCCCGCAGCCTCCGCCGCGGTCAGTCGGGGATCGAAGCTGTCAATCCAGCAGTCGTCTGGATAGATGCGGACCAGGAGCTCGTGTAGCGCGGGAATCGGACCGGGGATGGAGAAGTCGTGGAAGCGGGTCTCGATCCGCACCGGCATCATCAGGATCGGCGTCGAGTCGTTCAGCCGCGGCAGCTCGACGCGCGGATCCGACATCGTCCCGAACTGCATCCGCAGCTCCACCTCCGCTCGCACGGCACTGACACGCAGTTCCTGCGCTGTCTTCAGTTGCGCGCTGAGCCGCCGGCGCTCGTCCTTCAGTCGCTTGCGCGCCGCCACATGGTCGGGCACGGCGGGATTGAACACGCGCGCGAGCTCCGCGTCGGCCGCATCGACGCTCTTTCAGCTGCTCCTCGGTCGAGCGGACACCGCTGTCAGTGGCGTCCAGCTGCGCGCGGGCCTGCCGCAGCCGTTCCCGGAGGTCTTCGAACTGTCCCACGTGTATCCCGTCTCCGCTACTCGGGAAGCATTTCACTCGCGTGGATTGCGACGAGCACCGGTGCCTGAAAGAGGATGTATGCGAGCTCCGCGGAGCTCATGTCGCGGCTCCACACGACCTGGCGATCATCCTGGTGCTGATCCTTCTTCTCTTCGTCTTCCGGTACCTGGCGCCGACCAGGGGGAACGACGGCGGAGCCGAGGCGAGCTCGATGAAGCTGCCCGCCGCCGCGGGCTGCACGTCGTTCCACGAGAGGTCGTTCCAGACGTTCAGCCCGGCCTGTTTCTCGACGTCGAGGCCGAACCGCGGTTCGCCCGGCCGCTCCTTGATCACGAAGAACCACCCCGGGTCATCGTCCGGGTGCTCGCCCGTGCCTCCGCGTGCTCCTGCGGCTGTCAGATCGAAACCAAGAAAGTAGATGTCAGGGTCCACCTTGGCCTCGAACATCGGCGTGAGCACCTTTGTTCTCGGCGGGGCGGACTCCTCGGATGCGGTGAGCGGCGCCAGACGACGCTCTTTCGAGTTGTCGATGGCGCCGCTTCTCGCGCACGGGTGCTTCGCCCGGTCCGCCACCGTCCCATCGTCTTTCCGCTGCCAGCAGGCGCGATGCGCGTAGATGACGGCGGTCGGATAACGCTTCAGAAGCTCGCCCCGAATCACGAGCACCAGCTCGTTCCTCCTTTGCGAGCCCAGGCTGCTGTTGCCGTGTGATCCCGAGTGTCGAATCGATCGGCCAGCGGTGCAGCGGCAGGATGTCGCGCCGCGCTTCGCGGGCCTCGGGCGAGTCGGGGTGCAGATCGAAAGAGCCTCGCGCGTCCCAGAACTGCCTGAACGTGGAGCCGCGCTGATCGGTCGGGTATTCGCGCCACAACAGCTCCCGCGCGAACTCGTGGTTGAGACCGGCCAGGTACGCCTCGATGAAGGGCCGGTTCGTTTCGAGCAGCGTCACGCTGTTCGGCGCGATCAAATTGATGTTCGGGAGGAACAGCTCGGACGAGAGCTTCGCGAGCGGATCGAACATGGGCGTGTCGATCACCGGATACGCCATGGGCTCGACGAACTCGTCACCGATCTCCGTCCTGCACATGCGGAGGCACGAAGATCCCCGTCATGACGCGCCGTGGGATCGTCCTGCTCGGCTGCAGCGCCGCCGACACACCCGTGGCGACTCCGTCGAGATCCAGCGCCGCACGCACCGGCGGTGCTCCGATCTGCCTGTTCTCCTGCATGGAATCGAACGTGCGGCCCAGCGCGCTCTTGAAGCGGGCCGCTTCGACGCTGTCCACTCCTGCCGCGGGCGTGAACACCGTGCCCGGCTGCAGGATCGTGAAGTTCGCCACGCCGGCCAGGTCGCCGATCGAGCTGCCGGACTGGGTTTGGAAATCCACCGCCTCCGCGGCGACTTTTGCGGCGTCCTCGGGCCTGGGCATGGGCGGACGAAATCGAATGGGCCCGCCAGCGGGGCCCAGGGCGTCCACGGGACCGACGACCGGCCCACCGCCGAGCCCTCCTGGCGGCAGCTGCACGCCTCCGGTCAGGATGCCGCCCTTCGCGACCTGCACGGTAATTGCGCCGGCCGGAACGGCCCGTGGAGGTGCGGCGCTCACCTCCCGCTTGTTGACACGGGAGACGAGCGCGGCCGATGACGAACCAAACCCCGAGGACATCCGCATGGTCCGGCCGCGCGGCCGAATCGCGCGCCTGAATGCCGACGACGTGAGCGTCGGTTGGACGAGGCTGCGTCTCATCGAGTGGACCACGGTCGTTCCGGCACTGACGATTCGCGCCTGCAGCGGCGCCACGAGCATCAGGCCCCTCTGCTGATTGCGGGCCAGAAGCGGCGCAATGTGGCGCGTGTGCCAGACCGTGCTGACCTGAACGCCGAGTTGCGCGAGCCGGATCCTTCGTTGAGCCTCGAGCACCTGTCCGATCTGCGCCCATGCCGCGTCCATCAACGATTCCTGCTGATCCTGGATGACGCGCGTGCCGAACCCGGCAGCGATGCGGAGCCGGGGATCCAGGTTCAGCTGGTGAATCCAGTTGTCGTGCTGCGGGATCCGCGAGCCGTCGCGTTTCGTCAACACGCGGTTCGTCAAGGCATGCCAGCGTCCGTAGAGCGGCGGCGCGAGCAGCGGATCGGGATCCGCCGATCGCGAGTAGTCGTCTGGAAGATTGAGCAGCCGCGCCAGATCCTCCTGCAGCGGCCGAGGCATCGGATCGTCCCACGTGTCGTAGACGTCCGGCGGCGTCGGAGGAACGGTCG
This sequence comes from Vicinamibacterales bacterium, assembly GCA_963834365.1. GTDB lineage: Bacteria > Acidobacteriota > Vicinamibacteria > Vicinamibacterales > Vicinamibacteraceae > CAWJAP01. The sequence goes on along the minus strand of CAWIBS010000023.1, from coordinate 41,367 downwards.
GCGGCGGGCGCAACGCGCCACCGAGTTTCAGCACGCCGTCGAGTTCCGGCTTGTCCACGCCGCGCACCGTGGACCCCGGAAACTGCATGTCAACCTCGCGCGTGCCGACGCGGCGATCGACAGGCTTGGGCGTGAGCAGCCGGACGAGCGTCTCGAAGTCGCCGGTCGTTCCGGTCCTGAAATGCCAGCGGAAGTAATAAGGGTAGCGCTGCGGATCCGGGCGCGGCGCCTCGTCCCACGCCGAATCCGTGGCCATGACATCGTCCGCCTCGAGCCCGAGACCGGCGCGCCGGCCGCCCTCGAACGTCGGGATCAGGAACGCGTGATAGGCCCTGCTCTCCGCCAGCTTCCGGGGACACACGAGCCGCGAGTACGCGAGGTCGGGGTTCTGCGCGAGGATGGCGGCAAACTTCGGCAGGACGCTGGCCATGTCGTGCGAAACCAGCTCCGCTGCCGCAGCGAGGTTGCCATTGACGTGCACGTGCGCCCAGGCCCACAGCTCGTCGGCCCGCGGAAACAGCTGACGGTCCGTCGACGACGATCGAAGGAAGCGGGGCTTCATTCGTCACGGGCTTTTCGGTGAATTCCTCCTCCGTCAGCACGAGCAGGGTCAGCCATGGCCGCAGGCGTCCCTTCGTCTCGTCGGCTGCGGCGGGCGTATACCGCCACGGGAAGTCCTCGTCGTAGAACTCGATGTGCGCGAGGTGATTCGGCTCGAAGTTCGTGACCCAGTCGCGCGGCTCGACGCGCAGGATCGTCCGCCGGTCGATGCCGACGATGTCGCCGGGGCCGAAGAGCGCCACGGGCCGCGTCATCGGCGCCGTCTGTTCGCCGCCGCCGATTTTCTCGCCGCGCACAGTGAGCTGCACGTCCACCTGGACGCGCGACCGCACGGTCGGGTCGAGGTCGGCGCTCCGAATCCGGTTCGCGAGCCCCTGCCGAAGCCACGGGAGGAACGAGCAGACGCCAAGGTCGGTCATGCAGCCCTCTCGAACGCGGGGATCACGTGCAGCCTGTCCGCAAGGGACCGATCGGCGGCAATCTTGCGGCTCATGTAGTCGCGTGCCATGGACTCCGTGGCGAAGGAGATCGCATCCTCCGCAACGGCCTTGTTGTCGGCTGCGAACGCGACCGTGTACGTGTCGCCGCCCACGGCGATCGGCGGCAGCAAAGGGTTGGCGTCGCGACTTTCGTCGCCTGCGACAGCTCGGCTCCGGGCGGCCGATCCCCCTCGGGCGAAGAAGTTGAACAACGAGCCCGCGTAACCGCTGAATGGCTGGGCGAAGCGCTTGAAGTTCGTGTCCAGCACGATCTCTTCGTATCGAATGTTCCGCTTCACCATTCCGCTCGATCGGAAGTCCGTTCCGGACGACAGCACCAGACCCGACCGTTCGAGCGAGAATGCCGGCTTCGAGAGCTTCTCGGCGTCGCTCAGCTCCTGATACTGAGCGGGCGCGAAGGCCTCGAACGCGTCGCCCTGACGTCGTCAGCCCGCTCCCGGCCGGCTCGATCGTGATGCGGCTCACGTCGACGATGCGTTGGTTGCCGAGCTTGTCCAGCTGGAAGGCGAGCGGAAGCGCCCGCTGCGAGACCTGCAGCGATCCCGAGCGGGTGCAGGACGACCTCGGCTTCCGGCGGCGGCGGACTTCACCGACACGAGGAGGCTGTTTGCCGGTGGAACGAGCGCGCGCCAGTTGTCCGGCCTTGGCCAGTTCACCGACGAGCATCGTGAAGACGGCGACCGGCGGGAGCACGTCATTGACGCTCTCTCCCCACGTCTTCGAGAAGTCGACGTCGATGCTCCAGAACAGCAGCGAGATCGACCCGTGGCCTTCGACGTGCCAGGGCGCCGGTCCGTCGATCGTGCCGCGAATCTTGACGGAGAAGAGGCCGGCGCCGAACACCTTCACCGAGAACGAGGCGGCGATGTCGACGGTGAAGTGGAACGGTGAGAACCGGAAGAGCGCGTCGAAGCGACAGGTGGCCCTGGACGGACAGCGACTTGAATCCGAAGAACAGCTCCAGCCGCGCGCCGAACTGCACCGTGTTCGACGTGATCGCCACGTAGCAGTCCGCGTTGACACGCGCCGCCGCGCCGTTGAAGAGCAGCATGCTGATCCGGCGCGGACTCGGGAACGGCAGCGGCGGCGGGGCAAATCGCGGGTGGAACCCGCCGACCGTCAGGACGAAGTTGGCGTCGTTCCCGAACGCGAGCAGCAGGCCCAGCTCCCCTTCGATCGTCTGGAACGCCGATCCGCGACTCGAAAAGCGCGGCGAAGAAGAAGAAGCGCTTCTTGTCGAATTCCAGCGCCCCGGCGAAGCTGACCTGCAGCAGGATGAGCGGCGCCTCCGCGTTGGGAATCGCCACGCGGACGACGCCGATCGCGGCGATGTTCCCGGGAATCTCGATGATGATGCCCAGGACGATGCGGATCGAGCGGTGGCGTGCCCCATCCGATCTTCGCCATCGGCCCGATGAGGAACGTGCCGGCGCGCGCCGGAAAAAACGCTTCAGATCGCTGATGATCCGCGGCGCATTCGCGAGGACATCCTTCGGGAACATCACGGCGTCGATCGCGCCGCTGCGGACACCGTCGAGCAGCGCCTGGAGACGGATCGACCGGTTGAGTCCGAGGAGGCCGCCGACGCCGAGCAGCGTGAACCCGAACCCCAGTTGGATGCCCTGGCTGAATTCCGCCGTGATCACGACGAGAAGGGAGAAGCCGGGCGTTCCGTCGGGCATCCTCGTCGTGATCAGCCCGATCGCGCTCAACGTGAACAGCCCGCTGACCGACAACTGGAGCGCGCCCGCGTACTGGCCCTGCGCCGTATCGAACGACAGGAACCCGCCGCCGGTGACCGCGCCGCCCTGGATCGACAGCCCGACGCCGACGGGCGGCTTGAACGACATGTCGATGTCGATGGGACCGAGGTTGCCCGGCTGAAACTTCACCGCCGCGTGAACGCCGATGTTCTCGACGACGGCGCGGACCGGACCGAGCTTCACGGCGAGCACCGCGCCCGCATCGATGCCTATCTGATCGTCCGCCGGCGCAATCGCCAGCCGCAGGCTCTCGATCTGCACCGGCCCGAGGTCGGCGTGCGTGGGCAGGTCGATCGCGAGCTGGCCGCTGCCCTGGACGGTCACGCCGGTCAGCAGCGTCAGGCCGACCGTCAGGCTCGCTTCGGCATGAACATCGACGACCCGACAGCACCTTCTGCAGAAAACCGTCGCCGTCGCCGCCGCCGAGCACGAGACGAATGGCCTGGAGCTGTCCTTCGACGCCAACGTCGAGCGCGTCCTTGCGGGTTCTGCGCGAACCATGAAACGCCCAGCCCCTGCACGGCCAGCCGCGAGCCGCCCGCCGATCCGATCAGCACGATTTCATCGGCGCGCTCCGGCTTCTCGGCGATCCGGACGATCGCCTTGAACGCACCCTGCAGATTCAGCAGCGGATCGACGTCGAACGGCGGCCGCACGACGAGCCCGACGCCGCGGATGTCGGCGGTGGACTCGAACGTGAGCTCGCCGCGATCGCAGACGCCGAAGTCGAAGCCCGAGGCGCCCATCAGGTAAGGAAGCAGCGCAAGACCCTTCTTCTTGGGCCCCTGCGCATCGGCGGGCGCGAACGCGATGCCGAACTGCGCGTAGGTCTCGGCCGTGAACCCGCGCTGGAGCAGCGGGAATCGCAGCTCCTGGCCGGAGCTCGGCGAATTGCCGAGCGCCGCCCGCGTCGCATCGGCCTGCGGATACATTCCGCCCGGCAGCGGCGTGGCCTGCATCACGTTGAAGAGCCGCTCGAGGAACACGTCCGACTTGAAGTCCGTGCTCCACTGATACACATCGTCCGCAATGCGGGAGGGTTGCTTGACGAATTGGCTGAAGCGCTGCCAGTTCACCACACGCGATGGCGTTCCTGATGGCGGTGCGGGCTCACGCTCGATGAGGCCGAGCAGGTGCAGCGTGTGGTGAAATTGCGGCCGCTGCCGCTCGAGATAATCGAGCAGCACGAAATCGAGGAGGCGCCGCGGCAGCTCGTCGAGGTGCGGAATCGACGAGCCCGCTGACTGAAGCTGCGTCTGAAGTGCGCGGACACCTTCGATGACGCTGTCCACGCGACCGAATATCGTCGCGAGCGCCGAGCCCACCGCTCCGGCATCATCGGCATCCGCGAGCTGGCGAACGGCGGCCGGCAGTGCCCCCGCTTCCGACGCGAGGCCCGCGAGCGCCGGGCCAACGGCCGCTGCCGGCACCTCGTAGCCAAGCTCACGCAGGAACGCGACGGCCCGCTGGGGCGTGTTGATCGCCCGGAGGCTGCTCAGCGCGAGGCTGGCTTCCGTGAGGATCGACTGGAGTGCGTCGTGCTGCGGCATGGGTCAGGGATTCGACAGATTGCCGCATTCGCCGTCCAGCTCGTCGGCGGGCAGCGGACGAATCCGCATGCAGAGCCCGTATCGCGGCAGCGGACACACGGATTCGAGCGAGACGTGATCCTCGTTGAACAGGGCCGGCATCGTGTGCGCCAGCTTGACGGCGAGCGCCGCGGTCTTGTACTTGCCCTTGGGCGGGAGCGGATCCTTCCAGAGACACTTGTACCAGGACTGCTGAATCGCCGTTGCATGCCGCGTGAAGACCACGATCGAGTTCTTCTGGCTTTCAGGCCGTCCGAAGATGAAGACCGGCAGCCCCGCGAAGAACGTGTAGTAGAAGAGTCCGTCTTCCTCGTTCAGGCTCTTGGCCGCCGCGGTCATGAATTTCTTCAAGTCGGCCAGCGGGGTCGCGTCGAAGTAGTCGAGCAGCTTCTTCTGGAAGGTGCGGATGTCCGCGGCACGCAGCGGCGTTGGCGGCGTGTCGGGAACGAGCGTCTGGTTCTCGGCGCTGTCGATGTCCCGGAGCGCTTCGTACAGCTCCTGGAGCTTTGCCGGCGCGGCATTGTCCGCGACCGGTGCCAGGAGTGACGGTGCGGCTGCTTTGACCCGCGTGGCAGCTGCCTTCAGGGCGTTCATCGCCGCCGGCGCCGGCACGTCCGCGTTGGCGACGTTGAAGAAGTCCGCCAGCGCGCGGATCGACTTTACAACGTCCGCATCGAACAGGTTCTTGAGCCCCGGTGCAGGGATGAACAGCTCCGGCACGTCGGTCTCGACGAGCGCGAGCAGCCGGACCGTCCGTCCTTCGAGGATTCCCTTCCAGAAATTGGAGTGCAGGGGCTTGACCCGGATGGTCTCGGCCCATTTCGTCAGGAGTTCCCGGAGCTTCTCGGGCGGGTGCATCCGTTGCGTGTTGCTCAGCAAGGTGCGGATGTTGGCGCGGCTGTTCAACGTGTTGAAGAAGAACTCCGCGTAGGCCTGAAAGAGCTGAGGCCCGGTCACGGTCGGCCTCGCGTCCTTCGGTACCGAGGAACGCCCCGATCGACTCCAGATACTCGGGGTCCTCTCCCACGCGGCAGCCGCGAGCGTCCACGCGCGATGTGCCGCTGAGACGCGTGCGTGCCTTTTCGAGTTGATCGCGAAAGCCGCCCTTGATCGCCTTGACCATGACGACAAGGGACGGGAAGAAATTCATGTTCTCCGGCACGAGATCCAGATCGAACGTGGCGACGATGTTGAAATCCGCAAACGGAAGCTTCGTGAGAGCCGTCCGCAGCGCCTTCAGCTCGTCTGCCGTCACGGTGTGCCCGTTGACCGTCTTGCCCTCGAGGCGCTTGGATAGCTGGTTCAGGATCTCGCCGATGAAGTTCAGCAGCGTCTTCCGGTCTGCCGGCGCGAGCTTCGCGCCTTTGTTCGTCACGTTGTCCGGCACCTTCATGAACACCGCGTCGAAGCAGTGGAAGAAGAACTCGGACATGTCGCCTGCCGGCGGCGTACCGTCCTTGTCCAGGCCGAACGGATTCAGGGCGGCCGCGCTGTTCGTGCGTGCGACTTTCATGAGCCGGTCGATCTTCGTCTTCCAGTCGAAGAGGTGCCGTCCGACCGGGCTGAACGGCGACATGGACAGCAGGCCGTCGTAATCGCTCTTCGCCAGGGCGTTGAAGACGGCCTTGTTCGTGCCCGGCACGGCGTTCGTGAACATCGGCAGAAACATCCCCAGAGGATGCGCATGGCTCACGACGCCGATCCGCTCGAACGGGTCCTTGCGCTTCCCGAGGTCGATGACCATTTCGTGGATCGACTTGATCAGCTTCACCTCGATGCCGAAGAACTCGTAGTAATCCTTCGCCTGCCCGAGAAATCCGTCGCCTTTCAGGCTCGTCACGTACATCAGCTGCGGCACGCGCTCCGGCTTCCCGAGAAACGCGTTCGGAGGAAGCGGCGGAGGGGCAGGCTTGCCGGTCGGCTGATTCGGCTGGATGGCGGACACCGGCTTCTGCGCCGCCGCCTGCGTCCGCGTCGTGGTCTTGCACATCGCGCGTCAGACCCTCACGAGCGGACCCTCGCGGAAGTGACGCAGGATCCAGTGCGCCCGTGTCCCCGACAGCCCGTTGACCACATCGTCGAAGCTGGCGCCGTTGAAGTAGCGATCGCGCAGCGCTTCGATGATGCGGGCGCAGTGCACGATGTTGGATTTCGGGAACCGGATGATGTTGAAGAGATCCAGCCTGGCAGACGCGTCGAGCGCGGCCAGCCGCTGACAGAGATCCTCGTCGGCGACGGCGCGGCGTGCCGGAACGTCCGGCAGCTCGGTCCAGTCGAGGAGCGGCGTGGGATCGGTGGCGGCCTTCCCGACGACCATCGCGAGCAGCCCCAGCCTGATGGCGCAGACACCAGCGCCTTCGGCCGCGAGCACGGCAAAGTCGTCGGTCGCGTCGTTGAGCGATGCGGCGAGTTGATTCAACTGCTCCATTCGTCTGGCGGGAGCACGCCGCTGCGCGCCATCGGACACGAGGCCGAAAATCATCAGGCGGAAGGCGTCGCCGGTCTCGGGTGTCCGGAGCGCGACGGCCTGATAGTACGGATTGTGGTCGTTGACCAGCTCGCGAGCGACCTGCGGGTTTCCGACACCCGGGCCCGGCTGGTTGCGAGCCGCCGCAATCATGTCCTCGAGCTCGCTGTTCGGTTCGACGACCTCCTGTGACAGCTCGATCGTCGTCTGCTCGACGCCGTTCTCGTCCAGCAGACGGACGGCAACGCGAAGATCGCCGGTGACCTTCGGCCGGTACGTGATTTCACCGATGTCGGTTTGCTGCGAATCAGGTGCTTCGTCGGCCAGCGTGAACGTCCACTCGTAGCTGGCCGTGTCGCCGGCGAGTGTCTCATCGGTCACGAACACGACATAGACGTTGTCGCGCTCGATGACGAGGGGCGAGGTGACGAAGGAGATCAGAACGGCGCGGTCATCGACGGCAGCAAGCGCCTCGCCCAGATCGGCGGGTTGCAGCGCGACAGGGATCCGACGTTCTGTCAGGCGGACGGTCATGGTGCCGAGGGTGGCGCGGCCCGAATAGGGGGGTCTATTCGGACTGAAGCTGGGACGGGCGGAGCTTACTGCGTTGCGAGCAACGGTTCAAGGCGGCATGGAAGGGCATGCAAGATGTTTCCGGCCACCTGGAGGAACGCGGCCATCCTCGCCGAGCATGGTTCGTGGAATCGAACCACGCCGAGCAGCTGTTGGCGTCACCTCCGTCTGAACGTCAGTCGCATGTCGTTCGAGGCACAGCCAATGAAACTGGAGCACGGAAACGGGTAGCCAGAGGCAACCGGGCAATACCAGACGCTGTTCGACCCCGACGCCTCGATCGTCGTCGCCTCGAGGATCGTCGTCCCCTCCAAACGGCCGCTGGCGGTGCCAATGATCTCCAGCCACGTTCCCGGAGGCACCTGCTCGACGATATGTGCTCCGTGCGCGTCGTCATTGTTATTGACGAGATTGAACCGCACGAGATCGCCCTCGTGCGACGCGAGGAACTGGTTGCAGCCGAGGCCCGCGTACAAACCCCCGGTAAACGTGCAAATCAGGCCGTCGAGGAACGTGCCGCCGCTGAGGGTGACGACGTAGCTCGCTTCCCCCCTCGTTTCGATAGTGGCCGTGTACGTGCGCGTTCTCGCGACGTCCGGGAGGGCCTGGCATCCGGAACCGAGGTCGAGCGTGAGGGTGTAACTGCCTGGAACAGGATCGGTTCCCGAGTTCGGCGGAGGAGGCGGGGACGGAGTGGGTGCCATTGGCGAAGCTCCGTTCCCGTGGCAGGTCACTGACACCAGCCCTGCAAGCGCGATCCAGGCGGCACCACGGCATCGAGTCATGTCCGATTTCCGGAGCTATCGCGTTTACCTGGAAGAACGCCGGAAAGCGGGGAATCGGACACCCGCATGGTTCCCCCGGCCCGGAGGGGAGAGGGCAGGCGAGGGGGGACGGCCGACGCACCCGGTTGGTCCAGGATTAAGATGTCCGGGTTCCAACAGAGACCAATGTTCTCGCGGTCGGCTTCGGGACTCGAAGTCGCGCTCCTCATCGTCATGACCTTCGGGTCTGCACGCGCGCAGACACCGACCGGGACGATCGCAGGGAGCCTCGCCGATCAGGCCGGCGCGGCTGTCGCCGGCGCCGCGATCAGCGTCACCAACCTGGCAACCGGCCAGGCACGCTCCGCTCTGACGTCCGCCGAAGGCCGGTACGCCGTCGAGGCGCTGCTGCCGGCCTCGTACCAGGTGGTCGTCGAGGTCTCAGGGTTCAAGCGGCTCGTTCGGTTGGTGAACGTCGAAGCCGGGACCACGACAACCGTCGATCTCAAGCTCGAGGTCGGGGAAGTGAGCGAGGTGACGACAGCGGTCGGCGCGACCCCGCTGCTCCACCACGACCATCATCAAGTGGGGGGTGTGGTCGGGCGGGCCCAGATCGAAGGCTTGCCGCTCAACGGCCGGAACTTCCTGGAGCTCGCCAAGCTGGAGCCGGGCGTGACCGGCCCGGGGCGGCAAACCGGCGGCCGCATGTTCGTCTCGTCGCTCGGCGCCGGGCTCAGACTTCATTCCGCGGGTCGGATACACCCGGGTGACCGTAGATGGCGCCAACATCACCACGCCCGGGACGGCCGGGGTTCTGTTCAACGTGTCCCAGGAAGTCGTGCAGGAGTTTCAGATCGCCACGGTCAACTTCGATCGCGTCGACGAGCATGACGACCAACGGCGCCATCAACATCGTGACCCGCTCGGGGAGCAACGACTATCAGGGGCGCGGGGTTCTATTTCTACCGTGACCATCACCTGGCTGCCTATCCCGGCCTGCGGCGCGACCCGGACAATCCCGACCCGTTCTTCCGGCAGGCGCAGTTCGGTTCGTACACGGGCGGGCCGCTGCGCAAGGACCGTGCCTTCTTCTTCGCAAGCTACGAGCGCAGCAACCAGCGCGGTGTCCTCTCGGTCCAGCCGCGGAGCGCAGGAGTTCGAGTGGCTCGGCGATATTTTCCCGAGTCCCATCTACGGGCAACCTGTTCAGTGCGCGCGCAGACGTGCGCCTCTACCCGCAACCACACCGCCTTCGCGCGCTACACGCACGACGGCAATCGCGTCTTCGACGGCGCCGCAATCCTGCCGTCCGGCTGGACTCGCCGGCACGAATCGGGCGGCTCAGAGCATGCGGCGCTGACGAGCGTGCTTTCGCCGCGCGCCGTCAACGATATCCGATTCTCGTACTTCTTCGACCAGGGGCCGCCAGGATCCTCCGACCCGGAGGACTGTCCCGGCTGTTTCGGCCTCGTCGAGCCACGGATCCATCGTCGGCGACGGAGCTCGCGTTTGGAAACGTCTTGACCGCCGGGTCAGTCGACGGACCACGCTACCAGTTGACCGAGAGCCTCGTGTGGCAGACGGGGACTCATCGCCTTCGTTTCGGCTTCGACTGGGAGCACGCCACCAGCACGCTCTACACCCTCAATCGGGAGCCCGCGCTGATCACGCTGTGGTCGCCGCAGGAAGTCCGGCAGCGCAATCCGTCGATTCCGCTGCCGCCGTCGTTCACCACGGTGGACGACATTCTCCAGCTTCCCCTGCGAAGCTTCGAAACGGGCGTCGGCCCGGCGGGTCCGCCCCAACGCGGATTTCGATCGGACCGCGTGCTCGATCTCCTGTCGTCTCCATGCCAGCGACACCTGGACCGCTGGCCTCCCGCTTGACGGTGAACGCCGGCCTGGCGTGGTCGTACGAGCCCAACGCGCTCAACCACGACCTCACGAAGCCGGCGCTGCTCGCTCCCATCCTGGGAGCGGACGGTCTGCACGCTCCGCCGGTTCGGACCCACAACTTTTCCCCGACGCTGGGCTTCGCCTGGACGGCAACCCGCGACGGCAAGACGGTCGTGCGCGGCGGCGCCGGCCGCTACTTCGATCCGGCGGGCAGCACCAACGCGCTCAACCTGGCCAACGAGCGGCACGCGCTGTCGCCGCTGGGCACCGGCCGCCTGACCGTCAGGCGCGACAGCCTCGTCTGGAACGGCCGCCTGTTCGACTTCCGCCAGCCGACGGCATTCACCGGCGCACAACTGCTCGAGATCCTCCCCGGCATTCGCGCCGACCTCGAAGCGTCGATCGACCCCGACAACCGTGACTTCACGTATCGCAACATCGATCGCACGAAGCAGGGGACGAATCTCTACGACCCCGACTACGCCACGCCGTACGCCATCCACGTCAATCTCGGCGTTCAGCGGGAACTCGCGAACGGTGTCGTCGTGAGCGGCGACGTTGTCTGGAAGCACTTCGTCCACACCTTCATCAACGGCATCGACTACAACCGCTGGAACAGCGTGGGAGGACCGGTCATTCCCGCCTGCGTTGGAGCGGCAGCGGGACGACCTCGCCGCGATCTGCTCGACCGGCAGCATGTTCTTCGACACGACCATCGGCCGCGCGCGTTACACGGGGCTGCTGGTTCGCGTCGAGAAGCGCCTGTCGGGGCGAGCCCAGTTCCTGGCCTCCTACGCGCTCGGCAGCTACGTCGGCAGCAACGGCACCGGCACCGCCACGACGGAAGCACCCGGGCGGGCGTGTGTTCGGGTTCAACAACGACGACTGGTTCGAGAACTACGGGCCCCTGCCGACCGACATGCGCCACATGCTGAATCTCTCCGGCTTCGTCGAGCTGCCGTGGCGCCTCCAGGTGGCGTTCAGCGTCTCCGCGAACAGCCGGCCGCCGTTCGCTGCGTATGTCGCGGCCATGGATTTCAACGGCGATGGCACATCGAACGACCTGCTGCCAGGGACGAGGGTCAATCAGTTCGGTCGTGGCCTCGACGAAGACGATCTCGCCGCGGCTGGTGGAGACCTACAACCAGCAGTGGGCCGACAAGCCAACGGCCACTGGTCTCGCGCCCAGACTGACCCTGCCCGCCAGCTATTCGTTCAACGACACCTTCTTCACGCAGGACGTGCGGGTCACCCGTGCCTTCACGCCGGGAAACGGGCGCGTGCGCCTGCTCCTGCTGGTCGAGGTCTTCAACCTGTTCAACACCGCGAACCTCGTCCAGTACGGCAGCGACCTCGCCACCCCGACGACGTTCGGCCAGCCCGGAGCGCGCTTCACCCAGATCTTCGGCTCTGGTGGTCCGCGTGCGTTTCAGCTGGGCGCGCGCGTCACGTTCTGAACGTGGCCTCCGTGGAGAAACGGAGGGACGGAGGAACGGTTTAACACAGAGAACGGAGGAACGGAGACGAACGGAGAAACTTATGAAATCAAAAGGTTTCTCCGTTCGTCTCCGTTCCTCCGTTTCTCTGTTAAACCGTTCCCTCCGTCCCCTCCGTTGCCCAACGCTAGTGGGGCTCGGGCAAGCGGAACTTCCTGCGGAGAGGCGCGGCCCGCGGGTCGCCGCGAAGGCCGGCCAGTTCCGGATACGAGAGAAGGTCCACGACACGGTGGGGCTCGACGAGGGCCAACTGGTCCAGCGCCTCGAGCACGCGGTCCGTGTCCCCAAGGGCGGCATGGATGATCGCCCGGCGGAAGGGATAGGCCTGATGCTCGACGGCCAACGCTTCCGCCTCGTCGCGGCGGCCCGCCTTGACATAAGCAAGGGCGTGCCATTGCGACGAGGGTGGCTGAGTCTTGGATTCGGCAGCCAGGGCCAACGCTTCGGCCGGCCGGCCTGCGAACGTCAGTGCTCTCAGGAGTTGCATGTCCACCCAGGGGAATTCCGGGTCGACGGCCCGCACGCGCTGGAGCCTGTCGACGGCCTCTTCGTACCGGCCGACGTCGAGCCGCAACCCGGCGATTTCCCGTTGCAGGCCGAGCGACAGCGGGTCGGTTCGCATCGCCTGCTGCAGGACCGTGTCCGCCTCGTCCAGCTTTCCGAGCGGCCGAAGCGTCGTTCGCGAGTAGAGCGTGTAGCTCAGGGTGAGACTCGGATCGAGATCGATCGCGCGCCGGAAGGACTCGTCGGCGTTCTGCCAATCGAACTCGCGTGTGTACACGTAGCCCATGGCTGCGTGCGCCTCGGCCAGCAGGGGATCGAGCTCGAGAGCCTTGACGGCCGCCGACCGCATGATGGGCTGGGCCTCGATCGAGGAAAGACCGAGAGACCTGACATTGTGCGACATCGACGCGTACGCATTTGCCAGTCCCGCATACGCGGGGGCGAAGGCGGGATCCCTGTCGATGACTTGCTGGAACAGTTGCGCGGACCTTGCCGAGGCGTCCCGATGATCGCGCAGGTCGAGCAGGCCACGGGCTTTCAAATACAGGTCGTACGCCTCCACGTTGGTGTCGTACCGTCGCTGACCCCTGCCCAAGGTCAGCCGGAGTTTGTTGACGATCGCCCGCGAGATTTCGTCCTGAATGGCGAACACGTCCTCGAGCTCGCGATCGAACCGCTCGGCCCAGAGGGGAACGTCGCCAGCGACCTGCACCAGTTGTGCGTTGACGCGCAGCCTGTCGCCTGCCCGGAGCACCGATCCCTCGACCACCAGGTTCACCCCGAGCTGCTCGCCGACGTCCCGAAGATTGCGCGGCTTGTTCTTGAACGCGAACGACGAGGTGCTCGAGCGTACCTGCAGGCCTTGAATGACGGCGAGGTTCCGGATGATCTCGTCCGTGAGGCCGTCGGCGAAGTAGTCGCTGCCCGGTTCCCCGCTGAGATTCTTCAGCGGCAGCACGGCGATGATGGGCGGGCCGGCGGTGTTGACGGTCGCACCGCTCGCAGGGCTCCACCCCACGAGACCGGCCACGAGTGCGCTGGGCGTCGTGCGCGATCCCTGCTGCCGGCCACGCAGTTCCCACCCGAGCGCGACGACCAGGACGATTGCGGCGGCCATGCCGAGCGTGTACGTCAGCCGCACGACCCTCGGGCGCGGCTTCAGCGCCGCGAGATCCGCTTCCAGCGCAGCGGCATTCTCGTAGCGCCGCTCGGGTTGCGGGTCGGTCGCCCGGTCGACGACGCGGGCGAGCTTCGGCGGAACGTCCGGGCGGGCGGTCCTGACGGCGGCCCGCGCGCCGCGTTCGTGCCCGGCGCGAAGATCCGGCAGCGTTCGCGCGTGCACGGGATACGAGCCCGTGAGCATGTGGTAGAGGACCACGCCTGCGCTGTAGATGTCGCTGCGGACCGTGGCCGGCTGCCGCGAAAGGACCTCGGGCGCGAGATAGAGCGGTGTCCCCGCGAGACCGGCGGCAGCATGGTCCAGCTCGCGTCCCGCCCCGAAATCCATCAGCACAACGCGACCATCTTCCGCGCGCATCACGTTGTGGGCCTTGATGTCCCTGTGCAGGAGCCCCGCGCCGTGCACGGCGGCGATCGCCCGCGAGAGCTGAATGCCGATATCGACCACCTCGGCCGAACTGAGCGCCTGGCCCTCGGCGCGGATCTGCTGCAGGGTCCGTCCCTCGACGAGCTCCATCCACAGGCCCGTCCGGCCTTCGAGCCGTTCGGCGCCATAGATCGTGACGACATTCGGATGCCGCACGCGGGCGAGCAGACGCCCCTCCTCGATGATGGTCGTATCTGGCGCGTCGCCTGTTGCTGACGCCGCCGGCAGGAGCTTCAGCGCCACCTCGCGATCGAGCCTCGTGTCCCAGGCGCGGAAGACCTCTCCGAATGCGCCCCGGCCGATGCGCTCGAGCACGCGAAGGTGACCCCACTGCCCCGGTGTGCCCGCACGCACCGCCGCGACCGTGGACGCCACGTCTCTCGATGCAGGCGGCGGGGGAGATGCGAGCTCACGATGCGCACCGACGAGAGCCGCCAGCACCTTCAGCTGATCGACCAGGGAGCGGTCCGCCTCGCTGGCGCTGCTGTCGACCGATGTCCAGTCGATCGCCCCGCCGTCGAGGATCGCGCTCGCCAGATCGGCCATCAGGCCTTCATCCGCTCTCACCCTTCATCTCCTCCGCCAGCCGCACCAGTGCCCGCTGTGCGGCCTTGCGTGCCGCGTCCGCAGTCGGCTTGCCGAGTGCTTCCGCCAACTCTTCGTAGTCGTATCCCAATTCGACCCGGAGGATGATCGCTTCGCGCTCCTCGGGCCTGAGCCGCTGGAGGGCGCGTTCGTACCGTTCCACCACCTCCTGCCCGATCGCCTCTTCGATCGGTGACTGCGCCCGATCGGCCTCCAGCCCCTCGATACCGGTTGACTCGGGCCGCCGTCCCTTCCGGCGGAGCTCGTCGCGAATGCGATTCATCACGGCCTGCCGCAGGTACGCCTGGAGCGCACCGACACGGCGAGGCTCGAACTCTTCGATCCTCCTAAACGTTCTGGAGCAGGGTCTCCTGGACAAGGTCGTCGGTGTCGGCGAGGTCGCGGGCCCATCCGGGCAAACGTCCACTGGCCCAGCGCTGGAGCGGCTTGAGATAGCGCGCGAACAGCTCGTTGAGTGCCTCTGGATCCCCCGCCCGAGCTCGATTGATCAGGAGGAAGGTCGACTCGAGATTGGCCGCCGGCCCGCCTTCCGGGCTGGCCGGTTCGTGGGGAGGCCCACCGTCTCCGGGCATATCGCTGACCCGCAACGACTTATGTGAGGCGTCGATTCTACCCCAGGCTCGACGTGTCCAGGCGGCGCGCCCGCGGCGTTCTAGGGAGTGAAGCAGCGAGGAGGAGAAGAGGCGCGATGAGGCGACTGGCTTCGACGCTCGGCATTTTGCTCTCGGCCGTCGCATGCGACGGTCCAACACGGCCCACACCAGCGCCAACAGCCAGGCCGGGTCCAGCGACGCCCATGCCGGGTCCACCGATCCCCGTCAGCAATTCGCTGGGGGCCCTTGCCGGCGCTTATACGCTGACGATCGACATCCCCGAGGCATGCCCCGAGCTTCCGGACGCCGCGCGCCGGCGAACCTACGACGTCACACTCGTATCGTCGCCGTATCAGTACCTCGGCATTCGAATCGTCGGAGGCGGGTACGCCGTTCCGACTGGAGTGGGCGACATGTGGGATGCCGGGCAGGGCCGGGTATCGATCGACTGGAACAACTTCGATATCTACGGGTGCGACGGCTCGCCGGAGGCGCTGCCGGACGGCCGTACCCTGATGATTTGTGGAGGGGGCCTCGGTGTGGTCGATGGAACGACCATTGCGGTGAATTTCGAGGGGCAGGTCTTGATTGAAGAACAAGGACGAGGCCGGCTGACCTGCATCCAACGTTTGCCGTTCACATTCCGGCGCGTCGCAGCTCGAATCAGGTGACGTTACAGGACTCGAAGGAGGCGCGGTGATGCGGTCGACCCTGGCGGGAGGCCGGCGCCTCTCCGATCCTGCTTGACGTCTCTGCGATGAATGAGTAGACAAGAGGCTGGAGAACGAATGAGTACCCCCGGCAAGTCACGCCTCTACAGGACCGAGCGCACGCTCACGCGAACGCTCCGGGTTGCCTATCCGGCGGCACGCGGGGGCATGGTGCTCCGCACGGAGAAGGACTGGGACGCGAATCTCGAGCCGGTCGCGGTCAGCGATGACGGCACTGTGTCCACCTTCGAGCTCGAAGCGGATCAGCCGTTCCTGTACTTCAAGCCGTGTCTCGTCGAGAGCGGGTCGACGCACTGGGCCCTCGGTCCCAACAAGCTGGCAATCATGACCGAGCCGGACGTGCGCGTCGCCTACCCATACTTCTTCAGTCCCGAGGTGGGGCGGTTCTCCACGCTCGTGGAGCTCCCGTCGAAAATCCTCGGCCGCGACCACAAGCTCCGCGGCTATCTGCCGCCGGGGTACGACGAGAACACGCTCAGCGAGTTCCCGGTCGTGTACATGCAGGACGGGCAGAACCTCTTCTTCCCGGCCGAGGCGTTCCTCGGCCAGGATTGGGCCGTCGACAAGACCGGCGATGTTCTGCGCGCCATGAACGCCGTCGAGGACTTCATCATCCTGGGCGTCTATTCCGGCGATTGGATGACCGAGTACACGAAGCCTGGGTACGAGTCGTACGCCCGGTCGCTGGTTGAGGAGGTCGTGCCCGAGGTCGAGCGCCGCGGCATTCGTGTAAGCCGGCATCGCAGGCACCGCTCCGTGTGGGGCTCCTCGCTCGGCGGCGTCGTCTCGTTCTACACCGTCTGGCAGCACCCCGACGTGTTCGGCAGCGCCTGCTGCATGTCGAGCACCTTTTCGCACCGCGACGATCTCATCGACCGCGTGTTCGCGGAGCCGTTCAGGGACGTGGGCTTCTACCTCGATAGCGGCTGGCCCGGCGACAACTACGAGGTCACCGTCGGGATGGCGATGGCGCTCATCTCGCGCGGATGGGAGTACGGCCGCAACCTGATGCACCTGTGCTTCCCGATGGCCGAGCACAGCGAGACGTCATGGGGGATGCGACTGCACCTGCCGATGCAGTTCCTGAACGGCGCCGTGGCGCGCGCCTATCGTCTAAAGAAGCCGATTCTTGGCGATCTCCCGTTTCCCGAGCAGCCGGTTGCGGCGGTTCCGCGCTGATCGCGCCCGTCAGGCCTCGGCGAACTGGATTCAAGCTGCAGGTCCATTCCAAGTCCGAAGCGGTCGCCAAAGCCCTGCGCGACCGCATCGTCCGGTAACACGAAACCTACGCGATCAGGGGATTGTCGTCGGTCGGCGGCGATCGCATGCTGTCTCGGGACGGCTGTCATCCGCCGCGGCAGTGGCGTCCGCGCCAACGCAGCGACAACGAAGGGGCTCCAATGGACTCACGAAGGGTCAGGCTCTTCATCCTTCCCCCTGTCTCGCTGACGATCGCCTTCCTGGCCGTCATCAACGCAAGTCACGCGCAGAAGCCAGCTGGCGTCTACAAACCAACAATCCCCAGGACGTGGGATGAGGGGGCCCTCGCGAGCCTGGAAGTGCCGCTGGCTGAGGCGCGCTCTAGCCCCAAGCACATTTCGGCCGACGAGTACTATCGACTCCCGGTCAGGCCCATCTACAAGAGCTATGCCGACTACGACTCGGCCCACGAGCCGCGCGGATATCGGGACTGGCTCCGGCAGCAAGAGCCGGTCGTTCTCTGGGATGACGGTGCGCATCGGCCGAAACTGGAGACCGAAGCAGACTGGATCAAGGCTGGGGAGCTCGTCTTCGACGCACCGGTTCTGTTCTTCCCTGCTCTCGGCAGCAGCCCGGAAGAGAGTGACGAATTCGACCGGAAGACCGGAGACTTGCGCGACCGCAACGGCATCAGCCCGTTTGCCGACTACGTCATTCGGGAGAAGGGAAAGGTCGAGCATGGCGATGCATCCTGCAGGGAATGTCACACACGCGTCATGCCGGACGGCACGGTCATCAAGGGCGCGCAGGGCAATCGCCCCGTGGAGCGGGTCGCCTACCTTGGCCTTGCTGACGACGCCGCGAAGGCTGACGACAAAGAAAAATTCCTCGCCGACGCGCGTCAGGGGCAACGGGCAACGTTCGCGGCACCCTGGCTTCGGCCCGATCCCAACGCACGCCTCGAGCAATTCTCCGCCGCCGACATCGAGGCGGTCCACTTCGCGATTCCGGCTGGCGTCTTCGCCCGTCAGGGCACGAGCCCCTTTTCCCCCGCGAAGCTCCCCGACTTGATCGGGATCAAAGATCGGCGCTACCTGGATGCCAGCGGCCTGGTGCGGCACAGGAGCATCGCCGACCTGATGCGCTACGCCGCTCTCAATCAAGGAATGGACATGCTGGCGCGCTACGGCGATTTCGTTCCCGCAGGGACGACTGGTGTCCGGCAGTCGGGAGCTGGATTCTTCGCACAGACTGTTGGAGCCCGGTATAGCGACGAGCAACTCTTTGCGCTCGCGCTCTACATTTACTCGCTCGAGCCGCCGCCCAATCCCAACAGGTTCGACGCGTTGGCCAGGCGCGGCCAGCAGGTGTTCGAGAGCGAAGGGTGCGACACCTGTCACACGCCGCCCCTCTATACCGACAACAGACTGAATCCGGCTCCGGGCTTTGCGGTGCCCGACGATCACTTCAGGAAGTTCGACATTCGGCGGGGCTCCGTCGGCACCGACCCGGCCTTGACGCTGACGACGCGGCGCGGGACCGGGTATTACAAGGTGCCGTCGCTGAAGGGGGTGTGGTACCGGGGCCCGTTCGAACACAATGGCTCGCTGGCGATGCTCGAGGACTGGTTCGATCCGCGCCGCCTGCGTGATGACTACGTGCCGACCGGCTGGAAGGGATATGGGGTGAAGACGCGAGCGGTCAAGGGGCACGAGTTCGGGCTGGACCTGTCGGCTGAGGACAAGCGCGCGCTGATCGCCTTCCTGAAGACGCTTTAGCGCCGCTGAGCCATCCTCCAAAACCCGGAGCTCACGTGTGTTGGTGATGTGGCGCAGGCCCTTAGGCCTGCCCGGGCCCGCGTTGGCCGGGCTGAAGCCCGGCGCCACCTTGGCGGGCCCGTTGTCAACAGAAGTGAACTCCGCGCTTAGTGGGCGAAACCGCGTTCAGATGCGAGAGTCGCTACCTGGCGCGCAGGAGATCGTCGACTCGGCGCCGTGCGGATGACTGAACACCTCGACGCAGTCGTCGATCGGGTCGGCGAGGCTCACGGCCCAGGCGACCGATCGCCCACGACGCACGGCCTCTCCACGAACGTGAATTCCGTCTCGCCGGAGAACTGCGGAGAGAACGTGAAGGTCAGCGAGTAGAACTGCCCTCCGCGCGGCTGGGCGCGAAGGACCCGGGGGAATCCGACGGTCGAGGCGGGGATACGTTGGCTCAGCGCGCCCACGCCCTCGCCCCGCTCGTCGGTGACGGCTGCCAGCACCTGAGGGCTCAGGCCCGAGAATTCGAACGAGACGCACGCGCCCGGCGGGGGCGCCTCCGGGCAATCCCCCAGGCAGAGGGGAATCGGGATTGACACGGACGTGCCCGGGTCGGCGGTGATCCGCATCGAGCGCGTTTGCCCATCCGGCCGCGGACCGATCGCCGGTTTGAACGGTGAGCCATCGATCTGGATCACCGTGCGACCGATCCCGTCGACGTCGCACGCGTCGGGCGTTCCATCCCCATCGGTGTCCGGGACGATCAGATGCAAGTGGACGTCCCCGGTGACTGGATCCTTGAAGTACCCCCACGCAGGGTTCGGGTCGCGGTCGTGCGCGCAAATGTCGCACGCGTCGCCGATCAGGTCGCCGTCGGTGTCCGTCTGGTCGGAATTCCCGACGTTGATGCAGTTGTCGCTGTCGTTGGGGACGGTATCGCCATCCCCGTCCGGATCGCAGGCGTCGCCGTCGCCGTCTCCATCGACGTCGGGCTGGACGCCTGCTCCGCCCCCCAGCCTGAAGACCTTCGGGTTGTAGTCGACGGGGCAGTTGTCCTCCGCGTCCGGCACGAGGTCGTTGTCGATGTCGCCGTCCTCCTCCGGATCGCATGCAGCCCCGATGTGGTTGAAGTTGGCGTCGAGTTGATCCGGGTTGGGGACGCCGGGACAGTTGTCGGAGCCGAACAGGCCCACGTTCTCGGGCACGCCGTCGCCGTCGGCGTCGTTGTCGCAGGCGTTCCCGATCCCGTCGTTGTCCGAGTCCTCCTGGCCGGGGTCGGGTTTGAACCTGCAGACGTCGCTGCCGTCCGGGATCGAGTCGCCGTCCACATCGTTCTTTGCGACCCCCACTTCCACCGCCACGAAGGCCTGCTTGATCCGGGCGATCGCGGTCGCGTCATGCCCGCGCGCCTGGGCGAAGGCCACGAGGAAGTCCCGTTCGATGAACGGATCGGCGTTGGACGGCATGAACAGCATCGCCAGATGGAAGAGGTCTCGCGTGATGGCATCCCCCAGGCCGATGACACTGACGCTAGTATCGGGATGCGTGCCGCCGCGGGCCATGAGGAACGCCGCCTTGTTCGTGATGCCCGCGTTGATGTGCACGCCGCCCTTGTCGGCCGAGCCCAGGAAACGTTCAGACCAGCGATCCGGGTGGGCACCGCTGACCCCGCTGCTGCAGTTCTGCGGATTGCTGACGTCGCGAATCCCGCGTCCACCTGGCAATCCGCTACAACCGTTCGCGCCTGCGACGTTCTCGCCGATCACCGGATCGTTGGTGTGGAAGAAGGCAAAGATGTCCGCGAGACTCTCGTTCAATGCGCCCGGCAGATTCCCCGAGTTGAGATTCGAGCCGTAGTCCACGACGCCGTGCGTGAACTCGTGCGTCATGACATCGTCCTGGACCCAGCCATCCGAGAACTCGAACCCCTCTTCACCGCCGTCGCAGGTGAAGTACTTGGCGTTCTGTTCGACGTTGCCGGCTTCGTTGACAATCCTCGCGTGGATGAAGACCTCGAGCTCGTTGCCATCGTTGTCGTACGAATCGCGGCCGAACGTGTCGTTGTAGAAGTCGTAGGTCGCCTTCGCGAAGTTGAACGCGTTGACGGCGTCCTGGTCGGACTCGAACCCGTCATCGATGCCGTCCTCATCGCCGATATTGTCGTCCTCGGTGGTTGCCCAGTAGCAGCCGTCCGTCTTCGCACCGACGAGGTTGTGCGCCGTCTCCAGATCGAGCTCGTAAGCCTCGTAAGACAGAAAGACGCGCAACAGGACCTCGCCGGTGTGGGCGTCGACGAACAGACGTTGCGGTTCGGGATTCCCTATCGTCACCTGCCACGCGAGCCGGGGGTCGGGGGGCGGCTGGCTCGCCAGGCCCGCGAGGCTCCGATCGAACACCATGAGAGCGGTACGACCGGCGATCGGCGCCGCGCGGATGCCCGCGAACAGCCGCGCCCGGTTCTCGGCCTCGGTTGCCGTGATCTCGGGAACCGGATTCAGCCGCCGGTCGCTCGTGACGAGCGCCCCGCCCGTGGCGTACAGGATGTCGTCCTTCAAGATGACGGCTATCTCGCCTGCGTAGACGGGCAGACCCTGAACCGTCTGAAAGAAGGTCACGACTTGACCGGGGAATCCTGCGTGCGTCGCGACGCGCCGCACTCCCAGGTGCAGATCCGGGCTGTTCAGGCGATAGAGGTCTTTGTAATCGTCGAGGAAGAGGCGTGCGCGCTCGACCGGGTTGGCCCCCCTGACGGGGATCTGGGCGACGACGCCCCGAGGGAACCCGTGCTCGAGTCGCAGCTCGGCAGGGATGCGCGAGGCGGTCTGAAGCCGGCGCAAGGCAGCGATCTGCAGATCGTTCAAGGACGGCACCCGCGCAGGAGCCACCTGGAAGTCCCCGCCGTCGATGACGCCGCCGGGCACCGCGATGCCGCCGCTGCCGAGGGCGGTGACGTCGATCTTGTCGTGACCCGTGCCGGGCTCGCCATTGTCGATGATCAGCACGCGATTCTCTGTCGGGAATGATCCATTCCCGGACTCGCAGGTCCCTGACGCATCCAACCTCACCTGATTGACGATGATCAGCATGCGCCGGAAGGTGTCGTACCGGCAGCTCAGCGAAGGTCCTGCCTGAGCTCTGCCGACGATCTGCAGGTGGCCCGAGGCCGTGCCATCCGGTTGGAGGTGGACGTTGGCCGTCACACTCCAATCGCCACGATTGCCGTGTCCTGTCACGGCTCCGGCAGGCGCCCCTTCGGCCGGGCGACAGAAGATCAGAAGTGCACACGTGACGCCCGGAGTCACGTGACGCCAGACGCGCCGGCTAGCGCTCATGTCACCCTCCATTCGCAAGGCAGCGAGTGACATCTAACGGCAACGACGACTCGAAGGAAATCCCCTGAACAGGTAGGAACGTTCACAGGCCGTTCGTCGTTCTCTGCCAGAGCGCCGCTCGAGTCGGGAGCCGTCGCCAGAGCCCTCCGCGACCGCATCGGTGGCACGAACCTACTCGATCAGGGGATTGTCCCGGGTCCACAGCGATCGCACGCTGCCTCACACGAAGGAGCAATGCGATTCACGTATCTCCGGAAGAACGCGTTTTAGAGAGGCCGCGCGCGTGTCGGCTCCTCGAGCGGAGGTTCAAATGAGAACCCCACACACCGGGGTTGGAACATCTGACAGCGCCCTGCCGGCGCTGCGGGCCGTCGGCTGGTTCGAGAGCGGCTGCCTGATTGTGTCGCTTCTTTGGGGCATGGTGCTGCTGGTGCCGGGTCAGCTCGCGGCGCAGACGGGCCAGTGCTACCGGCATACCTTCCTGAACGACAAGCCCAACGAGGAGACTCCTGGCTGGAACCACGAGGCGCAGGGCCTGACGCATGCTGCCGACCACTGGTTCGCCGTCCAGAACGTCCCGGCGTGCGTCGTTCCGGCGAGCAGTTCCTTGTGTCCCTTCGACACCCCGCAGGGGTGCGTCGTTGACTCGCTCCTCTGCTTCAACCAGGACCTGTCATGTGCAAACCAGCGCATGGGGAAGGTGTGGAAGATTCCTGTCACCCACGACCTCTCCGAGCAGGCCGACCCCGTGGTCGCCACGGTCAGCAAGGCGGCGTGCGACGAAGGGTTCGATCACCTCGGCGCCCCCACTCACTACGTGCACGAGGGAACCGGCTTCGTGCTGGCCACGCTCGAGGGTAACGGCCCCGCGGTGGCGGCGTTCCGCGCGGACACGCTCGCCTCGCTCGGTTTTGCACGGCTGAACAACCAGTCGAGCGCAGCGTGGGTCGCCGTCGATCGATACGGTATCCTCTGGTCGGGCAGCCACGAGACGCCCAAGCTCAATCGCTATACGGTCAAATGGAGCCAGCTGCGGGACACCGGTGCGCTCGTTGTCGAGGCCCTCGCAGACGTGCCGATGGTCGATGAGGCGGGGCAGCCGCTGTCACTCGAAACCTTCGAGCAGGGGGGCGCCTTCGCGGAAGACCCGGACCTGCCGTTCCCGCTGCTCTACCTGGTGAACGGAAACGAGACAGATGAGTGCGACTGTGGCGTGCACGTCCTCGAGATCAGGGACTCGACGACAGGCGAAGGATGTGGGACAGGGTCGGCGTCGTGTGTGGCCCGACGCGTCGATCGCTCCGCGAACGGGTCCGCTCCCTTCAACTTCCAGGTACAACCCCGGCGCCCTCACCTTCGAAGAACCGGAGGGCGTGACGTTCTGGGATCTCGACGCCGACACGCGCGCGCCGGGCATCAGCGGGCAGGTGCACGTCGTCATGCTCGACAACGAGTTGGAGGAGCTGGTGGAAGACGATGTGTACGTCAAGCACTATCGCCTCGAGACCGACAGCGTGCCACCGGCGATCACGTGTCCCTCCGATGTCACGGTTGAGTGTACTGGGAACAACGGCATCAACCAGGCCGACCCTCAGCTCGCGCCGTTCTTCGCCGGCGTGTCCGCTACGGACCAGTGCGACCAGAACGTGGCGATTACGACCGATGCTCCGTCCTTCTTCCCGTTGGGGAACCGCGCAGTGGGGTTCACGGCCACCGACGATTTCCGGAACGCCTCGGCCTGCTCGGCGACGGTGAAGGTCCAGGACACGATCACGCCGAGCGTTACGGTCCAGCTCGACAAGACCGTTCTCTGGTCGCCGGACCACAAGCTCGTGGCGATCACCGCAACAGTGAACGTGACAGACAAATGCGATCCGAACGCGAGCTTCGTGCTCACCTCCATCACGAGCAACGAGCCCGACGAGGGGCTCGGCGACGGGGACACGCAAGGCGACATCCAGGGCGCCGCGTTTGGCACTCCTGATACCTCGTTCCTGCTTCGGGCGGAGCGTTCAGGCACCGGCAACGGCCGCATATACACTGTCGTCTACACGGCAACCGACAAGACAGGGAACACCGCCCAGGCGACGGCCGTCGTGCGGGTCCCGCACCCCTGAAAGGCTCTCGAGCCTTTCGGTCCTTGGCGTGCCCTGCCGTCAGGAGGCTCATGCTGCAGAACCAGGTCGCGTGCCTGCTCGTGGTGTCCAGCCTGCTGCCGGCTCTGGCTGCCGCGCAGGAACCGCCGACTCCGTGGCGGGATGATCCGCTGTTCCAGCGGATCGCCGCGGCGCTCGATCCGGTTCTGGCGATCGACACCCACACACACTTGCTGCGTCCGGGGAAGTTCAACCCGGCGCTGGCTGACAAGGCGCCACTGATGCTTCGCAGCACGCATCCGTGGCTCCCTTCGATGCTGAAGGCGCGGTTCGGCATCACCGCGCAGCCCGCGGACTCCTCGTCGAGCCTCGAAGCGATCGCAACCGCGCGGGCCGCGATGATCAAGCAGCTCGGCGAGCACGGCTACTGGATGAATCATCTCGACTACACGCGAACGGAGATCGCCCTCGTCAATTCGAACAGCCGGCAGGGGATCGATGACCAACGCCTGCGCTGGGTGCCGCATGCCAGCCCGTTGCTGTACCCACTGCCTGCCGATCATCTGATGGCGCGCAGTCCGTCACACAAGGCGGACATCGAGGAGGCCCAGCAGGACCTGCAGGGATTCCTGACCGAGGCCGGTCTTCCCGGGGCGCCGGCGGACCTTTCCGGGTACGTCCGCTTCATCGACGACACGCTGCGGCGCTGGCAGAAGCAAGGGGCCGTCGCCGTGAAGTTCTATGACGCGTACTTACGCACCTTGAGGATCGCCGACGTGCCCGAGGCGAAGGCGGCGGAGTTCTATGCGAAGGGCCGGACGACGCCGCTCGCGCGCGACGAATATCTGGCGCTGCAGGATTTCCTGTGGCGACACATCCTGCTCGAGGCTGGAAAGATCACGCTTCCCGTCCACATCCATTCGTCGCTTGGCGTTCCGCCATTCCTGCGGTCGCTCGAGTCCGACGTCCGCAATCTGGAGGATGTGCTGGCCGACCCGAGGTTCTTCGGGACGCCGATCGTGCTCATCCACGGCGGATTCCCGTGGATTGAAATCGCCATCTATCTCGCGCTCAAGCCCAACGTGTGGGTGGACATTTCGGCGAGGAGCTTCATCGATCCCGTGCCCGATTTCGCCGACGTCCTGCGCAAGTACCTCCTGTTCGCGCCGGAGAAGGTGCTCTTTGGCACCGATGCTGCCAGTTATCCGAGCGTCCCCGGCGGGGCGGACGTGCACCACCTGGTGGTCTCGCGCGCCACCCGCGACGCGCTCTACCTGGCCCTGGCCGGACTGGTCCGCGACGGCGTGATCGACCATGAGCGCGCGGTCGACAATGGGGCGCGGGGTCCTGCGCGAAAACGCGCGCCGCCTCTATGGATGGAAGGAGGTTCGGTGACACCCATCCTTAGCCTGAGGCGCACATCAACGGCGCGGCTGAGCCGCCCCCCTACCTGAGATTCGAGTCACTCGGCGACCGCCATCGTCCAGTCGCACGAACCTACCTAAGCAGGGGATTGTCGTCGATCGACGGCGATCGCACGCTACGTGACAGCGGACGCGCTCGAGCCCCACGGAACGACGATTTGCAGCCTCCCCTCTTGCTGCCTGGATCTGACCGTCGAAGAGCCCGGCGATCCCGCGACCGGAGTGCCGTGAGCGGAATGGAGGAAGTCATGACACGACACAGTCTCGTTCTCACGATGACCGCGGGTGTATTCCTGGCGTCGTCTCCCGCACGGGCTCAGTGTCCCGTCGCCATGGTGGAATCGGGGCCCACCTGCGTCGACAGGTTCGAAGCCAGCCTGTGGAAGGTTACCGACACCGCCTGCATCAGGTTGATCAAGCGGGGCAGGGAACTACCTATCCACTGTCTCATCGGAGCCGTGCAGGTCGGCATCAATGGCGTCGACTATACCGATGCGCAGTGCCAGTTCAATGGCGCCGGCTGCAAGAACATTTTTGCGTTGTCGTTGCCTGGTGTGATCCCGGCTCGGAGCATCAACTACTTCATTGCAGCCGCAGCGTGCCGCAACTCTGGCAAGCGCCTGCCGAGCAACGCCGAATGGCAGGCGGCGGCCCTGGGCACGCCCGATCCCTGGCCGCAGGACGATCCTGCCCACCAGTGCAACCTCAGCGGGCCCTCGGCTGTGCCCACCGGCTCGCGCAACAAGTGCGTTTCTGACGTGGGGGCGTTCGACATGGTGGGCAACGTCATCGAGTTCGTCGCTGATTGGGGCGCGCTGGCCACCACCGGCACCACATGGGACGTGTTCATCCCCGGCTTCGGCGGTGACGTGAGCAACGTGGGAGGGTCCCCGGCCGGGACCATCTACGGGCTACCAGGTACGACGCTGCGCGGCGGGAGCTTCGCGTTCGGCAGCGGCGGGTTCGGCGAGCTGGCGGGCGTCTACGCGATCGATCAGAACGGCGCGCCCAACAGCATCGGCGACGCGACTGCCGCCGGGTTCCGATGCGTAAAGTAGTCGTGCGGTTCTCACACGTCAACCTTGGTGCCGCCGCCTTTCTGTCCATGGTCGCTCTCGTGGTGGTGACGGGCCAGGAGGCTTCGACGTATCTCGCGCGAGTCCAGGCGCTCGGACTGGAGTCGTTGCCAGGCAGCGTGGCGGCGTACTACAGCCCTGGCGCGCGAGAACGAGCGGCCACGCTGCAGAACCGACTCGCTGAAGCCCTGACCTACTGCAACGAACGGCTCGGCGTTCGATTGACGCTCGCGCTCGCCGTCCTGAACGAAGCCCATTGGAAGCAGGTACGCGCTGCACCGTACGGCGTGCCCGGGGTCAGGGGTGCACCGTACGTCGCCTTCTTGCCCTCTGATCTCAGTCGGTCCGTTATCGTGACGGGTTGGCGGGCGACGTCACGGCGACCTGCTCCAGTCAGCGAACGGGCGCTCGAGGCCGCGGGGATTTCGATCGAAGAGGCCCCATATCGGTTGAACGACCTTGTCGGCTACCACGAGGTCGGACACGTGGTCATCTGGGAGTACGGACTTCGACAGACGCAGAACTGGTTCGACGAGATGCTCGCCACATTCGTGGCATATGCATTCCTGAGTGATCGCCACCCTGAAGAGGCGCGCGTCTGGGATGCACTCATGCAGCGTCACGTGGAGAGTATTGCGCCCGCGTTTCGCGACTTGGATACCTTCAATGCGCGTTACGACGACATTCCCCTGGAGACGTTCGCCTGGCATCAAGCGATGTTCCATCGAAGGGTAGCCGAGGTGTACAAGACGTCAGGGTTGCAGTTTCTGACGGCGCTGCGAAAGACCGGCCTGACCGCCGACGTGAAGTATGCGACGGCTGCTGACCTCCTCAAGCGTCTGGAGGAGATTTGTCCAGGCTTCGAGCGTTGGGCCGGTACCTTCGCGGGATGAGACGCAGAAGTCACATGCAACGGGCCAGTGTCGTCGCCTTGCAGTCGTGTGTGCTCCTGAGCTCTGTGCTCTGCACCACGCCAGGACATTCCGGCTTCGCGACCGGCACGGACGTCCGGCTGAGCACCATCCCGCGACGCGTGTTCGTCGACAACGATGGCATCGTCGAGCCCTGGCCGACCGAGACCTTCGTCTTCTTTGTGGTGCTCGAGGACGAAAGCAATCCACCGGTCGAGCCGGTCGAGGCGCGGATCGAGCTCCTGTCCAGGGGCGAGGCCGTGCAGACCATGGAGCTTCCTCGCCGGGCCCTGCAAAGCCTGCATCGGCGTTCGCATTCAAACCGTGCCAGCCGATTGCTTTGGCTAGCCTCCGACCGACGTTCGATCTTCAGCACCATTTCTCATGGTGTCGATCGCGTTGAACATCGACCGGGTGCGCTATCAGCCTCGCGACTCACCCGTGGTCGGCCCGCTCCGTCCTGGCGGCCGGGCTCATCCGCCGCACCGTTGCAACGATGGAGCGAGGACTACCTCACTGGCGCGGTGAGCGCACTTGCCGACGGTGTCGTCGTGTCCTGGCGCGCAACGACGTGCCACGACCAGCCCCGCCCCGGTGTCGTCGACCGAAAATCCTACGAGACGTTGCCAGATCCTCGCTCGGTCCTCACGGGTAACACTGTCGTCATCGACCACGGACAGGGCGAGTACAGCGCCCTGTCGCACTTCCAGAGGGGCTCTGGACGGGTCGTGGCGGGGCAGCGCGTGCGTCGCGGCGACCAGATCGGCCGCATCGGCAACTCCGGCAGCTCGGAGCTGCCGCACCTGCATTATCAGCTGATGGAAGGGCCGGACTTGTTCCGCAGCGACGGCCTGCCGGCCCGGTTCACCAACGTCTGGATCGAGGCCTTCACGACAGAGGTGATGCGCGTACCGAAGGCCAAACGGGGGATCCCGCTCACCGCCAGATAGCGCGGCTTCAGTGCCGAGCCGGCATTGCGCCTATGACAGCTGGACGTCGAAACGGTTCGAACGCACGAAGTCGACGTGGCGAGGCCTTGACCGTTCAGATCGTTCGGACCGAATTCCGGTTCCACCCGAAGGAGGAGAATGACGTGCGCATGCTCGGCGTCGTTGTCGCCTCGGCTGCCGTAGTCGCCGGCGCTGGTGGGCAGCGCGGGGGCGTGAGCCGTCCGCCAAGCGACCGCACGTCCTGCAGCATGAACCTACTCGATCAGGGGATTGTCCCAGGTCGGCGGCGACCGCACCCTGCGTGTGAACGAGCGAGGTATGTCGCGCTCCGGGCGAAAGAGCGTGCGTGCGTTCACGAGCTGCAGATCCGTGGAGGCTGTCATGACGACACGGCAACCGTTCGCTATCACCTGCGTGGCGGCCCTCACCTTCGGCTTGAGTAGCGCAGAGGCTCAGACGCAAAACGCTTCTGTCAAAGGATCCGGGACCGCCGGACGGATTGCCAAGTGGACCGATACGAACCAGATTGGCAACTCTGTCATTTTCGAGGTCGGCGGCAGGATCGGCATCGGCACGACGACGCCGGGATCGCCGTTGACCGTGGCCGGGCGGATCGAGGCGTTCACGACCGGCGTCATCCCGGCCGTGCTCGGCCAGAGCCCGGCGGGCAGCGGCGTGCGCGGCAACAGCGACAGTGGCTTCGGCGTCTTCGGCTCCAGCGGCACGGGCGACGGGGCGCGCGGCCTGAGCGTGAGTGGGAACGGCCTCTTCGGTTTCAGCCAGAACGGGAACGGCGTGCGCGGCGACAGCGGTAGCGGCAGCGCCGCCGGAGTGGCAGGGTTCAACAGCGGCGGAGGCGGCCACGGCGTCCTGGGCCAGGCCTTCAGCGGCACGGGGGTGCGCGGGATCAGCAGCGCGGGCTTCGGTGTGTTCGGCAGCAGCGAGACGTTCACGGCGGTGGAGGCCCGCAGCAACACCGGCTTCGGGATCTTCGGCAGCAGCAACACGAACACCGGCATTCACGGCCAGAGCGGCAGCGGCACGGGCGTGTTCGGCAGCACCAATGCCAGTGGGAGCGCCGGCGTGCACGGCACGAACACGGCCGGCGGCGTCGGCGTCTTCGGCCAGGCCTCCGCCGCCGCCGGCGTGCTGGGCGTGAGCGATCACAGCCTGGGCGCGGGCGTTTCGGGCATCAACACCGGCGACGGGATCGGCGCGACCGGCCAATCCCCCAACGGCCTCGGCGTCTTCGGAGCCACCAACAGCGGCATCGGCGTATTCGCCCAGAGCAACGCAGGAGGAACCGCGATCCTGAGTCTTGCCGACGGACTGGCAGGCCACTTCATCGGCGATGTCATCGTCACCGGCGTGCTCTCGAAAGGGGGCGGGGCGTTCAAGATCGACCACCCGCTCGACCCCGCGAACAAGTACCTGTCGCACTCGTTCGTCGAATCGCCCGACATGCTGAACATCTACACCGGCAATGTCATGACCGACGACAACGGCGATGCGATCGTCACGCTGCCCGACTACTTCGCGGCGCTCAATCGCAGCTTCCGCTATCAGTTGACCGTCATCGGACAGTTCGCGCAGGCCATCGTCGCCGACGAGATCGCGAACCATCGCTTCACGATCAAGACCGACAAGCCGCGCGTCAAGGTCTCGTGGCAGGTGACCGGCATTCGCCAGGATGCCTGGGCCAACAAGCACCGCATCAAGGTCGAGGAAGAGAAGCCCGACGCCGAGCGCGGCCATTTCCTCCATCCGGAGCTGTACGACCAGCCGGAAGAACGGCACGTCGAATGGGCGCGGCGCCCGGAGTTGATGAAACGGATGAAGGAGGCGAGGCCGCAGAACCCGTAGTAGCCATGAAGAGCCCGGGAGCCTCCCAGTTTCCTCCACCGTACCGTCCCCGCAACACGAACCTACTCGATCAGGGGATTGTCCCGGGTCGTCGGCGACCGCACCGTAGTTGTGGGCGGGCGTGGCAACCATGAAGACTGCCACGGCCCGCCCCGGCCGCAGTCTACGCGGCGAGGAGGGACACATGCTTCGCTCACGCTGGATTCAGGTGTCACTTGGGCTCGGTGCGGCCGCGCTGGTGGCGTACGCGCTTCCGCGGCCTGCGCACGCTCAAGGTGACCCGAACAGTTACAAGATCACGTGGGACAATTTCGACGGTGGGTTCGACGCCACGTCCCCCAACGCCAGGTGGTTCTACTTCGCCGCCGGTCCTTTCGTCGGAAACGATGGGATCGAGACGACCAGCCAGCACGGGCTGAACGTGGTCGCGAGCGGCGTGAACGACGCGACCGGCGAGCCGGCCTTCACGTTGACGCTGGCGTCAGAAGACGAAAACGGAGGCCTGCCGGGCGGCCTCGATCACGTCAAATGGCTCGTCTACGCGCGCCACTTCGCGTCCAGCGGCTACCCGGGCTTCGACGCCGCTCCCGGCCACGAGCTCGCTTGTGAAACCTGGATGCGGGCCAGGACGTACGGCACCGCCGGCCACCCGTTCGGTGACGCGATCGACGACCCCGAAGACGACAACCGGCTCGCCGCCGTGGGCATGAACGTCATCGACTTCGAGTCCTTCATGGTGTTCGACTTCTTCGTCACCAACGAGACGATCTACGCCATTTACGAGCGCCTTCCATTCGGCCGCCCCGTCCTCGGCAATTACGCGGCGTTCACCTTCAGCATTCCGCTCACGTCCACGCTGCCGGGGGAGCAACATCATCTCAAGGTCGCCTACGACAAGAACGCCGGCACCGTACGTTGGATCGTCGACGACATCGAGCGCTACGCGGTGAGCGCGATTGGGCACCATATCGATCGCCGCTACATGACGCTCGATCACGGTGGCGTGGAGCAACCCGTGGCGCCGAACCAGCTCGCCTGCGGGATGGGCATGTTCACGCTGCTCGACGGACACCTGCCCTTCCGGGACCGGCCTCGTGCGGCTTTCGAGCGTGGACGGCTTCTACTTCGACCCGGAGGTGGGAGAACCCACGCCGGAGACGTTCCTCGACGACGAAAGCCTCGAGCAGAACCGCCTGTTCGGCCAGGGGGCCGAGCTCAGCGTGACCAAGTACGTGATCTCGAGCAAGCCCGCTCGGTAGATGACGACGGCCGGCGTCTTGCGCGACGCAGGCGTGTTTGCGCGGCTGGCCGGGCCTCTCGAGCTGCGCCAGGTGCGTTCCTGCCCACGGTCCGACACCACGACGTAGTTCCTTCGAGCCAACGCACGTCCCCGTAACACGAACCTACTCGATCAGGGGATTGTCCCGCGTCGGCGGCGACCACACCCTACGTGATGCGCGGGCATCGCAGCAACACGAAGATGCCGCGGCCCGCGGTCCGCAGTCTACGCGGCAAGGAGGAACACATGCTTCGCTCACGCTGGATTCGCGGCGCCGTCGGTGTCGCGCTGCTTGTGACACCGCTGTTCCTGTTCGGCGATCGCGCGCTCGCGATTCAGGACGCCGAGGACAAGGTGCTGTTCGGGCCACTCACTATCGGATTCGGGCAGTCCGTGCGGCTCAATGCCTACGGGATCGGCAATCCAAACGAGACCCCGTGGCTCTTCCTCGTGCGGGTCTTCAATCGTCGCGGCGAACTGGCTCAGGAGTTGGAAGTTTCAGGCCGCGCCGGGCCCGTTGCCACCTTCGACATCAACCCCGGTAACCCCGGTCGACGGAGACAATTTCCCGGCGGACAGACTCGGACGCCGAACGTTGCGCGCCGAAATCGTCGGCTTCAATCCGCAGCCCGACCCGCCCGGCAAGTACGCCGCGACGCTGGAGGTCTACAGCCAGCTCACCGGGCACACCAGCCTCCTGATCGGCAATCCCGACACGCTGCCGCCCGTGCCCGGCATCGTCGTGCCGTAGGAGGGCGCGGCTTTAGCCGCGCCGGGCCCACATCCTTCGAGGACGTGAAACAGGCAAAGGACTGAGCCATGAACACTCGCACCAAGGCACGAATGCTCGTTCTCTCGATCGCCGCGCCTGCCCTGTTCGGCGCGACCGTCGTCCTCGTCGCCCAGCAGGCGGCTCCCGCCGTCCACGTCCGTGCCCGTCTGCGTCAAGGCCAACGGACAGCTGCGCATGCAGATGGGCGCCAGCATGGCCTGCGATCCCTCCGAACAGCGGGTCAACTGGGTGGTGGGCGGCGAAGTGACGGATATCACACCGGGAGAGGGCCTGACGGCCAGCCGGCAGGGTGGGACCGTCCAACTCGCCGTCAATCCCACGCTCCTGCAGAAGGACAGGATCTTCTCCGGCTTCAACGACGGTCCGCTGGCGTTGCCGCCCGAGTCCGGCCAGACCGACATCGCGAAGCTCGATCTTCCCGCCGGCCGCTTCGCCATCTTCGCCAAGCTGATGGTCCTCAACGACAGGTTCGATGACGATGAAAATGGGCGCGATCGAGTCATCTGCAAGCTCCACGCCTTGCCTGATTTCGATGGTGCCGAGACTCTCGTGCTGGAGAACGGATTCATCTTCAGGGAGGCTATGGTCGGGACTGACCCTGCAAATCGTTCACGACTTCAGCACGCCTGGCAGCGTGACCCTGAGCTGCTACGAAGACGACTCCAGCCTGGATCTCTATTTCTCGAATCTCAAGATCACCGCCATCGAAGCATCGAGCATCTCGAATGTGTTTCTCGGAACCCCCTGATCGAAATGGAGGCAACCAATCGTCCTCGAAAGATCGGAAGCCTCCGATGCAGCGTAGCCCGGGGGTGTTGTCGATCAGGCGAACGGCGTGCGAGCGGTTTGTGCGCACCGTTCGCTCGGATTGTCTCGATTGGCGGCTCCATCCCTGTGGCATTCTCGGTGGCGGTGGAGCGAGGCCTGACAACGATGCCGGCATCGTCGTCGGCAACAGCCATGCGGCGGGATCGACCGCGTCACGGGGGTTCCGCTGGTCGCAAAGCGTCGGCATGAAGGATCTGAATCTGGTGGGATCCACGCTGGGCACCGGCCCCATCGAGTGGTTTACGGCTTCGGACGTCAACAACGCCAACGTCATCGTCGGCAATTTCTTCAACGGCAACGACATCCACACCAGCGGCGGTTACTTGCTTGGTTGGTCGGTCTCGATCGTGCCCACTTGCTCGCAGTACGGCGGCCTGATTGCGTCGGATGTCAATGCGATCAACGATCAGGGGTATTTCACGGGCAGCGTCTTTTGCGAGAGCGGACCCGTCCTGAATCCCTACGTTGCCTCGTTGACGACGATGACCCATTTCCCCGACGACATCGGTGGTAGTAGTGAATCAGCCGGATATGCGATTAGCGCGAGCAATCGTGTCGTTCGGCGCGTGGAGCACATGGATCCCGAATGCTGGCTACAAACACCACGCTGCTGATCCTGAACGTCCGGCACCTTGAGCGAGTCCTCGACGTCTTCGTCGACCCCTACAACGGCCACCGGCCTCACCGAGCGCAGGCCCTCAATCGGCCCACCCGACACGCCCGCCGTTCGCACCAGCGACGGAATGGCGCGACGCTCGTGTCCAGCGCCGCGATCGTCTCGGTGGTCTGGTTGCACGAGTACGGCCGGGCGGCTTGACCAACTTTCCGCACCCTACACACGCTGCGCAAAGCCGTACAGGCCACCTTCGGCGAGGCCGCGCTCGTCCAGCGCTGCCAGGTGCACAAGACCAGCAATATCCTCGAGTACTTGAGCGACCGCGATCGCCCTGGGCGCAAGCGATCCTCCGACGCGCGGCGCTGACAAGTCAACGTCGTCACGGCCACATTGGGCCTTGTCTCACGCCAGAGCGTTTGGCCGCTGCCACGTGACCCCCGACGCCTGGCGCCCAATGGTGGAACTGGACGTTCTTGCAGTGCGCGGCTTACATTGGAAGGAGCCGACAGCGACACGACTCCGGCAGGCGATCCGGAGCAGATGAAGGTCGCGGTCGAACAGTTTCGCGCTATCTGGCCGAGACCGATAGCGCCGCGATCGACTATTCGAGTCGGAGGCGCCTCACGTGCGGGCCCTGTTCAGCGCGCCAGAGTTCCAACGCTTTGCCAGTCTGATCGAGAACTATGCGTTCTCCGAGGCGTACGAGCAACTGATGGCAGCCGGGGAGAGGAATGCCATCACCCCAACAATCTGACGGGACCAGACCCATGGCGCATTCAACCACACGGAGAATGCTTCTCTTCGTCCTGGGAGTCCTGGTGCTCTTCTGCGTTACGGCACCCGGCGCGGGCGCACAAGAGCGTCACGCTGCCTCGACGTCTCGTGACGGCGGTATCGTGAAGCTACCGATCATCGACAAGCAAGACATCCGCTTCACTAGCGTTTCCACAAACAATGTCCGCCTTCAGACTTTCACGTGGAGCATCGTGCAGGATCAGTACGGGTTCCTGTGGTTCGGCACGGTCGACGGTTTGTTCCGGCATGACGGGTACACTCTGAAGACCTACAGGCACGACGCGGGTAACCCAAACAGCCTGAGCGAAAGCTTCATCCGATCCATTTACAAAGATCGGTCCGGCATGCTTTGGATCGCCACTATCTCTGGAGGGCTCGACAAACTGGACCCGGCGCAGGACACCGTTACGCGCTATCGGCATGACCCCGGCATTCCACAGAGCTTGAGCCACGACGATGTCTATTGCGCCTATCAGGAGTCCGGTGGCGTGCTTTGGGTTGGAACCGGTGACGGTCTGGACCGCCTGGATCCAGCTACTGGCAGTTTCATCCACTACAAGCACGACGCCCGGGATGCGGGCAGTTTGAGCGGAAATCGGGTTACTGCCATTTTCGAAGATCGGCAGAGCAATCTATGGGTGGGCACTGACGCTGGCTTGAACAAGCTGAAGCGGGACACCGGCCGGTTTTCGCGCTTCTTACACGACCCGGCGAATCCCCGCAGCCTTGGTCATGACTCCGTGGGTTCCATCCTGGAGGACCAGGCCGGTGTTCTCTGGGTGGGCTCGGAATTGGTAGGTGGCTTGAGTGCCCTGGACGTGAAGAGCGGTGAATTCACGCGCTACTCGTTCCACTCAGAGCAACCGGGCCGCCCAAGCGTCGCGGGCGTGACCTCCATCTATGAAGACCGCGATGGGGTGCTCTGGCTGGGTACGCTCGACACCGGGTTGCTGAAGCTTGACCGTGAGCGCAAGCAGGTCATGAGGTACGTAAAACAGGCGGGCAATCCGAACGGCCTGCAAGATAACGCCATCAAGACAATATTTGAAGATGCGGAAGGGGTGATGTGGGTAGGTACCCAAGAGGGGGTCAGCCGATTCCTCAAGAAACAACTCCCGTTCGCCAACTACCGACATGAGCCCGGCAACCCGCACAGCCTGCATGACAACACAATCCGGTCCGTTCAGGGGGACAGCAAGGGATTTCTTTGGATAGGGACGAAGCTCGGTCTCAACCGGCTGGATCGAAGAACCGGACAAGTCACGACCTACCTGCTCGATTCAAGGAATGGCGACAGTCTTCTTGGGAACAGGGTTGCCGCAATCCGCGAAGGCCGGGCAGGAGAGCTGTGGATTGGGACCTACTATGGCGGCGGCCTCAACCGATTTGACCCTGCGACGCGGCGATCCGTCACCTACCGGCACGACCCGAAGAACACTCGCAGCTTGAGCAATGACGTTGTCTTGAGTCTGTTGGTCGACCGGCAAGGAGTTCTGTGGGCGGGCACCGATGGAGGGGGCCTCAACCGCTTCGACTCAACGACGGGAGGCTTCTCTGCCTATCGGAGCGAACCGAACAATCCCCAGAGTTTGTCAGACAAGATAAGGGCCATATTCGAGGACCGAGCTGGAATCCTGTGGCTGGCGACGTTTGGGGGACTGAGTCGGTTCGACCCCAAGACGGAGCAGTTCACCGTCTATCGCCATGATCCCCAGAACGTTCGCAGCCTGAGCCACAACAGTGTGAATGCCATCCGGGAAGACAGGCAGGGACTGCTATGGGTTGGCACTCGGTACGGCCTCAACCAGCTGGACCGAAGCCGAGGGGCCTTCACGGCTTTCACAGAGAAGGACGGCCTGCCGGACGACAGGATTCAGGCAATCCTGGAGGACCGTCAGGGGTATCTCTGGCTGGCGACGCACAACGGCCTCAGCCGATTTCATCCGCCGACGAAGACCTTTCGCAATTATTCGGAAGCGGATGGCTTGCCGGGCAAGATCCTCAGCCCATATGAGTCGGAGAGCAGCTGGCAAAGCCAGGACGGCGAGATGGTCCTTGGGTCGATGGACGGCGTGACAACGTTCTACCCCGATCGGCTTTCCCCCAATCCCTATGTCCCGCCGGTTGTGTTGACAGACTTTCATCTGTTCAACAAGCCCGTGCACCCAGGCTCAGACTCTCCGCTCCAAAAGCCAATCTGGACGACCGATTCTCTCACACTCACTCACACCCAGAGCATCTTCACGCTGGAATTCGCTGGCTTGAGTCATGCCGCCCCGGAGAAGAACCGGTATCGCTATCGGCTGGAGGGGCTGGAATCAGAATGGAACGAGGTGGATAGCAGGCGACGCCGAGCCACCTATACCAGCCTCCCGGCAGGACGATATGTCTTTCGCGTCCAGGCATCCAATAACGAGGAGGTCTGGAACGAGGATGGGGTAAGCCTCGCACTCACGATCCTGCCGCCCTGGTGGGCGACGTGGTGGTTCAGGAGCCTGATGGGTCTGGCGTTTGTGGGCTTGATGCTCGGCACTTACAAATTGCGGATAAGGGGTTTGAAGGAGCGGGAACGGCAGCTCGATGCGCTGGTGCAAGAGCGCACCGCGGAACTCCTTGCGACCGATGAGGAACTCAAAGTCGCGAAGGAGAAAGCGGAAGAGGCCACGGTGATGAAGTCGATGTTCCTGGCCAACATGAGCCACGAGATCCGGACGCCGATGAACGCGGTGATCGGTATGGCGTATCTGGCCTTGAAGACGCCGCTGAGCGAGAGGCAGCGGGACTATGTCACCAAGATTCACAACGCGGGGACGTCGTTGCTGGGCGTGATCAACGACATCCTCGACTTCTCCAAGATTGAAGCCGGGCGGCTGGACATCGAGACCGTGGACTTCCGCCTGGATGACGTGATTGCGTCGGTCACCTCGATCACGGCTCAGAAGGCCCAGGATAAAGGGCTGGAATTTCTGGTCGACGTGGCGGATTCCGTTCCGCAGAACCTGGTGGGCGATTCATTGCGCCTGGGCCAGGTGATCGCGAACCTGATCAACAACGCGATCAAATTCACGGAGCAGGGCGATGTGTACCTGACCGCGGAACTGCTGGAACAGGTCGGCGAACGGGCCAGGCTGCGCTTCTCGGTGAAGGATACCGGCATCGGCATGACGCCGGAGCAGGCGGCCCGATTGTTTCAGCCGTTCAGCCAGGCCGATGCGTCGACGACACGACAACACGGAGGCACGGGACTCGGCCTGACCATTTGCCGGCGGTTGGTGGAACTCATGGGTGGCGAGATCTGGCTCGAAAGCGAACCGGGCAAGGGAAGCACGTTTCTGTTTACCGTGTCGGTGGGTGTGAGCGCTGGCCTGGCGCGGAGCCGGGTCGCGCCCGACCAACTTCGCGCGGTCTCGGCCCTGGTGGTGGATGACAATGCCGCAGCGCGGGACATTCTGGTGCACGCGCTCGTCGGTGTCTGCGCTCGAGTGGATGCGGTGAGGTCGGGCGAGGACGCCATCGCCGCAGTAAGACAACACGACTCGGACCGGCCCTACGACGTCATCTTCATGGACTGGCGAATGCCGGGCATGGACGGCATTCAGGCGGCACGTCTGATCAAAGAGGATCCGTCCCTGACGACCCGTCCGGCGGTCGTGCTCGTCACCGCCTTCGGGCGCGAAGAGGTCCGCGACGAAGCCGAGCGCATCCAGATGGACGGCCTCCTGCTCAAGCCCGTCACCGCCTCCATGCTGTTCGATACGCTCGTCGCACTTTTCGGCGGAGCCAGCCACGACAGAACGACACTCGATCCGGCGGCCGATCGCCATGCGGACCGGCTGCGGGGCATGAGGATTCTTCTGGCTGAAGACAACGAGATCAACCAGCAGATTGCCGTGGAGTTGCTGGAGGGCGTGGGCGCAACGGTCGAAGTGGCGAACGACGGCCTGGAGGCGGTCCACAGGCTACTGGAGCAGCCAGAGTCTCCGAACGTCGCCGTGGTGCTGATGGACGTGCAAATGCCGGGAATGGATGGCTACCAGGCGACGAAGACGATCCGGTCGGACCCGCGCTTCGCGGCTCTTCCGATCATCGCCATGACGGCCCACGCCACGATGGAGGAACGGCAGAAGTGTCTGGACGCGGGCATGAACGGTCACGTGTCGAAACCGATTGATCCCGCGGCGCTCTTCGAGACCGTGGAGCGCTTCGCCGCCGCGAGGGTGCCAGGTCCCGCCGTGCCGGCTGCGGAGCCGGCCCCCGCTGCGGTCTCCGACGGGGACGAACTGCCGGCCGTGCCTGGACTCAACGTGGCTGACGGTCTCAGGCGGGTGGCCGGCAACACGAAGTTGTACAGAAAACTGCTGCACCGGTTTGCCACCACGGAGGCCCATGCCGCCGAGCGTATCGCGTCCGCCCTGGCCGCGCCGGATCGCGCGCTGGCCGAGCGGCTCGCGCACACGGTCAAGGGCGTGGCCGGCAACATCGGCGCGGCCGCGGTGCAGCAGGCGGCGGCCGATCTGGAGCAGGCCATCAAAGGGTCGGCTCCAGCGGCGGACATCGAAGGGGCGCGCGCATCGCTCGAGGCGTGCCTGGCCTCGCTCATCCACGGTGTGCGGACCGCATTGGAAGGAGCGGACGGCGACACGACGCCGGCAGGCGATCCGAAGCAGATGAAGGTCGCGGTCGACGAGTTGTCGCGCTATCTGGCCGGGGCCGACGGCGCCGCGATCGACTATTTCGAGTCGGCGGGGCCTCACCTGCGGCCCCTGTTCAGCGCGCAGGAGTTCGAACGCTTTGCCAGTCTGATCGAGAACTATGCGTTCTCCGAGGCCGACGAGCAACTGACGGCCGCGGCGGAGAGGCACGCGCTCACCCAGGAATCTGCCTAAACCCGGAGCTCACTTGTGTTGGTGATGTGGCGCAGGCCTTTAGGCCGCCTAGAACCTGGAATGCGTCATCGCGTGAGCCCGACCCGTCGCATCAGATCGGCAAACCGCGGGTCCGAGCGCAGCGGCTCGAACCCCGGCTCGACGGCAAGGTATTGCAGCTGGATATCCCGCGCTCGATATGCGTCTTCGAGCGACGCGAACGCCTGCTCCCGCTCGCCCAGAGCAGTCAGCAGGAGCGCCAGGTCGGCTGCAGAGCTGCCCTCCTTGCTCGATCGCAGCCGCTGAAGGACCGCCAGCGCGCGCGTGCGGTCGCCCGCCTGCGCGGCCGCGGCGCCAAGATAGGCCTGTGTGGCAGGCGTGTCCAGACCGAGCGCAATGGCTCGCTCGTACGCCGCAACAGCCTCCGCGTGCTTGCCCTGAGCGGCATACGTGTGTCCGAGAAACAGATGCGTATAGGGATAGTTTCGATCCAGCTCGATGGTCTTGTTCAGGGCATCGATCGCCTGATCGTATCGACGGGCGGACGACAGCACGTACCCGACGGTCGCGTTGACTCCGGGTGAGAGCGGATCGAGCTCCCTGGCGCGGGTGATGGCGCTGATAGCTTCTTCGTGGCGTCCCATGAGCCGCAGATACGTGGCGTACCACCGGTGCGCCAGCGCCAGGTTCGGGTTCAGTGCGATCGCACGCTGGTATTCACGCTCGGCGTCGGCCCACTCCCATGAATACGACATGAGGTTGGCCAGCACGTAGTGCCCGTCGGCAAGACTCTCGTCCAGTTCGAGGGCCTTCTGCGCCGCCTCTCTGGCTTTGGGCAGATACTCTTTCGGGTCGACCAGCCCACTGTTGGCGAGGCTCCGATAGATGTCGGACAGATCGGCATAGGCGAGCGCGTACCCCGGATCGGCGGCGATCGCCCGAACGAAGTAATCGCTCGCTTTCTGCCGGTCCTCCGTCCCTCCCCTCGCGCGATGGAAATGTCCTTTGAGCAGCA
The DNA here is from genome assembly GCA_963834365.1 of Vicinamibacterales bacterium. GTDB lineage: Bacteria > Acidobacteriota > Vicinamibacteria > Vicinamibacterales > Vicinamibacteraceae > CAWJAP01. Next base: position 913 of record CAWIBS010000023.1, on the reverse strand, counting down.
GTTTGTACGCTTCCGGGTTCCGTACCTTGGCGCGTGCCGGGACCTGGTGAAGAACCAGCGGCTGGGCCGATCCGCAGTTTCCTCGCCACATCACGAGAGATGTCCTCCGACACCTGGAACAGGTCGGCCGTCTTCCGCACATATTGCTCGCCCCACACCTGCGTCCGGTCGCGGCCGTCGATCAGCTCGACGCTGATCGACAGACTGTCGCCCCGCTGCGAGACCCGGCCGGCCAGGATGCCCGCAACATCCAGTGCCTGCGCCACTGCCTGCGGATCCGCGTCCTGCCCTTTGAACCGCGATGAGGAACTGTTGGCGACAACCTTCAGCCCCGGCACCTGCGACAGACGGTTGATGAGGCCTTCGCTGATGCCGTCCGACAGGTAGTCCTGCTCAGGATCGGTGCTGCTGTTCCTCAACGGCAGGACTGCGAGCGACCTGATTCCCGCAGGCCCACTTCCCGCGTACCTGGCGTACGCGAAATAGCCGGCGACGAGGGTCGTCACGACGATCAGGGCAGCCGCCAACGAGGCAGTACCGATCCACCGTTGCGGCTTCGGCGGGGCAGCGGCTCCCGACTCGACGCGGCCGCCTTCCAGCGCGGTCACGACGTCAGCGGCACTGGCGAAGCGATCGTCGGGCTGACGGGCCAGGCACCGCAGAATCGTCTCCTCCCACAGCGGATCGAGGTCCGCGACGTGGACCCGCGGGTTCGCCGGCGGCTGGTGCAGGCGTGCCGTGGCCATCTTGAGCGGAGATTCACCGACGAAGGGCCAGGTCCCGGTCACCATCTCGTAGAGCACGACGCCAAGCGCGTAGACGTCTGTCGCCGGCGTCACCGGGCCGCCCTCGACCTGCTCGGGGGCCATGTACACCGGGGTGCCAGAGATTTCATTCTCCGCCGACATCGCCA
>CAWIBS010000022.1:0-127676 GCA_963834365.1 Vicinamibacterales bacterium | reverse complement strand
CGATACGCACGCCCTCGGCGGCCTTCACGGCATTGAGCGCAGCCCCCGTGCCACGCCCGCCACACCCGCATCACGCCGACCCCGGATTTCATCGCTGCCCTGCGCATGGGCGCCGGGGATGCTCGGAATGGTCATACTGCCTCCGGTGGCGGGGCTGAAGCCCCGCCCGCATCAGTCACGTCAGGCTACGGACGACGGGTTCGGCCCGGCAAGTGCTCTTCCTGTAGCCAGTAGCCTGTAGCCCGCAGCCTTCTAGTTGTTCCCTGGCCCGGCATCGCCACCGGCGGCGTCGGCATCGGCGCCTGAGTTCCAGGTTCTCCGGCATCAGGCTCTCCTGGGAGTTGAGGGCCTCGTCCCAGGTGACCGCCTTGCCGGTGTACGCCGACATGCGGCCCATGATCGCCGTCAGCGTGCTCTCGGCGACGTTCTTCAGCTCGTTGATCGGCTTGCCGCTGCGGATGCGCGCGATCAGGTCGGTGTGCTCCTGCACGTAGGGGTTGGCCTCGCTCGTCGCTTCAGCGCCGACGGTCCAGGCGCTTCGCCGTTGATCGTGTAGGCGTTCACCTGGCACGCTGCCCTTCGTGCCGACGAGCGCCTCGGACACGTTGTCCGCGGTGCCCCGATGCTGCCGGCACATGCTCAGCACGTGCACGCCGTTGGGGTACTCGTAGTCGATCGCGAAGTGGTCGAAGATGTGGCCGTACTCGGGGCTCGGTGCGCACCTGGCGGCCGCCCATGCCGACGGCCTCGGACCGGGTGCGCCTTCATCGCCCAGTTGATGACGTCGATGTTGTGGACGTGCTGCTCGACGATGTGGTCGCCGCACAGCCAGGTGAAGTAGTACCAGTTGCGCATCTGCCACTCGATGTCGTCCACTCCGTCTGGCGGCCGCGGTTCCAGAGCGCGCCCTGGTTCCAGTAGCAGCGGGCCGGCGACGATGTCGCCGATGTGCGCCGTCGTGGATGCGCTTCATCGTCTCGAGGTAGCCGGTCTGGTGGCGGCGCTGCGTGCCGGCGCGACGCGCAGTCTTCTTCTTCGCCGCGTCGTCGACCGCGGCGAGCACCTTGCGGATGCCGGGGCCGTCGACGGCGACCGGCTTCTCGGTGAAGATGTGCTTGCCGGCGTCGACGGCGGCCTTGAGGTGCAGCGGGCGGAAGCCGGGCGGCGTCGCCAGGATGACGTAGTTGACGTCGCGGTCGATGACCTTCTGGTAGGCGTCGAGGCCGACGAACGCGCGTCGTCGGTGATCGCGGCCGCGATCGCCGAGCTTGCTGCAGAGCTGCGCGCGGCTGGTCTTCGAGCCGGTCCTTGAAGGCGTCGCCCATCGCGACGAGCTGGACGCCCTTGGCGGACTCGAGCACGTCCTGCACGGCGCCGGTGCCGCGGCCGCCGCAGCCGATGAGGCCGACGCGGATCTCGTCGCTGCCCTGCGCCCAGGCGCCGGGCAGCTGAACTGCGTGGCCGCGACGGCGCCGGCGGCGACCGCGTCGCGCTCTTGAGGAAGTCGCGGCGCGGTCACGGACTGGTGCTTCTGATCGTCGTTCGCCATGGTGTGCTCCTTGTTGACCGGCTGCCACGGGTTACGGACGTAGGCTGCGGGCTGAACGCAGGCCTCGCGATGTTCACGCTCAGCCGGTAGCGGAGCTTCGACTCAGCCGCTGTCCGTCAGTCCTGGCCTCACTTCGAATAGTCCGCGCTCTCGCGGGTGATCTTCGACGCAAACGCCTTCAAGTTTTCGGTCTCTTCGACCGGCCGGACGACCGGAAGCCGACGAAGTTGGCGTCGGTGAGCCACCAGATGCTCTGCGGCCGCTGCGGGTCGCGGCGGCTCCACTCGTGTTCGAGGACCGGCGCGCGGCGCTGCGCAGCTTCGCGGGCTCGTCGTCGAACCGCCGCCGCGGACGACGTGCGGATACCGGGCTTCGCCCGGGAGGAGCACCGGGGCGATCAGCGGCTTCGGGCCGCTGGCCAGCGTCGCGTAGCGCTTCGGTCGTAGTGGTCGAGGCACCACTCGGCGACGTTGCCGTGCATGTCGTACAGGCCCCAGGGGTTGGGCTTCTTCTTGCCGACCGGCGTGAGGCTTGTCGTCGGAGTTCGCGGCGTACCAGGCGACGTCCTTGAGCTGTCCGGTCGTCGCCGACGAATACGGCGTCGTCGTGCCGGCGCGGCGGCGTACTCCCACTCGGCCTCGGTCGGCAGGCGGTAGGTCTTGCCGGTCTTGGCCGACAGCCAGCGGCAGTACTCCATGGCGGCGTGGTGGGTCATGCAGATGAGCGGGTTGCGTCTCCTTGCCGTGGCCGAACGTCTCGTCGGCGTAGGGCGGCGTCGGGCGTCGTGACGGCGTCGGCGCCGGTGGGCGTCTCGCCGGGCTTGCGGCGGACGCGCTTGGCGAACGCGAACAGGTCGTACTCGTCCCAGGTGACCTCGAACTTGCCCATCCAGAACGGCTTGAGCTTCACCGGGACCTGGCGGCCCCTCGTCGGCCTCGCGGCCCGCCTCGCTCGCCGGGCTGCCCATCAGGAAGGTGCCGCCGGGAATCGGCGACCATGTCGAAGGTCACCTTGGTGTCGGGGATCGTCTCGGTGTAGGCCTCGAGCTTCGCGGCGGCCGCCTGCGTGCCCGATGCGCTCCGGGCCTCTCCGCGCAGCGACGAGGGAGAAGCCAGCACGCTCCATGCGCCGAGCGACGCCGCCACGAGGACCAGAAGTCGTTGTCGTCTCAACTGGTACGGACCTCTGTGAGAACGCCCAAGTTTACACGATGTTTGTCTTGCGGCGCCGGCCCTCAGCGCGGCCCGGGCCGCGAGCCGCCGTCGATCCCGCGCGGCAATGCAGCGGGCCTCGGCGGCCCGCTGGCCGCGCAGGCGGCGGCAGGTTGTCTTGCGCGCGAACTCGCACCGCCGCCATCGCGACGCCGGGCGAGCCGCCCAGGCTCGCCCGAACAGCGCCGTGACTCGCAGGTCGGCGCGCGCCGCGTGATCAGGTCAGCGGCGCAGTATCGACCGGCGGCGCCGCGATGGCGGCGCTGGTGGCTGCCTCGTGTTAAGGGGTCGCACGCTCAACTGTGCTGGAAGCCGGTCGATGAGTCGCGGATCGGTTTGCTCGACACGCGCTGAAAGCGCGCGGCGCCCAACTTGCTCCGGCTCCATCGCGGCGGCGTCAAGCTCGTCCAATGAAGAGTTGTCGCGACTTGAAAGGCCACCATCGCGGCGCCGGACCGCGATTTCAAGGCGGCCGCGCCGCGGGTTGAGAACCCGCGGCGCCAAACTAACCAGTGGCGCCGGGCTTCAGCCCGGCCCAGGCAGGCTGCAGGCCTGAAGGCCTGCTCCACTTTTGTCAACACAACTGAGCTGTCGGTCTGATCCTGGCGGCCCGCGCTGCGGGCTCGGGCGAGAGACGCCAAACTGAACCGCCGCCGCGTGATGAGGTACGCGGCGGCCAGGACTACCACCGCCGCCCATCGCGGTGCCCGGCGACCCGCCCAGGGTCGCCGGATTAGTGCCGCGATTCAAAGGGCGGCCCGCGTCGCGCGTTGAGGACGCGCGACGCCAGATTAGAACAGGAACCGCAGGCTCAGCTGGATGTCCCGCGATCCGGTCTTGCTCGTGATCCGCGCCGAAGTTCGGGTTCGTCGGATCCGCCCAGCCCGCACCCTGAAGCTCGCCTTTCGATGCCGCCCAGGTTCGGGTGGTTGAGGAAGTTGAACACCTCCGCCCGGAACTGCACCTTGCGCGCGCCGCCGAGGCCGAAGTTCTTGAACAGCGCGATGTCCCACTGCTGCTCGCCCGGGTTGCTGATCAGGTTGCGCGGCGCGTTGCCGAACGTGCCGGCCGCCGGCGCGCGAACGCCGCTGTGTTGAACGCCAACGTCTCCGGCGTGCCGTCGTACAGCACGAAGTTCGGGCTCGCCAGGATCGCCGACGAGGTCGACGGGCTGCCGAAGCCGCCGTCGCCGACGCCCGCGATGTCGTTGTCGCGGACGACGCGAGAACGGCGTGCCGGTGCGGATGAACGTCGCGCCCGAGATCTGCCAGCCGCCGAGCAGCTTGCCGATCAGCGTGTCCTGGTCGCGGAAGAACGGCAGGTCGTAGATGTAGTAGATGTTGAGCACGTGGCGGCGATCGAAGTTCGACGGCCCCTAGTAGAGCGTGTCGTCGTAGGTGTTCCACAGCACGTTGCGCTTGTCGCTGCCGTTGTCCTCCGACTTGCCGAGCGTGTAGGCCGCGCCGACCTTCAGGCCGTTGCTGTAGCGGCGATCGGCGCTGATCTGCAGGCTGTTGTACATCGACCGCCCGGCATTCTCCGAGAGCCGGATCGAGCCGTACCCGGTGTACGGACGCAGCGCCGCGATGTTGACGCCGGGGTTCGCCTGCATCGTCCCCGCCGGCAGCTGGTTGATGTTGCGCTCGCGCTGCAGGTAGAGGCCGCGGCGGCCGACGTAGGTGACGTCGACGATGAAGCCGAACGGCATCTCGCGCTGCACGCCCGTCGCCCACATGTACGACGGTCGGGTGCTTGAACACCACGTCCTGCGCCGTTGATGACGAAGGGCAGGTCGCGCCGCCCACGCTGCCGCCGCCGGGTTGTCGGCGCTGCCGTTCGACGACCGTCACCTGCGGCTGGAACGGCGGGTTGCCGCCGAGCAGCGTCGAGTCGTTCAGCGTGACGCGGTTGTGGAAGACGCCGCCGCTGGCGCGGAGCACGGTCTTCTCGTTGAGCGAATAGCTGATGCCGAGCCGCGGCTCGAACGCGTTGCCGTGCGTCTCCGAGAAGCCGCGCGGCTCGCCGCGGAACAGCGCCAGCACCGCCGGGTCTGCGCCAGCGACCGTATCGAGCGCTTCACCCTCGAAGCCGTCGCCCGGCAGCACGACGCCGTTGTAGCGCGGCCCGCTGATGAGACGGCCGGTGGCCGGGTTGATCACGGCCTGGTTCTGCCGTGTCGTAGAACCGCGGATCGAAGTTGGCGATGTTGTTGGTCGTCGAGTACCACGGCGGCCAGTAGACCCAGCGCACGCCGCCTTCGATCGTCAGCTTGCTGGTCGGCCTCCAGGAGTCCTGGACGAACACGTCGGTCGCGAGCGCGCGCCACTCCGTGAAGTTGCGCTGGCCGAGCTCGGCGTAGTTGCTGAACAGGCCCAGCGCCATGTTCGACACCGCCGTGCCCGTGCCGCCGGCGCGGCTGTCGAGGAACTCGAACCGACCGTTCTGGTTGTTGGTGCCGCCCGGAATCGCGTTGACGTTGATCTGGTCGAAGTCGTCCTCGCCCGAGTACTCGAACGACACGCCGGCCTTGAACGTGTGCCGGCCGCGCACGAGCGTCGTGACGTTCGAGAACGTGTGAATCGGGCCGGCCGAGGAGGCCGGGTACGGCCCGCCGTCGATGTTGCCGAAGCCGCGCAGCGAGATCGGTCGGGATCTTGTCGTCGATCTCCTTGCCTCCGGGAAGATGTACGGGTAGTTGATGCCGGTCCGGCTGCGCTGATAGAGGCCGTCGCCGGTGAAGACGTCGATGAAGACGTCGTCGCGCGAGTAGGTGTAGCTGAACTCGTTGATCAGGTTGCTCGCAGATCGTGCTCGTCCAGCTCGCCGTCTGCGTGTAGTTCGGCCGGTCGAGATTCGGCCGCGCGAACGGGAACGTAGCCGCGGAACGCCGCCAGCTCGACGAAGTTGTAGCCCGAGTAGCGGTAGGTGAACTGGTTGCGGTTGTTCAGCCGGTAGTCGAAGCGGATGTTGTCCTTGCGCTGATCCTGCGGGTTCGTCGCTGTTCTGAATCACGTTCGCCGAGCCCTGGCGGAAGCCCGGCGTCGGCAGCGGATAGGTGTTCAGGATCGCGACGCCGTTGGGCGACAGCCGGTTCGTCGGGATGATGTTGCCCGGGAACGGCTGGCCGGTCGGCGGATCGATGATCGCCGCGCGCCGGTGAAGAAGCCGTTGTTCGGGTTCGAGCAGCTCGCTGAAGTCGCCGCGCCGCATCGCCTCGGTCGGCACCGTCGCGGTGTTGGTCGGGACCTGGAAGAAGTCCACCCACTCCTGCGCGCCGAAGAAGAACAGCCGGTCCTTGAACATCCCGCCGGGAATCGGGCCGCCGAACGCGTAGCCGTACTGCTTGTAGTCGAACGGCGCCGGCCCGCTGTTCTCGATCGCGTTCGGGCTGCGGTTGCGGGCCCAGGTGTTGGCCTGCAGCGATTCGTCGCGCGTAGAAGAACGAGGCGCTGCCGCTGTAGCGGTTGCTGCCGCTCTTGGTGACGAAGCGGATCTGCCCGCCGCTCGCGCGCCCGTACTCCGGCATGTAGTTCGCCGTGAGCACCTGCACTTCCTGGATCGCGTCGACGTTCTGGATGCCGATGATGGCGCCGGACGAGCGGGTGCGGATGGCCGTCGCGCCGTCGATCGGTGATGTTGTTCTCGTCTGTCGCGGCTGCCGTTGATGTTGAAGCCGCCGTTGCCCAGGTCGCCGAAGCCGCGGTTGTTGAAGTTGCCGCCGCTGACGCCCGCCTTCAGGCCGGCGACGCCGATCGGGTTGCGGCCCGTAGAACGACAGCTGCTCGATGTCCTTCGCTTCGACCGTCTTGCGGATCGCGACGTCGGTCTGCAGCGGCGGCGCCTCGGCCGTGACGGTGACCACCTCGGTCATCGCGCCGGTCTCGAGCGCGAAGTCGAGGCCGATGCTGGCGCCGCGCGTCGAGCTGCACGTTCTGCCGCGTGATCTTCTTGAAGCCCTGGAGCTCCGCCGCGATGTCGTACTGGCCCGGCTCGAGCAGTGGCAGGGTGAAGAAGCCCGAGCCGTCGGTGACCGCCGAACGGGACTGCTGGGTCGGCCTGGTTCGTGACCGTCACGGTCACGCCCGGCATGACGCCGCCCTGCTGGTCCTTGATGGTGCCGGAGATGCGTGCCGCGATCGAACTGCGCGAACGCCGGCGCCGCTGCCGCGAGCAGCAGCGCGAACGTGCACACGATCATCCGAATCGAGACAGGCTGTCGGTGCTCGCGCGTACCGAGCAACGCATACTGCTCCTCCTTAGAAACTTGGAATGCCGGGACATGGAAACCACTGCACCACGCACATACACAGTCCGTGAGATCGAGCGCCGCATGAGCATGGCGAGTGCGGACACTATACGCCCGGATCGTGACGGGAGCTTCACGAAATTCTGTGCGTATGACAGCCTCCAACCTGTTGGATTTGCACCGTGTTATTGGATCCCGCGAGGGCGTCGAGGACGGCAGATGCCCTCGCGAGGGCTACGGGCTGCGGGCTACAGTCTACGGGCCACCCGAGGTCTTCCTGAGAGGTCAAAGCTCGCACGCCAGACTCGTGGCGAGAGCGTTATCGAGGTATACTGCCGTCGATTTCACACACCGCCTGGCGCTCCAAGACTCGGCGGTAATCGTGTCTCGGACGACGAGCGTCGGTTTTCACCACGCCCGTAGACCGTAGCCTGTAGCCCGTAGCCGATCGGAGTTTTCCATGTCCCCATCGCGCCGCACCTTCATCAAGACCGCGTCCGCCGGCGCCGCCGGCCTGACGCTGCGCGCCCGCCTCGAGCTACGCACGCATCCTCGGCGCCAACGACCGCGTCCGCGTCGGCATCGTCGGCTTCTCCGACCGGCTGCCGCGGCAGCCTGATCCCCGCGTTCCAGAAGCACGCGCCAAGGAGCTGAACTTCGAGCTCGTCGCGGTCTCCGACATCTGGACGCTAAGCGCCGCGAAGCCGGACCGAGCGTACTTCGCGAAGAAGCTAACCTGGCCGAAGCCCGTTCGCTCGCCCGCAACAACGACGAGCTCTACGATCGCAAGGACGTCGACGCGGTCATCATCGCCACCGCCGACTTCCAGCACGCGCTGCACGGCGTCGAAGCCGTGCAGGCCGGGCGCGACGCCTACGTCGAAAAGCCGATCGCCAACACGATGAGCCGACGCGCGCGCGCTCCGCAAGGCGGTCAAGGACACCGGCAAGATCGTCCAGATCGGCACGCAGCGCCGCAGCGCGAAGAACTATCAGCAGGCGCTACGAGTACCTCAAGTCCGGCAAGTTCGGCGACATCGTCATGGTCGAGATGACGTGGAACGTCAACCAGCCGGGACGCTGGCGCCGGCCGAAGCTGGTGCCAAGCAGCTGATGGAGCAGGACACCGACTGGAAGCGGTATCTGCTGAACCGGCCGGCACGAGCCGTTCGATCCGCGGAAGTATCTCGAGTTCCGGCTGTTCTGGCCGTACTCGTCGGGCATTCCCGATCAGTGGCTGGTGCACCAGATCGACACGGTGCACTGGTTCACCGGCTACCCGCGCCCGCGCAGCGTCGTCGCCAACGGCGGCATCTATCTGTGGACGGACGGCCGCAAGAACTGGGATACGTTCACCGGCGGTCTTCGACTACGGCCCGCTGGACGATGCCGACGAAGGGCTTCCAGGTCGATCTACTCGTCGCGCCAGACCAACGCGGCGGGCGACGTCAAGGAGCTACTACTACTCGAACGGCGGCATGCTCGATCTCGACAAGAACAAGGTGACGCCGACACGGGCGGGCTGACGCGAGAACCACGCGAAGGCGATGGGCATGCAGGCGAACCTGCTGCCGCGAGATGTCGCTCGCGGAGGCGTCGAAGCTGCGAGACCGAGCGCCGACACCGGCGGCGACGACTCGACCGTCGGCCAACATGCGCAACTGGATGGAATGCGTGCGCAGCCGCAAGACGCCGAACGCCGACATCGAGGCCGGCTACAGTCATTCGGTCGCGCTGTGCATGACGATCGCCGCCATGCACACCGGACAGCGCGTCACCTTCGACGACGCGAAGCAGGACGTCGTGGTCGGATCGGGCGGGAGCCCCAGGAGCACGAACGATGAACAGGCGAACGCGTTGAACTGCGCCGCGTTGATCCGCAGTGACCACGGTGGCGGCGCTCGGCGGCATGCTGCTGGCCGCGATGGCCGACTAGCTCGCACTCATCGGCGACACGCAAGGCCATGGACGCGCCGAAGGTGACAGCTCGTGCGCGAGAAGTCCAAGGAGCATCGCGTGGACGTCACCGTCGGACGGCAAGCCGTTCACGTCCTACATCTGGCCGACCACGCTCAAGAAGCCGGTGCTGTACCCGATCGCGATCGGCCAAGCGGCATCGTCAGTCACGCGCGGTTTCCCGCTGCGCCGCGCGAAGGCGAGCGCGCCGATCATCCGCATCACGTCGGCCTCTGGTTCAACTACGGCGACGTCAACGGCTCGACTTCTGGAACAACTCCGACGCGATCAAGCCGGCGAGCGCGCGGCGAAGATGGGGACGATCGTCCACACCGCGATCGCCGGCGTGAAGGAGAACGGCAAGGGCCGGGCCGAGCTGAGCGTGAAGCTCGACTGGGTGACCGCCCCGGGTCAAGACCGTGCTCCTGAAGGAGGACACGACGCTACGTCTTCCACGCGCAGGCCGCGGCGTGCGCATGATCGACCGCATCACGACGCTCCTGCGTCCGACGGGCGGAACGGTCACGTTCAGCGACAACAAGGAAGGCGTGCTCGGCCTGCGCGTGCGCCGCGCGCTCGAGGATCCGGCCGAGAAGTCCGGAGAGTTCAAGGACGCGTCCGGCGCAGTCGACGAAGATGACCGACATGGACACCGCCGGCGTCACCGGCGTGTACCTGAGCAGCGAAGGGAAGAAAGGCAAGGACGTCTGGGGCACGCGCGGCGCGCTGGACGATGCTCGCGGGCAAGGTGGACGGCAAGCCGGTCACGATCGTCGATCCTCGATCACCCGGGCAATCCCGGTCATCCCGACCTACTGGCACGCGCGCGGCTACGGGCTGTTCGCCGCCAACACGCTCGGCCAGGGGGCCTTCACCGACGGCAAGCAGCAGCTCAACTTCGCGCTGCCGGCCGGCCGAGTCAGTTCTTCCGCTACCGCGTGATGATCTTCGACAGCGCACCGACCCCGGAGGACATGGAGCGCCACTACGGCGAGTGGACCGGCGCGTCGGGATCCGCGAGCCGGTGAGGCACGCTCAGGCGGCGGACTCCTCTTCGGGTACACTGAAAGGGCGCCTGGAGGATTGAACCGAACGATGCGATCGATGCAGTCACGACCGGGTTTCTGGCTGACACTCCTCGTCCTCGGATTGGCGGCCGCGCCGCCGGCCGCCGCGCAGAGTGCGGGGAAAGTGGACGCCGCCGAGCTCTACAAGACGAAGTGCCTGGTGTGTCATCAGGATGGCAACGCGCAGACGATGCCGAACATGAGCTTCGCGGATGGCGAGTGGAAGAACGGCTCGACCGTCAAGGAAGTGAGCAACACGATCATGAACGGCGTCGCGGGCACGGCGATGATGCCGTTCAAGAGTCAGCTGAGCCCCGCGGAGGCGACCGCGCTCGCCCGCTACGTCCGCAAGTTCGACAAGAAGCTGAAATGAGCGATCCGGTTGCGCGGCGTGAGGCACTCCGCCGTCTCGCGCTCGGAAGCGCGGCCGTTGCCGCCCCGGCCTGGGTGGAGGCGCTCAGCGCGTTCGCCGGCGATCATGCGCATGTCATCCAGCGAACGGCCAAGGCGGCGACGGCATGGAAGCCGAAGGTGCTCACGCCGGCGCAGAACCGCTCAGTGGTCGCACTGAGCGAGGCTGATCATCCCCCAGACCGACACACCGGGCGCCAAGGCGGCGAACGTCAACCAGTTCATCGACGGCGTGCTGGCCGAGGCGCCCACCGTTCAGCGCGACGGCTTTCTTGCGGGTCTGGCGTGGGTCGACGCACGCGCGCAGAAGGAGTACGGCGAAGCCCTTCGCCGACGCCTCACCCGCCAATCAGGCGGCGCTGCTCACCTCGCTCAGCGCGCCGGGCGCCACGGAAGGCGCAGACCGGGCGGGGGCCGAATTCTTCCTGGCCATCAAGTCGATGACCATCACGGGCTACTACACGTCCGAAGTGGGCGCACGTACGGAGCTCGGCGACGACGGGACGTCGTTCTTCGCCGAGTTCAAAGGCTGCACCCACCCCGAGCACCAGGGGTAGGCCGGGCCGGTAGGCCGGGCACCGGTAGGCCGTGGGCTTCAGCCCCGGCGAGCATTGATAATCGCGCGCCCTCGCGGCGGGGCTGAAGCCCCGCCCTACCGATCGAGCGTCGTCACACGTCGCACAGCGCGACGGCTTCGCGGAGCGACGTCAGCGGATCGCGGACCGGGATGAATTCGTGGGCGAAGTGGCCGGTGAAGCCGGTCTCGATGATCGCGCGGGTGATCGCGGGCCAGTTGAGCTCCTGGTCGGCGTCGAGCTCGTGGCGGCCAGGCACGCCGCCGGTGTGGTAGTGGCCAATCGCATCCTTGTAGGCACGAATCGTCGCGATGACGTCGCCCTCCATGATCTGCATGTGGTAGATGTCGTAGAGCAGCTTGACGCGCGGTGAGTTGACGGCACGGATGATCTCGGCGCCATAAGGCGTCTTGTCACCCATGTAGTCCTTGTGGTTCACCTTGCTGTTGAGGAGCTCGACGCAGATCGTGGTGCCGTGCTCTTCGGCAACGCCCTTCACGCGGTTCAGGCAGGCAATCGAGTTCTTGATCCCCTCCGCGTCAGCCATCCCGTTGCGGTTGCCGAAGAAGCAGATCACGTTCGGCACGCCGGCGGCTTTCGCCTTCGGGATGCCGGTCGTCAGCGCATTGACCAGCATGTCGTGGTGCTTGGGGTTGTTGAGGCCATCGGGGATCGAGCCCGCGCCGACGTACCCCATCGAGCAGCCCAGGCCGAACTCCTTCGCAACGGTCCACTGCTCTTCGTTCAGCAGATCGACCGCGGTCAGCCCCGAGTCAGCCACCCCCTTGAAGAAGTCGCGCAGCGGTATCTTTCCGTAGCACCACTGGCAGACCGACTGCTTGATCCGCAGCTTCGACGGCTTGGCGATCGTCGGCTGATTCATCTGCGCCAGGCCAGACGACGGGGTGGATGCGGCAAGCGCCGCGAGGCCGGCTGTCTTCAATGCGTCGCGTCGGGTGAGAGGCATGGGGTGCTCGCAATCTTTCAGAGCGTCAGAGGGCTCTCGGGCTACGGGCTACAGGCTACGGGCTGCGGGCCGGGTCTGCCTGGTCGCTGGTCGTTCGGTCGTCCGGTCGTTGGTCTCTGGTCGTTGGTCGCTGGTCGTTGGTCCCTGAGCCGGTGCCTGGTCCCTGATCCTGCGGCCTACCAATCGTGCATGGTGCCGTCGGCCTTTCGCGCGACGGGCAGGTAGGCTGGTTCGTAAGGATACTGCGCGGCGAGCGCCTCGTCGATGTCCACACCCAGCCCCGGCGCCTCGCCCGGATGCATGGACCCGTCGCGATAGCTGTAGTGGTGCGGGAACACGCGCGCGGTGTCCGGCGTGTGGGCCATGTACTCCTGGATCCCGAAGTTGTGGACGCTGAGGTCGAAGTGCAGCGCCGCCGCCATGCACACGGGACTCAGATCGGTGGCGCCGTGCGATCCGGTGCGCACCTGGTAAAGCTCGGCGAGCGCCGCGATGCGGCGCAGATGGGTGATGCCGCCGGCGTGGACCACGCTCGTCCGGATGAAGTCGATGAGCTGCTCCTGAATGAGCCGCTGACAGTCGAACACGCTGTTGAAGACCTCGCCTACGGCGAGCGGGGTGACGGTGTGTTGCCGGATGAGGCGGTAGCCCTCCTGGAGCTCGGCCGGCACCGGATCCTCCATCCACCAGAGCCGGTACGGCTCGAGGCTCCGGCCGATCCGCGCCGCTTCGATCGGCGTCAGCCGGTGATGGACGTCGTGCAGGAGGTGCAGGCCGGGACCGAACTCGTCCCGCACGCGCGCAAAGAGCGTCGGGATGAACTCGCTGTAGGCCTCCGTGCTCCAGACCGTTTCGAACGGCGCACGCTTCTCGGCGGGCTCGTACTCGATGGCGCCGGCCTTCCCCACTCCGTACGCGCCCTGCACGCCGGGAATCCCGCACTGGACACGGATCGCCTTGTAGCCGAGGCCAACGTAGCGGGCCACCGCTTCGAGCGCCGAGGGCACATCGGCGCCATTGGCGTGCCCGTACACGAGCACAGCGTCGCGGGACGCGCCGCCGAGCAACTGGTAGAGCGGCTGGCCGCACGCCTTGGCCTTGATGTCCCACAGCGCCGTGTCCACCGCCGCAATCGCCGCCATCGTCACGGGACCGCGGCGCCAGTAGGCACCCTTGTACAGATACTGCCAGGTGTCCTCGATGCGACGGGCGTCACGCCCGGCGAGCAGCGGCACGACGTGATCGGTCAGGTAGCTCGCCACCGCCAGCTCGCGCCCGTTGAGCGTGGCATCGCCGAGCCCGAACACCCCGTCCTCGGTCGTGATCTTGAGCGTGACGAAGTTGCGGCCCGGACAGGTGACGATGACCCTGGCGTCGGTGATCTTCATGCCTTGGTCGAGGTCCCAGTGACTGTGTCAGGCGAAGGGCTCCCGGCTTCAGGGTGCGGGAAGATCTGCCCGTAGCCCGCAGCCCGTAGCCCGTAGTCCTAGGATCTCAAGCTCCGACTGTCAGCGCTGCACGCGGCCGCTGGCATCGCCGCCGGCCAGGCGATCGACTTCGGCGACCGACACGCGATTGAAGTCGCCGGGAATCGTCTGTTTGAGCGCGCTCGCCGCGACCGCGAATCGGAGCGACGCCTCCACGGAGCGGCCCGTGACCAGGCCGTAGATGAGCCCGCCCGCGAAGCTGTCCCCACCGCCAATGCGATCCACCAGCCGCACGTCGTAGTGCTGACTGCGATGGAAGGTGTCGGTCGCCTTCTCGTACATGACCGCGCCCCAGCCGTTGTCGCTCGCCGACACGCTCTCCCGCAGGGTAATGGCCACCGACGAGGGACCCAGCTCGCTGGTGATCGTGCGAGCGACGCGGTGGTAGGCCTCGAGGTCGAGCTGCCCGGTCGTGACATCCGTGCCCTCGACGTGAAGGCCGAGCACGGACTGGATGTCTTCTTCGTTGGCAATGACGACGTCCACGAGCCCCATCAACGGGCGCATCGTCGCCTGGGCCTGTCGTTCGGTCCACAGCTTCTTGCGGAAGTTGAGATCGACGCTGACGCCCACCTCCGCCTCGCGGGCGGCCTCGAGCGCTTCCCGGATCACTGCTGCCGCGCGCTCGCCGAGCGCCGGCGTGATGCCGGTCCAGTGAAACCACGCCGCACCGGCGAACACCGCCGGCCCAGTCCACGGTCCCGGTCGTCATCTCGCTGATGGCGGACTGCGCCCGGTCGTAGATGACCGTCGAGGCGCGCTGGCTGGCGCCGGTCTCGGCGTAGTAGATGCCGATACGCTCGCCACCGCGGACGATGAAATCCGTCCGCACCCCTTCCGCGCGCAGCACGCGCACCGCGCCCTCGCCGATGGCGTGTGCGGGCAGCCGGGTCACGTAGTGGCTCTCCAGTCCGAACTGCGCGAGGCTGACAGCCACGTTCGCTTCGCCGCCCCCATAGGTGGCCACGAACTGGGGGGTCTGCAGGAACCGCTCGAACCCGGGCGGGCTCAGGCGCAACATGATCTCGCCGAAGGTGACGACTTTGGGCATGGGTTTGTCAGCGACCAGGGACGAGCGACCAGCTACCAGGGTAAGACGGGATTACGGGCTACGGGTCGTGGTCTCTGGTCGTTGGTCTTTGGTCGTTGATCGTTCGTCGCTGGTCGTTGCTCGGTCTTCAGTCTTCAGTCCTCAGTCTTCAGTCTTTGGTCTTAGGTCTTTGGTCAGATCTTGTCAGATCTATCTGTGGCTCGTGGCTCGTGGCGGTGCGTGGCTAGTGGCCGCGTGCGGCCTGGACGGCTTCGACGAGCGTTCGAGCGTTGTCGGTGATCTTCCGGAAGTTGCCGTCCGCGATGGCCTTCGTGTCCACGAGGGCCGTGCCGACGCCGATCGCCACGGCGCCGGCCTTGATCCACTCGCCGGCGTTCGCGAGCGACACGCCGCCGGTCGGCATCAGCCGGATCTGCGGGAAGGGCCCGCGCATGTCCTTGAAGAACGTGGGACCGAGGGCGGTGGCGGGGAACACTTTGATCACGTCCGCCCCGGCTTCCCAGGCCGTGAGGATCTCGGTCGGCGTGAAGCACCCGGGCAGCGCGGCCACGTCGTAGCGGTGGCACATCTCGATGGTCTTGAGATTGAGCGACGGCGCGACCAGGAACTTGGCGCCGGCCAGGATGACCTGACGCGCGGTCTCCGGATCGAGCACCGTGCCGGCCCCCAACTGGAACTCCTCGGGCAGGTCACGCGCCAGCGTCTCGATCAGCCCGACGGCGCCAGGCACCGTCATCGTGACCTCGAGCGCCCGCACGCCGCCCTCGAGCATCGCATCGACAACGGCGCGCAGCTTCGCGGGCTCGTTCATCCGGATGACGGCAACCACCCCGGTGGACTCGATTTCCTGCAGCACACGAAGACGGGACATGGGGATCTCGGGGAGAGCGTCGGTTGGTCGCTGGTCGTCTGGTCTCTGGTCGCTGGTCGCTGGTCTCTGGTGCACTCGGTCAGCTCAGTAGCTCGGTAGCTGGTCAGTCTCTGGTACGTCTGGTAGCTGGTAGCTGGTAGCTGCGTCTTCACTCCACCCTGGCGGGCTCGAGTCGCGGCGACATGACGTGAACAATCGCGAGGGCGATCAGGTAGGCGGTGCCGGCAATGAAGAAGACCGGCACATAGCTGCCGGTGCGCTGCAGGATCTCGCCGACGACGAGAGAGTTGAACATGCCGCCAACCGCCCCGGCCATGCCGCCGATGCCGACGACCGATCCGACGGCGCGGCGCGGGAACATGTCCGAGGTCAGCGTGAACAGGTTGGCCGACCAGCCTTGATGGGCGGCCGCCGCCAGTCCCACGAGAAGCACGGCCACCCACAGGTTCGACGCCTTGGCGGCGAACATGATCGGCACGACCGCCACCGCGCACAACAGCATGGCCGTCTTGCGCGCCGCGTTGACGCTCCACCCGCGCTTCAGCAGGCTCGACGACAACCAGCCGCCGCCGATGCTGCCGACGTCGGCGACGAGATAGATCACGACGATCGGCAGGCCGATGGTCGTCAGGTCGAGGCCGTAGTTCTTGTTCAGGAAGTCTGGAATCCAGAACAGATACAGCCACCAGATCGGATCGGTCAGGAACTTGCCGATCGCGAAGGCCCACGTCTGCCGGTACCGGAGCAGCGACGCCCAGGGCACGGGCGTGATCGATTCCGTCGGATCGCTGCGAATGTAGGCGAGCTCCTGCGGCGAGAGACGCGGATGCTCCTCGGGCGGCGCATAGGCGCGCGCCCACCAGATGAGCCAGACGAATCCGGTCAGGCCGGTCGCCACGAACGCCCATTGCCAACCGAACCGCAGCGTGATCCACGGGACGATGAGCGGCGTGAGCAGCGCGCCGACGTTGGTGCCGGAATTGAAGATGCCCGTCGCCAGCGCGCGCTCGCGACGGGGGAACCACTCGGCGACGGTCTTGATCGACGCCGGGAAGTTGCCGGCTTCACCCAGCCCGAGGAGGAACCGCGCCAGCGCGAACCCGGCGGCCGACCCGGTCAGCAGGACGATCGACGGCGGTTCGATGAGCACCGTCGGCAGACGCAGCCCCGGGAACCAGTCGGCGAAGGCGTGCAGCACTCCGGCGATGCTCCAGATCACGATCGCCAGCAGGAAGCCGACGCGGGTCCCGAGCTTGTCCATGACCCGGCCGGACACCAGCAGCCCGATCGCGTAGGCGAGCTGGAAGGTGAAGATGATCGCCGCGTAGTCGCGCTCGGTCCAGGCGAAGAGCTCCTGCAGCGTCGGCTTGAGAATCGAGATCACCTGCCGATCGACGTAGTTGATCGTCGTCGCGACGAACAGCAGCGCGCAGATGACCCAGCGGTAGTGCCCGCCGGGCGCGGACGCACGAGCGGCCGACGCCACGGCCGCCGCACTGGAGGTGTCGTGGGCAGTCATGCTGATCTCATCGCCACGCCGGGCCGCGCACCGGGGCTCATTGATTGACGCCGCTCGCGAGAAATCCGCCGTCCACCACCAGCACTTCGCCGTTGACGAAGCTCGCCCCCTCCGAGGCGAGGAACACGGCGGCGGCGACCAGCTCCTCCAGCTTGCCGAACCGCTTCATCGGCGATCGCATGAGGAATTCGCGCCCGCGATCGGTGCCGTCGAGCAGGGCCGCATTCAGCTCGGTCCGGAACAGCCCGGGGGCGATCGCATTCACCGTCACGCCGTGCGCGGCCCACTCGATGGCCAGCGACTTGGTGAGCGAGGCGACGGCGGCCTTGCTGGCGGCGTAGGCCGCGACTTCGTAGAGCGCGACGAAGGTGGACAGCGAGGCGATGTTGATGATGCGGCCGTAGCCGCGCGCGATCATCCCTTCGCCGAACACCTGGCAGGCGCGCAGCGTCCCGGTCAGGTTCGTCTCCAGGATGGCCTGCCACTCGGCCTCGTCGAAGGTCAGCGTGGGCGCGCGCTTGGTGCGGCCGGCGCAGTTGATGACGATGTCCACCGCGCCGAGCTCGGCGACGGCGCGATCACGCAGGGCGACGAGCGACGCGCGATCGGACACGTCGGCCGTCTGCCGCAGCGTGCGACGACCGCGCTGCTCGATCTCCGCCGCGACCGTCTCGACGAGATCGGCGCGGCGACCCGTCGCCACCACGTCGGCGCCGGCCTCGGCGAGGCCGCGCGCCATGGCACGGCCGATGCCGGACGTGCCTCCCACGACGACGGCCGTCCGGCCGGTGAGCGCGATCACACTCATGGTGGAATCTGTGACGCGAGCGCGGCGAGGACCGGCCCGAGTGGAAGCTCCTTCGTCCCGCGCTCGACGCGACAGGTCACACCAATTGCGGCCCAGTCACGCAGAAACGCCTGCAATGAAGGCAGGAGTGTCGATCACCTGATGCGGCAGTGTCAAGCCGCGAGAGCCGCGACGTGCGCGGCCTTCCCCCGGACGCACACCGCCGACCCGGACGGGGACGACGGACGTCCGAGTGGTCTGCTTCGAGCGAACCACCCGCTATCCAACTGGTAACGTCTCTCGGCCTGCCTCACCCGGTCACCACCGAGGACAGCTCCTCGACGTTCTGGCGCTGCTGCGAGGTCACCAGATGGTCGTTCATGGCCTGACGCGCGCGCTCGGCGTCGTGGCTGCGCAGCGCGCTGTAGATCGCGCGGTGCATGTCGGCCGACTCCCGGAGATCGCGGGCGCGCTGCGCCGTCTTGCGGCGGTGCGCATAGAACAGCGCCGACACCATCTCGACCAGCGAGCCGAGGATCGGATTGCCCGACGCCGCGGCGACGGCGCGGTGAAAGCGGATGTCGTGGCGCAGGAACCCGAGCGGATCGTCGAGCGAGGCGAAGAGTCCCGTCATCTCTTCGGCGATTGCCGCGAGATGCTCGCCGGTCGCGCGTTCCGCCGCCAGGCCGGCGACGCCGACCTCGAGCACCCGGCGCGCCTCGAACATCTGGTCCCGCGTGAAGCCGTGCAGCGCCGCCAGAAAGCTCAGGGGCTCACTGTCGAGCGAGGGCGGACCGCTGCGGATGAACGTGCCGGCCCCGTGGCGGGATTGGACGACCCCCATGGCGGCCAGCGCCCGCAACCCGGCCCGCACGCTCGGACGACTGACGCCCACCTGCTGCGCGAGCTCCCGCTCGGCGGGCAGACGATTGCCGGGCTTCACCCGGCCTTCGTCGATCAGCCGCCTGACGTGGGCCACCACCAGTTCAGCAGCGACGCCCTCAGTGGGACGCGTGGAGCGATCCGGTGTATCGGAGGTCATACCAATACAGCCAATTCGCGAACTTGGATTTGAACGGGAGCCGACGATACCACTCGCCACGTGACGTGTCAACGCGCAATGGTCATACCTCTATCAGGGCCCCGCTGACCGCATCAATCAGCGTCACGGACAGACGGTCGACAAGTGCGCCGCGAAGCGGTCCCATTCGCGATCGAAGATTTGGATTTCGATCGCAATCTTTGGATGGCGCGGATCGATCAGGACCGATACGCCTGGCGGCCGACGCCCTGGATGGGAATGCCCTGTGCGCCGAGCACCTCGTGCTGCAGGGCGTACATGCAGCCCGCGGCTTCGTCGATCCGGCGCACGAACGCCACCGACCCCTGGAGGATCGGCGTCAGCCGCGCCCGATCCTGAATCCGCGCCTTCGGATACTCGTGCTCGACGACCAGGTGCGTGTTCGCGACGTCGAGCTGCAGCAGCTCGCGCGCGGCGAGCTGATGATCCAGCCAGTCCACGGTGCGGTTCTGCAGGTACGCCAGCGGATCGTGGCGCGCGGTGCCCGGCAGCTCGTGCTCGCAGAGCACGACCTGTTTCTTCCAGGCGTTCAAGTGGTCCGCCGGATTGTCCGACGGCGTGCCGCCCACCCAGTCGCCGCGCTCGACGGTCTGCCCGCCGTATCCCCAGGCCGACACGCCCTTCGGATCGATGACCTGCCCTTTCACGTGGAAGCCGCCGATGAGGAAGTTGTAGCCGGCGTCCTTCAGATACTGAAAGATCGATCGGGTGTCCTGCCCCATCAGGATGGCGTGCGAGGGATCGTAATGGATGCGGAACTGATCCCCGACCCCGTGCTTCTCGCAGATCCGGTGCAGCGCGATCCACGTGCCCGGCGCGTAGGCGATGTTGTTGTGGAAATTGTCGCCGGTCGTCCAGCCGGGCATCGGACACTGCTCGACGCGGAAGGTCAGCCCGCGCGCCTTGGCTTCCTTGAGCAGCGGGATGAAGTGCGCCTCGAAGTCGAGGAGATTCTGGTCCATGCTGTGCTGCTGGTTGCGGCCGACGAAGCCGCACACGGCATCGACCCCGAGCGCCGCGGCCGTGTCGAAGGTCCGCAGCATGAAGTCCATCTTCTTCTGGCGGATGGCCGGATCGTGGTGCAGCAGGTTGTCGAAGTAGCCGACATCGGAGAGGCCGACGCCGGTGGCCTTGATGGCCGCCTGGACACGCCGGGCCCGCGCGGCGGAGAACGGCTCTCGAAGGTCCAGCGTGTTGGCCACCGGATCGAGCATCGCTTCGGGCGGCACGTCCGCCTCGCTCGGATGCAGCGCCGCCGACAGCTGGATGTAGCTCGCGCCGAGATCGCGGGCGAACTGGAGCCAGTCCTCGATCGCGCGGTCGGGATCGGGATCGCGCACCTCGCGCGGCGTCAGCTCCTGGAGCGCCGCGGTGAGGACGCCGACTTTCATGAACTGGGGGTGAAGGGAGTGATCGACATAGGCGGTCGTTGGCTACGGTCTACGGTGCTACTCGGTCTTCGGTCATGCGACGGGGCTCAAGCTCGACCGGTTTCATGTTGGCCGGGCCTGTCAGGCCCGAGCCCAGACACCGCATGACGCGCGGCGTAGCCGCTGCTTCAGTACGCCACTTTGGTCCAGACGTTGCCTTTTCTGGCGCTGTCGAGAATCGTCTCGACAATCACGTTGGCCCGGTACCCGTCCTCGAACGTGGCGAAGGCGGGAGGATGCGCGTCCGACGGTTTCTTCCCGTCGCGGATGAAGCCGTAGATGTCCCGCATCAGGTTGCAGAACGCGTCGGCCCAGGCTTCCTGATGGCCCCCCGGCAGGTGCGCGTAGCCGCGCACGGCTTCGTCCATGAGCGACGGATCCTTCTGCAGGATCTGGTTCGGGGCGTCGCGATGGCCGAACCAGAGCTCGTTCTGCTGCTCCTGCCGCCAGATGAGCGAGCTCTTCGTCCCGCACACCTCCAGCACGACGTCGTTCTTGTGGCCGGCGCAGACCTGGCCCACCGAGAACGCGCCCTTCGCGCCGTTGTCGAACTTGACGAGCACCGACGCCAGGTCCTCGACCTTGATGTCCACCAGCTCGAAGGCTTCGCTGCCGGTCGCCGCCTGGAACGCCTCTCGCGATCCGGTCGGGCGTTTGCGTTTGGGGACCACGGTCGTGATGTCGGCCAGAACCTCGGTGATGCGCAGGCCGCTCACGTGCTGCGCGAGGTCGCACCAATGCGATCCGATGTCGCCGAGCGCCGACGACGCCCCGCCCTTGTCGGGCTCGAGCCGCCACGAGTAATCGGTGTCCTTGAGCAGCCAGTCCTGCAGGTAGTGGCCGTGCAGGAACGTCGGTCGGCCGAGATCGCCGCGCGCGATCAGGTGACGCGCCTGCTGCACCAGGGGGTTGCCCCGATAGTTGAACGTCACGGCGTGCACGATCCCCGCCGCCTTCGCCAGATCGACGAGCGTCCGGGCTTCGGCGGCCGTCATCGCCAGGGGCTTGTCGGAGACGATGTGCTTGCCGGCGGCGATCGCGGCGGCGTTCACCGGGTAGTGGAGGTAGTTCGGCGTCGCGTTGTGCACCACCTGCACCTTCGGGTCGGCCAGCAGCGCCTCGGCGCTGCCATAGGCCGTCGGCACGCCGAGCGCGTCGGCTTTCCGGCGCGCCGACGCCTCGCTGCTGCCGGCAATCGCCACCACATCGACGTATCCCAGACGCCGGACGGCGTCGAGATGATGCGGGCCGACGAAGCCCGCACCGACGAGTCCCATACCGATACGTGTCACGGAATGCTCCTTGTGGGTCGAGGCTCAGGGCTCACGGAGACCGCAAGGCCCTACTTGCGCGCCGGCACGAACCCGTGCTCCGGATGCGTGCAGCCGACGAACTCCCCGAGAAACTGGTTGCCCTTGTACTGCAGGTCCTTCATCAGCCCGATCTCGGACGTGTAATACCCGCGGATGGTCGCGTCCTTCGACACCTTGAAGAACTTCTCGAGCGTGGTCTGCGGCTGCGCTTCGTTCCTGCTGGCCTCGGTCAGCAACTCGATCTGCTGGGGAGTCGAGGCCTTCGAGAACGGCAGGGCGAAGCGCTCGTGCGACGCGGCATCGAGCGCGGCCAGCCCCTCGGCCCACGTCGTCTTCGCCGCCGCGTCCGATTCGCTCAGCAGCAGATCGAGATAGTCGGCGACGCGCGCGGCGCGCGCGCCGGGCGAGTGGCTGTCGGCCGGAATCAACGTCTCCGTCAGCGCGTCGGTCGTCGCATACTGCGCCGTCGTGAGGAACCGGAGCGTGGGCGCCGCCCGGGATCGCTGAACGGCGGCAAAAGCCTCGGCCGCCTCCTCCGACAGAGCCGGCCAGACGGCCAGCGCGCCGACGCCCGCCCCGAGGGTCTTCAGCGCTCCGCGCCGCGTCAGCACGACACCCGGCCCATCATGTTCCGGGCTCTGGTGCTGCTGCCTGGTGCCTGGCGCCCGATGCCTGATCCTCGACATGGCCTGCCTCATTCGCGCGATCACACGTCCACGGGCTGCCCCGGCGCGAGGATTCGTACAGGGCCTCGATGACGGCGACGCTGCGGCGCCCTTCGGCGCCGGCTGGCGCGGGGGACGCCTCCGGTGTCGAGCGCCCGGCAGAAAGTCCTCGAAGACGCGCCGATGGCCGCTCTGATCGGCGACCACGGGAGAGGCGGCACTGGCGCCGGTCTCGACCACGTCAGGCTCGGCCGCCCGGCACACTCCCGATCAAGTCCCGCGCGACGATCCGGTCGCCGTCGATGAGGACGGTGCCATTCGTCCCGGTGATCGCCACGCGCCGGTTGTAGCCGGGCCACGCCGCCGTCGTCGCCTCGAAGCGTCGCTACGGCCCCGCTCGTGAACTCGAACAGCGCCACCGCCGTGTCCTCGACGTCGATCTGCGTGCAGCGCCGTCAGCGTCCGGCATGCACGCGCCGCACGTCTCCGAGCAGCCAGACGAGCAGGTCCACCGTTGGATGCCCTGGTTCATGACCGCGCCGCCGCCGTCGAGCGCCCAGGTCCCGCGCCAGCGCGACTGGCTGTAGTACTCCGGCGGACGATACCATTTCACCCGCGCATCGGCCAACGTGAGGCGGCCCAGCGTGCCGCGCGTCGATCTCGTCGTGCAGCGCCACGAAGTCGGGCTTCGCGCGATCCTGGAAGAACACGCCCAGCGTCACGCCGGCCCGCGCCACAGCCTCGATGCCATCTGGTCGATGCGCGCGGTCGTCATCTCGAGCGGCTTCTCGACCAGGACGTGGAGTCCCTGCGCGACCGCCGCCTCGACCTGCTCGCCGTGCAGGCCCGACGGGCTGCCGATGGCGACGATGTCCAGCGGACGATGCCGGAGGAAGGCGTCGAGGTCGCGTATAGGCCGCGGCGCCGTGGCGCTCGGCCAGGGCGCTGGACGCGTGCCGCGTTCACGCCGCACACGGCCGCCACCTGCACGCCCGGCGATCTGCGCCGCTGCGCGAGCATGGGTCGCGCTGATGTTGCCGGCCACCGAGGATTCCCACATGTAGAGTCACGCCCGATCAGTCTCCTTCCCCGCCGCATCGGCGTCCGACGGTACCGACCGGCAGATCCTCGATGTTCATGCGTCTCCGACTGGCGCAGGTGCTCGCTCATCGCGCGCCTGGGCGGCGGCCGGCGTCGCTGTCGCGGAGCGCCTGGTAGATCAGACGATGCATCTCGGCCGCCTCACGCAAGTCACGCGGCGCGCCGACGTTGCGCTTGCGCCGCTCGTAGAACATCGCCGACACCATCTCGATGAGCGACGCGAGGATGGGGTTGCGCGACGCGCGGGCGATCGCGCGATGGAACTTGATGTCGTGAACCAGGAACGCCTGCGGATCGTCGAGCGCCGCGAACATGCCGGCCATCTCCTCGGCGATCGTCGCCAGGTGCTCGCCCGTGGCGTTCTGCGCGGCGACGCCGATCGCCCCGACTTCCAGCACGCGCCGGGCCTCGAACATCTCACTGCCGGTGAAGCCGTGCAGCGCCGCGAGGAAGCTGAGCGGCCCGGTCGCCAGCATCGGCGGTCCGGCCGTGATGAAGGTGCCGGCGCCGTGCCGCGCCGGATCACGACGCCCATGGCCGAGAGCGCCTGCAGGCCGGCGCGGACCGACGGGCGACTGACGCCAATCTGCAGCGCGAGCTCGCGCTCGGGCGGCAACCGATCGCCGGGCCTGAGCGCACCCCTGTTCGATGAGGGCGCGCACGTGCGAGACGACCTGCTCGGTCGTCACGCGGTCGTCCGGTCGAGGGCGCCCGAAGTCCGGGGAGCCGTCAGGAGCTCGAGTGGGCCGCGCCATTCGCCTGTCCTACGTCATCAGCCGGCGCGCAGTTTAACAGGAAGCCGGGCTGCGGCTCGCTCGGACGCCGTCGCCCTCGCTGCCCCATGAGCCTTGAGCCATGAGCCCTGAGCCGTAATAATGCGCCTGCATGACTGTTTCTCGGGATTGACGTCGGCACGAGCGGCACGCGCGCGCTGATCATCGACGAACGCGGGGGCTCGTCGGGTCGGCGACCGCCGAGCACGCGGCGTTCGCGTCGCCACACCCGGGCTGGGCCGAGCAGGATCCGCACGACTGGTGGCGCGCGACGTGCGAGGCCGTCCGCGGTGCGCTCGACGGCAACCCGCACTCCCGGACGCCGCCGTCGGCGCCGTGGGCTTCTCGGGACAGATGCACGGGTCGACGCTGCTCGATCGCGCCGACGAGGTGGTGCGGCCGGCGCTGATCTGGTGCGACCAGCGCACCGGCCGATGAGTGCCGCGACATCACGGATCGCATCGGCGCCAGCCGCCTGATCGAGCTCGCGTGCAATCCCGCGCTGACCGGCTTCACGCTGCCCAAGCTGCTGTGGGTGCGGCGCCACGAACCGGACCTGTGGGCACGGACCCGACACGTGCTCCTCCCGAAAGACTACGTCCGCTTCCGCCTCACCGGCGAACGGGCGACCGACGCCTCGGACGCGTCGGGTACCCTGCTCTTCGACGTGGCCCATCGGCGGTGGTCGAACGCGATCGCGGACGCGGTGGGCGTCGACCTCGCGCTCTGTCCCCGGGTATACGAGGCGCCCGAGATCACGGGCCGCGTGAGCGCGGCGGGAGCCGAGGCCACGGGCCTCCGTGCCGGAACACCTGTCATCGCCGGTGGCGGCGACAACGCCGCGGGCGCCGTCGGCATGGGCGTCGTGATCCCCGGCCTGGTGTCCACCACGATTGGCACCTCCGGGGTCGTCTTTGCCGCCACCGACACGCCGGCCCTCGATCCACAGGGACGCGTGCACACGTTCTGTCATGCCGTGCCCGGGCGCTGGCACGTCATGGGCGTGACGCAGGGGGCAGGTCTGTCACTCCGCTGGTTTCGCGATCGGTTCGGCGCGAACGGCGGTCCCGGTCGCGACGCCGTACGAGTCGCTGGTGGATGAGGCGGCGCGCGTGCCGCCCGGGGCCGAAGGGGCGCTGTGGGCGCCCTACCTGATGGGAGAGCGCACGCCGCATCTCGATCCCGACGCCCGCGCCGCGCTCGTCGGCCTTTCCGCCAGCCACACACGGGGGCACATCGTGCGCGCCGTGCTGGAGGGCGTGGCCTTCAGCCTGCGGGATTCATTCGAGATCCTGGCGGACATGGACGTCCCCGTCTCGAAGGTGCGGCTTGGCGGCGGCGGCGCGCGCTCGCCTCTCTGGCGGCAGATCCAGGCCGACGTTTACCGCCGCGACTGTGAGATCGTCCAGGTTGAAGAGGGCGCCGCCTTCGGCGCCGCGATTCTCGCCGGCGTCGGCGCCGGTGCCTGGCCGTCGGTGGACGCCGCGAGTGCGGCGATCGTCCGCGTCGCCCGGACGATCGAGCCGGGTTCCGACGCGGCGGTCATGAACGAGCGATATGCAGCGTATCGCCGTGTGTATCCCGCCCTTCGCGCAATCAGCGACGGGCGACCGAGCGACCAGTGACAAGCCGAGGTAGCTGGCGCACTGAGTCGAGCACGGCACGCCCGGTCATCGCGTCGCTGGTCCAGCTGAGCCGGACACTACGCCGCTGCTGGTAGCTGGTCACTTGAAGCTGGTCACTCGTAGCTGGTCACTGGTCGCTGCTGTCGCTCGTCACTCGCCATTCGTCATTCGTCATTCGTCATTCGTCATTCGTCACTCGTCACTCGTCACTCTACGAGGATCCCCATGCCCTTCCGTCCCTCGCGATTGATCGCTCTGTTTGCGCTCGTCTCAGCGGCCGTCTCGGGCCGCACCATCGTGGTGAATGCCGTGACCGATCCTGCGGCCTCCTTCTACGATCTCAAGACCTCGACCCTCGACGGCAAGCCAGCCGACCTGGCCCAGTACCGCGGGAAGGTCGCGGTCGTCGTCAACGTCGCCAGCAAATGCGGCTACACGCCGCAGTACGCCGGTCTCGAGAAGCTGCATCGCGAGCTGGCGGACAAGGGGGTCGCAGTCCTCGGGTTCCCGAGCAACGACTTCGGGGGGCAGGAACCGGGGACAGCCGCCGAGATTCAGGAGTTCTGCCGGCTCAAGTACGACGTCACGTTCCCGCTCTTCGAGAAGGTCGTCACCAAGGCAGGGCCCGGACAATCGCCGGTGTACGCGTTTCTCGGCACGAGCGGCAGCCTGCCCGGCTGGAACTTCGGCAAGTACATCATCGGCCGGGACGGCAAGGTCGTCGCGTTCTTTCCGAGCAAGGTCACACCTGACGCTCCGGAGCTGCGCGCCGCGATCGACAAGGCGCTGGCAGCCAGCTGAGAAATCGGGACGGGAGCCTTGACGCGTGTCGGGGACGGGAGCCTCGCTTGTTACAGACGAGGCTCCCGTCCCCGGTACCGTTTGACGCCAGCGGCCATCGCAAGGATGATTAGGCGCATTCGTCATGACTGCTGCCCATCAACCTCGCCCCGAGCACAAGTTCACCTTCGGCCTCTGGACGGTCGCCAATCGCGGCCGCGATCCGTTCGGCGAGCCGGTCCGCGATCCGCTGCCGCCCACCGACGCCGTACAGCTGCTGGCCGCGGCGGGCGCGTGGGGCGTGAACCTCCACGATAACGATCTCGTGCCGATCGACGCGACCGCCGCCGAGCGCGATCGGATCGTCAAGGAGTTCAAGCAGGCCTGTCGCGATCACGGGCTGGTCGTGCCGATGGCGACGGTCAGCCTGTTCACCGATCCCGTGTTCAAGGATGGCGCATTCACCGCCAACGATCCGCAGGTGCGCCGCTATTCCGTCCAGAAGACCATGAGCGCCATGGATCTGGGCGCCGAGCTGGGCGCGTCGATCTTCGTGCTGTGGGGCGGGCGGGAAGGCACGGAAACCGACGCGTGCCGGCGCGCCGACGATGCGATCAAGCGCCTGCGGGAAGCGATCGACTGGCTGTGTGAGTACTCGATCGCCCAGGGCTATGGCTATCGCTTCGCGCTCGAAGCCAAGCCGAACGAGCCGCGGGGCGACATCTACATGGCGACGACCGGCAACTACCTCGGTCTGATTCCCACCCTCGCGCATCCGGAGCTCGTGGGCGTCAACCCCGAGGTGGCGCACGAGCAGATGGCAGGCCTCAACTTCACGCACGCCGTGGCCCAGGCGTGGGAAGCCGGCAAGCTGTTCCACATCGACCTGAACGATCAGTCGCCGGGACGCTACGATCAGGACTTCCGCTTCGGCGCGGCGAATCCCCGAACCGCGTTCTTCCTCGTGAAGTTTCTCGAGGACGTCGGCTACGACGGTCCGCGTCACTTCGACGCGCACGCCTACCGGACCGAGGACTACGAGGGCGTGAAACATTTCGCCGTCGGCTGCATGCGGACCTACCTGATTCTCAAGGAGAAGGCGGCGCGCTGGAACGTGGACCCCGACGTCCAGGCGATCGTGAGCAAGCTCGGGGGCGGCAAGCCCGGCGCCGGCAGGTACTCGAAGGAGGCGTGCGACGCCCTCAAGGCTGAAACCTTCGATCGCCAGTCGATCGCGGCTCGCGGCCTGGACTACGAACGCCTCGATCAGCTCACGACCGAGATCCTCCTCGGCGTGCGGTAGACGACGGTCTTCGGTCTTCGGTCTTCGGTCATCGGCGGGGCTGACGTCCTCGCTCTTCCGGATCTAGCCCTACCGTCTGGTCTTCGGTCATGAGCCGCGGATCTGAGCCCCGCCCTACCGGATTTGAGGTGCCTCTCGTCGGTAGGCCGGACCTTCAGGTCCGGCGAGCTACAGGTCTTGCGGAAGCATGCTGAGGGCCCGTAGCCTGTAGTCGGTAGCCTTGTAGCCGCTTTCGTTTTCGCTCAGTTGGTAGCTGGTAGCTCGTAGCTGGATAGCTGCTTGGTCCCTGCCCTGTCGCGCGTCACCGTGCTTCGCGCCGACATCACGTCGCTGGACGTGGATGGGATCGTCAATGCCGCCAACCGCACACTGCTGGGTGGCGGCGGCGTGGACGGGGCCATTCACCGGGCCGCCGGTCCGGAGTTGCTGGCCGAGTGCAAGACGCTGGGAGGCTGCGAGACCGGCTCGGCGAAGATCACGAAGGGCTACGGTCTGCGCGCCCGCTTCGTGATCCACGCTGTCGGGCCGATATGGCATGGCGGCGGGCGTGGTGAGGCCGAGCAGCTCGCCTCGTGCCACGCCACTGCCCTGGCGCTCGCCGCCGCTCATGGCGTACGAAGCCTCGCGTTCCCTGCCATCAGCTGCGGCGTCTATGGCTACCCCGTGGATCTCGCGGCCGTGGTCGCGCTCCGCATGACGATCGACACCCTCGCGCGCCATCCGGGCATCGAGCGCGTCGTGTTCGCACTCGTCGATCCGCGCGCAGAATCCGCGTTCCGTGACACGCTTGCGCGCCAGTCAGGGCCGGCCCGTCAATGATGACGACGCTCCTTCTGGTGTGTGGGAGTCTGACCATTGCCGGCATCTGGCTCCTCGTTCAGACGCCGCGGTCGGGCCCGACATGGTGGGTGTTGGTCACCCTCACCATGGGGTCGGCGCTGCTCGCGTTGCACGAATGGCTTGGCCGCCCCGTTCCCTTCCTGCGCTGGTCCTTCCTTCGCCTGTTGCTCGGCCGGAAGACGCTGCTGCGGGACTGGCAGGTCGGCGACGGGCGTGAGGAAGCCGCAGCGCGATACGTCCTGGCGAACGCCGCCGCTGGGGATGTCGACGCTGCCATCCGCGCCATCGACGCCTACGCGTACCGCCACAAATTCCTGATCAATGTCGGCGACCGGAAGGGCGAGATCCTCGACGCGATCGTCCGTCGCGAGCAGCCGCGCGTCGTGCTCGAGCTGGGCGCGTACGTCGGCTACAGCGCGCTGCGGATCGCACGGGTCCTGCCGCCGGCAGCCGCCTGATCTCGATCGAGCTCAGCGAGGCGAATGCTGCCATCGCCCGCCGCATCGTCGCCCACGCCGGCGCATCCGACCGCGTCACGTTCGTCGTCGGATCCCTCGGCGACGGGGGCGCGACGCTCGCCGATCTCCGTGACGTCCGCGGCCTGGCGCGCGGCACCGTCGATGTCGTGTTCATCGACCACGCCAAGGACGCCTACCTTCCCGATCTGCAGCGACTGGTGGACGGGCAGTTCCTCCGACCCGGGAGCGTGGTGGTCGCGGACAACGTCCGCTTCCCCGGAGCTCCGGAGTATCGCGCGTTCATGGAGGCGGAAGAAGGCCGCACGTGGCGCAGCCGGGCGCACCACACCTACGCCGAGTACCAGTCGATGGTTCCGGACATCGTGCTGGAGTCGACGCTCCTCTAAATGTTGACGTAGTGTCCGGCTTCAGCCGGACCAGGGATTGACCGTTGTAGTGTCCGCCCTTAGGCGGACCTCTGGGTCCGGCTGAAGCCGGACACTACGTCAAAAGGCGGACACTCCGTTCGTCGCTCATCGGCTCGCACTGTGCAGCAGTGCCGCGACTTTGAACACGTTCAAGCGCTCGAGATGCGCGGGGACTGCGCGCGCGCCGTGCTGACGCAGCGAGGGCAGCTCGCGGACGATGGCGTCGAACTCCTGGAACAGGTGAGCCCGCCAGGAATCCGGAAATGACTGACGCCAGGTCGCCAGCGCGCGCCGGAGCCGGCGGAGCGCGTTCGCGTCTCCGGCCAGGCACGAGCGGGCTTCACGCAGGACGCGCGCGGCGCCGTCGCGCGCCTGTGTCCCGCCTACTGCCCCTCCCCGGACAGCCAGCCCTCCGCGCGGCCGGCCGGCGCGCCCAGCGCCGGCCGCACTGCCGCGCGGATCAAATGGGCTGCTGCGCAGGCCGCTGCGGGCGGCCTGCGCCAGAACAGCGCGGCGCGCGAGAAGAGCCGCCAGATCGCCCGCCATGTCCGCGAGCCTCCGCTGGGTTGCGCGATCGCGTTCCTCGGGCGCGACGAAGTGCAGACAGCGGGTCGCCGTCGGTCCCCAGGCCAGGTAATAGCCGAGCCCGACGTGACTGGGGTAGAAGGCGATCGAGGCGCGTCCGTACGCGGCCGCGAGATGCTGGCTCGAGGTGTCCGCCCCGACGACCACGAGCGCACCGGATACCTGGCGGAGGTACGCCTCGAGCCCCGGCGTCCGGAGCACGGACACATGTGCTCCCTCCGCGCCTCGCATCGCGGCATCGAGGCGCGCCAGGTGACTGGCGTCCTCGAATGTCGAATACGTCTGAGGGCACTGGACCACGATGGAAAGCGCCGGGCACAGCCGTTCCTGCAGCGCCGCCAGGACGGCGGATGCGAACGCCGGTGTGAGCGATTTCGCCGACGTGCTCGCATACGGGTTGAAGAAGATCGTCGGCAGCGCCGGCGCCGCGAGGCGCGCTTCCGGCGTCCGGCAGCCCAGCGCGCGATAGACCTCGCGGACCCGCATCGGCATGTTCGTCGGCGGCGCCAGCGGGATCGACATGGTCGCCGCACCGCCAAGTCTCACCGTCGCGTCCCGGCGACTGGGCCAGAAATGCACCACCACCCCGCCGCTCTTCGCGACGAGATCGGCCAGGGCGGTCGCAGGCCGCGGCGTCTCGAACACGGCGACGTCGAAGGCGTGGCTCAGGTCCTCTGGCGAGACCGCGGCCGCGGTCGTGACCTCGGGCCGCAGGAACCGCCACAGTGCAGGAGTGCCGGTCCAGACGGTCACGTCCACCGTCTCACCGAACTGTCGGAGATAGTCCACGTGATCAGCGGACATCACGGTGTCACCCACCGCGTTGCCGAGCGGGTTGGCGACGACCAGCAGCGCGCGAACCCGGGCGAGGCGTCCCGCCGACTCGAGGTGCTGACGGATGCGCGCGAGGGCCGATCCCGGCCGAGGCAGCAGGCCGCGAGCGACGTCAGGGCGCGTCCGGGTGACCCGCGTCGAGAGGCTGTCGCGGGTCGAATGACGGAGGTCGCGTGCCGACGCCCGCCGCATAGAGGATTGATTCTTCGACGCCATCGATGCCGAGGTCCCGTTCGATCAAGGTGTCAGCCAGGGCCTGCGTGCAGAAGGGGGCCAGCCCGAGCCAGGTCGCCACGAGACAGAAGGTCTGGCAGAAATGTCCCGCCTCGGTGAGCACGGTCCGGTAAGCCCGCGGCGTGGAGTACTTCCACTGCGTGCGCGCGAACATGCCGGACATGAAGACGATCGCCGCGGTCCGCAGGAACCAGGACTGGCCGGCCAGATACCGCCGGACCTGTGCTCGCGACACCCGCGACCGGACGCGGACCAGCGAGTGATCGAGCGGGTGATAGTGATACGCACCGGCCGGCAATCCCTCGACGTTGAGCGCAACGACATAAGCCTCGATGGGTTGCAGGGCACCGCCCGAGGGAGAGGTCCGCAGCGCGAACCGATAGCCCTGGGCGTTGCGCGCCGCGTGCTGCACACCCCAGGTCCAGTACAGCAGCGTGCTCAAGTGAGCCAGCGACAGCGGTGAGGCACCGAACCGCCGCCAGGTCCGGCGCGCTTCCAGCACGCGCGGGAGGTGACCCTGTGCCGCCGGAGCGGGAAGGCTGGTCCGCTGCCCGGCCACGACCTTGAACAGGGCGGGCCGCTTCGACCCGGCCAGCCGGTCCCAATTGTCGGCAGTGGCCACCCCGGCATCGTCCAGCGGGCCGAAGGCATCCTTGGTCGAGAAATGAAAGAACCCGGCCGCGGGATTCCACGGGGCCCATCCGGACGGCGCCAGCGGCCGGGCCGGACGGCGGCGGCGCACCTCGAGGAGTCCGCTGGAAGCCAGGGCCTCGAGCGACCGGGCGGTGCGCGCGCGGGCGACGTCCGGCCGCGCCGACGCGAACTCCCTGAGCGAACGCCAGTCGTCGAAGAACCCGAGAATGTCGATCGCGCCCGGCGTCCCGCCCAGGATGGTCCCGGTTCGGAAGTTGTGCAGGAGGAGGTGGCCGTCGCGCCAGTAGCAGACGAGATCGCTGGCGCGCCGATAGACCATCACCCCTTCTTGTTGAGTGTCTTGAAGGTGCCGAAGACGGCGAGAGTTCCTTCACTGAAGCCAGGCGGGCACTTCGAACAGAACACCACGTCGGTCACGCTGTACACCACGTCGTCCTTGTGGATCAGGATCTCTTTCGGTTTCTCGATGCGGGGCAGCAGCCCGGAGAGTTTCCTGGCCGAGGCGGCCGGCGCCTTCACCGCCTTCTTGCGCGACCGCTTGCGCTTCGGTTCAGCCATGTGTGTGCTCCGTGAGTGGACGAGACGAAACAGGATCGCGGAAACGGCACCCTAAACCCAGAGTTCACTTGTGTTGACTACGGGCCCGCCAAGGTGGCGCCGGGCTTCAGCCCGGCCAACGCGGGCCCGGGGCAGGCCTGAAGGCCTGCGCCACATCACCAACACAAGTGAATAGTGGGGTTAATACATCAGTTCGGCGGGCCGGGCAAGCGGGTGAGCAATGCCGCGAAGCGCGGATCCGCCCGGAGCGGATCGGCCCGGGGATCGACGCGGAGCCACAACACGCGCTCGGACCGCTCGTCCACCGCCAGCTCGAGCCATCGCAAGGCATCGTCGGTGGCGCCGAGCCGCGCGTAGACGAACGCGACCATCTCCGCCGGCATCGTGCCGCAATCGCGCTCCACCGCCTGCACGAACCCGCGCGCCTCTTCGACCCTGCGCGCGCCGGCGTCCGCTGCCGCAATCTCGGCGCGGAAGTACTCCTTGAGCACGACCGGGTCGAGCGCGGTCGCCTGGGCGAACACCCGCGAGGCCTCGACGAATCTCCCGCGCGCGCTCAGGATGCGGCCGTACACCAGGTAAGCGGTCGCGTGGCGGTCGTCCAGCTCGATGGCGCGCACGATCTCGCGCTGCGCGTCGTCGAAGCGCCGTGAGCAATACAACAGATGCGCGGTGGCAGCCGCCGCGATGGCGGACATGGCGTCGGCGTCGCGCCCGCGGAGCATCAACTGCAGCCCCTCGCGGGGCGAGCCGCCGCTGGCGAGAAACATCGCGTAGCGGATCCGTGTGTATTCGTCGCTCGGATTGAGCGCCAGCGCCGTCCGGTACGTCGCCTCCGCGGCCCCCCAGTTCCACTCGCAGGCGAAGAGCACGTCGGCGAGCGTCGTCTGGGCTTCCGCGGACGTGGCATCCAGCGCGACGGCGAGCTGCGCGGCGGCCTTGGCGTCGCCGCCGCCGTCGCGACAGCCGCGCATCATGTGGGCTTTCGACAGGCCCGCATACGCGCGCGCGTAGCCGGGATCGGCCTCGATCGCCTTCTTGAACATCGCGATGGCGTTGGCGGCGCGATCGGAGCCGTGGTCGATGGCGAACCGCCCGCGCGCGTCGAAATCGGCGGCCGAATCGTTCGGCGATCGGGCGCGTGGCACGGCCGGCCCGTCGGGCCGGATGGCGGCAATCACGGTGGTCGCGATGCGAAGCGGCAGCTCCCCCGCCGAACCTTCGATGCTGTGCTGCCAGGTCGCATCGGCGCTCGGCGTCGGTCGCAACCGCACCAGCGTCTTGAACCCCAGCGGACCCGGTGTGATTTCGCCGTCCAGTACCTGCTGCACGCTCCAGGGCCGCCCTGACGCGGCGGCCAGTCCGGCGGTGAACGCCGGCCGTGAATCGACGGACACGACCTTGACGACCTTGCTCGCACCGAGAATCTCGACCACGCGCCGCCGCAGGTCGTCAGCGACGTACGCCGGCACGTCGGCGGAGTGCCGCAGCGGCAGCACGGCAATCGTCGGAAGCTGGGCCGGCATGGCGCGCACGAGCAGGACCACCGAGACCGCGAGGACGCAGAGAGCCGCCAAACCGGCCAGCAGACCCACGGGTGAACGCCGGCTCCAGACCCGTGCCCACAATCGGGCGCTCGCGGCGGCGCCGGACGGGCGGGTGGCCAGGTCTCCCGACGCTTCGCGCAGCCACGATTGCAGCTCGCCGACCGACTCGAACCGCCGCTGCGGGTCGGGCTCGATGGCTCGCTCGACCGTCTCGATGAACCCGGCGGGCAAATCGGATCGCGCATCGAGCAACCGCACGCGGCTGCCGTCGCGATGGGCGGCCTTGAGCTGTTCGAGGCTGGCGGCCCTGACTGGATAGTCGCCGGTCACCAGGTAATACAACAAGACGCCGAGGCTGTAGATGTCGCTTCGGATCGACGCGTCGCCGCCGTTCAGGACTTCCGGCGCCAGGTACAGCGGCGTGCCCGTCAGACGGCTGCCGCCCGCCGGAGCCTCGTCGCGCGAGCGGCCGGCACCGAAGTCCATGAGGACGACGCGGCCGCCTTCCTCGCGCATCACGTTCTGCGCCTTGATGTCACGGTGCACGAGGCCGGCGCCATGCACGGCCGCCATCGCGCGACACAGAATCCTGGCCGATGAGCGCGGCTTCCCGGGCGCTGAACGCGCCCTGCTTGCGCACCAGCTTGTCGAGGGTCGCGCCTCGGATGTACTCCATCCACAGGCCGACACGTCCGTCGCGCGATTCGGCCCCATGCACCACGACGACGTTTGGATGGTGGACGCGGGCGAGGATGCGGCCCTCGCGCAGGATGCGCTGGGCCAGCCGGCCCGGCGACTTCTCGGGCTTGAGCAGCTTGAGCGCGACCTCGCGGTGCAGCTGCGAGTCGAACGCCCGATACACCTCGCCGAAGGTGCCCTCGCCAACCTTCTCCACGAGCTGCAGGCTGCCCCACTGCTCCGGCGTCTGACCCGACGGGGCTATGCCGGAATCCGCACCAGGGCCGGAATCCGCACGACGGGCCGGTTGCGAAAGCGGGATGGTCGGAATCGGCTCGATCCGTCCGATGACCTTGGCCGCAACCGTCTCCGACGCGGCTTCTCCAGCCGAGCGGTGGACATCGGAGATGCGCGCCAGAATGCGCAACTGACGAATGAGCACGCAATCGTGATCGTTGGCCAGCTCGCTCTCGAGGGCGTCCCAGTCGAGGGAACCGGCTCCGTCGGCGACGGAATCGACGATCTGGCTGAGCGCATCGCGCTCAGGCTGCTGCATGGCGGACTCCGGCCTCTGGAAACCCGGAGCTCACTCGGGTGGACAGTCGTAGTGGCCGCCTTCAGGCGGCCCACAGGTCCGGCTGAAGCCGGACACTACGTCAACACGACTGAGCACTGCGGTAAAAAGCGACTGCGGGCGTTCTATGACCACAACGTTCGTGAATCCGCCAACCGTACACGGCTTGTGTCATGGACGGCGGGCTGCGTGCACGGTCACACGAAGCGGTGGTCGTCGGGCGCACGACGCGCCGGAGCATCCTGGGGAAGCGACACACCATCCTGGCCCCGGCGCGAGGCGGTATCCCGTCTCAGGACGTTGCCTCGGTGCTGTCGTCGTGCGTCGCATCCTGGTCCGGGGCGTCCTCCGCGCCGCCCCGCTTCGGGCCGACGGACGAGGAGTGCTCCGCCATCTTCTGGGCGAGGCGGAACAGCGCGCGCTTCACGGCCACTCGCGCGGCATTCGGGCTCGGCATCCCGAGATGCTTCGCCATGAGGTCGTAGCCGATCTGCTGCTCGAGACGCATCACGATCGCCTCGCGATCGCGCGGGCGCAGTTGCCGCAGCGCGGCCTCGTACCGCTCGACGTTCTGCAGGCCGATCACGCGCTCGAGCGGCGAGGTGCCGCCATCGACGTAATCCTCCGGCAGCGTCACTGCCAGCGGCCGGCGATTCTTCTTCCGCACCTCGTCGATGATGCGGTTGAGCACGGCCTGCCGCAGATAGGCGAGGAGCGCACCCTCGTGACGGATCTCGAAGCGATCGAGGCGGCGCAAGGCACTGGCCACCGTGTCCTGGACGAGATCCTCGGTGTCGTTCATGCCGCGGCACCGCACCGGCAGCCGTCCGGCAGCAAATCGCTTGAGGCCCCTGACACAGCGGCGGAAGACCACGTCCCGAGCCAGTTCATCGCCGCCCTTGGCGCGGTCGAGCAGTTCGAGCGTGGACTGCAGCTCGAGTGGCCCGCCCGGTGGCGGCAGTGGCACCACTCCCGGTGTCTCGGGTCCCGCCGCCGCATCCGCAGCCGAGGCCGGCGTGGTCAGTCGATCCGCAGGCAATGCCTCCTCGCCGTGACGGCCGGACGCACTGTCCTGACTCGGCGCGATCCGTGTATTGCCGGAGTCATCCGGGTGCACAGGACCAGGCGCTGATCGGCCGTTCAGCGGTCCCGTCTGGCTGGACCGTTGCCCGGCAGGCGGCTGTTGGCTCGAGGCTCCCAGTTCGAGGACTGGCGACGGCCGCGCCACCTGGCCCCCTGTTGGCGAGCCGCCGCGCGGCTGCGTCGAGGCCATCGACGATGGCCGCCCGGAGGCGTAGCTGGAGCCGGCTGAACTCCCGACGATTCGCAGAGGGGGGCGGTGCATGGCGGTTGGTGCTCTCGCCAGTCCGACAGGACTCGCTTCGCCAGCTGCGCCCGGGATTGTGCGCGTCAGCCGACTGGCCGCAGCCCGTCGCCATGGCGACGTCGATTCTGCCTCAACGTACCAAGACAACGCCGAAATGTCGGGAAGTG
Organism: Vicinamibacterales bacterium; assembly: GCA_963834365.1. Taxonomy (GTDB): domain Bacteria; phylum Acidobacteriota; class Vicinamibacteria; order Vicinamibacterales; family Vicinamibacteraceae; genus CAWJAP01. The sequence goes on along the minus strand of CAWIBS010000022.1, from coordinate 91,025 downwards.
AACAGGCCGGTCCGGAATGGTGGGGATCGAAAGAGTCCGGGGGCCAAGCGTGACGAGCGCCACCGCCCCCTTAAAACAGCGGCGTCCGAACCGCTTGTCCCCGAACTGTAGAACATTAACGCTCGCCTTCGAGCAACCGAACAGTCCGTCGCCGGACCTGGCAACGACCGGTTCATCACGTACCCGAAGCCGGTAGTCCCGACGTTGCGCCTCCCCGGTCAGAACGGCAGGATGACGCCGCCCGTCACCGACACGAAGGTCCGAGGCTCGTCTTCGATGTCGGTCCCGCCCGTGCGCACGACGAGCCTGACATCGCCGCGGAACGCGAGCCGGCCGAAGAATCCCCGCGCCGCCGGGTCACCGGGCCGCACGATGAGCCCGCCGCCGCCGAACACCGTTCGCCCGGTTTCCACGAGCACACGGTGCTCGTGCACCTGTCGCAGATATCCGGCCCCGCCGGCCACGAACGGCTGCACGCGTCCTGACATGAACGCCAGCCGCGTCAGGTCCAGGCGGGCGCCGCCATCGACGGTGACTTGCACGAGGGTCGATCGCGACGTCAATGGAGGCGCGCCCTCGATGTCCTCGCGAATATCGGCCTCGAGGTGCGCGCGCGCCACACTGCCCGTCGCTTCGAGCACGAGGCTCCGCGTGAGGCGCCAGCCGAACCCCAGCTCAACGGCAGGTCCGCCCGCCACCGCAACGTCAGTCGTGAACATGACGACCGGACGGCCAGAGGGTGCCTGGCCGCTCGTAATCGTCGCCTGTCGCGTGCCGAGGTCGTAGCCGCCCCACCAGCCGCCCCGCAGGCTCACCTCGAAGCGATCCTGTGCACGCGCCACCGCCGGAACCGCGAGGAGCAACCCGAGGACTCCGAACCGCAGTCGCCATCGGCGCACGCCGACGACACTCATCGCGATCGCACCGCGATGTCGATGTCCGGTGCGTTCCCCCCGTGGGGCACGACGGCAATCTTGTCGTAGTAGGTGACTCCGAACTCGAGGTCCACCTCCGCCGATTCGTCGAAGAAGCTCTCGAGGTCGCCATCGTCCACCGGCTCGACACGGACGATGCAGGGACCGGCATCGAGTCCGGCAATCACGAATTCACCCTGCTCGTTCAGGGCAAAGCCGCCGACCAACTGCTGCGTCCGGAGGTTGTAGGCGACGACGTGGGCACCGAAGAGGCCGCGGCCGTCGCGAGTCACCCGTCCGCTGATACTGCCGAGTTCAGCGCGCGCGGGCGCGTTCGGATAGATGTCCGACACGCCGGCCACATCGTCGGCGCGGAGCGTGCGCCCCTCGAGACTGCCGGCCGGGAACGCGACCGGGAACATCACCGATCCCGATCCGACGATGCGACGACGGCCCCCGGCCTGCAACTCCGTCTCGCCGATGGCCGAGTGCCCCAGCCCCATGAGGTGCCCCGCCTCGTGCAGCGCAATCGACTCCACGTCGTACCGTCCGGCCTCGCCGCCGGGCGCGGCCGACCAGGGTTGCGCCGCGTTGAACAGGATGTCGGCTTCGACGATCTCGGCACGCACCAGATCGAAGGTGTAGCTGGTGGTCGCGAGGATCAGGTCGAGGTCGGGGCCGCTCTCGAACCCGACGACGTTCAGCGTGTCATCGTCGGACGGCCTGGCGCTGGTGAACCCGAGGCGCTCGAACGTCACGATCGCCGTGGGAACAGCCTGCCAGGTGGCGAACGCACGTCGCAGCGCATCGTCGAACTGCGACGCGCTGACACCGGTCACGGTGCGATCGCTCACCGCATAGCGGATCGGCGTCTGAGGCCACCGCAGGACGACGGTGCGCCCTTGAAGCTCGATCCCGAACTTGACGTACGCGGAAACCGGCAGGGCCAGGCCTGTCACCAACGCGATCGCGAGAATTCGGGATACGAGGACGCGACGCGTCATCGGGCGGCGCCCCGCCGCGCACGCTGCGCGATGAGCGTCGCTGCGAGCCGTCCTTCGAACTCTTCGAGCGTCATCGCCCGCCTGAGGGGATCTCCGCGACGGATCGGACCGTCGCCAGATGACAGGACTGGCGCGTGAACGCGGCGATGGCCCGTCGCCTCGTCGCGAATGACGCGGTGCAGGCCCTGTCCGAGCCCGACCAGCCGCGGCCCGGAACCTCCCGCCCCATGGAGGAAGAAGACGCCCTCTTCCCCATCCGCCAACTCAGGGGCGCCGGCCGTGACGGTACGATAGCGCCCCAACGTGCCGCCGGGAACGCGCAGATGCACCGTCGGCTCACCGCTGCCCTTGAGATAACGCACGACCTCGAGGTTCACGACACGCTCGACCCGCAGGGTGCCGGCGAGCTGCCGCACCGAGACCGCCGCGACGCGCGCGTAGACGACGGTGTCGGCCCGATCGGCCAGCTCGTCGAGCGTGGCCGGAAGAATGATCGTGCCGCTGACTGACGCGGAAAGAAGAAGGATGGGCAGGACCCGGGCGCACAGACGAAGACGCATGCGCGTCACTGTACACCGCCTACTCTGGCGGCGGTTGCCCTCAGCAACCGCCGCGGCGGCCTTTCCAGCGTGCGGCCGCTATTCGCCGCGCTCACCGCGCGGCGGCGCCGCACGCCGGCCGCTTCCTGCTCTCGCGGCAGGCGGAGGCCCGACAGCACAGGGTCCGGCTGAAGCCGGACACTACGACTGAGGGGGATGTGCCGAGTGACGACCCTGGACTAGAACGACGTAGACGACGTAGGACGTGCGTAGACGTAGTTCCGGCTTTAGCCGGACCCGTGGACGTAGACGTGACGTGACGTAGTGTCCGGCTTTAGCCGGACCCGTGGACGCGTACGTAGTGTCCGGCTTTAGCCGGACCTCGTGTCACTCGGCTTCAGCCGGACCTGTCGTCAATCGTGCGGAGAATTGCTTGTGCCGCGCGACGGCTGGCACCCGGACCGCCCAGGCGCTGCCGGACCTCGCGCCACGCTTGTCGCATCCCGTCGGCCGCGCTCACGTCATTCAACAAATGTGTGGTGTGGCGCGCGACGGCCTCGGGTGTGAACCCCTCCTGCATCAGCTCGGGGGCGACGCGTCGACCCGCAATCAGATTGGCCATCCCGAAGGTGTCCACCTTCAGGAAGCGGCGGCCCAGACGGTAGCTGAGGGAAGAGACGCGGTAGACGATGACCATCGGCTTCTCGTGGAGCGCGGTCTGGACGGTCGCCGTGCCGGAGGCGGTAATCACCACATCCGCGGCGGCCAGCACATCGTCGGGGCGGTCCTCGACGATCGCCAGACTCAGGCCCGCACGCTCGTGGAGCGCCGGAGCGAACAGCGCATCATCGAGATTGGGCGCCCGCGCGATGACGAACTGCACGTCCGGCACCGACTGGTGGATGAGCCTCGCGGCGCGGGTCAGATCCGGCAGGAGCGCGGTGACCTCGTTGCGCCGGCTTCCGGGAAGGATCCCGACGACGCGGCGCGCCGGATCACAGCCGATCTGCCGAAGAAATGCGTCACGGGGCACCGGCGTCGGCTGAAGATCGAGAAGCGGATGTCCGACGAACTCCACCGGGATCCCCGCCTGGCGATAGATCGCGGTCTCGAACGGGAAGATCGGCAGGACGAGCCGGACGAATGCCGCCATGCTCTTCAACCGGCCGGGACGCCACGCCCAGAGCTGCGGGCTGATGTAATAGACGACGGGCACGCCGGTGCGCGCCAGCGCGCGACCGAGCCGGAAGTTGAAGTCGGGAAAATCGATCGGGACGAACACGTCTGGCCGCAGGCGGCGCGCTTCGGCGACGAGACGCCGGTAGAGGCGCCAGGTCCGTGGCAGCTGGCGCACGACCTCGGCGAGTCCAGTGACGCTGTAGCGGCGGTAATCGTCGAGGAGCGTGGCGCCGGATGCCGCAAGGCGCGGGCCGCCGAAGCCGATGACCTCCACGTCGGGACGAAGCTGGCGCAGCTCGCCGACGAGAGCGGCCGCGTACAGGTCCCCGGACGCCTCGCCGCACGAAATCAGGACACGCGGCATCCGCGTCAGCGTGTTCGTGAGGCGACGCGCGAGCGCTTGAAATCGACGGCGGTCAGGTCGAGGTCGTCGAGCTTCACGAGCTCGATGCTGTCGAAGCCCGCACCTTTGAGCTGGCTCACGAACTTCGACGCGTCGCCGACGAGGACGACCGACAGCCGGCTGGGACGCAGGTAGGCCTTCGCCACGCGCTGGATGTCGTCGGGCGTGACGGCGTTCACCCGCTCGCGATATTTCGGGAGATCGTCGAGATTCAGGCCGAAGAACAGCGCGTTGAGCACCTGCAGGGCGATGGCGTCGGGGGTTTCGATCGTCAACGGGAAATTGCCGGCGAGGTACGACTGTGCCCCGCCGAGCTCGGCCTGGCCGACGGGCTCGCGCTGCAGCCGGGAGAACTCGTCGACCACCACGCGCAGCGCCTCCGCGGTCGTCTCGGTCCGCGTGTCGGTGTCGGCGACGATCGCACCCGATCGCTGGTAGGCGTCCATGTCGGCCGAAGCGCCGTAGGTGAGACCCCGATCGGAACGCAGGACGCCCTGGAGCCGGTTGCCGCCCTCGCCGCCGAGGATCTTCACGGCGAGGTTGAGCGGCATGTAGTCGGCGTGATTGCGCCGGATCGCGAGCTGCCCGACCCGAATCTCGGTCTGCACGGCGTTGGGCCGGTCGATGACGACGACGCGGCGGGTGGGTTCGGGCGGATCGGCGGGCGCGGTTTCGGGCACCGTGGCCTTGACCCAGCTCCCGAACACGCGCTCGGCGCCGGCAAACGCCTGATCGACGCCGACGTCTCCGACGATGGCGAGCAGGGCGTTGTTCGGCAGGAACCACTTCTTGTGGAACGCGACCAGATCCTCGCGGGTCAGGGCCGCCACCGATTCAGGCGTGCCGTTCGACGGCCGGCCATACGGGTGGAAACCGAAGATGAGGCGCTCGGCGACGACGCCCGCCACGTAGTCGGGGTCCTGATAGCTCACCTTGAGCCCGGACAACACCTGCTCCCGCTGCCGCGCGAGCTCGTCGGCGGCGAACGCCGGGTTGCGGGCGACGTCCGACAGCAGATCGAGGCCGAAGTCGAAGTCGTCGCGAATCACGATCGCGGTCACGAACGACAGATCGCTGCCGGCGCCCGTGCCGAGCCCGCCGCCGACATAGTCGATGGCGTCGGCAATCTCGGTCGCTCCCCTGGTCGTCGTTCCCTGATCGAGCAGCGTCGCGACCATGGTCGCCACACCCGGCTTGTCGGCCGGGTCCTGCGCCGCACCGGCGCCCACGAGCAGCCGCAGGCTGACGACCGGCTGTTCGGTCTGGCGAACGACCACGACGCGCAGGCCGTTGGCCAGGTTGCGGATCTCGTACGGCGGGAAGGCGACCGTCCCTGCTTCGAGGGGCCGCGGCGGGCGCTCGGTCGGCCACACCCGTTCGGCGACCTGCGCCACGACGAGCGTCCCCGCCAGCGCCACACCGATCGTGCTCACCGTCGCGATGGCGGAGAGGGATGTCCGGCGCCAGGCGCCCGTCATCGATTGCCTCCGGCGGTCGGCGCGCTCGCCTTCGGCAGGATGGTAATCACGAGCCGGCTCTCCGGCATGAAGTACGTCTTCGCGACGCGCTGCACGTCCGCTTTGGTGATGTTCATGAAGATGTCGAACTCGCCGTCGGCCGTGGTGAGGTCGTTGTGGATGACGGCGGCGTGGGCGAGGACCCCGGCCTTCTGCTGCACGGTGATCCGCTGGAGGATGTAGTCGCGGGCGAACTGGTTCTTCGTCCGCTCGAGCTCACGATCGGTGATCGGCTCGGTGCGCAGGCGATCGAGCTCCGCCTCGAGCGCCTGAATGGCCTTGTCGGGAGGCACGCCCGGCTGCACGATCGCGGTCGCGAAGAAAAGATTCGGATGCTCGATGATGTTGCCGCCGCCGAAGGCGGCGAGCGCCAGCCGCTTCTCGTAGACCAGCGACCGGTGGATGCGCGAGCTCTGCCCGTCCGACAGCACCTTGTTGACGATGTGCAGCGGGTAGCTGTCGGGATGCCCGTCGTAGGTGATGTGATGCGCGACCACCACCGCCGGGAGGGGCACGTCCTCGTAGAGGGTGATGCGCCGGTCGGCGGTCTGCGCCGGCTCCTTGGGGATGTCGCGCGGGATCGGACGCTTCGCCTTCGCGACACGGCCGAAGTACTGCTCGACCAGCTTGAGCGTTTCCGCCGGATTGATGGCGCCGGCGATGACGAGCACGGCGTTCTCGGGGACGTAGAACGTCTCGTAGAACTCGCGTACGTCGCTGATCGTCGCCGCCTCGAGATCCTTCATGCTGCCCATGACCTGGTGCTTGTAGGGATGCACCTTGAAGGCCTGGTCGTAGACGATCTCCGCCAGCCGGCCGTACGGCTGGTTCTCGATCTTCTGGCGGCGCTCCTCCTTGACCACGCTCCGCTCGCGCGCGAAGGCGGATTCATCCACCTTGAGCGACGCCATCCGATCGGCCTCGAGCCAGAGCGCCAGCGGCAGGTAGTGCGACGGCACCGTCTGCCAGTAGACGGTCGCGTCTTCGTTGGTCGAAGCGTTGCTCTCGCCGCCCACCGAGGCGATGAACGCCTGGTGCTGGTCCTGCGACACGTTCCGGCTGCCCTGGAACATCAGGTGCTCGAAGAGGTGCGCGAAGCCGGTGCGTCCCGGCGGCTCGTTCTTCGAACCGACGTGGTACTGCAGCTCGACGTGCACGATCGGCGTCGAGTGATCCTCGTGCAGGATGACCCAGAGCCCGTTCGCCAGTTTGGTCGTCGAGTGGACGAGTTTGCGCGGGCCCTCCCTCGCGACGATCGGGTTGGACAGGACGAGGCACACCAGAACGGCGACGATCGCCGTCACGAGGCGCCGGCACGACTGCACAATGGGCATCGTGGGGATTATGGCAGAAACGCCGGCGCGGCGGGCCATCGGCTACGCGAGCCGATCGGCGGCCTGGACGAGCGCGCGCGTATGCCCGTACGCAAAGGCGAACGCCTGCAGGCCGCCGGGATCGTCGGGGTGCTGCGGCACGTGATCGGGCATCAGCATGTAGGGATAGCCGACGTCCCGGTAGGTCCGGATGGCCTCCACGAAGTCGATGTCACCCTCGTCCGGGTAAGTCTCCTGGAAGCTGTCACGCCGGCCGCGGATGTTCCGGAAGTGCACGTTGAAGATCTTCTTGCGCACCCCGAAATAGCGGATGACGTCGAAGATCTCCTTCCCCGGATCCTGCAGCATCTCGGACACGGTGCCCTGGCAGAAGTTCAAGCCGTGATAGGGGCTCTCGGCGATCGAGACGAACCGCTTGAGGCCGTCAACCGTGCCCAGCACCGCGTCGATCCCTTGGAACCCTTCGGGCGGCACGCCGGGATCGTGCGGGTGGCAGCACATGCGGACCTTGTGCTCCGTGGCGACCGGAATCACGCGTTCGAGGAACCAGGTGATGCGCTCCCAGTAGAGGTCCGCCGTGACGCGGCCGGCGCGGGTCAGCGTCTTCGCCCGGTCGCCGGCTTCTGCCAGCCGCCACGTGCTCAGGCTCACGCCGCCGCGGCCGATCGACCGCTCGGTCCGCAGCACGCCCAGCAGGCTCATGTTGTATTTGATCGACGGGATTCCCGCCTTGGCGCAGTGGCGGATGGTGGTTTGAATGTGCTCGACGTCGCGCTCGCGGTCCGGGCTCTGCCCGAGGACGATCCCGGCGCGCTTGGTGCGATCGACGTGCGACGAGGCCAGGAACGGCAGCGCGATCATCTCGACGCTGATGCCGTGCTTCGACGCGAGATCGCGCAGCCCCGTCAGCTCGTCCACCGTGAACGGTTCGCGCATCTCGTCGCGGCCCGGCGGGTAGCCGCAGATTTGCGTCACGCCGTGGCGGGCGAAGAACGCCAGCCGTTTGTCGTCGGTGGGCCCGCTCTGGCAGCCGACCGTGAAGCGCACCGGCGGCCGGTCGCTGGCACGCACGGCCGCCCCGCTCTGGGCCATCGCGTGCGCGATTCCGACCGGCGACGAGGTCGCGGCGAGCGTCACGCCGGACCGGGTGAGGAAGGATCGACGATTCATGATCGGCTCCAGTCACGGACAGAACAGACACTTGATAATTCACAAGGCACAAGGCACAAGGCACAAGAAGGTCAAAGGGGAAAGGCGGAACGAAAAAGGGAAAGGGTACATTGCTCATTCACCTTGTTCCTTTGTCCTTCCTCCTTTGACCTTCCTTGTGCCTTGTGCCTTGTGAATTGTGCCTTCCAAATCGGCAAGCCTGCGCGTCAGGGCGCTCAACTGCGCCCGCATCTCTGGCAGGTGCGCGAAGATGACCGACGCCTTGCGCCACTGGCGGTTCTCGATCGCCGGATAACCAGTCAGAAACCGCCCGGGCTCGACCGAGTTGGTGACGCCGGACTGGCCCGCGGCGACGACGCCGCGGCCGATCGTGATGTGGCCGGCGACGCCGACCTGCCCGCCGAGCGTCACGCGATCCTCCAGCGTCGTGCTGCCCGAGATGCCGACCTGCGCCGCCAGCAGCACGTGCTCGCCGAGGTGCACGTTGTGCGCCACCTGCACGAGGTTGTCGATCTTCGTGCCGGCCCCGATCCGCGTCTCGCCGACGACCGCGCGATCGATCGTCGTGTTGGCGCCGATCTCCACATCGTCCTCGACCACCACGATGCCCACCTGCGGCACCTTGTGATGGCATCCCTGCGGGTCGGGCGTGAAGCCGTAGCCGTCGCTGCCGATGACGGCGCCGTTCTGCACGATCACGCGGTGGCCGAGCGTGACGGCTTCCCGGATGGAGACGTGTGAATGCAGGAGGCAATCCTCGCCGATCGTCACCCCCGCGCCGATGGCCACGTGCGCATGGACGATCGTGCGGGCGCCGATGCGGACGCCGCGGCCGAGGCTCACGAAGGGCCCGATCGAGACGTCGTCTCCGAGGTCCGCATCGGCGGGGACGGCGGCGAGCGGATGCACACCGGGATCGGGCCGCGCCGCGGGATGGAGCACGGCCAGCGCCCGGGCGAACGCGTAATAGGGCCGGGGCGTGCGGAGGAGCGCCCGGTCGATCGCCGGCGCCTGGTCGTCCACGATCACCGCCGAGGCCTGCGTGCGCTCGAAGGCCGGCCGGTAACGCGCGTGGCCGTAGAAGGAGATCTGGCCGGGACGGGCTGCCGCCAGATCCGCGGCGCCCGTGATCTCGAGGGTGCCGTCGCCGTCGAGACGGCACTCGAGGGCGTCCGCAAGCTCCGCCAGGGTCATCGGGGCCTGATGTATATCACGCCCCCGGCCACGCGACGCGCTCGACGAACGTCGGCAGATCATCGAGCTGGAGGCGGGCGGCGATGTCGAGCACGCGCGACTCACGCTGCGTCGGCGCGAGCCCGATGGCGCGCCTCAGCTCGACGAGCGGCTCGCTCGACACCGCCTCCCAGCGCACGTGGTCCAGCCCCTGGCGCGCCCCCCGCCACGAGAGGAAGTGCCCTACGACGCGGAACGCGAAGTAGTAGCCAATCACGTTCGGCCCGGGGACGAGGACGAGCGCCGCCGACAGCGCCATCAGGACGGAATCGACCAGCAGCCAGAACCAGTGCCGGTCGCGATCGCGGGTCAGGGCCGCCCGCGCGAGCGCCATCGCACGCTCCTCGCCGAGGTCCGCCGGGAAATGGAGCCGGGCCGCGTCCTGGTGCCGGAGGTGCCACAACAGCCGCTGTTCCGCGATCGCGTCGGCCACCCACGCCAGGGCGCGGCACTTGATGCGCCCCCACCAGCTGAGCGCCATCGCCTCGCCAGAAGCCCGCCGCCGGCGGTAGTGCTCGGCCGCTTCGAGGACCTCGGCGAACTTGCGTCTCAGGCTGGCGAAGAAGCCACGCTGGGTCGAGTCCGCCGACGGCTCGGCTTCGTCCTGCCGCGGCTCGCAGTACAATTCGTGGCGATCCGCCCCCAGCGGGATCAGGAACACCTCCATGTCCGGATCTTACGTCACGCTTCGGTTCGGTGTTCGGCTGACGGGACAAAGCGGCCTGTTCGTCGCTCTGGTCACGTCCGGGCTGATGGGAGGGCCGGTCCGCGGCGGCCGCGGAGCGACCGGGCCTCGTCGCGACGCAGGCGGGCGCACCGGCCCCTGCGCCACCGTCGCCCTCGGATACACCGATTCTGTTGCAGCTCCGCGTCTACAACGGCGTGGACGAGGTCACGCAGTGGCGCGCAGGTCCACCTCTATCCTCGCGGCCAACGGTCCAGCCCGATTCCGCTCGCGCAGACCGCAGACCGGGCGTACGAAGCGAAGGTACCCCCGGGCTTCTACGACGTCCAGGTCGTCCGGGAAGCGGAGGGACAGATCTCGGGCATCCGGTGGCTGGAGCAGCTGCTCGTGCAGCGGTATCCGGACGAGCATGGCCGGCATCTGCAGGTGGTGAACTTCCGGCCCGAGTTCGGGGCGCTCCAGATACGCCCGGGCGTGGCCGACGAGAGCGCCGCCCGGGGCTGGACGGCCGCGGCGTTCCGGGCCGGCGACGAGAGCCGCGAGATCGCGCGCGCCAGGTCCGTCGGCCCCGACCTGTTGTGTGTCGTCACCGAGGGCAGCTACGACATCCGGCTGACACTCGCCGACCGGTCCGTCCACTGGCTCCGCCAGGTCGAGATCCCCGCCGACGGCACCCGCCTCAAGACCTGGTCGGCGACCTCCCCATCGCCGTGAGAAGGCGAGGCATCAGGCACAGCGCAGGAGACTTTCCGGTCGCCTGCATCTGCAGGCCCGTAGTCGGTACCCGCAGCCCGTAGTCCGTAGTCCGTAGCCCGTAGCCACAAGATCCCGGAGGTGTCGTGATTCCTCTCGACGAGGCCTTTTACCGCCTGCTGATCGCAGGTGCGCTCGGGGCAGTCATCGGGGCCGAGCGCGAATGGCGCGCCCGGAGCGCCGGACTGCGCACCAACATGCTGATCACGATGGGAGCGGCCCTGTTCACCGTGATGGCGCTCGAGCTGAGCCCGGAGGGCGGGGACAGCTCCCGCATCACGTCGCAGATCGTCACCGGCGTAGGGTTCATCGGCGCCGGCGCGATCTTCCGCGATCGGGGAGAGGAAGTGGTCGGCCTGACGACGGCCGCGACGATCTGGGTGAATGCCGCCGTGGGGGTCGCGGCCGGCGCGGGCCGCTACGGGCTCGCGGCGCTGAGCACCGTCGTCGTGCTGCTGGTGCTGACGGCCCTGATTCCCCTCGAGAAGGCCCTGGCTCGCCGCGCCAAGCCGCGGGTCGTCCAGCCCTGAGCCCCAGACTCAGTCTGGGCTACGGACTACGGGCTGCGGACTACGGGACGTGCGAAAACCAGTCTGGCGAGCCCGTGGCTTCAGACTGTAGCCCGTAGCCTGTAGCCCGTAGCCCGTCTTGATCGTGCGCGCGGGAGAATCGGCTACGATCTCGGGCCATGTCCGGCCTGACCCCCGAGGACGTGTCGCGCATCGCCGAGCTCGCGCGCCTGGCGCTCACCACCGACGAACGCGAGCTCTTTCGACGCCAGCTCGCCGACATCCTGACGTTCTTCGACCAGATCGCGGGCGTGGACACCACCGGGATCCCGCCGACCTCCCACGTCCAGCTCGAACGGACGGTGTTCCGCGAGGACAGCGTCCGGCCCTCGCTCCCGCGCGCGGAGGTGCTCGCGAACGCACCCGACGCCGCCCGCGACGCCGGGCTGTTCCGCGTGCCGAAGGTGATCGGATGAATCTCGCCGAGTGGTCGGCCGGGGAAACCCGGGACGCCGCCGCGGCCGGCAGGATCTCGGTCACCGAGATCTGCGAGGCCGCCCTGTCGCGGGTGGCGGCGCTCGACGGGCGTCTCAACGCGTTTCGCCTGCTGGCGGAGGCGCGGGCGCGGGCGCGCGCCGCCGAGCTCGATCTCCGCCGCGCCGAGCTGTCGCACCTGCCGCTCTTCGGCGTGCCGATCGCGATGAAGGACAACATCAGCACGCGCGGGCTCGTGACGTCCGCCTCGTCGCGCATGCTCGAGCACTTCGTCCCGCCGTACGACGCCACCGTCATCGCCCGGCTCGACGCCGCCGGCGCGGTCGTCATCGGCAAGACCAACTGCGACGAGTTCGCGATGGGCTCCTCGACGGAGAACTCGGCATTCGGCCCGACGCGCAATCCCTGGGCGGAGGATCGCACGCCGGGCGGGTCGAGCGGCGGATCGGCGGCCGCCGTGGCGGCACGCATGGTGCCGCTGGCGCTCGGCTCCGACACCGGCGGGTCGATTCGCCAGCCGGCATCGCTCTGCGGCATCGTCGGGCTGAAGCCGTCCTACGGCCGCGTGTCCCGCTACGGCCTGCTCGCCTTCGGATCCTCGCTCGACCAGATTGGCCCGCTGGCGCGAACCGTGGAAGATGCGGCGCGGCTGCTGCAAGTCATCGCCGGCCTCGATCCGGCCGATGCGACGTCAGCCGACCTGCCGGTCCCCTCGTTCTCGACGCTCGACGGACCGATCGGCGCGGCACGGATCGGCGTCCCCAGGAGACTCGTGGAGCAGGGCGTGGACGACGAGGTCCGCATGGCGTTCGACGAGGCCCTCGGTGAGCTGGCCCGGCTGGGCGCCATGCTCGTCGATGTCGAGCTCCCGCACGCGCCACACGCGATCCCGGTCTACTACCTCGTGGCGACGGCCGAGGCGAGCTCGAACCTCGCCCGCTACGACGGGGTGCGCTACACGTATCGCGCCAGTCTGCCGGCGGATGCCGGCCTCGCGGACATGTACGACCGCACCCGCGACGAGGGGTTCGGCGCCGAGGTGAAGCGGCGCATCATGCTCGGCACCTACGTCCTCAGCGCGGGCTACTACGACGCGTACTACCTGAAGGCCCAGCAGGTCCGCACGCTCATCGCCCAGGACTATGCGCGCGCATTCGAGCACGTGGACGTGATGGCCATGCCCACCTGCCCGACGCCCGCCTTCAGACTCGGCGAAAAGATCGACGATCCGCTGCAGATGTATCTGGCGGACGTGTTCACCGTGAGCGCGAATCTCGCCGGCCTCCCCGCCGTCAGCGTGCCGTGCGGCCTCACACCCCACCGCCTGCCGATCGGTCTGCAGCTGATTGGCCGGGCGTTCGACGAGGAGCGCGTGCTCCGCGTGGCCCACGCCTATGAGCAGGCCACCGACTGGCACACGCAGGCGCCGTCGTCCGTCATGTCGTGACGAGGCTGGCCGCGATTCCCTGGCTGCGGGCCTACCAATTCAGGACGAACGCCATCGGCGTGGCGACCGATCCGCTCGTCGGGACGTTCATGATGAAGCCCGACCCGTCCGGGCATCGCGACATAGTGATACCGGACGTCCCATCCCGCGGAAGCGCAGCGGGACGACCGGCTTCGCCGGACCGATGGCCGGAGCGTCCGCGTGACAGGTCCACGGCGACCGCCATCAGGACCCGATCGGGTCCGTGGTAGTAGATCTCGCGCCCGTCGCGGCGCCAGAACGGCTCGCGGCCATTCCTGACCGACACCTGCCATCGCGGGCCAGGCTGGTCCACACGCTCGATGTAGACGTGCCGGTCCCCGGTGTCGGTGGTCGAATAGGTGAGCCACTTTCCGTCCGGCGAGAAGCGCGGCTCGCTTTCACGCCACGGCGAGTGCGATACGCGACCTGGGTGAACGGCGGCGCGAGCCGCATCAGCCAGAGGTCGATGTCGCGCCGCTGGTGCGGACGGGTGAACACGAGGCGTCCGCCGTCGGGCGAGACATCGTAGGGCACCGTCTGGCTCTGGTCGCGCAGCACCCGCTCCTCGTCGCCCGTGCCATCGACGGACCGCCGGAAGATGCCTGGCACTCCCTCGCGATTCGATGCGAAGTAGATCGACCGGCCATCGGCCGACCACACTGGCGCCAGGTCGTCGTGCGGATCGGCGGTGAGGCGAATCGGCCGGCGGGCGGCGAGCTCCATCGCCCAGATGTCGCGCGTCCCGGTGACCTCGTCGAGCTGCTCGAACGCCAGGTGCATCCCGTCGGGCGAGACCGCCAGGTCCCGGAACTCGCCGGGCCCGAGCAACAGTTCGTCGGTGCCGTCGCGGCGCACCAGCCGCAGTTCCCGATCCACCTGGCGCGTCCCGAGGTAGGCCAGCATCGGGATGCCTGGCGTCGCCGCCGAGTAGTTGGCGTAGTCGGTCCTCCGGTACAGGTTGGCGGGCAGGCGCTCGGCCACGGGCGTGGCCTGCCCGTCGAGTGACATCGATCGCTGGTTGAAGGGCTGCGTGAACAGCCGACCCTCGCGGACGAACAGCAGCCGGCCACCCGTGACCTGTGCGTTCTGTTCGGTGTCCACGAGCACACGGTCGTCGTCATTCGTGAGGCGGCCGGCATACAGCCGGCGCGGGCCCGCTTCAGTGGGCCTCGCAGAGTAGACGAAGGCGTCGGTTCCCGGCACGAAGGACGGCCACCGCAGATCGAAGCCGTGCTTGCCCTGCACCCGCACGGGCGTGCGATCGCCGCCTCCGGCGGCCACGCGATAGATCGCCTGACCGAGATCGGATGCAAACAGGATGACCCCGCCGGACGACCACGTTCCCCCCATCGCGTTCCATGCGGGACAGACCACGCGCGACTCCCCACCGGCGATCGCGACGATCCAGAGCGAGTGCTGCTTGAAGTACGCGATCGACTGGCTGTCGGGAGCCCAGAACGGATCGTGGGCGCCCTGCGTGTCGGCAATCCGCGTCGCTTCGAGACTGTCGAGGCCCCTCACCCACAACTGGCCGGCCGCCGTGAATGCCAGGTGCCGGCCGCCCGGGGCGAGCGAGAAGCTCTCGAACTCCGTATTCGGCGGCGGCGCGACGAGAAATCGCACCGGGCGATCCGGCGGCGGCGCCGGCGCCCGGCTTCGGGCCAGCCACCACCCGCCAGCGAGCCCACCCGCAACCAGGACCAGCGCGGCCACCGCCTGCAGCAGGCGCGTGCGCAGCCGCGGCGAGACCAGCGCCGGCGCGGGCATGTCGATCGAGCTGGCCAGCAGCCCGGTGAGGGCCAACTCGAGGGCGCCTCCACTCTCGAAGCGCCGGGATGGTTCGGACGACAACGCGCGCTCGACGATGTGGACGAAGGCGCCGGGCAGGTCCGATCGCTCGTCGCGCAACCGGCGGGCGCGTCCGGCCGTATGCGCCTCCCGGACTTCGGCGAGCGAGCGCGCCGCGACCGGAAAGCTGCTCGTCGCCAGGCGATAGAGCAGCACGCCGACACTGTAGACATCGCTCTGGATCGACGCCCGCTCGCCCCGGAGCAGCTCGGGCGCCATGTAGAGCGGCGTCCCCGCGAGATCCGCCACCGGCGTGTCTCCGGGCAGGTCCCGCAGCCGGCCGGTGCCGAAGTCCATCAGCAGGATGCGGCCGCTCCGATCGCGCATCACGTTCTGCGCCTTCACGTCGCGATGCAGCAGACCCGCCGAATGCACGGCGGCGAGCGCCTCGCAGACATCGACGCCGATGAGCGCCGCCTCGCGCGCCGAGAACCGCCCCTGCTGCTGCAGGATCTCCTCGAGCGTCCGCCCTTCGACGAGCTCCATCCACAAGCCGGCGAAGCCGTCGGCGCGCGCCGCGCCGTACACGGTGACGACGCCGCGGTGGCGGACCCGCGCGAGCAGCCGTCCCTCCTCGGCGACGATCGCCGCGTGCGCCCGCTGCTCGGTCTCGGAAATCAGCTTGAGCGCCACTTCCCGATCGAGCTGCGGGTCCCAGGCGCGATACACGATCCCGTAGGCGCCCCGGCCGATGACCTCGCGCAGCGTGAGGTGGGCCCAGACGCGCCGCTCGGGGAGATCGAGCGTGCCTTCGAGCTGAGAGGGATCGTGGGTGCGATGGAGGCTGGCAATCTCCGCGACGACGCGGAGCTCGTGCAGGAGACGCCGGGCGGCCGGCGAGGCGTGCGACTCGACTGCCGCCCAGTCCACGGCCTCCCCGTCCGAAATGGCACGCGCGAGCTCGGTCAGCAGTTCCTGAGGCGCGTTCGGCACAGGTGCGTCAGGGAGGGACGGGAACCTCTATTCGGACAGCGACCAGCCTTGCCGGTAGTCGCGGCGCAGGAACTCGTTCGCCGCCGCATTGTTGGTCACCTTCATCCCGTCCCCATCGTAGTGGATCTTCGTGCCGGCTCTGAGCGCGACGATGCCCAGCAGCATCACCTCGGTCAGACGCGCCGCGTAGGCGAAGGGCGAGGACGCCTGCCCCTTGCCCTTCGCCGCGTCCACCCAGTTCATCTCGTGGCTCGTCGCAATGCGCGGCAGCTTCTGCGCCGGCACGCCGACGCTGTCGTGCAGCGACTTGGGCAGCAGGCGCGGGTTGTCGCCGTAGGTGTCGTGCATCAACTTGCCCTTGCTGCCGACGAAGAGCACGCCGCCGCCCGGGTTGAGCTTCTCGTCGCCGAGCTCCTCCGGCTTCGGCGGCAGCAGTCCGCCGTCGTACCAGGTGAGCTTCACAGGCGGCTTGTCGCCCCGCGCCGGGAACTCGTAGTACGTCGTCGTCGCCATGGGGTATGACGCCTTGTTGAACGGCGTCGACACCGTTTCGACGGTCGTCGGATACCCCAGGTCGAGCGCCCAGAACGGGTGATCGACGAGGTGCGCCCCCATGTCGCCGAGCGCGCCCTGGCCCCAGTCCACCCAGCCCCGCCAGTTGCCCGGGTGATAGACGGGGTGGTACGGCACGTGCGGCGCCGGCCCCAGGAACAAATCCCAGGCGAGCTTCTCCGGCACCGGATACTGGCCAGCCATCGCGCCGGCCAGCCGCTGCGTGACGCCCTTCGTGTCCCAGTTCAGCGCGTCGGCGCCCGTCGTCAGCGGCTCCGGACGGGGGATCCCCTGCGGCCAATAGGCGTGGGGCCGGTTGGTCCAGACGTGGACTTCCTTCACCTCGCCGATCGCGCCGGCCCACACATACTCCACGGCCTTCCGGGCATCGTCGAGCGAGTGCCCCTGGTTGCCCATCTGCGTCGCGATCTTCGGGGAAGCGGCCGCCTTCTTCGCCAGCGCGCGGGCCTCCTCGACCGACCAGCAGAGCGGCTTCTGCACGTAGACATGCTTGCCGAGGGCCATGGCCGCGAGCGCGATCACCGCATGCGTGTGATCGGGCGTGGCCACCAGCACCGCGTCGATGTCCTTCTGCTTCTCGAGCATCTCGCGGTAATCCTGATACCGCGTCGCCTTCGGCGCTTTCTCCGCGAGCAGGCGCATGCCTTCGATCTGCCGGCTCATGTTGCGCCGCCGCTGCTCGCTGGCGCCCGGAGCCGGCGGTTCGGCGAGGCGCTTCTGCGCCTCGGCGACCTGCGACCCGAGCCGGCCGAAGCTGCGATCCACGTAGGTCCAGTCCACATCGCACAGCGCGACGATGTTCTGCGTCGAGAGATTGATCAGATTGGAGCGGCCCATGCCGCCGACACCGACGCCGGCGATGTTCAGCATGTCGCTGGGGGCCTGGAATCCGGTCCCGCCCAGCACGTGGCGGGGCACGATGGTGACTCCGGCCGCCGCGGCAGCCGCCGTCTTGAGCAGGTCGCGTCGCGCAATCGTCTTCGTCATGGTCCGGCTCCCGGCGAATTGACCCGGCAAAAGGGGTCGTGAACGGACGGAACTCGAGCGAAGGATTGTGACGGAAGCGCGGCCGATACTCAAGCGGCCGGCGTGCGGCGCCGCCGCGCGGTTAGCGCGGCGAATAGCGGCGCACGCAGCAGGGCCGCGGCGGCGGGTTGCTGAGGGCAACCGCCGCGAGAGGAGAAGCCGGCCGCCAGTCGGACGGCCGGGCATCCCGGCGCGGATCAGGCGTCAACGAGACGGCAAAACAGCAGGGCGGGAGCCGGCTTTGACGATGAGCCAGACGAGACCGGCGACGGCGAGGAGCGGGAACAGCGGGATGACGAGGGCGATCGCGAAGACGATGGCGGTCACGACCGCCGCGACGATCAGCAGCGGCACGACGATGAGCGCGCTGATCAGCGCAAACAATCCCTTGAGGAGAAGCAGCGGGAAGAAGAGCAGCCAGCCGATGACGCGGATCGGCAGCAGCACCAGGCTGACGAGCGCCTTGGCGACGAAGGCGATCGCCATCAGTCCGGCGACCGCGACCAGGCACACGACGAAGAGTCCGGTCAGCATGCGGTTCCCTCCGCGGTCTCATTCGTATCCGACGAGGTCGGACACGCGCGGGTTCCGCACGAGCCGCCGTCGCGGCGCCGGGCGACCCGGCCAGGGTCGCCCGAACAGTGCCGCGACCCCAAGGGCGGCCCGCGTCGCGCGCTGCGAGCGCGCGGCGCCAAAACCAAAACAGGGATCAGGCGGCGCGGTGCCTCGACGGCCTTGCGCTCGGGCGCGGTGTAGTCGATCAGCCCGCGCCGGACTTCCTCCATCGCCACCCGCTCCAGCTTGTGCTGGGGATCGGGGGCCTGGCCAAGACGCGGCAGCGCCCCGCGACGCAGTTGCTTGGCCCGCAGGGCGGCGACATCCACGAACATGAAGCGGCTCTCGATCGGAGCGGCCGGCTCGCGCGGTTCGTTGGACTCTCCGGCGACGTGGGGAATGTCGGTGTGGGGATCCATCATGGTGGTGTGCTCCAGTCAGACTACGCTCAATGGC
Organism: Vicinamibacterales bacterium; assembly: GCA_963834365.1. Taxonomy (GTDB): domain Bacteria; phylum Acidobacteriota; class Vicinamibacteria; order Vicinamibacterales; family Vicinamibacteraceae; genus CAWJAP01. The sequence continues at coordinate 72,431 of CAWIBS010000022.1, read as the reverse complement.
CAATTACCAGCTGCAGCGGACAGGCTGAAGCCGGCCAGCTGACCAGTGGACGCCTGTCCAGGAGCGCGCGGCTTCAGCTGCGTCGCTGGTCGCTGGGGCGTCAGCCCCGCCGCACGTCGGGTAGGGCGGGGCTTCAGCCCCGCCGCTGCGTCAGTAATCGTCCATGCCCCGGCCGTGCGCGTGCCCGCCCGGCGTCGGCCTTCGGCTTCTCGGGGATCTCCGACACCAGCGCTTCGGTCGTGAGCAGCAGCCAGGAGATCGACGCCGCGTTCTGCAGCGCCGTGCGGACGACTTTCACCGGATCGATCACGCCCGCCTTGACCAGGTTCTCGTAGGTCTCGGTGGCGGCGTTGAACCCGAAGTCGGCGTCCTTGGACGCCTTCACCTTCTCGATCGACGATCGAGCCTTCGACGCCCGCGTTCTGCGCGATCCAGCGCAGCGGCTCCTCGGCGGCGCGGCGGATGATCTCGACGCCGAGCCGCTCCTCGGCGGTCGAGCCACTTGTCCTTGAGCAGCGCATCGGTGGCTCTGGCGGCGCGGATGAGCGCCACGCCGCCGCCGGCGACGATGCCCTCTTCGACCGCCGCCTTGGTCGCGTGCATCGCGTCCTCGACGCGCGCCTTCTTCTCCTTCATCTCGGTCTCGGTGGCCGCGCCGACCTTGATGACCGCGACGCCGCCCACGAGCTTCGCGAGGCGCTCCTGCAGCTTCTCGCGATCGTAGTCCGAGGTGGTCTCCTCGATCTGCGCGCGAATCTGCTTGACCCGGCCCTCGATCGCCTGCTTCGATCCGGCGCCTTCGATGATCGTCGTGTTGTCCTTGTCGATGACGATCCGCTTGGCGCGGCCGAGGTCCTCGAGCTGGACGTTCTCGAGCTTGATCCCGAGGTCCTCGGTGATCGCGCGGCCCGCCGGTCAGCGATCGCGATGTCCTCGAGCATCGCCTTGCGGCGATCGCCGAAGCCCGGCGCCTTCACGGCCGCCGCCTTGAGCGTGCCGCGCAGCTTGTTGACGACGAGCGTCGCCAGCGCCTCGCCTTCGACGTCCTCGGCGATGACGAGCAGCGGCTGGCCGCTCTGCGCCACCTTCTCGAGCACGGGCAGCAGATCCTTCAGGCTGGAGATCTTCTTCTCGTGGATGAGGATCAGCCGCATCCTCGAGGACGACTTCCATCCGCTCGGGATCGGTGACGAAGTACGGCGACTGATAGCCGCGATCGAACTGCATGCCCTCGACGACGTCGAGCGACGTCTCCATCGTCTTGGCTTCTTCGACCGTGATGACGCCGTCCTTGCCGACCTTCTCCATCGCCTCGGCGATGATCTTGCCGATCGTCGCGTCGCTGTTCGCCGAGATGGTGCCGACCTGCGCGATCGCGTCGCCGGAGACCGGCTTGCGCCAGCGCCTTGAGCTCGCCGACGATCGCCTCGACCGCGCTGCTCGATGCCGCGCTTGACGCCCATCGGGTTGGCGCCGGCGGCGACGTTCTTCATGCCCTCGCGGAAGAATCGCCTGCGCCAGCACGGTCGCGGTCGTCGTGCCGTCGCCGGCGACGTCCGACGTCTTGCTCGCGACCTCGCGGACCATGCGCGCGCCGAGGCCTTCGACCGGATCCTTCAGGTCGATCTCCTTGGCGACGGTGACGCCGTCCTTGGTGATGGTCGGCGATCCGAACTTCTTCTCGAGGACCACGTTGCGGCCCTTGGGGCCGAGCGTGACCTTGACCGCGTCGGCGAGCTGGTTCACGCCGCGCAGGAGCGCGGAACGCGCGCTCTCGTGATACAGGATCTGCTTCGCTGCCATTGACTTCCTCTTACTTGGGCTACAGGCTACAGGCTACGAGTCGGCCGAGCTCGCCGCCTACGCGAGCGCGCGGCTCGGGCACGCCTTCGACGACGCCGAGCACTTCCTCCTCGCGCAGGATCAGGTACTCCTTGCCGTCGATCTTGATCTCGCGTGCCGGAGTACTTGCCGAAGAGCACGGTGTCGCCCGACCTTGACGTCGAGCGGGAACACGTCGCCCTTGTCGTTGACGCGGCCGCTGCCGACGGCGACGACCTCGGCCCTGCTGCGGCTTTTCCTTCGCCGTGTCGGGAATGATGATGCCGCCGAAGCGCTGTTCCTGCTCCTCGACGCGCTCGAGCAGAATGCGATCACGAAGCGGACGGACGTTCATGGAACCTCCTCGTTGTACGACCCGGGCATCGGGACCCGGCGTGATGGGAATGACGCCACCAGACGAGCAGGCGGCCGGGATTCCTGATGGGCGGAGTGACAAACGGCGAGTCGCGCGCCACGAGCAACCCAGAATGATGCCTCACCCCGGCGGCGGTGCAAGTGCCTTCGCGCTCCAAGCGGGAAAAGCCGGAAGCCGGCCGGGCTTCCCCGTGCCAGACTCTCCGGCCTGTCCTCAGGCGGTACTTCGTCCTTCGTGCCTTGGCCGCTTCGGTCTAGTTCACCTGACCTGAATCTGCCGCGGCTTCGCTTCCTCGCGAGCCGGCAGCGTCACCGTCAGGACGCCGTCCTGAACTCGGCCTTCACCTGCTCGGTGTTGACCGTCGACGGCAGCGAGAACGATCGGCTGAAGGCGCCGTACACGCGCTCGACGCGGTGATAGCTCTCCTGCTTCGTCTCCTGCTCGCGCTTCCGCTCGCCCCGGATGGTCAGCGGTGTTGTTCTCGACGCGGATGTCGATGTCCTCGCGTCCGGACGCCGGGCAGCTCCGCCGTGAGCACGATCTCGTGCTGCTCGTTCTCGAAGATGTCCACCGGCGGCATCCAGTCGCCGCGGCTCAGCACGTCGTCGCTGCCCTCGAGACGGAACGTGTCGCCGAAGATGCGGTTGATGCGGTCCTGCATCTGGGCGAGCTCACGAAACGGATCGAAACGGGTAATCGACATTCTCATTGCTCCTTGTTCCTTCTCGTCTTCGGTCTGGGTCAGCGGCTTCGGTCTTCAGCGGTCTCGGCGGCGGGCCGAAGCCCCGCTACCTGATTGAGTCCCTCGCGGCACGCCGGACCTTCAGGTCCGGCGAGCCCGGTCTTCTGACACGACTTCGCCCTCCGACGACGTCCGCCTCCGGCGCCGGGTGCTCGGCGACGCCGGGCTGCTGCGCTGCGCGATAGAGCTTCTCGGCGAGGCCCTGCGCCACGCGCTGCAGCCGCTCGATCGGCGGCTTGAGGGCCGCCGTGTCGTCGCTCGCCGAGCGCGGTCTCACGTCGCCGATGCGCGCCTTCGACCGTGCGCGATCTCGCCCGCGTCGAGCTTCCGCCCTGCTCGCTTGACCGTCTTCTCGACGCTGTAGACCAGCGCGTCGGCCTCGTTGCGCGCGGTCACCGCATCGCGGCGCGCCTCGTCCTCGCTTGGCGTGCGCCTCGGCGTCCTTGACCAGCCGATCGACCTCCGTCCTTGTCGAGGCCGCTCGACGCCGTGATGGTCATCGCCTGCTCCTTGCCCGTGGCCTTGTCCTTCGCCGTCACGTTGACGATGCCGTTGGCGTCGATGTCGAACGTGACCTCAATCTGCGGCACGCCGCGCGGCGCCGCCGGCAGGCCCGACGAGCTGGAACCGGCCCAGCGTGCGGTTGTCGCGCGCCATCGGGCGCTCGCCCTGGAGCACGTGCACCTCGACGCTGGTCTGGCCGTCGGCGGCGGTCGAGAACCGCTCGCTCTTCCTGCGTCGGAATCGTCGTGTTGCGCGGGATGAGCGTCGTCGATCACGCCGCCCGAGCGTCTCGATGCCGAGCGACAGCGGCGTCACGTCGAGCAGCAGCACGTCCTTCACGTCGCCCGTCAGGACGCCGCCCTGCACCGCCGCGCCAATCGCCACGACTTCGTCGGGATTGACGCCCTTGTGCGGCTCCCTGCCGAAGTGCTCCTTCACCAGCCTGCTGCACGCGCGGAATGCGCGTCGAGCCGCCGACGAGCACGACCTCGTCGATGTCCGCCGGCGTGATCTTCGCGTCGGCCAGCGCCTGCTTCACCGGACCGAGCGTGCGCGCGACGAGAATCCTCGACCATCTGCTCGAACTTCGCCCGCGTCAGCTTCAGCGCGAGGTGCTTCGGACCGCTCGCGTCCGCCGTGATGAACGGCAGCGTGATGTCGGTCTCGACGACCGACGAGAGCTCGATCTTGGCCTTCTCGGCCGCTTCGCGCAGGCGCTGGAGCGCCATGCGGTCCTTGCTCAGGTCGATGCCCTGCGCCTTGCGGAACTCCTGCACCATCCAGTCGATGACCCGCTCGTCGAAGTTGTCGCCGCCGAGGTGCGTGTCGCCGTTCGTCGACTTCACCTCGACGACGCCATCGCCCACCTCGAGAATCGAGATGTCGAACGTGCCGCCGCCGAGGTCGTAGACGGCAATCGTCTCGTCCTTCTTCTTGTCGAGGCCATAGGCGAGCGCGGCCGCGGTGGGCTCGTTGATGATGCGCTGCGACGTTCAGGCCGGCGATGCGCCCGGCGTCCTTCGTCGCCTGCCGCTGGGCGTCGTTGAAGTAGGCGGGCACGGTGATGACCGCGTCGGTCACCGGTCCGCCGAGATAGGCTTCGGCCGCCTCCTTCAGCTTGCGCAGTACCGCCGCCGAGATTTCCGGCGGCGCGCTGCGGCTGCCCCGCGCCTCGATCGCGGCATCGCCGTTGGGACCGGCGACGACGGCGTACGGCATGCGTGCCGCCTCGTCGCGCACCTCGCTGAACTTCCGGCCCATGAACCGCTTGACCGAGAACACCGTCTGCTCGGGATTCGTGACCGCCTGGCGCTTGGCCACCTGGCCGACGAGGCGCTCGCCATCCTTGCCGAACGCGACGACCGACGGCGTCGATGCGGCTGCCTTCCTGGTTGACGATGACCGCCGGCTCGCCGCCCTTCGATCACCGCTACGACGGAGTTCGTCGTGCCGAGGTCGATTCCAATCACTCGTTTGGCCATGCACTCTCCTCTTGGAGCGGGGCGGCTCCGACCGCCCGGAAACTGTTCAATTCGGGCGCCCAGCTCATCGTGACGTCCCGACTGTTTCAAGGATGATAGACGAGTAATGCGCGTATGTCAAGCATGTAATATGAGTGTTATTAAATCATGTTTTGCCCAGGCCCCGCGTCTTGCACCTGGCTCCCCGATCCCGCATGATCCCGGCATGCGTTCCGACTTGGAGTGGCTCGAGAGCTGGGCAGGCGGGTCCGCCAGCCAGGGAAGCCAGTGGGCACCGCCCCTCGACGTGCTCGAGCATCCGGACCGGATCGAGATCCGCATCGACGTCGCCGGCGTGCCGGCTGACACGTTGGCGATCACGGTCCAGAATGGCGTTCTGACAGTGGACGGGCAGAAGACCCCCGTCTGTCACGGCCGGGTGGCGTTCCACGTCGCCGAGCGCGCCACGGGCCCGTTCTCCCGGGTCCTGCCGCTGCGCCTGCCCTTCGACGCCCGCGCCATTCGCGCCACGCTGGTGCGCGGCGAGCTGCGCATCGTCGTTCCCCGGATGGCCGAGCGGCGCGGACGACCGATCCGCATCCCGATCGAAGCCGCCTGATGACGCTGCTGTTCATCGGCGACGTCTTCGGCAAGGTCGGTCGCGACCTCGTGCGGCTTGCCATCAAGCGGCTGGTCGATCGACATGCGGTGGACCTCGTGATTGCCAATGTGGAGAATTGCGCCGGCGGCTTCGGCATCACCCGGGAGACGGCCGAGGAGCTGTTCGACGCCGGCGTCGAGGTGATGACGTCGGGCAACCACGTCTGGGACAAGAAGGAGGCGCTCGACTACCTGCCGCTCGAGCCGCGCATCACACGGCCGGCCAACTACCCCCCGGGAGTGCCGGGTGCCGGGACGGCGATCGTGCGCACACGGCAGGGCGACGAAGTGGGCGTGCTCAACCTGATGGGACGGGTGTTCATGCACGCGATCGACGACCCGTTCGCGACCGGGCGCCGGGAAGCGCAGCGGCTTCGCGCCCGCACGCCCATCGTGCTGGTGGACATGCATGCCGAGGCCACCAGTGAGAAGCTCGCGCTCGGCTGGCACCTCGACGGCCAGGTGTCCGCGGTCGTCGGCACGCATACGCACGTCCAGACCGCAGACGAGCAGGTGCTCCCGGGCGGGACGGCCTACATCACCGACGTCGGGATGACGGGCCCGCACGACGGGGTCATCGGTGTGGAGCGGGATCCGGTGATCGCGCGCTTCCTCACGGGACTGCCGGCGCGCTTCGATTCGGCGAAGGGCCGCCCGATGTTCCATGGCGTCGTCGTCACCGTGGATCCGGGCACGGGACGGGCGGTGTCGATCGAGCGCCTCCGCCTGTCGAAGGTCGAGCTCGAGCAGATGGCGTGACGAGGCCGGCGATGGCGTCCCTTTTCGATCTGCCCTTCGAGGACGCGGCTCCGGAGCCGGAGCCAGAGCCCGAGACGATGCCCGGCGCGGCCCAGCCGGCACAGGAGTCGCCAGCTCCCCCGCACCGGCGGGTACTCGAGCGTCACCGATCTCGCGTCCGCGATTCGCGGGCGGCTCGAGCAGTCGTTCTTCGAGGTGTGGGTCGAAGGCGAGATCTCGAACTGCAAGCGCTGGTCCTCGACGGGTCACGTGTACTTCACGCTGAAGGACGAGGGCGCCCAGCTGAAGGCGGTCATCTTCCGCTCGTCGCTGCGGTTCCTGCGGTTCCAGCCCGAAGACGGTCAGCACGTGGTGGCGCGCGGCCGCGTCACCGTCTACGAGCCGCGCGGCGAGTGTCAGCTGGTTTGCGAGCATCTCGAGCCGAAGGGCCTGGGGGCCCTGCAGCTCGCCTTCGAACAGCTCAAGCGCCGGCTGGATGCCGCGGGACTCTTCGCATCGGCGCGCAAGCGCGCCCTTCCCCTGCTCCCGCGGACGATCGGCATCGTCACCTCGCTCGATGGCGCCGCAATCCGCGACATCCTCAAGGTCGTGACCCGGCGGCACGCCGGCCTGCACCTCGTCATCTGCCCGTGCCGCGTTCAGGGAGACGGCGCCGCCGCGGAGATTGCGCAAGCGATTCGGCGCGTCGCCCGCCTGCCGCAGATCGACGTCGTCATCGTCGCCCGTGGTGGCGGATCGATCGAGGATCTGTGGGCGTTCAACGACGAGATCGTCGCGCGCGCGATTGCCGCCTGTCGGGTGCCGGTGGTCTCGGGCGTCGGCCACGAGGTGGACTTCACGATTGCCGACTTCGTCGCGGACGTTCGCGCTGCGACGCCGTCGAACGCCGCCGAGATCGTGGTCGCTCGCAAGGACGAGCTGCGCCGGCAGGTGGTGCACCTGGCGCAGCGACTCGTGGCGTCCCTTCGGCAGCGGCTCGCGCGCGAGCGCACCCGGGTGCACGCGCTGACGACTCGCCGCGGCCTGGGGACGGTGCGCACCCGGCTCGCGAACCGCGAGCGACAGGTCGCCGAGCTCGCACACGCGATGCAGCGCGCGACCGCCGCTCGGCTCGACCGGGGCTCGCGCAGCCTGCGCGATCTGGACCGCCGCCTCGACGCCGTGGATCAGCGCCGCCGGCTCGCGCGCCTGCGCGCCCGGCTCGGAGCGGCCGATGCCGCGCTGGCGCGAACCACCCGCGCCTCCACGCACCGCCGCGCCGTGCGCCTGGGCTCGCTCGCCGGCCGGCTGGAGAATCTCAGTCCCCTGCAGGTCCTGGCGCGCGGGTACGCCGTCTGCTTCGCCGCCGACCGCCAGACGATCGTCCGCGATCCGTCCGACGTGCGCGCCGGAGACAGCGTCCACGTCCGTGTCGAACGCGGCGCCCTCGACTGCGTCGTCACTGTGACGCACGTCTCCGAGCCCCCCACCCGGACCTGAGTTCGACCGCCGCGGATGGACGAGCGATCTTCCTGTAGCCTGTAGCCCGTAGCCTGTAGCCTGTAGCCTGTAGCCTTTCAGTCGTTGAGCCTTGAACCTTCCGATGTCCGACCAAGACTTCGAATCGGCGCTGACCGAGCTCGAATCGATCGTCACGCGCCTCGAGCAGGGCGACCTGCCGCTCGAGGAGTCGCTCGGCCTGTTCGAGCGCGGCGTCAAGCTGTCCCGCTTCTGCCACACCAAGCTCGAAGACGCCGAGCGGCGAATCGAGATCCTGACCGAGCGTGGCGAGGTGCGTCCGGCGCCCGCCGCGCTCACGCAGGATCCTGACGCCCGCTGAGCCCGTGGCTGCCTCGTCCTCACTCGCCGACTGGATCGACCAACGGCGCGCGCTGGTGGAGTCGGCGCTCGTCCGGGCGTGGCCGGGGCCACCGACGACACCGGCGATCGTCGATGCGGCGCTTCGATACAGCCTGCTCGCGGGCGGCAAGCGGCTGCGCCCCCTGCTCGTGCTCGCGGCGGCGGAAGCGGCCGGCGACGCGGTGGAGGAAGCCGAGCGGCTGGCGTTGCCCGCGGCGTGTGCGATCGAGTTGATCCACACCTATTCACTCATCCACGACGATCTCCCGGCCATGGACGATGATTCGATGCGACGGGGACGTCCGACATCACACGTGCAGTTCGGCGAGGGCATGGCGATTCTCGCCGGGGACGGCCTGCTGACCGAGGCGTTCGCGCTCCTCGCGCGCGAGCCCGCGGATCCCGACGGGACGCTCGCAGCGCGAAAGCTGGCGACGATCGCGCTGATTGCCGAGGCCGCCGGGGTGACCGGCATGGTCGGCGGACAGGCGATCGATCTCGACGCCGCGCGGCCGCATCGTGCGCGCGCTGACGCGCCGCCTGCCTTCGACGCCGACTCGCTGCGGGACATGCACGCGCGCAAGACCGGCGCGCTCATCCGCGCGGCCGGACTCGCCGGCGCCACCATGGCGGGAGCAGCGCCGTCCCGTTCATCGGGCGATCGACCTCTTCGGCCGCGAGATTGGACTGGCGTTCCAGATCGTCGACGACGTGCTGGACGTCGAGGCGTCCTCGGCCGACCTCGGCAAGACCGCCGGGAAGGATGCCGTGGCCGGCAAGCCGACCTATCCGGCGCTGTTCGGGCTCGAGGCCTCCAAGCGGCTCGGACAGGAAGCGGCCGCCCGCGCGAAGCACGCGCTGGCCGAAGCCGGTGTGGGCGGACGCCTCTCGGCGCTCGCCGACTGGGTCGTGCAGCGAACGTGGTGACCAAGCGCGTCCGGCTCGACACGCTCCTCGTCGCGCGCGGACTCGTGGCGTCGCGCGAGCGCGCGCGTGCGCTCATCCTCGCCGGGCAGGTCCGTATCGGATCGCAGCGCGCCGACAAGGCCGGGATGCTGGTCGCGGACGATGCCGAGTTGACGCTCGACGTTCCCGATCATCCCTACGTGAGCCGTGGCGGTCTCAAGCTGGTGCACGCGCTCGATGCCTTCGGCCTCGACGTCGCCGGGCGCGACGCGCTGGACGTCGGGGCCTCGACCGGCGGCTTCACCGACGTCCTGCTGCGGCGCGGCGTCACGTCGGTGACCGCGCTCGACGTCGGCCGCAACCAGCTGGACTGGCGGCTCCGCAGCGACCCGCGCGTCCGCGTCCTCGAGCGCGTGAACGCCCGCACGCTGACTGCGGATCGGCTCGCCGGAGGCCCCTGCTGCTTCGGCGTGCTCACGATTGACGTGGCGTTCATCTCGTTGCGATTGATCCTGCCGGCGCTGATCGATCTGGTGGCGCCCGGCGGGGACGTCGTGGCGCTGGTGAAGCCGCAGTTCGAAGCCGGGCGAGACGCGGTGGGCACTGGTGGTATCGTGCGAGACCCCGCGGTCCACGAGCGGGTGGTCGGGGAGGTCGTCGCGGAAGCCCGCCGCCTCGGATATGTCGTCGCCGGGCTGACGCCCTCGCCGATCGCGGGGGCGGAAGGGAACAAGGAGTTCCTGCTGCACCTGAAGCGGAGGTCCGTCGAACCGGGCGCCCTGTAGCCCTGTGGCTTCGTAGCGCCGAGACGCCAGCCCCGGGGTAGGCTTGCACCGCGACCAGCGATGGCCCCATGACCTCTTCTCCCATCTCGCGCGTCGGCATCGTCGTCAAGCCAGGTCTGGCCGGCATCGGCGATGTGCTGCAGGATCTCGCGAACTGGCTGTCCGCCCGCCGCGTGACCCCGGTCTTCGACCCGGTGTCCGCCGCGCTCGAGCTGAGCGGCCGCCATGCGACGGTCGGCGCCGACGTCCTGCCCACCGCCGTCGATCTGATCGTCGTGCTGGGCGGGGACGGGACGCTGCTGGGCGCCGCCGGGCGCATCGCCCGGGCGGGGCTCGACGTCCCGGTGCTGGCCGTGAACTTCGGCAGCCTCGGCTTTCTCACCGAGACGACGCTGCCCGAGCTGCACGACGCGCTCGCGCTCGCCCTGGCGGGCGAGGCCGCGTTCGAGTCGCGCGTGATGCTGCACGCCGCGATCGTGCGGGACGGTGTGGAGCAGAAAGCCACCCCGGTGCTGAACGACGTCGTGGTCAATCGCGGGCCGATGTCGCGGATGGCCGATCTGTCGGTGAGCATCGACGGCGAGTTCGTGGCGCGCTTCAGAGCCGACGGCGTGATCATCGCCACCGCCACCGGGTCCACGGCCTACAATCTCTCGGCTGGCGGGCCGATCGTGCACCCGAGCGTGGACGCGCTGGTGCTGACACCGATCGCGCCGCATACCCTGAGCAACCGGCCGGTGGTGATTCCCGCGGCCTCGGTGCTCACCATTCAGCCCCTCCTCGACGGATCGCAGGAGATGTTCATGATGGCCGACGGGCAGACGGGCCATACGCTCACGGGCAACGACGTCGTACGCGTGGCCCGCGCGGCCCGGCCCCTGCGGCTGATCCGGTCCACCACCCGATCGTATTTCGCCGTGCTCCGCCAGAAATTGAAGTGGGCGGAACGGTAGGCCGCCGCTAGCGTGCCCCCGGCCTTCGCGCGCTGATCGCGAAAGTACTTGACCTGGTGCTCGTGCACGTTGCGGTTGTGTTCGTCGAGCGTGGTCGCAAAGACGTGCGACCCGTCGTTGCGGCTGACGAAGTAGAGATAGGGGACCGACGCCGGATGGACGGCGGCTTCGAGCGACGCCCGGCCAGGCGCCGCAATCGGACCCGGGGGCAGGCCGCGGTACTTGTAGGTGTTGTAGGGCGAGTCGAACGCCAGGCCCTCGCGCGTCAGGTTGCCTGTCCAGCGGCCCGCTTTCTGCAGCGCATAGATCACCGTGGGATCGCACTGCAACCCCATCCCGATGCGCAGCCGGTTGTGATAGACGGCCGACACGATCACGCGCTCCTCGGCGCGGCTGGTCTCCTTCTCGATGAGCGAGGCCAGCGTCACGGCCTCGCGCGTGGACAGTCCCCGCGCCGCCGCCGCCTTGCGCAGTTCCTCGTCGTAGACCTCGACGAACCGGTTCGCCATCTGCGTGATCAGCGTCGACGCGTCCGCGTGTCGCGGCAGCGCATAGGTTTCCGGGAACAGGTAGCCTTCGAGGTCGGGGGCCGCCGCGTCGAGTACGGCGACTGGACCCGGCTGCTGCGCCGCGGTCACGAAGTCACGCGCCGTGCCGAGTCCGTGAGACTCGTAGATCGCGGCCATCTCTGTCGCCTGCAGCCCTTCCGGGAAGGTGATGGCGCGCAGGTAGACATCGCCGCGGGCCAGCCGATCGACGACTTCCGCTGGCCGGACCTCGCCGGAGAATCGGTACTCGCCGGCCTTCAGGGTGCGGCTGCGGCCGTGTTGCCACATGGCCAGGCGGAACGCCAGCCGGTTGCGCACGACACCCCGTTCCGCGAGCCGCCGCCCGATGGCGCTCACCCCGCTGCCCGGGGGCACGTCCACGAAGATCTCGTCACCGGTGAAGCCGCGGTACGGACGGCCGATCTCGCGCATGGCGACCAGGCCGCCCACGAGCACCACCAGAAGGACGGCGAAGAACCAGGCGAGGATGCGAGTCATGCGCGCTGCCGGTCGAGATACTCCTGCAGGATCACCGCCGCCGCCGCGGCGTCGAGCTTCGCCTTGCGCGCCCGCCAGTCCTTTTCCTGCTCGGCGAGCCGGCTCTCCGCTTCGACGCTGGTGAGCCGCTCGTCCTGGAGCAGCACGGGCAGGCCTGCCCGATTCCGCAATGCCGACACCAGCGCGTCCACCCGCGAGGTCTGTTCGTTCGGCGTGCCGTCGAGCCTGACCGGCCGGCCGACGACCACGGCCGCAAGGCCGTCGGACTCGTGGCGAAGCCGTTCGATCGTGCCGACTATCTCACGGAGCGGCGTCCTCGAGGTGATGACGCCGAACGGCGTGGCGAGCGTGCCCGTCGGATCGCTGAGGGCCAGGCCAGTGCGCCGCGCGCCAACATCGAGGGCGAGGACGCGGCCTGATGATCGGCCTTCAGTCATTGCGTCAAGTGTACTCGGGGGGACAGTGTTGGAATGTCGGGCTACGGGCTACGGGCTGCGGGCCGTTTGGTCGTTGGTCTCTGGTCGCTGGTCTTTGGTCTCTGGTCGTTGGGCGTTGGTCGTGGTCTCTGCTCTTGTCCGTTGCCTGAGGCCTGAGCCGGCCTGAGTGCCTGATGCCTGGCCTGATCCCTGATCCCTGGTCGCCTGATCCCTGGTCCCGGCCAGCTCGTCGGAACCGTGGGAACAGCCCCGGCGGGCGGCTCGTCTCTTTACTTCGAGCTGCGCATCGACGGCCGCCCGGTCGATCCCGTACAATGGCTGAACCGATGACGCTTGTTGGGCTAAGCAGCCTGTAACCCGTAGCCTGTAGTCCGTAGCCCGTAGCCCGATTTCATGTCTTCGCGCACCCGCTGGCTCGTCCTCCTCGTCTCCACGCCGCTCGTCGTGTTTCTGGTCGTCGGCGCCCTGCTCGGTCAGGCGTTTGCGCGCGAAGGCACGTATCAGCACCTCCGCGTCTTCGAAGACGTCGTGTCCCTCATCATGGGCAGCTATGTGGAGCCGGTGGACGTGGACAAGGTCATGGGCGGCGCGATGCGCGGCCTCTCCGAAGGCCTGGACGCCGACAGCGCCTATCTCGATCCCCTGCAGGCCAAGGCGGTCGAGGCCGGAGCGGCGCTGCCACCGGGCACGATCGGCCTCGAGCTGACGCGCGGCTATTACCTGCGCGTGATCGCGTCGCGCGATGGCTCGCCCGCGGCCGCGGCGGGGCTGGCGACCGGCGACTACGTGCGGTCGATCGACGGGACGTCGACGCGCCAGTTGTCGGCGCTCGAAGGGATGCGGCTGCTGCGTGGTCCCGTCGGATCGAAGGTCGTGCTCACGGTGTTGCGCGGCTCGGCCAGCGACCCGCGGGAGATGACGCTCGTGCGCGCCGCGCAGGCGACGGGCGATGTGACCGGCAAGCTGCAGGCGCCGGGCATCGGCTACGTCCGTCTGGCGGCGTTCGACGGCGGCGTCGCGGGCCGGCTCGAGTCACAGGTGTCGGCGCTGGCGAAGGCCGGCGCCCAGTCGCTCGTCGTCGACATCCGGCAGACCGCCGAGGGGAAGTTCGACGACGGGATCGCGGCGGCGCGGCTGTTCGTGCCCAGCGGCACGCTGTCGGCGCGCGAGACGCGGAGCGGCAAGGAAGGCGTGGTGACCGCCGCGAGCGGCGATGGACGCATCACCATGCCGGTCGTGCTCTTGTCGTCCGCGGGCACGTCGGGCGCCGCTGAGATCTTCGCCGCGGCGCTGCTCGACAACAAGCGCGCCACCCTCGTCGGCGAGCGCACGCTCGGACGGGCCGGCCTGCAGAAGCTGGTGAAGCTGCCTGACGGCAGCGGGCTGTGGATCACCTATACGCGCTATCTGACGCCGACCGGGGCCGCCATCCACGGGACCGGGCTCGCGCCCGCCGTCGAGATCGAGCCACCCGACGTCGAGTTCGGCGACCCGCCGCCGACGAGCGATCCGATGCTCGACAAGGCCGTCGAACAGCTCCTTCCCAAGAAGGCGGCGTAATCGCGCCGCGTGCGCTTGACTCCCCCGGACCGGTCGCGTATAACCGCACCACTTTCGCCTGACGTGCGCGGTGAACGGGCGCCGCGCGCTGTGCGCCGTACAGGCCTGAGGAGGGATTCGGTGAACAAGCAGGATCTCATTGCCAAGATCGTCAAGGACACCGGTCTCACCAAGGCGGCCGCCGCCCTCGCCGTGGAATCGCTGCTCGACGGCGTGAAGCGGTCGCTCAAGAAGGGGCAGCCCGTGACCTTCGTCGGCTTCGGCACGTTTCAGACCGCGCAGCGCAAGGCGCGCACGGCGCGCAACCCCCAGACCGGCGCCTCGATCAAAGTCCCGAAACGGCGCGTCGTACGCTTCAAGGTCGGCAAGGCGCTCAAGGACTCCGTCAACTGAACCAGCGCCCCTTACGTCGTTTGACTCGCCGAAAGCCGGGCTGGTATACTGCCCGTTCGCGCAAGGGCTTGCGGCGTTACAGAGGCGCGTAGCTCAGGGGTTAGAGCGCCTGCTTGACACGCAGGAGGTCGGTGGTTCAAGTCCACCCGTGCCTACCATTACATCGCCCTGGCCTGCCCGTCCGTCCGATTCCTTCGGTATCACCCGATCACTGCACGCCTGCCGACTCCGCCTCCGTGCCTCAGATCCCCCCGTGTTCCAGCTTCGATGACGCACGTGGTTGACTCGGTGGCTTCGCCCGGCGAGATTGCGCTCACGCTCCCGGACGGCTCGGTCAAGCGCGTCTCCGCCGGCACGACGGGAGCCGCGGTGGCGGAGTCGATCTCGCCGCGGCTGGCCAGGGCCGCGCTCGCGGTCACGGTGGACGACCAGCTCGTCGATCTGAGCCGGCCGATCGACCACGACGCCCGGGTCCGCATCGTCACCGACAAAGATCCCGACGCGCTCGCGCTCTATCGGCACAGCACCGCCCACCTGCTGGCGGCAGCGGTGCTGGAGCTCTTCCCCGGCACGCAGTGCGGCATCGGCCCGGCGATCGAAGACGGCTTCTTCTATGACTTCGTCGTCGAGCGCCCGTTCGTGCCGGAGGATCTCGCCCGCATCGAGGACCGGATGCGGGAGATTGCGGCGCGCGACCTGCCCTTCGAGCGGCAACTGCGGGCGAAGGCCGACGCCAAGGCGTTCTTCGCCGCCCGCGGCGAGCCGCTCAAGGTGGAGCTGATCGAGGAGAAGGGCGGCGACGTGGTGTCGTGCTACGACATCAAGGACGTCTTCCTCGACTTCTGCGTCGGGCCGCACGTCCCGTCGGTCGGTCGTCTGGGACATTTCAAGCTGCTCTCCACGTCGAATGCCTACTGGAAGGGCGACGCGAAGAACCAGCCGATGCAGCGGATCTACGGCACGGCGTTTTTCAGCAAGGCGGACCTCGACGCGTATCTGACGCGCATCGAGGAGGCCAAGAAGCGCGACCACCGGCGGCTCGGCAAGGACCTGGGGCTCTTCACGTTCCACCCGTGGGCGCCGGGCGCGGCGTTCTGGCTGGCGAAGGGCACGCGGATCTATCAGGCAATTGCCGACTACATGCGCGGCATCCTGCTGCCGAACGGGTACGTGGAGCTGAAGACGCCGCTGGTCTTCAACAAGGCGCTCTGGGAAACGTCGGGACACTGGCAGCACTACCGCCAGAACATGTTCATCGTCGAGAGCGAGCACGAGCAGATGGGCGTGAAGTCGATGAACTGCCCGGGCCACATGCTCGTCTTTGCCAGTGAGGTGCGGAGCTATCGCGACCTTCCGCTGCGCTTCCACGAGCAGACGCCCCTGCATCGCAACGAGGCATCGGGGGTCCTGTCGGGTCTGACGCGCGTGCGCCAGTTCTCACAGGACGATGCGCACTGCTTCGTGATGGAATCGCAGATTGGCGAGGAGGTCGAGCGGCTGCTCAAGCTGGTGCAGCGCGTCTACGAGGACTTCGGTCTCGAGTACAGTGTGAAGCTCTCGACCCGCCCCGAGGAGTTTCTCGGCGAGGTGGCGACGTGGGATCATGCCGAGGCCGAGCTCAGGCGGGCCCTGGACGGCGCCGGTCAGGCCTACACCATCAACGCCGGCGACGGGGCGTTCTACGGGCCGAAGATCGATTTCGACGTCACCGACGCGATTGGCCGCAAGTGGCAGTGCGCGACGATTCAGCTCGACTACCAGATCCCGCAGCGGTTCGAGCTGAAGTACGTCGGCGCCGACAACGCCGAGCACTGCCCGGTCGTCATCCACCGCGCGATCTTCGGGAGCTTCGAGCGGTTCATGGCGCTGCTCATCGAGCATTTCGCCGGCGCGTTCCCGCTGTGGCTGGCGCCGGTGCAGGCCGTGGTGCTGCCGCTTGCGGATCGGCATGCGGACGCCGCGCGGGCGGTGGTGCGGCGGCTGGCCGAGGCCGGCCTGCGGGTCGAGCTCGACGCCCGGGTCGAGAAGATCGGATTCAAGATTCGTGAAGCCCAGCTCCAGAAGATTCCCTACATGCTGGTGATGGGCGATCGCGAGGCGGCGGATGGCACCGTGTCGGTGCGCAGCCGCAGCGGCGGCGATCTCGGATCGCGCAGCGTCGAGGCGTTCATCGCCGACGCGACGCGCGAGGTCGCGAACAAGGGGAGGTAGTTATCGCCTTCGAACCACGAGGCATGCGCGGTCCGCGCCGGGACGACCGGGTGCGGATCAACGAGCGAATCCGCGTGCGCGAAGTGCGCGTCATCGATGAGACCGGCCAGCAGCTGGGCATCATGGCGCCGCAGGACGCGGTGCGCATTGCGCGCTCCAAGGGACTCGACCTGGTCGAGGTGTCGGCGACGGCCGTGCCGCCGGTGTGCCGCATCACCGACTACGGGCGCTACCAGTACACCGAGCAGAAGCGCGCAGCGGCAGGCGCGGAAGCACCAGAAGACGATCGAGGTCAAGGAGATCAAGTTCCGCCCGAAAGTCGACGAGCACGACTACCAGTTCAAGAAGAAGCACATCGAGCGCTTCCTGGCCGAAGGCGACAAGGTCAAGGCGACGGTGTTCTTCCGGGGTCGCGAGATCGCGCACCCCGAAATCGGCCGGCGCATCCTGGAGCGGCTGATCCAGGAAGTGAGCGAGCTGGCGGTCTCGGAGAACATGCCGCGGCTCGAGGGCAACACGATGCACACGATTCTCGGCCCACGGCCGCAGGCTGCACAGCAGCGGCGCCCGGCGACGGCCGAACCGCGGGCCGCCGTCCCGGACGGTGCACCCGTCCAGCCGGTCGTCGCCCGGCAGGCGCCGCGACGGGAGGCCCCGAAAGAGGCCCAGGAATCGCCCGACTCGCTGACGCCCGCGCCGCCGGCTCCCGTGGGAGAAGAGACGTAGGACCGACCATGCCGAAGCTCAAGAGCCATCGCGGCGCCGCCAAGCGCTTCAAGAACACCGCGTCCGGCAAGTTCATGCGGGCCCACGCGTTCAAGCGCCACATCCTGACGAGCAAGCCGACGAAGCGGAAGCGACAGCTGACCAAGCAGGTCGTCGTCAGCGTCGCCGACCAGGCGAAGCTGGAGCGGATGCTGCCGTACAAGTAAAGATCTGGGCTACAGGCTACGGGCTACGGGCTGCGGACCTGGGAAGCACTTGTCTTCTCGCGCGTCGCGAATGATGTGTCTGTCCCCGGTTGCCCGTAGCCTGTAGCCCGCAGCCCGTAGCCCGACAGAGATCGACCATGCCAAGAGTCAAACGAGGAACCGTCCGCCGCGCCAAGCGCAAGAAGCTTCTTGCCCGGGCGAAAGGCTTCTATCAGACCAAGAGCAAGCTGTATCGCGCGGCGAAAGAGTCGGTCGACACGGCGCTCAAGTACGCCTTCGTCGGCCGCCGCCGCAAGAAGCGCGACTTCCGCCGGCTGTGGATCGTCCGCATCAACGCCGCCGCACGCGAGCACGGGCTGTCCTACAGCGCGTTCATCCGGGGCCTCGAGGCCTCCGGCGTGACGCTCGATCGCAAGATGCTCGCCGAGCTCGCCGCGCGCGAGCCGGCCGCGTTCGCCGCGCTCGCGGCGAAGGCCCGCGACGCCCGGCCCGCCAGACCACCGCCTAGGCGCAGATGCTCGACGCCGCGGCGATTACGGCCCTCCGCGAGGCGTTCGCGACGGATCTGGCCGCGGCGTCTCGCCGCAGGACCTGCAGGCCCTGCGCGATCGATATCTCGGGCGCAAGGGCGGCCTCGTGACCGGCCTGTTCTCGCAACTGGCCGCGGCACCCGCCGAGGTCAGGCGCGACCTGGGACGGCTCGTCAACGAGCTCAAGGCCGACGTCGAGTCCTCGCTGGCGTCGCGGCGCGCCGTCGTGGACGCGCCGTCCGCCACGCCGCGGCTCGACGTGACGCTCCCCGGACGGCCGCCGATCCTCGGCCATCGTCATCCGCTCACCTTGCTGCGCGAGCGGATCGAAGGCTACTTCGCCCGCTCGGGCTACGAGATTCTCGACGGCCCCGAGACCGAGGACGACTACCACAACTTCGAAGCGCTGAACCTGCCGGCGGAGCACCCCGCGCGCGACATGCAGGACACGCTCTATCTCGACGAGCCGTTCGCACGAGGCGTCGTGCCGGTGGGTGCCGACAGCCCGGGCCGCCAGCGCGAGCGGACGGGCGTGCCGCGGCCGGCGACGCTGCTGCGGACGCACACCTCGTCGATGCAGATCCGCTACATGGAGCGGCACGAGCCGCCGGTGCGCATCATCTGTCCGGGTCGCGTCTATCGCCGCGACAACCTCGATCAGACGCACACGCCGATGTTCCAGCAGGTCGAGGGCCTGGTCGTCGGCGAGCGCGTGACCATGGGGGATCTGAAGGGGACGCTCGTCGGGTTCCTGCGAGAGCTCTTTGGAGCGGATGGAGCGGATGGAGCGGCTGGCACGAGCGGGTCTCGAATCGAGATCGCGTTCCGGCCCACCTTCTTCCCGTACACGGAACCGAGCGCCGACGTCTTCCTGCGCGATCCGGCGCGCGGGCCGAAGTGGCTCGAGGTGCTGGGCTGCGGCATGGTCCACCCGGCGGTCTTCGAGGCCGTCGGCTACGATCCCGAACGCTATACGGGGTTTGCCTTCGGCATGGGGATCGAGCGCCTGGCCATGCTGCTCTTCGGCGTCGACGACATCCGGCAGTTCTACGAGAACGACATGCGGTTTCTCGAGCAGTTTCCGCAGTGAGTCTGGCTACGGCTCGGTCGGTCTTCGGTCTTACTGGTCGTTCGCGTTGGTAGCTCGTAACTGCCGTGAAGGTCCTCGTCTCCTGGCTCCGTGAACTCGTCGATGTCCCGGTGGATGTCCCCACGCTGGCGCATCGCCTGCACATGGCAGGCTTCGAGCTGGCAGGCGTGGCGCCTCATCCGCCGCAGGAGGGCGACGCTTCAGCCGCGCCGTGGCCGGATGCGGTGATCGATCTCGAGATCACGGCGAACCGCCCCGACTGCCTGAGCATGTCGGGCATCGCGCGCGAGGTGTCGACCCTGTTCGATCGGCCGCTGCGCTACACCCCCGCGTCGCCTCCCACACCCGGCGATCCCTCCACGGCGGGGCCGCTCAGGGTCACGATCGAAGACGCGGAACTGTGCCCGCGCTATACGGCTGCCGTCGCGGACATCAGGGTCGGGCCTTCACCTCCGTGGCTGATCGCGCGGCTGCACGCCGCCGGCATTCGCAGCATCAACAACATCGTCGACGTCACCAACTACGTGCTGCTCGAGACCGGGCATCCGCTGCATGCGTTCGATCTGGCGCGGCTGGCCGGCCCGCACCTCCGGATCCGTCGCGCTGCGCCGGGCGAGCGCCTGACGACGCTCGACGGTCAGATCGCGCGTGCTGCAGGGAGACATGCTGGTCATTGCCGATGCCGATCGCGCGCAGGCCGTGGCCGGGGTGATGGGCGGCAGCGACTCGGAGGTCTCGGATGGCGACGACCACCATCGTGCTCGAGAGCGCGTACTTCCAGCCGCGCTCCGTCCGGTTGACGAGCCGTCGTCTCGGCCTGTCGACCGAGGCGTCCTACCGCTTCGAGCGCGGCGCGGATCCCGAGGCGCCGGCGGTGGCGCTGGACCGGGCGTGCGAGTTGTTCGAGGCAATCGGCGCGGGCACGAGCCGGCGCGACTGGATCGATGCGCGGCCAGGCCCTCGCCAGCCGCAGCTGGTGACGCTGCGCCGGTCGCGTATCGAGCGCGTGCTGGGGTCCGAAGTGCCGGAACCGGACGTGAGCCGAATCCTCACCGGTCTGGGTTTCGTGATGGATCGGGCCGATGCCGACGCGTCCGATGGCGCCTGGACCGTCACCGTGCCGTCCTGGCGCGGCGACGTCGCGCGCGAAATCGATCTGGTCGAAGAAGTCGCCCGCGTGCATGGCTACGACCGGATCCGCGAGACGTTCCCGGCGCTGAGGCGGCCCCGCCGCCGCCGGCGCCGCGTCTGGCGCGAGACGCGCGGCTGCGGACGCTGGCGCGCGCCGCCGGATTCTCCGAGTGCGTGACCTTCTCGTTCATCGAACGCCGGGCGGCGCTGCGCTTTGCCGACGAGCAGTCGCTCGTCACGCTCGCCAACCCGCTGTCGGAGACCTTCGCCGTCATGCGGCCGACGCTGCTGGCCGGCCTGATCGACAGCGTCGCGCACAACCGGAACCGCGAGCAGCGCGACCTGCGGCTGTTCGAGCTGGCGAATTGCTTCACGCGCGAGCGGGGCGAGCATCGGGCCCTGGCGCTCGCGTGGACCGGACAGGCGAGCGGCATGCACTGGAGCGGCAGTGGCCGGGCCGCGGATCTCTTCGACATGATCGGGGTCGTGTCGGCACTCTGCCAGGCCCTCGGCCTCGAGACGTCCTTCGCGCCGGGCGCGGCGCGCGGCTTGACTGCCGCGAGCGCGTCGGCGATTCGGGTGACGCGATCCGGCGACGCCGCCGCCGACGCGCGCACGGCGGGCCTCGTCGGCCAGCTTGCACCGGCGATCGCCGAGGCGCATGGCGTGCCGGCGCGCGATCCGGTGTTCGTCGCCGAGATCGATCTCGATGCAGTGGCCGAGTGGACGACGGGCAGCGATCGGGTGCGGGTGACCCCACTGCCCCGCTTCCCGTCGAGCGCGCGCGACATCTCGATCGTCGTTCCGTCCGGCTTGTCCGCCGCCGACATTCGTGACACGATTCGCCGTGCGGCGCCGCCCACACTCGAGCGCGTCGGGGAGTTCGATCGGTATCAAGGCCGCGGCGTCCCGGAGGGATCCTGCAGCCTTTCGCTGCGGCTCACATTCCGCGCACCGGATCGCACGCTGACCGACGCCGAGGTGCAGACCGCGATGGATGCGGTCCTGGCGGCGCTGCTGCGGGCGCATGGCGCCACGCTGCGACAGTGATCCTGCGGGCCGCGGACGACCGGGCCGCGAACGTCAACCGAATCCGGTTCGAGGCCGCACCGACCAGCGAACCATGCGACCGGCGAACCATACGACCAACGATCCAACCTGCCGAGAGACGAGAGTCCCGAGATGCCCAAGACCGCGCAGAGCGTCGAGCTCGATGCGATTGAACGACTGGAAGACAAGGTGCGCCGCCTCGTGGGGGTGGTCGAGCAGCTGCGAGCCGATCACGCGCGGCTGACTGCCGACAACGCCACGATGGGCGACGAGGTCGCGACGCTGCGCAAGCGACTCGTGGATTCCGAGGGCGCCTCCTCCGAGGTCGTGGCGCTGCGGGAAGAGCGCGAGCAGATCCGCGCCCGCGTCAGCGACATGCTGGCGCAGATCGAAGCGATCGAGATTTAGCTGTCAGCCATCAGCTCCGCGACAGCCAGAGCTGAGAGCCAGCTGAGAGCCTGCATTGAACGACCCCACCCGCGTCGTCACCGTGGAGATTCAGGGTCTGCGCTACCCGGTGCGCAGTGCCCTGGACGAGGAGTACATCGTCGAGCTGGCTCGGTACGTCGATGCCAAGATGGCCCGATCCGGAGACGAGGTCCCGACCGGCGAATCGCTGAAGATTGCGGTGCTGGCGGCGCTCAATATTGCCGATGAATTGTTCCGCTGCCGGGGCGCCGGCAGCTTCGATCAAAGCGAAGTGGCCCGCCGCGCCCAGGATCTCGAGCGGCTCGTGGATCGGGCCCTCGATCGCCTGCACCTGGGCCACGGACAAGTCTGACAAGGGCCACGGATTAGATCTGACAAGGGCCACGGATTAGATCTGACAAGATCCGATAGGACAGGGGCTAAACCTTCGCAGGCTTGCCAACCGTAACTCACGCTGACGATGACAAGCGGGAGCGGCGCGGGCGCAGCTCGATGATTCGCGCGTGCGCTATTGCCGGTGCAACTCGACGTCGAACGTGGTGGCGGCGCCCGTCAGCTCCACCCATTTGGCAACGGTTCCGATACCCGGGTTTCGAAAAAGAGATGCCGGTGTGTCTGTCGAGTTCCAGCGCGCAAACCACATACCGGCCATCGCTGTCGGTCAGGGTTGAAGCTGTCAACTCGTCGCCGGACCCGGTACCGTCCACCTCGATACGAACATCGCGCAGGGTACGTGGTCCGTCAGGGGTAGCTTCGAACACGACGCCGGAGAGCGTCGGAGTTTGCGCAAGCAACTGCTGCGGCAGCCTGGCGCCGAGTTGATCCTCGTCGATCACGGCGCGCACGTCGCGCGTCACATCCCCCGTCAGGGCGACTGTTACGGCACACGGTTGATATGCCGGCGCCCCCCAGCCGAAGTAGATTCGAAACCGAGAAGCCGACCGCCCTCTGAACTGGTACCTGCCGGCCGAATCGGTCGTCGCGTGGCCGGCCGGGCCACCTCCAACGCGATCGATTTCAGCCCAGCCGTACAGGCTGGCATTTGCGTACGGTCGCACGCCCTGTGCATCGTGAATGAACACCGTGCCCGACACGCTCACCGTCGCGGGCGTCGGGGCAGCGGGAAGCGATGGAGACGCTCGGTCGCACGTGATTGACGCCATCACCACGCACATCGTCAGAACGACCAGAACGGCAGGGCGATATCGAACCATATCCACCCTATAAACGCCGCCGACGACAAGATTTGACACTGGGGCCACGGACAGAGGGCACGGACAAGATCTGACATTTCCCCAGCGGTCCCGGCGCATGAGTGGTCAACGCGCGACAGCTCGACAGCAGTCCGCGCCCACACCTGCGACAGGCTGGGACGTGGCTGTCGCGCCTGAGTCCTTTCCGTAGATCCGCGCTCCAATCTCGTCCGTGTGTCCAGTTCTCAATGGCTCCGTGTCGGTCCGAACTCTTCAGATCTGCCCGTGGCTGGTGTCAATGGCCCATCGGATCTCGTCAGATCTATCCGTGGCTGCGGGTCTGGTCGGATCCTGTCCGTTGCTCCGGATCTGGTCAGATTCCTGTCCGTGGTTCGGATCCGTCAGATTTTGTCCGTGGCCTGTCTCCGTGCTTGCTCCGCTCAAGCTCTTCGTTCTAAGATCCGATTTCACGTTCGCCCTGGGTTGCGCGTGATGGGTCGAGTGCTCGGTTGAGCCAACGTTCTACCCAAGTGAATCGCGAGGTCGCGCCGTGTGCATGCCTCTGTTCCGAGGAAGCCTGACGCGCGACTGCTAATGGCGGTTCCACCTGCAATCGCAGGTTCATCCGACCTCGCCACACGGCAACGCGGGGCTCTTTTCTCCCCCTCCCCCCTTCTCCGTCACGCGCGCCCAACACGCGGGTGGGGTTCGACATGCGTGACCTGTGTTTCATCTACATCCTCGACATCCTGCTCGGCCTCGTGGCCGGCGGCGCGATCCTCCTGTACTGGATTGCGAACCGGAAGCGTATCGCCGCCGAGACGGTGGGCCGGGCGCAGGAGCAGGCCGCCCAGATCCGGCGCGAATCGGAGCGGGACGCAGAGGCGCGGCACAAGGAAGCGGTCCTCGCCGGCAAGGAGAAGGCCCATGAGCTGATCGTGGAGGCCGAGCGTCAGGCGCGCGAACGCCGGCAGGAGATCGCGCGCCTGGAACAGAGCCAGGTCGAGCAGATCCGGACGCTGGCTGACCGGAGCGCGGCCACCGAGCGGGCCGAGCGTGAACTGGCCGCCCGGGAGCAGGCCATCACCCGGCGCCTGGCGATTGCCGAGGAGGCGGCGGCGCGGCACGAGCGGCTGGCGGCCGAACAGCAGCGCGAGCTGCAGCGCCTGGCGAGCCTCACCGCCGACGAGGCGCGCGAGCTGCTGCTCCGGCAGATCGAGTCGGACGCCCGCCGCGAAGCCGCGCACCTCGTCAAGCGCCTCGACGCCGAAGCGAGGGAGATCGCCGCCGAGCGCGCGAAACAGGTCATCACCGAGGCCATCCAGCGCAGCGCGGCCGAGCACGCCATCGAGACCACGGTCTCGGTCGTCGATCTGCCCAGCGACGACATGAAAGGCCGCATCATCGGCCGCGAGGGCCGGAACATCCGTGCCCTCGAGCTCGCCACCGGCGTCGAGCTCATCGTCGATGACACGCCCGGCGCGATCATCCTTTCGAGCTTCGACCCGCTCCGGCGCGAGATCGCGCGCCAGGCGATTGCGAAGCTGGTGGCGGACGGCCGCATTCATCCGACCCGCATCGAGGAGGTCGTGGACAAGGTGAAGGCGGAGATGGAAACGAGCGTGCTGAAGGACGGCGAAGCCGCGGCCTTCGAGCTCGGTCTCTACGACGTCCACCCGGAGCTGCTGCGGCTGATGGGCAAGCTCAAGTACCGAACGAGCTATGGGCAGAACGTCCTGAACCATTCGAAGGAAGTCGCGTTTCTCGCCGGCACGATGGCCCGTGAAGTCGGCCTGGATGCGCAGGTGACGACGCGTGGCGCCTTCCTGCACGACGTCGGCAAGGCGATCGATCGAGACCTCCACGGCTCGCATCTCGAGCTCGGGATCGAGGTGCTGCGGAAGTACGGCGAGAGCCAGGCCGTCATCGACGCCATGGCCGCCCATCACATGGACATCGACTGGCCGTCGCTCGAGTCGATGATCGTCCAGGCCGCCGACGCGGTCTCGGCGGCACGTCCGGGGGCGCGCCGCGACATTCTCGAGTCCTATGTGAAGCGGCTCGAGAAGCTCGAGGGCATCGCCGACTCGTTCTCCGGCGTGTCGAAGGCCTTCGCGCTGCAGGCCGGCCGCGAGATCCGCATCCTCGTCGAGAGCGAGCGGATCAGCGACGAGGAAGCCGTCTGGCTGTCGAAGGACATCGCACGCCGCATCGAGAACGAGCTCGAGTACCCCGGCCAGATCAAGGTGACGGTGATTCGCGAGACGCGTGCCGTCGAGTACGCACGATGACGGTGGGCGAGGCCGGCGAGCATCGCGTCATCGCGTTCGTCCGGTCGCGGCTGGTTGCTCCTCCTCCCTTCCTCGTCCTCGGCGTCGGCGACGACGCCGCCGTCCTCGAGCCGGTGCGCAACGCGCTCGACGTCCTCACGACCGACGCGCTCGTCGAAGGCGTGCATTTCGATCGGCGATTCGTCGGTGCGTCGGCGATCGGCTACCGCGCCCTCGCGGTCAACCTCAGCGATCTCGCCGCAATGGGTGCGCAGCCCCGCGCCGCGCTCCTCTCGCTGGCGCTGCCGCCGGCGCTCCCCTGGTCCGAGCTCGAATCGCTCGTCGACGGGTTTCTCGACGGCGCGGCGCGCTACCGGGTCGCGCTCGTGGGCGGCAACGTGACCCGCTCGCCCGGCCCGCTGGTCGTGGACGTCACGCTGACGGGGAGCGTCAAGCGGCGGAAGCTCCTGTCGCGGAGCGGGGCCCGTGCAGGAGACGCGCTCTTCGTCACCGGAGCGGTCGGCGGCGCCGCAGCCGGACTCGCCTGGCTGCGGAACCACGGCATGGAGGCGGAAGCGCCGGAGGCGGTGGCCGCCGGCGTGGAGCGATACCTGCGGCCCGAGCCGCGCGTCCGCTTCGGGCTCATTGCCGGCAGGACGCGCGCGGCATCGGCGTGCATGGATCTCAGCGACGGCCTCGCCGACGCGGTGGGCCAGATCGCGCAGGCGTCGGGGACCGGCGCCCGCATCGACGAGGCGACGATTCCGATCGCTCCCGCGGCGCGTACCGTCTTTGCCGGCGATCCGGGACGCCCGCTGCACGCGGCGCTGACGGGAGGCGATGACTACGAACTGCTGTGCGCCGTCCCCCGGCGCGCGCGGCGGCGCTTCGAGGCGGCCGCCAGGCTCGGCCGGGTCACGATCACCGAGATCGGCGAGATCACGGCTGACGACGCCGTGACGATCCGTCGCGACGGCGCCGGGCTCGAACCGCTCCCGTCCGGCTTCGAGCACTTCGCCGGCTCGCGGGACGCGGGATGAGAGCCTGGCTCGGCCGTCTCGTGGCCGGGCTGGCTCGCCTGCCCGACACGCCCGAACGCATCGCGCTCGCGTTCGGAATCGGCGTTTTCCTCAGCTTTTCGCCATTTCTCGGGCTGCAGATCCTCATCGGCCTGGCCTTCGCACAATTTCTCAGATTGAGCCGGGTTGCCGTGGTGGCCGGTCTTTGTATTAATCTGCCCTGGGTGGTTCCCGCCTACTACCTCCTCGCGACCGAGGTGGGGGCACGGCTGCTCGGTCTCGACCCGCCGTCCGGGCTGGCCGACGACCTGCGCCGGGTGTTCGCGGAAGCGGGCTTCGGCTTCGCCGCGATGACGCGCACGTTTGCGTTGCTGCGGCCGATGGTGTGGCCGTTTGCGATCGGCTCGATCGCCGGCGGCCTCGTTCTCGGGTTCATCGCGCACCGGCTGGTCCTCGTCCTGTTGCGCGCCCTGCGGCGCGAGGAACCGCCGGACCCGGTCCAGGCCTGAGCGTGAGGCCGGTGCCGCATGAGCCCACGCGGTATGCACCCGTCCGGTATGCGGCCATCCGGCATGTGGCTGTCACGCTCGCTCACGCAGAAGATTGCCGCCACCTGCGGCGCGGTGCTGGGCTTCGTACTCCTGCATGAAGTGACCACGCTCGACTCGAAGATCACCGCCGCCCGGGAGATCGCGGTCCGTGAGACCACCGGCACGCCGCGCCCGGGCGCGCGGCTGCGCTTCGCCGCCACCGCCTATTGCAAGGGCACGACGACGGCGTCGGGCGCCGCGGTGCGGACGGGCATTGCCGCGGCGGACCCGAAGCTGCTCCCGGTCGGGTCGGTGATCCAGATCGACTCGCTCAGCCCGCGCTACAACGGCATCTACACCATCATGGACACCGGCCCGTCGGTGCAGGGACGCGAGCTCGACATCTACATGTGGAGCTGCCGCGAAGCGCTGGTCTTCGGCCGCCGCGGGGTGGCGGTCAACGTGCTGCGGCTCGGCTGGAATCCGCGCGCGAGCTCCGCGAGCTCGAATCAGTCCGAGATTCGGAGCCGTGAGCAGCATCTCCAGCCCGAGGTCGGCAACCCGTCGGTGCCGATCGCCCCCCCTTCGCTCCCGGCGGCGGATGCCGTCGAACCCAGAGATCAGCGCTGACCGGCGATCGATGGAGCAACTACTCGAGAAGACCTTCCAGGCCGAGCGCGAGCACTTCTGGTTCAAAGGATTCCGGCGCTTCATCAGCCCGCTCATCGCGCGCGCGGTGGCAGGGCTGCCCGCGCCGCGATCGCTCGACTGCGGGTGCGGGACGGGCTCCAACCTGACGCTGCTCGCGCAGTATGCCAACGCCTTCGGCTTCGACCTGACGATGAACGGGCTGCGCTATGCGCAGGCGAACGGCGGCCAGCGCGTCTCGCGCGGCAGCATCACCCACATCCCGTTCGCGTCGAATCACTTCGATCTGGTGACGTCGTTCGACGTGCTGCAGTGCCTGACCGAAGAGCAGGAGGCGATGGCGGTCGGCCACATGGCGCGGGTCCTCAAGCCGGGCGGACACCTCATCCTGAACGTCGCTGCGCTCGAGTTGCTGCGCGGCAGCCACGCCGTGTTCGCGCAGGAGGTCCGCCGCTACACACGGCCGCTGCTCGAGCGTCCGCTGCGGCGCGCCGGACTCATCGTCGAGCGGATGACCTACACGAACTTCTCGCTGTTCCCGATCATGCTCGCGTCGCGCACGTGGCAGCGACTGTCGGGCGCCACGTCGCGGGCCGCGCTCGAATCGGACCTCACCATTCCGTCCAGGCCCGTCAACCGCGCGCTGACCGCCTGCCTGCATGCCGAAGCCGGTGCCCTGCGGGTCGCCAACATGCCGATTGGCAGCTCGATTCTCTGTATGGCGCGAAAGCCCGGCTAGTCGGGCTGGCTGCCGTCGCGGTCTTCGGTCTTCAGTCTTCGGTCTGCGGTCCCGGTCGGCGGGGCTGAAGCCCCGCCCTACCGATTCTTGCCGCGGCCGCACCGGTAGGCCGGACCTTTAGGTCCGGCGTGCATTGGGAGCTCACTTCGGTCTGGGCTACGGGCTGCGGACTACGGGACTTGCGAAAAGCACTCAGGGAAGCCCGTGGCCTCAGGCTGTAGCCCGTAGTCTGTAGCCCGTAGCCCGTCCCGCTTCAGTCTTCGGTCCTCGCTTCCTACTTCGTACTTCTGTACTTCGTACCTCGTACTTCCAAGTTCGCTGAGCTCCTGATCCTTGTACTGCAGCTGATAGAGCTTGAAGTACAGCCCCCGCGAGGCGAGCAGCGTCTGATGGCTGCCTGACTCCCGCAGCTCGCCCTTGTGGAACACCAGGATCGTATCCATGTCCTGGATGGTCGACAGCCGATGGGCGATCGCGAGCGTCGTGCGGCCCGCCATCAGCACCCGCAAGGCGTCGCGAATCAGGATCTCGGTGTCCGTATCGACGCTGGAGGTCGCCTCGTCGAGAATCAGCACGCGCGGATCGAAGGCGAGGGCGCGCGCGAACGACAGCAACTGCTTCTGTCCGACCGACAGTGTGGCGCCGCGCTCGGCCACGGGGGTCGCCAGACCCTCGGGGAGGCGATCGACGAAGCGGTCGGCATGGACGGCCTCGATCGCGCGCCGGACGCTGGCATCCGTCAGGTCGGCGCGGCCCAGCCGCACGTTGCTCGCGATCGGTCCCGAGAACAGATACACGTCCTGCAGCACGAGCCCGAAGAGCCCACGCAGGTCTGCCAGATCGAGCTGGCGGATGTCGACCCCGTCGACGAGGATCTGTCCCCGGCTGACGTCGTAGAAGCGCAGCAGCAGGCTGATGATCGTGGACTTGCCGGCGCCGGTCGCGCCGACGATCCCGACCCGCCGTCCCGGCTCGATGGTGAACGACACGTCTCGCAGCACCCAGTGCTCGTCGCTGTAGGCGAACCACACGTGATCGAAGACGATCCGGCCCGCGGCGGCGGCCGGCCGCGCCACGGGACGTGCCGGCGGCGGGACGGCCACCGGCGTATCGATCAGGCCGAAGATGCGCTCCGACGAGGCCATCGCCGCCTGCAGCAGGTTGAACTTCTCCGACATGTCGCTGATCGGACGGAAGAACCGCTGTGAGTACCTGCAGGAAGGCCACCAGCGTGCCGAGCGTCAGCGTGCCGCCCTGGACCCACCCGCCGCCGTACCAGAGGATGAGGGCCGCCGCCAGTGCGCTCACCAGCTCGATCGCCGGGTAGAACACCGCGTAGTAGAAGATCGAATTCACGTTGGCGGTGCGATGGGCGCGGTTCAGCGCGTCGAACCGATCGAAGTTCGCCGCTTCGCGGCGGAACAGGTGCACGGTCGCCATCCCGGTGATGTTCTCCTGCAGGAAGGCGTTGATCCGCGCGATGCAGGTGCGGACTTCACGGTACGACTCGCGCACGTGGCGCCGGAACCACTGGGTCACGACGACGATCAGCGGCAGCACCGCGAAGGACACCGCCGCGAGCCGCCAGTCCATCGTGATCAGCACGACCAGGATGCCGGCCAGCATGACGATGTCGCCGAACACCGCGACCACGCCGGCCGAGAACAGATCGTTCAGCGCGTCGACGTCGCTCGTCACCCGCGTCATCAGCCGTCCGACGGGGTGCCGATCGTAGTAGCTGAGGCTGAGCCGCTGGAGCTGCGCGTAGATCTCCAGCCGGAGGTCGAACATGATCCGCTGGCCCAGCATCTGGGACACCCAGGTCTGTCCGAACTCGAGCAGGAACGACACCACGAGCAGCGCGAGGAACGCCAGGGCGATGCGCGTGATGCCCGCCAGATCGCCGGTGGCGATGTAGCGATCGATGGCGAGCTTGGTGAGCCACGGCTGCGCGAGCTGCACCAGCGCACTCGCGACGATCGCCACCAGGCCGAAGCCCACGTACGCCTTGTACGGCCGCAGGTACCCGAGCAGCCGCCGCATCAGGCGGGAGTCGTAGGCTTTGCCGAGAACGTCCTCTTCGTGCATGCCGGAGCCGTCAGAGTCAGCGGGGACCAGTTCGACCAGTCAGCAGGCAGCCGGAGACCAGGATCACGCGGTCGAACTCCCGACACGCCATCGTAGCCGACGACGGGTCGTTCGCCGCGATGGCGTCAGGACACCGGTCGTGATCCCTCGAACAGATTGCTGCAATACTCTCGAGACGCAAAGGCCCGACTGGTCAGGAGGGGCAACGTGAGACGCCTTCGCTATCAAGTGGCGACCAGCCTCGACGGATACATCGCCGGCCCGCACGGCGAGTTCGACTGGATCACCATGGATCCGGATATCGACTTCGCGGCGCTGTTCGCACAATTCGATACCGCGGTCATGGGACGGAAGACGTTTCAAGCCACGCTGCAGCAGGGCGGCGGCGGCGCGATGCCCGGTCTCGACGTGGTCGTGTTCTCGCGAACGCTGCGTCCAGCCGACCACCCGGCCGTTTCGATTGTCAACGGCGATCCCGGCGAGCACGTCCGGTCGCTCAAGGCACGGCCCGGCAAGGACATCTGGCTGTTCGGCGGCGGCGAACTGTTCCGCACGCTCCTCGAGGCCGGCGTGGTCGACACGGTGGAACCGGCGGTCGTCCCGGTGCTGCTCGGCGGCGGCATTCCGATGCTGCCGTCTGCGTCGTCGCGAACGACGCTGTCGCTGAGCGGACATCGGCTGTATCCGACATCCGGGATCGTCCTGCTCGAGTACCAGTCAGCCGGCAGACGTGAGCGGCTGGCCGGAGCGTTTCGCAGGCAGGAGGTCGGCTTCGATCGACGGTCGTTGACCGCTACTGCGCCGTCAGCTCCTCTTCCAGCTGCTGGCGTCGAGCCATCGCGCTGTAAGGGCCGCCGGCACCGACCAGATCATCGTGCCGGCCACGCTCGACGATTCGCCCGTTCTCCAGGACGACAATCAGGTCGGCGTCGCGGATCGTCGAGACGCGATGCGAGACGATGATCGTCGTTCGACCGCGCATGATGGCCCTGAGCCGCTGCAGGATCTCTTCCTCGGTGTGCGTGTCCACCGCGGACAGAGCGTCGTCCAGGATGAGAATCGGCGGGTCGAGCAGCAGCGCCCGCGCGATCGCCGTACGCTGCTTCTGGCCGCCAGACAGCGTCAGCCCCCGCTCCCCCACCATCGTCTCCCACGCGTGAGGGAAGGCGTCGACGTCCTTGTCCAGCCGCGCAATCGAGGCGACCGCCAGAATGTCCTCCACATCGTTGCGTTCCGGCACGCCGAACGCGATGTTGCGGGCGACGGTCTCCGAAAAGAGGAACGGCTCCTGCGGCACCATGCCGATGGCGCCCCGCAGGACCGGCAGCGGCAGCAGTCGCACGTCCACCTCGTCGACGAAGACCGTGCCCGGTGGCGGATCGTGCAGCCGGGGAAGGAGGCTCAGCAGCGTGGACTTGCCGCTGCCGGTAGGACCGGCGATGGCGACGCTCATTCCAGGCGCGATGGCGAGCGAGATGTCGTCGAGTACCGGGCGATCGCCGTAGGCGAACGTCAGGTGTCGAAACTCGATCGCGCCGCGGATCGCAGGCCACGCGCCCGCGGGCCCGGCCTCGGCGTGATCGACGATCGCCGGTGGCGTTTCGAGGATGGCGAGCATCCGCTTCCACGAGGCCAGTCCGCGCTGCATCAGGTTGGTCACCCAGCCGAAGGCAATCATCGGCCACCCCAGCATTGCGAGGTAGGCGTTGAACGCGACGAACTCGCCGACGGTCATGCGTCCGAGGATGACGTCGCGACTGCCGAGCCACAGGACGATCAAGGCCCCGAGTCCGAGAAAGAACGACATGCTCGGGTAGAACAGCCCCTGGAGCTTGATGAGCCCGCGATTCCTGCGGAGATACTCTTCGTTCGCGAGCCTGAACCGCTCAAGCTCGGTCGCTTCCTGGCGATACGCCCGTACGACGCGGACGCCGGCCAGCGCTTCCTGGGCGATGGCGCTGAGATCGGCGAGCTGGGCCTGGATCCGCTCGAACCGCGCGTGAATCGCCGTTCCGAAGTAGCGGACCGACACCGAGACGAACGGGAGCGGGATGAGCGCGATCAACGTCAGCCGCACGTCGATCGACAGCATCAGGCCGATGGCGACGACGAACAGGAAGAGGGTACTGACGGCGTACATGACCGCCGGCCCGACCATCATGCGAACCGCGCTGAGGTCGCTCGTCGCGCGTGACATGAGATCGCCGGTGCGGTTGGCCTGATAGAACGCGAGCGGCAGCCGCTGCAGATGCCGGAAGAAGTCGTTGCGGATGTCGTACTCGATGTCGCGGGATGCGCCGACGATGATGCGGCGCATCAGGAAGCGGAACAGGCCCCCGACGACGGCGACGGCAATGATGAGCGAGGCGTACTGGAACAGCTTGGGTGGCGTGATGCCGCGCGTGAGGTCGTCAATCGCGTGCTGGAGCACCCATGGGCCGGCGAGCTGGACGCCGGTTGAGGCGAGCGCGCACGCCAGTCCGGTCGCGACCGCCCGGCGGTGTCGTGTGACGTAGGGAAGGAGGCGGGCGATCGCTGACGACACCCTCGCAGTATAGCGGCGCCGCTAAAGTCGTCGGGCCCGTCGGCCGATACCGACCGATGTGCGTCTGTTCGTGCTCAAACCGTTCGCGCTGTCCGTCCTCACCGCCGCATCGTGCCTGCTCGGGCCGGTCTCCGCCGACGCCCAGTACAGTGGAGACCCGGCGACGGGTGAGCTCTATACGCTCGAGGTCGCCTACGGCTGGTGGAACCCTGAACCCCTGATCACCATCTCCAGCGAAGGGCTCGGCCTCCCGGGCACCGAGGTCGACTTCAGCACCGATCTGGGGATCGACTCGCAGCGCCTGAGCGAGTTCAGGGCGGTGCTCAGACCAGCCCGCAAGCACAAGTTCAAGGTGGACTACCTTCCGATCTCTTACGGGGTGGAGGGTCACATCCTCACGCGCCCGATCGTCTTCAACGGCCAGGTCTATACGCCGAACATCCCGGTGGACGTCGAGGCCAGCTTTACCACCTGGCGCGTCGGCTACGAGTACGACTTCTTTTACCGCGATCGCGGGTATGTAGGCCTGCTGCTGGAAGCGAAGTACACGAAGGCCAAGGTCGAGTTCGACAGCCCGATCACCACCGAATTCGCGGAAGCGTCGGCGCCGATTCCCGCCATCGGCGTCGCCGCCCGCGGCTACCTGCTCCGCAACGTCAGCGTCACCGGCGAGTTCTCGGTCTTCAGCATCCCGGGAGACGAGGGCCGGGATTATTCGGCCCACTACTACGACTTCGATGTCTACGGGACGGTCAGCTTCAACCGGCACGCGGGCGTCATGGGCGGGTGGCGGCGCCTCGACCTGGCATACGTCGTGGACCGGGATTCCGGAGACCTCGACTTGACGGGCTTCTACGTCCTGGGGATCGTCCGGTTCTAAGCCGCGGGAAGGTCCTCGGTCTTCAGTCTTCGGTCTTCAGTCTTCGGTACAGGCTGCGGGCTGAAGCCCCGGGCTACGAATTAGGTAGCCCTGTCGGTGGCCGGCCTTCAGGTCCGGCGGCCCTCGTCGTGTCCGCCTTTAGCGGTCTTCGGTCCGGCTGAAGCCGGACTCTACGTCAATCACGTGAACTCCGGTCTTAGCTCTTGTCCGCTCTTGTCAGATTTGTCCGTGGCTCAGATCTGTCCGTGGCTCACTGCTCGAATCGGACCCACACTCCGAGTTCCCGATGGTCTCGACTGCCTCGTTCGAAGTCGGAGGGGCGCGCGCCGTGCGCCGCGCGCAGGCGAAGCACCGTCGCCCGCGCGGCTCCCGGAGGCGGTGCGATGATGACGCGCTCCTCGCCCGGCGCGAGCGTCACGGCATCCCGCCATTTCCCGGCCGACACCTCGAGATGGTTGGCGATCGGGACGTTTCGAACGACCAGGCGCAGCGGTGATTGCCGGTCGTTCTGTCCGACGACGACCGTCACGTCGTGCGCAGGCTGAATCCAGAATCCTCCTGGCTCCGCATACGCGCCGTCGTCCATGAAGCACGCGAGGAGTGAACCGTATGCGACCACTCGACTGGCGCTGTCCCGCAGCCCACCCGCTGGACGATTGATCTGCTGCGGACGGACGGTGACGGCAATCGGGAGGGCTTCGCGGCCCCTCGGGCCGGTGACCGACCACGAGGCGACGGCCACGGGGAAGGTCAGGTCGAATTGCACCGGGTCCCCCTCAGCACGGTCGCGAACATCGATGGTCGCGGCAGGGATTGGCGCGTGACCAACCTGGATGGACAGCGGGACTGTCACAGGCCCGTGGCGCGTGACCACCACGGCATAGCGACCCGCCGGGACGGGTGGCAGATCCACGGCTCTCGCTCCGCGAGCGATCCCTGGAAGGCTGATCCCGGCGACGATGGCCGCGGGATCGCGGAGGGCGATCGCGCGTTGGCCCCTCGGCGCGCCGGCCATCTCGACCCCGTGGACGCCCCGCCATCGATCGAAGGCCACGAGCAGACGGGCCTGCGACGAGGGGCGTCCGGGTGCGGCGCCGATGACGTGCCATGAACCCGTGACCGCGACCATGACGGCCGCGCCGCACGCAAGAGGCGCCGCGATGCCCATGGTGCGGGCATCGGCGCGCCAGCGGCGCTCGAGGACGACGAGGACAGCCCACGTCAGGCCGGCCGCGGCGATCCAGACGCCCGCCTGGCCGAGCGCGGCGAGCGGAGACCCGCGATGCACGCCGGGCAACGCGAGCGCCAGGTCCACCGCCGGACTCGCCCAGGCTGCCCAGAGCGCGACGCCATCGCGCGCGTTGTACGCGAGCCGGCCGCCATCCGCCGTGAGGCAGACCGTCGTCATCCAGACGCTCACGCTCAGCGCCGCCAGCATCAGCGCCCGCGAAGCACGCGACCGCGCCGACGTCCAGGCAACGGCGATGGGCAAGCCGAGTGAGAGCACCAGCGGCACGGCGAACCGAGCCGGCGCACTCGCACCGCCCCACCACATGCGGTAGGCGCCCGACACCGTCACGTATCCAACGCAGATCACCAGCAGCGTGAGGGCTACCACCCGGACACCCGGGACGCGAACGACCTCCGTCCGCCCGAAGAGCGCCTTGCCGAGCCCCACTACCGCCCACGCGAGGATCGGCGCCGTCGCAAGCAGGCCGAACTGGCCGTCGATGAGAAGGCCCGTCACGCCCGGCGCGATGTTGGCCCAGGCCGTCTGCGTATAGCCGCCGTAGGGCGCCGAGGGACTTGGCGTCCCGTAAATGATCCAGAAATGGCCGGCCCATGCCGCGGCCGAGACGACCGGGATCGACAGCAGCGCCGCGGCTGCGATCGCCGCACGCTGCCACACCAGCGTCGAGGTCAGGGCGAGCCCGATGATCCCGGCCAGGAGGCTGTATCGCGTGTGCAGCCACGGAAGCATCGCCAGCGCCGCGCCCACCGCAATCCAGTACTTCATGCCGGGACTACCGCGCCCTGGCAGCCAGGCGCGGACGATCGCGTGAACACCGACGAGCGCCAGCACCGACGCAGGGGCATCCGGGAAGATCACGAACGTGTGGAAGACGAACGGCACGGAGAGCGCGACCGCTGCCCAGGCGATCCAGGCCGCGGACGCGTCGCCGGTCACGTCATGAGCGGCGCGCCAGAGCAGAGCGGTCCCGAGCGCCGACAGGACGATGAGAAACGCGACAGCGCCCATCATCCCGAACGCGGCGTACGCCGGCAGCAGGAGCGCCGGCAGGCCGGGCGCATGGATCGAGTAGATCTGACCGTCCGTGCCGCGGCGCAGGAAGTCTGGCGCCAGTCGGCCCGGGAAGAACGCCGCGTAATCGTCGTTGTCGTGGTTGTTCTGGATCCGGAGGTCGCCGTCTTCGAGCAGGCTGTGGCTGATGATCAGATAGTGAGGCTCGTCGCCACCGGGATGCAGGTGCGCCACCAGCGCATACCCGCACGCATACACGGTCAGCGCCGTGAGAAACGCCAGGCGAGACGCGTGACTGGGCGCAGTGAACCATGCGCTCGACCAGCGCCCCCTGGACCAGACCGCGACGGCCGCCACCGCTGCACCCAGCCAGGGCAGCGTGGCGAGCGGCCCCGTCCAGAGCAGGAACGCCGGCGGCGCGACCGCGGGGACCCAGGGCAGCAGACAGAGCCCCGCAACGCCCGCGTACGCAAGCGCACGACGTGGACCTCGCCTCCAGGCGAGCAGCATGGCCAGAACGGCGAGCGCGGCTGCCGGAAGCCAGACTGTCGGCAGCAGTCCGATACGGCTCGCGGCGCTGGTATCCGAGACCGCCAGGACGCCAGCGGCCGTCCAGCCGGCGAGGGCCATCAGGATCGCGAGGGCCAGTTGACGCATTCGCGGTCTTAAGGCCAGGAACTCACAGACAGTCTGCCAGGACGGATGAGGTGGCGCATGCTACCATACGCGACGCCATGTTGGGGTCGCGCGCGGGCCGCGCCGCGGGCGTACTTGTCGCGGCCATCATCCTCACGGTCCTCTTCACCTACCCGATCGCGTTTCGGCTCGACCGCGTCGGCCGCATCGACACCGGAGACGGGCACTGGAGCATCTGGTGCGTGACCTGGGTGGCCCACGCGCTCTCCACCAATCCGGCGAGCCTCTTCCACGCAAACATCTTTCATCCGCACAAGTACACGCTCGCCTACTCGGAGAACAACCTGGTCGCGGGGATCCTCGGTCTGCCGGCGTACCTGGCGACCGCGAACCCGTTTGCGACGCACAACTCGGCGGTGCTCGCCAGCTTCGTCCTGGCGTTCATCGGCGCCTACGCGCTCGCGGCCTATCTGACGCGCGACTCCGGAATGGCGCTGGTCGCGGCTCTGGCTTACGCGTATTGCCCATTCATCTTTTCGCGGACGGCTCACATCCAGCTGCTGATGACCTTCGGCCTGCCATTCGCGATGCTGGCGCTGCACCGGTTCGTGGATCGCCCGGGCGTCTGGCGGGCGCTGGCGCTGTCCGCGGCGCTGGCGATTCAGGCCCTGGCCTGCGGATACTACGGCATCTTCGCCGGTCTGCTCGTCGGCCTCGGCGTGCTGGTCTTCGCGGTCACCCGTGGGTTGTGGCGGAGCCGTTCATACTGGGGCCTTATTGCCTTGTCGGCCGCCGCCGCGGTCCTACCGGTCGTCCCGTTCTTTCTCCCCTACATCACCGTCCAGAACGAGCTGGGCTTCTCGCGGACGATTGACGATGCTGCCACGTTTTCGGCGGACTGGCGAGCGTGGCTGGCCTCGGGTGCGTGGGCGCATCGCTGGCTGCATCCGCTCCTCGGCCGCTGGAACGAGGTGCTGTTTCCGGGAATGCTCACGACCGTCCTGGGTCTGTCCGGCGCAGCCCTCGCGGTGAGGCGCTCGACATCGGCGCCGGGCCTCGCCGATCGCCCCGCCGCGCGTCGGGACGTCGCCGGGCTGTACGTTGCGATCGCGCTGCTCGCCCTCTGGGTCTCGTTCGGGCCCGCCGCGGGACTCTACACGCTGTTCTACAACACCATTCCCGTGTTCTCGTTCCTCCGCGCGCCGGCGCGCATCGGCATCGTCGTCACGCTGGCACTCGTGGTGCTGATGTCGATCGGCGTCTCGCGCTTCACCGAGGGATGGACCAAGGCGCGCCGATTGGCGATCACCGCCGCGCTCGGCGTGGCGATGGCGCTGGAGCTCGCGGCGATGCCCCTGCCCGTACGGGCGACCGAGCCGCCCAACGTCGCGTACCGCCTGCTCGCCAACCTGAACCCAGGCCCCGTGGTCGAGCTCCCGTTCTTCTTCCGGCGCAACGACTTTCCCCGCCACGCGTGGTACATGACGAACTCGACGTGGCACTGGCTCCCGCTCATCAACGGCTACAGCGATCACATCCCCAACGATTTCCGGCGGATGGTCGTGCGGATGAGCTCGTTCCCGACGCGCGAGTCGTTCCGGGTTCTGAAGGGCCGGCGTGCCCGCTACGTCGTGTTCCACCTGAACTGGTACGACCGCAGGAGCCGCGAGAAGCTGCTCGTGCGCCTCGACGAGTACGGCAAGTATCTGTCGCCGCTGAGCCGTGAGAACGATGTCTGGCTGTTCGAGATCACGGGGTGGCCGCCCACCGAGTGACGAGGTCGTGTGAGCCGATCGAGCCTGTCTCTGTTGCTGTTCGCCGGACTGGCCATCGCGCACACGTGGCCGCTTGCGGCCTCGCCGGCCAGTCTCTCCAGGCACGACAGCGCGGACGCGCTCCTGAACGAATGGATCCTGGCGTGGGTGGCGCACGCCGCCGCCACCGACCCGTGGCAGCTCTTCGACGCCAATATCTTTCACCCCGAGCCGCGAACGCTGGCGTTCTCGGAACACCTGCTGGCGCCGTCGATGATCGCGACGCCCCTCATCTGGCTCGGCGCCGCCCCGCTCGTCGCCCACAATCTCACGCTGCTGGCGGGACTGACGCTCACGGGCTGGACCATGTCGCACGTGGTGGAACGATGGACGGGAAATCCGTGGGCCGGTCTGGCCGCCGGTTCGCTCGCCGCGTTCAATGCCAGTACGCTCACGCGTCTCGCTCACGTGCAGGCCGTGCACGTGGAATTCCTGCCGCTCGCGCTCGCGGCGCTCGACCGGCTGCTCGTCCGGTCCGACGCTCGTGCATCGCTGTCGCTTGCCGGGTGGACCATCCTGCAAGCGCTCGTCTCGGGCTATCTGCTGGTGATGACGGCGCTGACGCTCCTTCTTGCCGCGATCGTCCGGGCGAGCGAGTGGATGACGCGCGACCCTCGACGGCTGCTGCTCCTGGCCGCCGCAGGCGGGCTCGCGTGCGTCGCGCTGGCGCCGGTCGGATGGCAGTACCACCTGGTGCGGCGCGAGCAGGGGCTCGTGCGACCCCTCGGCGAGGTGGCGCTCTACTCGGCGACGGCCGGCTCGTATCTCTCGACGGGTGCCACGGTTCATCTCGCGACGTGGGGCCGCCAGTTTTTCGCGGCCGACTCCCTGTTCCCGGGCGTCGCCGCTCTGTTGCTGGCCGGAATCGCGGCCGTCCACGGCCACGCGTGGAGCGATCGGCGCGGCCGGATGCTGCTGGTCGCGGGAGTGGCGGGCGTGGTGCTGTCGTTCGGCCCGGCCCTGCCTGGCTATCGCTGGATACACGAACACCTGCCGTTGCTGCAGGGTCTCCGCGGTGCGGCGCGGTTCGGATTCCTCGGCCTGTTTGCGGTGGCGGGTCTGGCGGGACTGGGTCTGGCGCAGCTGATCCGCCACGTGCCTGCCGGCCGGGCACGCGCGCTGGGCGCAGGGGCGCTGATCCTGGTGAACGTCGAGGCGTGTCGTGCGCCGGTCATCTGGACCCCGGCGCGTCCCGTCTCCGCCGTGTATGACGCGCTCGCCCGCGAGCCCCCGGGCGCGCTCGTCGTGCTGCCGCTTCCCGAACCGGATCGCGTCGCCGCCAACGCGCCGGCCGTGGCCGACTCCGCGCGACACTTCCGGAAGATGGTCAACGGCTACAGCGGATTCGTGCCGGCGAGCTACGGTCGGCACGCGCAGGGGCTGACGCACTTCCCCGACGACCCGTCGCGGCGCCTGCTCGCCTCGCTCGGCGTGTCGCACATCGTCGTGGACGTGGCGCGCGCACCGCCAATCGCGGCGGCTGCGGCTGGCACCCCGTGGCTCACACTCGTCGCGGAGTCGTCGGGGTTGCGTCTGTACCGAATCCGACGGTGACCTGCTCACGGGTCCGGCTGAAGCCGGACACTACGATGTTATGGAACGCCAGTGCTGGTGCGGGTCCATGAAACGTAGTGTCCGGCTTCAGCCGGACCTCACACCCGCCAGACGCGCGAGACGACGGTCGGCTTCCGCGAGGGTCTCGTCACGCTTGCAGAAGCAGAAGCGCACGCGTTCCCGTCCCAGAGAGGCATGGCTGTAGAAGCTGCTGCCGGGAACCGCTGCCACGCCGATTTCCTCCACGAGGTGCCGGGTGAACGCCACATCGTCCGGGAACCCGAACGCCGAGATGTCGGTCATCACGTAGTAGGCGCCCGACGGCGTGAAACAACGGAAGCCGGCGCGCTCGAGCATCGCCACGGTGCGGTCGCGCCGCGCCTGGTAGTGGGCGGCAAGCTCCCGATAGTAGTCCGCACCGAGTCCGAGGGCGAAGGCGCACGCAGCCTGGAGCGGCGCCGGCGCGGCGACCGTCAGAAAGTCGTGCACCTTCCGGATCGCCGACGCGAGCACCGGCGGCGCGATCGCCCAGCCCACACGCCAGCCGGTGACGCTGAAGGTCTTCGACATGCTGTTGATGGTCACCGTTCGATCGGCCATGCCGTCGAGCGTCGCGATCGGCACGTGCTCGGCGCCGTCATAGAGGATGTGCTCGTAGATCTCGTCGGTCACCGCGACGACGTCCCACTGCTGGCAAAGGCTGGCAATCGTCGCCAGTTCGTTGCGCGTGAACACCTTCCCCGTCGGATTGTTCGGGGTGTTGATGATGATCGCGCGCGTCCGGTTCGAAAACGCCGCCGCGAGCTCGTCGGGGTCGAAGCGCCAGTCGGGCTCGCGCAGCGTGACGATCCGGGTCGTCGCCCCGGAGAGGATGGCGTCCGGGCCATAGTTCTCGTAGAACGGCTCGAACACGATCACCTCGTCGCCCGGATCGATGATGCCGAGCATCGTCGCGACCATGGCCTCGGTCGAGCCGCAGCACACGGTCACCTGCGTATCCGGGTCCACCGGCCGGCCGAACCGCCGGGTGATGTCGGCCGCGATCGCAGCCCGGAGCTCACGCGCACCCCAGGTCACGCCGTATTGATTGATGTCGGCCTCGACCGCACGGCCGGCCGCGTCCTTGATGCGGTCGGGCGCCGGGAAGTCGGGGAATCCCTGCGAGAGATTGACCGCGCCATGGACCTGCGCCAGCCGCGTCATCTCGCGGATGACCGACTCGGTGAACCGGCCCACCTTCTGCGAGCCACGCACCTTCGACATGGAGGCAGAAGTCTAGCGTGGATTGCGCGTGGGATGGGACCTCGGCCCCGCTCGCCGGGCCCGGCCGCTCAATACAGGCGGCGATAGTCCTCTGCGGTCCCGAGGATCTTCTTCACGTAGGTCTGGGTTTCGGGGAACGGAATGTCGTCGATGAACTCATCGCGCGGCAAGGCACCTCGCTCGGCGATCCAGCGGACGACGCGACTCTCACCCGCGTTGTAGCTGGCGAGCGCATAATGCGCGCCGCCGAACTGGTTCACCAGGTTCTTGAAATACAGCGTGCCCATCCGGACGTTCAGCTCCGGATTCGTCAGCGTGCGGGTGGAGAACCGTCGAATCCCGAGCGACCGCGCGAGTCGCCGGCCGGTGGACGGCACGATCTGCATCAGGCCGTAGGCGTTGGCCGGCGAGCGGACATCCGGGTCGAAGGTGGACTCCTGCGCGACCAGCGCGGCGATGAGATACGGATCCAGGCCGCGCTGACTGGCGTGTCGCTGGATGAGCGGCCAGTAGTCGAGCGGAAAGATCACCTTGCGGACTTCAATCGGCAGCCGCGTCCCGTCTTCCGACAGATATTGCGGATAGGCGCGCTTCATCGCGTTGATGGCCGCGCGGTACTCACCACGCTCCCGAAGCAGCCAGGCGAGCGTCGCGTCGAGCACGGGCGACGTGCCCCATTGACGCTTGGCATGTCGAACCTCGGCTTCGGCGGTCGCGTGGAGTCCGGCGGCGACGAGCTGGCGGATCTGCGGCGCGTTGGCGGGCAACCCGGGGGCGGCCGTCGAGGGCGTCCCGGCCTGCGCGTCACGTTCCGAACCCGAGTCGCGCCAGGCGAGCGAGCGGCGGGCGGCCGGCGCCACGCCCCGCTCGGTGAGCTGTTCGTCCGCCAGCCGGCCGTAGTACCAGTTCAGGTAATCAGCCGCGACGATGGCGTAGCGCGCCGCGGCACTGTCGGCGTTCTTCAGGCGGTCGTACGCCTTGGCCGACCAGTAGAGCCAGGAAGGGCGGTAGTCGGATCGCGGGAAGTCGCTGGCCGCGCGGTCGAAGATCGCGGCCGCCGATTCGAAGTCTCCTTGACGATAGCGCCACCAGCCGAGCTTCCAGGAAGCCCGCGGGCCGTGAGATCCGCGCGGAAACTTGTCGAGGTATTCGGCGAACACTCCCGACGCCGACGCATCATCGTCGACGAGGATGTAGTGGGTGGCCAGGTTGTTCAGCGCCTCGTCGGCCCAGGTCGAGTCGGAGAAGTCGCTGACGAGCGCCCGGACCGCGGCGACGTACGCCGAGTGATCGCCGACACCGCGGAGCGCGGACAGGTGGAAGAAGCGTGCCTCGGCCTTGCGTGAGGCGCTCTCGATGAACGGGCGCGTGCCGTCGAGCGCCTCGCGAAAGCGTCCGAGATAGAACTGCGCTTCGGCGATGCGCAGGGCGACGACCTCCTGATCAGCGCCCTGTACTCGGCCGGTGAGCGTCTCGAAGGCGTCGAGCGCCTCGGCGTAGCGCTTGGATGCGAACAGGCGCTCGGCCCGTTCGAGCTCGCGGCGCGGGTCGTCCACGGCTCGCGACGTCGAGCCGGTGAGCTTCTCCAGCTCGCGCCACGCTTCGGTGGACACCGTGCTCAGGGGATGTTCGAGATACAGATTGCGGTAGATCCCGATCGCCTTGTCCTGCTGGCCGCTCGCAGCGAGCGTCCGCGCCAGGCCGGCGAGCACGAGGTCGGGCTGTTCGGTCTTGCGCGCCGAGACCGTCTCGAAGATGGCGGCGGCCGCGGCCGCATCGCCCATCTGCTCGGCGGCCATGGCCTCGCCGAGCGGGGCCCATTCACCGAGCACTCCGGCGTGGCCCTTGGCAGCCAGCGCGCGGAACCCTGCGCGAG
The DNA here is from genome assembly GCA_963834365.1 of Vicinamibacterales bacterium. Lineage (GTDB taxonomy): Bacteria > Acidobacteriota > Vicinamibacteria > Vicinamibacterales > Vicinamibacteraceae > CAWJAP01. The sequence goes on along the minus strand of CAWIBS010000022.1, from coordinate 29,499 downwards.
CCTTTTCCGGCGCGCCCGTTCGCAGATGCACGAGCGCGGCGTAGTAGCGCGCGTAGTCGGCGACCGGCGTCTTGTCCAGGGCGGCCTGACTCACCAGGGGACGGGCTTCGGCGAATGACTCGTTGCCGACGAGCTCGACCCCTTTGGCCAACCCTTTCACGGCCGGCGACGGGGCCGCAGCCTTGGCGGGAATGAGCCAGAAATCGTCGATTGCGCGCGAAAGCGGCGGGTGGACGGTGGGCCGAAGCTGCGGCCGGCTGGCATCGGCGTAGAGCACGCCGGGGGCGTCACCGCCGCCTGGCGTGTGCAGCCCGGGCCCGCTGGCGACCGCCATCACCAGCACGCTCGACGCCATCGCAATCCTGACGCGACTCACGGTCCTCACTCCAGCGTCCTCGTCCGTCCGTCTGTCACCGCGGGCCGCGGCCCATGGCGACTTCAACCCGACTATCGGTTGCACGCCCGGCGGCTGCAGCCTGGCGGCTGCCGCCGAATCGAGACGCGCGCAAAGCGGTCTGCGCTTCGAGACACCGCGAGGCGTGCCGCGACAGCAGCTCCAGCGACTCGGGCCAGGCCGCCGGAACCACCCGCGCTTCGACCGCGCCATCGTCGCCATCAGATCACCGCCGCAACATCACCGCCGACAATCACCGGGACGGCCACGCCGACATCGGTTCCCGGCATCGCCATGAAGGCCAGCGATCGAGGGGCGGAATCGGCATGGACTTCGGCCCGGGCCTGCTGCCGGATGGCATCGGCGAGCCCGCCAGCCGTCTCGAGCGGGACCGTGACTTGTCGCGGATCGGAGGGCGCGTCAGCGAAACCGGCGAACCGCCACCCCTGCAGTTCCTGCCCGCGCACCAGGAAGATGGCGGCGCGCGATGACTCCTGCGCCGAGGCGTCGGCCAGCGCATCGAGGAGCGCCTTCAGCGAATCGGCGGCGTCGAGGCGGCGGAAGCTCTCCACCAGGCGTTCCATGTCGGCCAGCCGCGCATGACGCTCGAGCGTCTCGCGTTCGAGCGCGTGCCGTGTGTGCTCGGCCTGCCGCGCGTGCTCGGCGTGGAGTCGTGCCGTCACCTCCGCCGCCTCGCCGCGGGCCTGCGCCAGCAGTGCGGCGGTGTCATTCGAGGCATCGGTGCGCGCCTTTGCCACCTCGTCATGCAGGCGGGCATCGGCGTCGACGGTGAGCTGCCCGGCCTGCGCCGCCAGCGCTGCGTCGCGCTCGGCGGCGGCGGCGGCCATCAACTCGCCGGCCAGCCGGTCGAAGCGCGACTGGATCTCGCGCCCCAGGTCGGAGGCGAGGCCGTCGGCAGCGTGTCTGATCTGATCGTCGAGAGACATCACGTCTCCAATATCGGCCAGCGGGGCGGCGGGATTGAGCGCGATTGCCTGAATTATCGGAAGCCCCTGCGCCGGGCGTCAAGAACGACCCGTCGTGCCGGCTCGCGGATCCGGCGGTGTCCCGCGCGCCCAGGGACCTCTGTCCTAAAGAACGCTGCAGAGCGGGTCGCTGAACGGGCGCCAGACGATGGTAAAATCAAGGGGTTCGTTCGCGACCTGCTCGTGGGGGCGTACTTGGCTTCGACGGGGGTACGGGTTCGCGGGATGCATGCCGAGCGCCATCGCCTCGTAAATCCGGTGGAAACCGCTGTAACTGCGGACACTCAACTCGCTCTCGCGGCTTAGGCCGTGAGCGCCTTCCGGTTCTCGCCTGCGGGGCCGGGTCTGGCGTCATCAGCAGGCTGGTGCCGAACGCTGTGCGACGGAGCGTTCGGTGCGAGACTCTATCCGTCGCTGGCCGCGCGCGGGTTCTCGCCTCTCTCCTACGCGCGCGGTGAGATCAAAGAGGGGACACGCATGTAGATTCCTGCGGGGATGTGCCTTCGGACGTGGGTTCAACTCCCACCGCCTCCACCAACCTTCGCTCACCCTTGCCAACGAACGCGTGAGCTACGTTGAATCCAGGCGAAGGTTGCCCACCGTAGCCTTGGCGAAGGCGGGCTGCTCCACCATCTAACTCATTGATCCTACAGCCCTTGCACGTCTAGGGCTCCCCCGTCTCCACAATATCTCCACGCGAAGCCCCCTCCCGGCGCATCCAACAGTCGAATCGCGTCTGCGATCGCTGCCGGACCCAGGTGCATGTAGCGTTGCGTCGTCGTCAGGTCCTGATGCCCCGCCAGCTCTCGCGTCCGCCCAGAATGGGTGAGAGCCCCCGGCCCAGCACCGCATCCCTCTGCACGAACCACGCGCGATAGAGGGACTGGAAACGAGGGGCGACAAACGCCTGATGCGCGCACCCCGAACCGCGATTCGTCGTACGCGCCTGGCTCCTGGCGAGCCGCCGCCGCAGGGGGAAGTACCACGCGCGGCTCCTCGACGGTCGACCGGCGGAGCGGCGTCGCCAGCTCCTCCCTTCATGCGGCCTCGAATCGGCCCATCGCGCCGTCGAGATGCTGACTGACCACCAGCCGCAGCATCCAGGCCCATTTTGGGCCGCGGGGCACGCCGTGGGTATCGCCTGGTGATTAGCCGCGTGAAGAAGTCCCGGGAGTACCTGAGAACCGCAGGAAAGCCTTGGTAGAGACACGCATTGAGCACGCGGACCCAGCGGCCCGACGAGCGCCTCAGGCGACCAGGACGCGCGCCCGACCGGCGGCTCGGGCACGCGGCTTCACGACGATCTCCACGTCGCTCCCGAGCTGGTCACTTCTCACTCCAGCCAACGTCCTGCGCAGTATGCTAGGACGCCAGTCATGCCCCACCGTCGGTCACTGAGCGTGCAGTCGAAGCTGCTCGTGTCCTTCGTCCTGCTGACCATCGCCGGCATCACGGTGCTGACGGGCGTCGGCTACCTCACGGCCCGCCAGAGCCTCACGGCCAGCGCCGAACGGCAGTTGCTCGGCCTCCAGCGCTCGAAGGCCGGCATCGTCAAGTCGATGCTGACGTCCATGCGGAACGAGGTGCTGGCCTTCTCCGCCGCGGACGTGGTCACCAGAGCCGCCGTCGCGCTGCGGGCCGCCCATCGGGATCTGGCAACGTGTCGCAGTCACGCCCAAAATGACCGAGGACGTGACGCGGTTTCACCTGCAGGAGTTCGAGCCCGGCCCTCGCCAAGAATCTGTCAATCACGCCCGCAGAGGGATCGTCGTTGCCGACGAGCCCCGCGGAGTGGTACCTCCACTACCACTACCTCGTGCAGGCGCCCAAGCCTTACGGGGTGTCTCGACCACTCGTCTCCGCCACCGACACCAGCCGCTACGGGGCCGCAGTCGGGGAAGCGCAGGCCAGTCTCGCCCCGTTCATCAATAGGCTGGGATTCGAGAACATTCTGCTCGTCGATCCCGAGACGCTCGAAGTGTTCTACAGCCACGAGGAATCGGCGGTTCTCGGCACGAACCTCGCCAGCGGACCTTACGCCATCGAGCAATTTCGCGGCCCTCGCCCGGACGCTGAGCACCTCGAAAGATGTGGACGACTACCGGGTCGCCGACTTCGAGGCGTATCGGCCGAGACTGGGCGCGCCTGGGGCCTTCATCGGGACACCGGTGTTCGACGGGCCGCGAATGGTCGCAGTCATGCTCCTCCGGTTCAGGCTCGAGCCGATCTCGGACGCGCTCTCTGGCGGGCGGCAGTAGGAGGCCGAAGGCCTCGGCAAGACCGGCCAGGTCTACATGGTCGGGCCCGACCTGACGATGCGAACGGATTCACGGTTCCTGATCGAGGATCCGAAGGCGTTCATCGCGACCCTGCGTCAGTCGAAGCTCACGTCGCGCACGGCTGACACCGTCGAGCGGCTGAACACGACGATTTTGACGGTGCCAGTCGACAACGAGGCCACGCGCGCCGCGCTGCGCGGTCAGAGTGGTGTGATGGCGATCGAGGACTACCGCGGCGTCGACGCGCTGATGGCCTATGGCCCGCTGGATCTCGATTCGCTGCGCTGGGCTGTGATCGCGAAGATCGACCGGAGAGAGGCGATGGCGCCGCTCGCGGCCTACACCCGGCGTGCGCTTGCCGTCGGCGGGGCGCTCGCCCTGCTCGCCTCGGTCATCGCGCTGTTCATGGCCGCGGCGCTGACGCGGCCGATCGGCGCGCTCGTCGGCGCGGCGCGGCGTGTCAGCAAGGGGACGCTGGACGTGCAGGTCGATGTTGCGCCCGACGATGAGTACCGCGAGCTCGGGGAGGCCTTCAACGAGATGGTCCGAAGCCTCCGCGCCAGCCGCGAGGATCTCGACCGCCAGGTGGAGGAAAACGAACGGCTGCTTCAAAGCCTGCTGCCGGCGTCGGCCGCCGCTCAAGTCAGGGGGGGCACCTCCGAGACGCCTCAGTCGTTCGCCGACGTCACCGTCGCGTACATCAATCTCGTCGGCCTGGACGCGCTCTCGCGCGAGTTGGGCGAGGATCGCGTGATGGCGCTGCTGAGCGATGTCGTCGGCGCGCTCGACGAGGCCGCCGAGCAGCAGGGCGTCGAGAAGGTCCGGACGATCGGCGCTTCCTATCTCGCGGCGTCGGGCCTGTCGCTCGAGCGGCCCGACCATACCGCGCGGATGGTCGAGTTCGCGCGCGAGGCCGTTCGCATCGTCCGTCGATTCAACGCGGAGCGCCAGACCAGCCTCGGCGCAGACATCCGCATCAACGCCGGACCGGTGATCGGCGGGCTGATCGGGCGGCGAAAGTTCATCTACGACTTCTGGGGCGACACGGTCCGGCTGACGCGGCGCATCGAGTCGGACGGAGGGGACCTCCATCGTCGTCACCAGGCCCGTCTACGACCGCGTGCGCGACCTGGTGCCGTTCGGAGCGCCGACGCAGATGGACGTTCAGGGAATTGGCGCGGTCGAGCTGTTCGCCGTGATTCGACGAGGGGGTCGCATGAACGACTTGATGGGCATCCTGCGCGAGCAGGGCGCATGGGCGATCGCGCTCGCGGTGGGCCTCCTGCTGGCCCTCGTCGTCGCCACTGAACTGGGGTTCGCGCTCGCGCGCCGGGGACATCCCGCGATGGTCTGGATGCGGCGCACGCGGATCTGGGTGCTGCCGGCCGATCGCCGGCGTCATCTATCTGCGCGCCGTGCTCGGGCTGCCGAGCGAGAACGTCTGGGTTCGCGTCGCGACAACCGCGACCTGGGTCGCGCTCGTCATCGTCGCGCTGGGCGCCGCCAATGCGGTGGTGTTCGAAGGCGCCGCCGTGGGGAGCTGGCAGCAGCGCGTGCCCCGCTTGCTGCGGGATCTGGTGCGAACCCTCCTCGTCGCGGTCGCGGCGGCCCTCGCCTATTCATTCATCTGGGACCGCGAGATCCAGGGTGCGCTGACCGCGCTGGGTGTGACGTCCATCGTCGTGGGCCTGGCGCTTCAAGAGCCCCTTGGCAACCTCTTTTCGGGGCTCATGCTGCTGATGGAGCGGCCGTTCGAGATCGGCGACACCATCGAGGTCGGCGGCGTCTCCGGCACGGTGAAGGAGATCAACTGGCGGTCGGCGCACATCGAGGCTCTGGGCGGCATGATCCAGGTCGTCCCGAACTCGACCCTGAACAAAGAGACGATCAGCAATTACTCCCGACCGCTGCCGATCCGCATGGAGATGCTCGAGCTCGCCTTCAGCAGTGACGATCCGCCGAACGACGGTGCGCAGAGCGCTGCTCGAGGTGGCGAGGACGACAAAAGGTGTGGTCCAGTCGCCCAAGCCGATTGCGGCGACGATCGGATACGGCAACCACTCGGTCAACTATCGCCTGATCTGGCGGGTCGCCGAGGAAGATCGGTGGTCGGTCCGCAACGATCTCATCACGCGCATCTGGTACATGACGCGGCGGCATGGGCTGACCCTGCCCTACCCCGTCAAGCGTGAACATTCAGCACATGACCGACGCGCCCTTCCAGAAACCCGAGGCGTCGCCAGCCGATATCCTGACGCGACTCCCGCACCTGCCCCGGCTGCCTGAAGGTGAGCACGCCGTCATCCGCGCCCTGTCGTTCGGCAAGGGCGAGGTGATCTTCGACGAAGGGCAACTGCTCGACGGCGTCTACCTCGTGGTGAAGGGTGCGGTCTCGATGCAGCTCGTGCGACAGGCCGAGATCGCGGAGATCGCGGCGGTGGGCCCGGGCGAGTTCTTCGGCGAAGCCGGTATGCATGGGACGCAGTCCGCTGACTCGCGGGCCGTTGCCGTCGAGGACACGGAGGTCCTGCTGCTGAGGCCGGACACCGTACGGCAAATGTTCGAAGCCAGTCCGACGCTGGCCCGCGACACCGGGCGGGTGCTCGACGTCAGGCGCCGGGCGCTGCAATCGGCGCGCACCGCGCTGCGCCGCCACTGAAATCCGCTGAGTTCTGGTGATCCGCCAGTTCCACATCAGGTAGTCGAGGTTCGAATCTGGTCTGGTCGTCCACATGATGATGAGCCATGCCGTCTGCCAAATCATGAAAAGACGCCTCGCTTTGGCGGAGCGAGCGTCGCTGGACCAGCAGGACGGCAATCGCCGCGGCCCGAATGGCGACCACGACGACCAGAACGAGGACGATGGAGGTCATACAGCCTTGCCCCGGCAGCCTGACCACACGCGGTCGGCGGTTGCCAGAGCGCCGCCATCCATCGGGACAATACCGGTCACCTCGGACATGGATAGCTCGATCGTGTCGGTGCCAGTGATAATCAGGACCGACTGGGCTCTGCTCCGTCCGAGACTGCCCAGAAAGCGCCGCCCATCCGAGGTGGTTACCTCGAACTGACCTGCCGCTTCGACCATCGCAATCTTGTCCCACTCGAACAAGATCGTACCTGCATCGTCGGTCTCGAATTTCAGCCGGCCGCGATCCAGCTCCACGATCTCGCCGGTGTTGGAATCGCCGTTGATCAACGTGACCACATCGGTCCGCTGGGCCCACGCGGGTGCGCTCGAGACGACGAATCCGAGGACGACGGCCGTTCGCACGAGCATCATGACTCGATGGCCACGGCTTGTCTGCGCGGTCTAGTCAGAAGAACATCGTCGCCAGGCATCGAGAGACTCGAAGAATTGCTTTGACTCAATCGTGGAGTTCTCGGCCATGTACGCGAGAAGTAGCTTCTTGTGTCTGCAGATCCGTTTCTCGACATACCACTCGAGCGGAAACCGCACATCAGCGTGTTGTACCAAACCCGAGCGTACCGCCCCTTGCAACCGACCCACCTGGAACAGAAAGCGGTCATATCTGTCGGTGATGAATCGCTGTGTCTCCGTGCGCTTCGGCCCGTTCGCTCGCAAGGACGCTTCGATTGCCACGGGAACATCACGCGGAAGAATGTGGACTCTCGTGCCTGGCGTGACCTCGTAGTCGCGGCCTTCCTCCCAGTCGAGCATCGTCATCGCCTGCCAACCCGCATCGTTCATCAGGCCGTTGATCATCGTTCGCGCCATGTCGGCCTGTCTCCACTCGAGCTCCCTGATGCTTTGCGACACGCCTCGCCGGTATTGACCGATGCCGACAGCCATTGCGACGAGAGCGCTGAAGATCGCTGTGTACTTCCCAATCCATTCGAGCCGGGCTGGGTTAGGCATGGCGGTGCTCTCACTCGAATGAGAAAATTCGCCTCCAGTCGTCCTTCATGCTGACCACCGTCCAGCCGCGCTCGCGGGCCTCCTTGAGCCCGACCTCAAAGCGTCCCATCGGCGCGGTACTCGACCTCGCGCTTGGCGTCAGTGTGGTCGCTTCTCCTCTCGTTGGTTGCGTCACTGCCGCGCCATCGCCACCGCATCTCGGCTTCCGTGTCCTTGATCAGCTCGCCGCTGACGTCCACGGTCACGCTGTAGAGCGTCCCGGTGAACTTGAACGGCGGCTTGTATTTGTCCCACACCGGCGAGCCGGTGTCGGCGCCGCAGACGATGCCGCCGCCGAGTCCGAGTGGTGATGCGGCATCGTGAGCGGAATGTCGACCCTGCCCGACCAGCTTGCCGTCGATGTAGAGCTGGCCGCGGCCCGGCGCGCCCTTGCCGTTGCGCGATGTCGGGCTTGCCCGTCACCTCGAACTCGAAGCGCAGCTGTGACGGCCCTCCGGGACGGCGACGTTCGATTCGACGTGATAGAAGTCGCTCCCGACGTAGTTGTAGACGTAGTGGAGCTTGCCGCCCTGCACGTAGAAGCAGTAGCCGCCCTGGACATCGCCGGCCGAGAGCAGCACGCCTTCGGCGCCGCCCTTCGGGATCTCGACATCGGCGGTGATGCTGTGCGGCCGGTTCAGCACGTTGGGACCGGCGTTGGCCGGCACCATCTGCGTGCCCGGGTAGTACGTGTAGCTCGTGCGGTCGACGGCGATCTGCGGCCGCGGGTCGGCAAACCGCGCCGTGCCGCGGCTGTCGACCGGCAGCACGTTGTACTTGCCGGCCTCGACGTACCAGTTGGCGATCATCTCGATCAGCTTCGGCGCGGTTCTCGTCGGCGAGGTTGTGGTTCTCGGCGAAGTCCTGGTCGACGTGGTACAGCTCCCAGCCCTTCGCATCCAGCTCGGTCAGCTTGTCCTTGCTCATCGGCGCGCCGAAGAACGCGCCCGCTTCCGTGAAGACGTCCCCGGCCACGGGCAGACCGCGCGCCAGCCGTCGTGATAGATCGAGCGGTGGCCCATCATCTCGAAGTACTGGGTGATGTGCTTCGAGGGCGCGTCCGCCTCGTCGAAGGCGTGCGCGAAGCTGAGGCCCTCGATCGGCGACTGCGTGACGCCCTTGATTGACGCTGGCGGCTCGATGCCCAAGCGCCTCGAGCACGGTCGGCACCATGTCGATGGCGTGGGCGTACTGCGTGCCGCACCTCGCCCTTCGCCTTGATGCCCTTCGGCCAGTGGACGATGAACGGATCGCTGATGCCGCCGCGATAGGTCTCGCGCTTCCAGCGGCGGAACGGCGTGTTGCCGGCAAACGTCCAGCCCCAGGCGTAGTGATTGAAGGTCTTCGGCCCGCCCAGCTCGTCGATCGTCGTCAGGTTCTCTTCCAGCGAGTCCGGCACGTTGTTGAAGAACTTGTTCTCGTTGACCGACCCGGTCGGGCCGCCTTCGGCGCTGGCGCCGTTGTCGGAGATGAACATGATCAGCGTGTTGTCGAACTCGCCGATCGTCTTCGAGGAAGTCGAACAGGCGGCCGTAGTGATGGTCGGTGTGGGTCAGGAACCCGGCGAAGACCTCCATCATGCGGGCGTAGAGCTTCTTCTCGTCGGCGGAGAGCGTGTTCCAGTCCGGCACGTCCGGATCGTGGCGCGAGAGCTCGGCGTCCTTCGGGATGATGCCCAGCTCCTTCTGGCGCTTGAAGACTCTTCTCGCGGTAGGCGTCCCAGCCGTCGTCGAACTGGCCCTTGTACTGGTCCGCCCACTCCTTCGGCACGTGATGCGGCGCGTGCACGGCGCCCGGGCAGAAGTACATGAAGAACGGCTTGTTGGGCGCGACCTGCTTGGCGTCGGCGATGAAGCTGATCGCCTTGTCCACCAGGTCCTCGGTCAGGTGGTAGCCCTCTTCCGGCGTCTTCTCGGGCTCGACCGAGTGGTTGTCGTAGACCAGCTCCGGGTAGTACTGGTGGGTGTCGCCGCCGAGGAAGCCGTAGTAGCGCTCGAAGCCGCGGCCCAGCGGCCAGCGATCGTACGGTCCCGCCGCCGAGATCTGATCCGCCGGCGTCAGGTGCCACTTGCCGATGGCGTAGGTGTTGTAGCCGTGCTGCAGCAGCATCTCCGACAGGAAGCCGTTCTCGAACGGGATGTTGCCGTTGCCGCCCGGGTAGCCGGTCGAGCCTTCGGTGATGCAGGACATCGCGTTCGAGTGATGGTTGCGGCCGGTCAGCATGCACGACCGCGTCGGCGAGCAGAGCGCCGTGGTGTGCATGTTGTTGAAGAGCAGGCCGTTGGCCGCCAGCGCATCGATGTTCGGCGTCTTGATCGGGCTGCCGTAGCAGCCCAGCTGGCCGAAGCCGGTGTCGTCCTGGACGATGAACAGCACGTTGGGCGCGCCCTCCTTCGCGCGCAGCGGCTCGGGCCATGCCGGCTCCGAGACATCGAACGTCCGGCCGATCACGCCGGTGAATGCGGTCCCGGGTTTGTACTCTTTCAGTGCCATGATTCGCTCTCCTTCTAATAGGCCACGCCGAACGCGCCGCCGATCTTGGGCGCGTTGTAGGCCGTGCCGCCCTCGGTCAGCGTTGCCGACTTCGGTCTGCTTCTGCGGTGCACTCGAGCCGCGACGATGACTTCACGCCACACGAGGTAACCGAGTGCAGATTGGAGTGCGAGCGACCACAAGCCGAGCCCATTAACGGTTCTCCGTTCGCAACTGCGTCGTCAGCTTCGCGTCGCATCAGTTCTCCTGGCCGCCATGTCCGTCCTCAGTCCGATCCCATCCCGTGTTGCAAGTCACCGAGCTCGCGGCTGACGTAACGGTGCCCCTGGAGTACCGCGCGAACGGCCGGCACCAGTTCGTACCCGGCCGCATCCTTCAGCACGTACCCCAACACGCCCGCCGCCAGCCCACGTTCCAACAAGATGGCTTCCGTGAACATGGTCACCAGCACGATCCGAGCCCCAGGATTGCCGCGCAGAATCACCCTGGCAGCCTCTATCCCATCGAGGAGCGGCATCGTGATGTCGGCCACAATCACGTCGGGTGAGAGCTGCGCCGCCGCGCGCACAAGAGCGCGGCCATCCGCTACCAACGCGACCACGTCGAAATGTCGCTGAAGCAGCGTGCGCAGCTGTTCTGCCGTCTGTAGGTGATCGTCGGCCAGCAGCACTGTCGCGCGCGCCGTGGGCGGCTGGTGACATGACACCGGGCATTCTTGCCGCAGTGCCTTCGCAGATAGGAGAGGGGAACTACGAGTGTGAGGGCCCGAAAAATGCCCTCGCCGAGACCCGAAAAACTACGAGGTAGATAGCCGGTCGCCTCTGGCGGCGATCAGTCCAGCGTGAGCCGGCGGTCGAGCGCATACCGCACGAGTTCCGCCGTGGAGTGCAGCTCGAGGGTCTCCATCATCTCGTACTTGTAGGTCTCGACCGTTCGGACGGACAGGCCAAGATTCGCAGCGATTTCCTTCATGCGCTGGCCCTTGACGATCAGTCGCAAGACGTCAAGCTGCCGCACTGTCAGTTGCGGCTGGGCCTCGTCCGAGGAGCCCGCCATCCGTTCCATGACACCCTTGGTCAGGGCGGGCGTGAGGTAGACCCGGCCTTCCACAGCCTGGCGAATGGCGGCGACCAGCTCGTGACCGGCCGACTCCTTCAGCAGAAACCCGGACGCCCCGCCACGGATGGCGACGACCGCGAGGTTCGCATCCTGGTGCATCGTCAAGACGATGACCTTGCTGTCCACGTGTTCAGCCTTGAGACGGGCCAGCACATCGAGGCCGGTGAGACCCGGCATCGACAGGTCGGTGACGATGACGTCCGGGCGAAGCCGCTTGGCGGCGTCGATGAGCGACTGTCCATCGGTAACCGCGCCCACGACGTCCAAGTCGTGCTTCGTGAGGAGGCCGGCGAGGCCTTCTGTCACGATCGCGTGGTCGTCAGCGAGGAGAACAGTGGTTCGGTGCATAGGTCACTCTCAACGTCCCACCCGTGCTACTTCCGCCGGACGCAATTCGCGCGACGCGCTCGTGTCGCCGGAGCCGGCAGTCGCACTCGCGGCCGCGTTCGCCGGAATTCGGGCACACACGCGCGTTCCTCTTGAGACGTCCGACTCAATCGTGACGGTGCCTCCAGCGAGTTTGGCCCGCTCAATGATACTGACGAGGCCCAGACCCTTGCCTTGTTCGACAGAGCCATCGAAATTGAAGCCCTTCCCATCATCCGTGATCGTCATCTCCGCGTCGCCTCCGGCGCAGAGGAGTCGGACGTCGGCCCGGGAGGCTCCGGCATGCGCGATCACATTCCGTAGCGCCTCTTGCGCGATCCGGTAGAGGCAGAGCGACGCTTCTGACGAGACGGATTCGAAATCTCCTTCCGCACTACACGTCAACACCGTACGGTGCATGCGTTGGAGGTCCGCACAATGGCTGGAAAGCGAGGCCACCAGGCCGGCGTGTCGGAGCACGGTCGGATGCAGGTCGTGCGAAAGGTGACGGACGTTCTGAACGAGCGCCGCGGTACGCTGCTGGAAGGTCCGCAAGGTCTGTTCCAGATTCGCGCCTATCGGAAGAATACCAAGATCCTCTTGCAGACCGCTGAACGCAATCGACAAGCCGGCGAGTTGCTGACTCACGTCGTCGTGCAGGTCGCGTGCAATGCGTGCCCGTTCGGCATCTTGGGCTTCAATCAAGCGCCCGGCCAGATGATGAATCTCTCGCTGGCTCGCGAGCAGCGCCTCTTCCGACTCCTTGCGCTCGGTGATATCGAAGCTGCAGCCGATGTAACCGGTGTAGCGGCCATCCGGTTCATACTTCGGAATGCCGGAATCCAGAACCCACCGGTAGATGCCGTCAGCTCGTCGGAGACGGTACTCCATCAAGAACGGCCGGCGAGCTTCGATCGCTGGGACGTAAATATCCAGAATGCGATTGACGTCGTCCGGATGGACAGCCTTCAACCAACCGTCTCCGAGCAGCTCTTGCAGCGGCACTCCCGTGAACTCAACACAGTATTTGTTCAAGTAGTCGAGTGTCGTATCTGGTCGCGTCGTCCACATGATCATGGGCGCGCCGTCTGCCAAGTGGCGGAAAAACGCCTCGCTCTGGCGGAGCGCCCGTCGCTGGCGCAGCAAGGCGGCAATCACCGCCGCCTGGATCGCGAGGACGCCAAGAAGAGTGGCGACGATGACAGTCATGAGCTCTCGGCGCCAGCACCGACCACACAGTCACTCCGATCGTGGCTGGTGGACCGGAGTGCCGCCACCAGTCGGGAGGTCGGTCAGGGCCCCTCCGAGTTCGTTCCGCCGCAGTCGCTCTGAACCTGCTGATTCTACCCGCCCTCCACCTTGTGGTCCGGAGCTGGGGAGAAGTCGCGTTCACTAGTGCAGAGCGTCATGGTACGACATAGCCACGCAACATCAGTAAGTATCTGTAAACCCAAGCTTATTTACGGAGATGGCGGGATTAGCACCCCCCTGGTCGTGGATCGGCGAAACCGCTGAAGCTGTCCGATAACTTCGAGATTGGGAAGCTGCTCACAGCCGCCCTGACGGACCAAGCGCGCAAGCGCCGCGCCCAAGCGCCGACCGAACTCGAGAGGCTGGAGGAGCGCCGGACTGTCGAACACGTGAGCAGCCAAACACGTCCGCGAGTGACTCGCTTTCAAGCTCTCTATGATTCGAGCGGCGGAGCGACAGATTAACACCTCCGACACGACCTAGTGCCGACGACGGCGTTGCCGCTGCCGCAACGCCCCGGCGCTGCCACCATGCGGGGCGGCGCGCTCCGCGACGAATGTCACGACCTACACGGCCGGCACACTAGGCGAGGAGGCCCTTCACGACGTGGGCGGGCTCCTCGACCCCGACGAGCCTCTGGTCGAGGCCCTGGTGACGGAAGGTGAAGGCGTCGTGATCCAGGCCGAAGAGGTTCAGGATGGTGGCGTGCAGGTCTCGCTGGTGCACGGGGTCCTTCGTGATGTTGTAGCTGAAGTCGTCGGTCTCGCCGAAGACCGTTCCCGCCTTGACCCCCCCGCCGGCGAGCCACATCGAGTAGCAGCGCGGGTGGTGATCGCGCCCGTAGTTGTCCGCCTTGAGCGTGCCCTGCGAGTAGACGGTGCGCCCGAACTCCCCGCCCCAGATGACGAGCGTGTCTTCGAGAAGGCCGCGCTGCGCGAGGTCCGTGATCAAGCCGAAGGTTCCCTGATCGGTATCCCTGGCTTGCAGACGATGCTGGTGCGGGAGGTTGGTGTGGGAGTCCCAACCGCGGTGGTAGATCTGCACGAAGCGGACCCCGCGCTCGATCATGCGGCGCGCCAGGAGGCAGTTGGCGGCGAAGGTGCCCGGCGTGCGCACGTCGGCGCCGTACAGCCCCAGCACTGACTCTGGTTCACCGGAGACATCCGTGAGCTCCGGGACCGAGGACTGCATGCGGAACGCCATCTCGTACTGCGCGATACGCGTCTCGGTGTCCGGGTCGCCGAGCGCCTCCGCCTGCCGCGCGTTGAGCGCCTGCACGCCGTCGAGCATCCTCCGCCGCGCCGTCCGGTCGACGCCGGCAGGGTCGCTCAGGTAGAGCACCGGGTCGCCCGCGCCCCGCACGGAGATGCCGGCATGCCGGGCGGGAATGAAGCCGCTGCTCCACATCCGCGCGGACAGCGCCTGGACGTTCGACTTGTTGGTGTAGGTCGACGTCATCACCACGAAGGTCGGGAGGTTCTCGTTCAGGCTCCCGAGGCCGTACGAGAGCCAGGACCCGAGGCACGGCCGCCCCGGAAGCTGATTGCCCGAGTTGACGGCGATGGTGGCGGGCTCGTGGTTGATGGCCTCGGTGTGGAGCGACCTGACGACGGCGAGCCGGTCGACGACTTGCGCGGTCCAGGGAAACAGCTCGCTCACCCACGTCCCGCTCTGCCCAGCCTGGGCGAAGGTGAAGAGACTGGGCGCGACCAGAAAGCCCTTCTGGCTGGCGGTCATCGTGGTCAGGCGCTGGTTGCCGCGGACCGATCCCGGCAGCTCCTTTCCGAACATCTCGCGCAGCTTTGGCTTGTAGTCCCAGGTATCGAGCTGCGAAGGCGCGCCGGCCGGAAAGAGCCAGATGGCTCGACGCGCCCTCGGGCGGAAATGGGGCAGGTTCGGCAGGCCGTTCGTGCCCCCGGCGAACATCCTCGAGCCTCCGAGCATCGACGCGATCGCGACCGAGCCGATGCCCCGGCCGGCCTGAGCCAGGAGCTCGCGCCGGGTCATCGCCAGATCGTCGCCGCCGGAGCAGCACGCGGAACGCGTCTTCGGGATCACTTGTTGAGCGCCTCGTCGAGATTGAAGAACAGGCTCGCCACCATGGTCCACGCCGCAAGCTCGGGGACGGGAATCGATGCGTTTGGAGCTGAGTCGCCGATGGTGACGAGCGCCTTCGAGGCCTTGCCGTCGGCGGCGTATTGCTGACGGAGGTCCCGGACCACGGGCTTCAGGGCCTCTTGCTCGGCGCTCGCGAGCGGGCGGCTCAGAACACGCAGGGCCATGGCGTCGAGGCGCCCGGCATCGTCTCGCCCCCGCTCCACGATGGCGACCTCCGCGAGGCGGCGGGACGCCTCGACGAACTGGACGTCGTTCAACGTCACCAGGGCCTGCAGCGGTGTGTTCGTCCGCTCGCGGTCGACGGCGCACTGCTCGCGCGTGGGCGCGTTGAAGGTCTCCATGGCCGGCGGCGGGGCCGCGCGCTTCCAGAAGGTGTAGAGGCTGCGGCGATAGTTGCCCTCGCCCCGGTCGGGCACGTAAATCTTCGTGTTGCTCTCCTCCATCGCCACGATTTCCCAGATGCCCGGCGGTTGGTAGGGTTTGACACTCGGGCCGCCCATCCTCGCGGACAGCAGACCCGAGGCCCGAAGGGCGAGGTCGCGGATCATCTCGCCGTGCATCCGGAAGCGCGGCCCCCGGGAGAGCAGGCGATTGTCGGCGTCCTTCTCCAGCTTCTCTTTGCTCGCGACCGCGGACTGGCGGTAGGCGGCGGACGTCACCATGAGCCGGAAGAGGGCCTTCACGTTCCATCCCGACTCGCGGAACTCCACGGCAAGCCAGTCGAGCAGTTTCGGGTTCGCCGGAGGCTCGCCCGTGATGCCGAACTCCCCGGCGGTCGAGACGATCCCCTGGCCGAAGACCTGGGCCCAGAAGCGGTTGACGTTGACGCGGGCGGTGAGTGGGTGGTCCGGCTGGGTCAGCCACCGCGCCAGTCCCAGGCGGTTGGCGGGCGCCCCTTCGGGCAGGGGCGGGAGAATCGCTGGGACGGCGGCGCCGACTCGGTCGCCCTCCTGGTCGTACTGGCCCCGGATGAGAATCCGCGCGAAGGGCTTCTGCCCTTCTTCTCGCTGGCGATGAGGGTCACCTTCGAGCGGGACTTCACCGCCTCGAACTCGTCGACCAGCGTATCCCGCGCGAGCTGGAGGCGCCTTGCGTCCGCGTCGATGAAGGCAAAGTAGTAGTCCCGCAGGGGCTGCAGCAGTTTCTTGGTTCGCGCGGCCGGAGGCGCGGCGAGGGCCGCCTCGAGCACGCCGCGACGGGCCAGCACCTGCACCTCTGGCGTCGTCAGGACCCGTCGATAGAAACGGACGTCGTGGACGGCCGCACCGCCGGCCCCCTCGCCGGTGCTGCGTCGGTTCAGGCGCAGCGGCGTCTTCGTCCGAATGGACCCGCGCAGCGAATCCACCTCCTCATAGACGCTCTGCGGCTTGCCGTCGTAGTAGACCCTGACGCCTTTGGCCTTTCGCGAGCCGTCATAGGTGACAAAGACATGGTGCCACCCTTCCGACGACACCGGTCCCCGCGCGAGGACCCGCAGCGCGTCCTGATTCCAGGAGCTGATGATCTGGAGTCCGGCGCGGCTGCCCTTCATCCAGAGGTCCCACCCGCGGTAGCCGTTGGCGACGTCCATGCGGGCCAGCAGCGCGCCGTCGACGTTGTCGGTGACCTGAACCCAGGCGCCGCCGGAGAATGGCTCATCGGCTTCGATGTCGCCGAGCGATGCCCAGATCGGCGGTGACGCCCGTCGCCAGACGGAGCGCCGGACCGAGGGGTGAGCTCACCACCTGCGGTCTTCCTCCGGTGAAGGTGAACGGCCGATCCGGAGCGACCACGTTGCGCAGGGTGGCGGGCTCGGCTGGGTCGGAGAGGAGGCGGAGCTCGAGCCGTTCGTCCGCGATCGTCGGAAGGTCTTCCGGCCCCTGCGTCTGCTGCCAGCTCATGAAGGCGGGCTCGGCGGCCTCGAGGTGGAAGTCGTAGGCCTGTTTGGCGGCTTCGATCTCGTCAGGCAGCGCGGCGTAGCGTGTGGCGTCCTCTGCCCGTGGGATGCGGAGGACCGGCGGCGAGTCCATGACGTTGCCGTCCATGGCGGGCTGCGTCGTGTTCCGGAAGAACGCCGCCATGCTGTAGAAGTCCTTCGCGCTGATCGGGTCGAACTTGTGGTCGTGGCAGCGCGCGCAGCCCATGGTCAGCCCCAGCCAGACCTGCGACGTGGTCTCGACGCGATCCGTCGCGTAGTTCGCCAGATTCTCCTCGGGGATGGTCCCCCCTTCGTTCGTGCTCATTCCCGCCCGGATGTAGCCCGTCGCGATCAACTGATTGGGCGTGGCCTTCGGCAACAGGTCCCCGGCAATCTGCTCCTGCGTGAACCTGTCGAAGGGCTGGTTGGCGTTGAAGGCGTCGATCACCCAGTCGCGGTAGGGCCAGATGCTGCGGTAGTTGTCGAAGTGATAGCCGTGGGTGTCGGCGTAGCGCACGGCGTCGAGCCAGTAGCGCGCCCGGTGCTCGCCGTAGCTCGGACGCGCGAGGAGCCGGTCGACCAGCGCGTCGTAGGCCTTCGGGGATGTGTCACGGACGAACGCGTCGATCTCCGCGGGGGTTGGCGGCAGCCCCGTCAGGTCCAGCGTGACGCGCCGGATCAGGGTGTGACGATCGGCCTCCGGGTTGGGCGTGAGTCCCTCTTCTTCCAGCCGGGCCAGGACGAAGCGGTCGATGGGATTCGAGACGAGTCCCGCCTGGCGGACCTCGGGGAGCGCCGGGCGCTCGGGCTTGATGAAGGCCCAGTGCGGCTCGTACGGCGCGCCCTCTTTGATCCAGCGCTCGAGGAGCGCGATTTCGCGCGGCGCCCAGGGTCTTGTGCGTCTCGGGCGGCGGCATGACCGTCTCGGGATCGCTCGACGTGATGCGCCGCACGAGCGCGCTTCGTCCGGGGTCGCCCTTGACGATCACCGGCTGTCCGTTGGCTCGGGGCGCGAAGGCGAATTCGGGCCGATCCAGGCGAAGCTCCGCTTCTCGTGTGCCCGGATCGGACTCCATGGCAGCGGAAGCAGTTGGCGACGAAGATCGGACGGATGTGTTGGTTGAAGGAGATGGTGTCCGGGAGGGCCGGCGCCGGCGCCGCGGCCGTCGCGGGCGCCGGGTCGGCCTTGCGCCAGGACACGAACGGCGCCGCCGCCGCGGCGACGAGGGCCACCGGCAGGACCGACGCGAGCAGCAGGACCCGCGAGCCTCTCATGGCGTGCTGCGAAGGATAGTCGTCCCGGCGCGCGGAGGCGCAAGAACTCAAGGCGAGATGTGCAGCCCCTTCCGGGTCCTTCCAAGGATCGCAAGACCTGGCGCCGTCACCCTGGTGCCGCCGACATAGAGCCGTCTCAAGCCAGGACAGTCGTTGCAGCGCCGGAAGTCCCGCGTCCGTCACCGCGGTGCCGTAGAGACCGAGCGTCTGGAGGTTGTGGAGCGGGGCGAGCGCCTCCAGGCCGGCGTCCCCCACGGCCGTCCCGCGCAGGTCGAGATGTTCCAGGTTCGGCATCTTTCCCAGCACCTTCAGGCCCGCGTCGGTGATCCCCGTACGCGAGAGGTCGAGCCAGATCAGATCGCTTGCCCGCCGCCGCCAGCTTCTCGAGCTCGGCATCGCCGAAGGCCGCGCCTGCGACCGCCGCCGTGTACTCGAGGTCACGCTCCCCAGGCAGGATCGCCCGCAGCGATCCGGGAACCGCCGCCCGCACGGCCGCGAGCGTGGTCTCGTACTCGGCGGCCTGGCGATGCTGAAGCTCCTCGACCGCCCGCCGCTCCGCCTCCGGAAGGCTCCTCGAGAACGCGACGCGGATCTCGGCTGGCGCCTTCAATGTCCGGAGCGTCCCCGCTGCGGGAGCACCGGCCTCGACCCACCAGGTCAGGACGGCCGACTCGTCGTCGGTCAGGGGCGGCCGTCCCTTCGGCGGCATGTGCTTCTTGTCGTCGAGGGGAAGATGCAGCCGCTTCAGGAGCTCGCTCTCAGCGGGAGCCCCCGCGATCACGACAGGCCCCGACAGACCGCCAGCCAGGACGCCGTCATACGTGTCCAGCTTCAGGTCGCCTTTGAGCTTGCCTGGGTTGTGGCACGAGGTGCAGTGCCGTTCGAAGATGCGCAGGGCCACGCCGTCGAAGACCGCGCGATCGGCGATCGGCGTGCGAAGCTCGAGCGAGCGATCGCGAGGGATGGGAAGACCCGCCAGGCGACGGATTGGTGCGGGCGCGTGCTCCGTCAGGTAGTCCTCGCCGTGCGTCAGGCTGCCGCCGGCGTGAGCGGCGACGATCATCGTGCCGCACGTGGCCAACGACGACGGCGGTGGCCAGGCGCTGCAGGACGGCCCGGTCCGGCCGCGCGACGGCCAGCGATCGCAGCACCACGCACACGAAGGCGCCGATGGCGGTGGCGACGCCGCTCCAGAGGTGCCGGTCGAGGAGCCGCTGCGTCGTAGCCCCCTTCGTGCGACAGGAGCCACCCCGCAACAGCGGCGGCAAAGCCGCTGAGCGCCGCAAGCCAGAGGACGGAATCGAGGACGATGGCCGGAAAGCTCGGCGCGACGCGCACCAGCCCGGGGAGGCGGATCACTTCCAGCAGCAGCGCCAGGAGCAGCAAGGCGACGGGCAGGTGCAGCAGGGTCGGGTGGAACCGTCCGAGGAACAAGGAAAGTTGAGGGAGGCTCGTGCCGTCCCCGATCCGCAGGAAGGGCAAGGCGGCGAGGACGAGGATGGCGGGGATGGCGACCGCGAGCGCAGTGGTCCGAGAGAGACGATCCGTCGCGGGAGGTTCGGCTGGTTCCATGGGGATCGATGACCCTCATCGATCAGGATGTTCGATGCGTGGCTCGAGCGACTGCATCCCGCCAACACGCCGCCGCTGGCGCGATCTTGTGCGCCAGCGCTCGGGCGAGCCGAATCATCGCACAGTGTCGAGCTGGGCTTGATCCGGATTGGTGGGCCCGGGCCAGTCGACGGGCGACCCGCCACCAACCACGAGTCGCCGCAACCATCGCGCACCTGAGAAGAGCTAACCGAACTCGCTCTCTATGGCCAGCGTCGGCATCGACTGCTTCCGCGTAGTGCTGCCGCGCAGAGGCGAGGTCCCTTCGCCAGCCGGCGCAGATCACGCCCGGTACGAGGCATCTTTCGCATCGTCCTCAGGCTCGATGGTGTCAGCCCTTGTCTTGAGACCGCTCATCGCCTGGCATTGCGCGAGAAAGCGCTGGGCATGACCGCGCAGGTGACCGCCGATCGTTCGGATCTGCAGCAAGCGCTCGGCGATCGCCTGCAGCATGCGGCGGGCGCTGATGCCCAACAGATCAGAGACGAGGCTTGAGAGCTTGATGTGCGCTTCCTCGAGGCGCGAAAGGCCCCGGCAGCAGGCGGTCGCCGTAGCTGTCCACGTTGCCAAACTAGGCGACCCGCGCTTGGAACACGCCCTCCCTGTCGCCGGGCGCCGGCGCGGCGCCAGTCGGGAGCGCGGCCAGCGTGCGCTTGTATTCAACTCGATATTCATGCGCCATCGCTGGACTCCACGTCCTGCTGGCGCCGCCGGCGCGCGAACTGGGGCGCAGCGACCACTCGGCCGCTCCCCAGGACCGCAAGATCGAGCGCGCGCCCGATCCCAGTGGTTGACACCTGCACCCCCGCCCCCGCGGGTTTTGGTGCGCGTAGCTTGCAACGAGTCCCAGGGGTCACGCACAACGCTTCGAGCAGGCGTCTCACCACGTCGAACTGCCTCAGGCCCATGCCCCCGTCGAGTCTCGATACGAGCTTGCAGACCATGACCAGCAATGGTCGATCGGTGCGGTGCAACAACCCGAGAGCCTGCCGCTCTTCGACGTACGACCACCAGAACACCCGCCCCGGCCCCGTCAAGGATCGAGGCGCTCGCCGCCGAGCTCGAGGCCGAGCAGGGCGACTTCAGCGCCGCGATGGCGCCAATGACGATGAAGTCGCGGCACTTCGCCAGCGCCAGTGCCCTGCGCAGTCGCAGTGTTGAGGGCAAGGCGAAGAAGCGGGCGCACTGACCGACAGGCTCGGCAGCGAACTGCACGCGCAGATTGTCTCTGTGTTCGGGGACTGCAGCGGGTCGCCATTCGGGGAGTGCGTGACGGCGCGGATTCGCGACGTGTTCACGGGCTTCTCGTCCACGGATGTTGAATAGCACTCAAGAGCTACCTGAACTCCCCCACCAGCCGCAGCAGCTCCCGGTCCGGCTGACCGTAGCTCACGAGTCGCACATCCAGCCCTACACCAGCGACCATCTTCAACGCGCGCCGAATGGCGCCGTCGATCCAGGCCGTCTCGTTGCCGAAGGCGCCGCCGCCGACGCGCGTCAGGTAGACGACGTTCGAGGCGGTTCGATGCGTATTGAGGATGGCAGCCCACAGGGTCGCTTCGTAGGCGGCTTCGAGCACGAGCGTCGCGAAGGCCCGCCATCGGGCGCTGGGGATGCGCGTGTAGGCCACGGGGAGCGCCGAACAGAAGACCTGTGACACGAGGAGGCCTGGCGCGATGCCGCCGGTGACTTCCACGTCCCAGTGCAGCCCCACGCGAAGTCGGTCACGGAGCGAATCCTGTTCGGCGACGCTCATCGCATCGAGCGTCCGCGCGATCGACGCGAGACCAGACTCGGTGCACAGAGCGTAGCCATTGCGCATGGTCCACAGCGAGTTGTCCTCATTGCGAAGTGCTGCGCCGAGGTCTCTCAGGCAGTCGATCTGCCGGTCCTGCGTCTGACCCACATGGCCGTCAACGGGTGCGAAGTAGTTTCGATAGATCGTCGCGGCACCAGCAGCGATCGCGCACGCCGGCCCCTGGGTCCGATCGAAGGCGTATCTGGTCACACCGTGTTCAGGCGTGACATCCGGCCCCGTCATCTCCAGCAGGTTGAACTGCGACGCGACCTGGAACAGCGCGTGCCGGTTGGCCGGATCGCGATGGAGTCGCCCGACGTCACCCACGACGTTCGAGACGCGGAGGGTCCCGGCCAACGAGCCCACGATGCTGGCGGCCCGGTCTCTAAGCTCCGCAAGCGACGGCGTCTCCAGTGTGCCGATTGTGTAGGGCCGCTTGTTGACCTTGGAACGCAGCGTGGAGCCCACGACCTCGAGGTTCGCCCGAGTCTCCTCGTAGCGGAGTTCCTTGAACCCCATCAAGTCTTCGAACCAGTCTGCGGGCATCCGGCTCTCCTACTCGGCAGCGGCAAAGACGTGCTGGAACGGCCCGATGAAGCGCTGTTCTGGTGACCAGTCGGTGATGGCAAACGCGATCTCGTTGAACGCGCCGCCGAACTCTTTCAGCGCTTCGGCGAAGATCCCAGCCATCATCGCCGAGTCCAGTCCAAATGCCCCACAGCCCCACGCGCCGAGGATCAGGCGGCGATGTCCGCGCTCCGACGCGACGGTCGGCTCGTTCGGACGCGCCCCGAACCAGGGCTCCTTCCCTCCACCGGCGTTACCCGGCTTCGATGCCGTGGTGATCACGACCCGCGATTCGGGCACGGTGTGCCCGCGGAGCTTCACGATAAACCGCGGACACTGGCATACCGTGCGCGGAACCCGTGCACGTCGACGAGGTCTTGCCAACATACCTACCTAAATAGGGGAGTGACGCCGTATTTCTCGCGGCGTACAGTCATCGACGCGTGGAACGGACAGGCTGTAGAGGGCATGGCTCCGGTCGGATTTGGTCCGGTGATCGCAGACCGCACTCAAGGCTTCCTGCTGGACGGTGGCGTCTTCGTGTTGATCGACGTCGCCGGCGCGACTCCCACGATTGCGTGGGGAATCAATTCCCGCGGCGACAATCGTCGGTTCAGCGCATTTCGGCCCGGCTGTCGGCGGAACGACCTACGGCTTCCTGGCGCAGTGAAGCCTGCTCCGTTCTCCACTGAAAGGAAGTCGTCATGAAGACATCTATCCCGAAGCGCGCCTGGCTCGTCGCGATCGGAGCCGTCCTGGTCGTGTTGGGGCTCGACCAGGCGGCACAGACGCAGGGCGGACCCACCGAAGCTCCTACGGGATTCCGAGTCGAAGACAACGGGTTCGCGGAGGAGTTTTGCGCGAACCAGGCGGCGCTGGCGGATGAGACGCCCGACTCGCCGCGCATTCCTGAAGGCGAGTGCAACTTCGAGACCGCGGTGGAGGCGTTCACGGGTCCCAAGGACACGGCCGCCGGGCTGGGTCCGATCTTCAACGGCAACGCCTGCGCCGAGTGCCACATTGCGAACCCGGTCCTCGGCGCCACCAGCCAGATCACCGAGAGGCGCGCCGGGTTCTTCAACTCGCCGATCTTCACCGACCATCCGGGAGGCTCCCTCATCCAGGACCGGTCGTTCCGTCCCCACGAGATGGAGCGCGTGGATCCTGCCCACACGAATGTGATCGCGCTCCGGAGCACCATCAGCGTGCTGGGCGACGGGTTTGTCGAGGCGCTCGCCAATACTACCCTCCAGAACATCGCCAACGCCCAGCCAGCGGCCCAGCGCGGGCTCATCATCAACGTGCCCGTCCTCGAGCAGCCGGGGACCACCCGCATCGGCCGCTTCGGCCACAAGGGCCAGCACGGCAGTCTGCTGTCCTTCTCGGCCGACGCTTACGTCAACAGCATGGGCATTACCAGCCCCCTCCAGCCCGACGAGAACACGTCCAACGGTCAGCGGGTGGCCGAGCCTCCCGACGCCCCTCCGGGCGTGGACGACGACGGCGTGGACGTCGCGCTGTTCGCGCTGTTCATGCGCGCAACGCTGGCGCCGCCGGTCGACCCGGTCTTGCTCACGACGAGGGCCGCCCAGGCCGGCAGTAGCCTCTTCAACGCCATCGGCTGCGCTGTGTGCCACACGCGGTCGATCGTCACGGCGCCTCCGGGGACCCTGATCAATGGCGGCGCGGCCCGGGTGTCGAACACGCTCGGCAACAAGATCATTCACCCGCTGGGCGACTTCCTGCTGCACAACCTCGGCACCGGTGACGGCATCGTGCAGAACGGCGGCGGCGCGTCGCGAAACCGCGTCAGGACCGCGCCGCTCTGGGGGCTCCGGGCGCGCGGACGGTTCATGCACGACAACCTGAGCTTCAGCATCGAGGACGCCATCGCCCGCCACGGCAGCCAGGGGGCGTCGGCGCGGGCGAGCTTCAACGCGTTGAGCTCTGCGGACAAGGCGAGGGTCCTCGCGTTCCTGGCGTCCTTGTAGACGTCAGGGCGTTTCGGGATCTAGTGGCCGGCCCCGCGCCGCATTTAGAGGAACACATGCGGATATCACGTCGGCTCATTGCGGGTACAAGTGTCGCGCTCGTTGCGACCCCGGTGTTCGATGGAGGTGGAACATGACAATCTCGCGAGCCAGTTCGTTCGGTGGTCTGATTGTGGTGGGAGTGTTGAGCCTGACCCTTCCCAGTTATCGCCACCCACGCCACTGAGAACTGGTGCCTGTTCATCGAGCAACCGCAACAACAGTTCACGTACATCATCATGGTGGGCGGCACGAGCTAGTCGTGACCGCGACGAATGTGAAATTAGTTAGCTAGTGTCTTCGTTTGTCAATCACACATGGAGGCTCACGATGCGACGCGTTCTCCTGGCCCTGAGCATCGGCGTCACGACGGTAGCGATCGCCCCGGCGATGGGCACCTTCGTCCAGGCCACTCCACCAGTCAACACCGGTGCGCCGGTCGTCATCCGCAACACCACCGCGAATTCCGTTCCCGTCCGCACGGTTCCCGCGGTTGCCGACCTGGTCAACCTCGAGATGATCGATTTCTGTGCGATCAACAGCGAGCTGTATACCGTCCCCGCCGGCAAGGTCCTCGTAATCGAAGACGTCAATGGGAGTCTCGGCACCACCGACGCCGATCGGCGGGTAGTCGGGGTGCTGGCGCAGAATCCGGAACGTACTGAGGAACGCTTCTACCAGCCTGCCCGTCACATTACAACGCTCCATCCCGTTGCCGAGCTTCAGCCTCGACGATTACAGCGGTCACGAGCTCATGCGAGTGTACGTCCCGGCGGGATGGACCATCGAAGCCTTCAACCACTGTCTATCCCACGGACACTGGCAGCGTGTTCGTCGTGGTGGTCAACGGGCACCTCGTGGATGTCGCAGGCTGAGTCGGTGACGGCTCGGCCCGTGAGCCGAGCCGGACCCGTTCCGAGCCCCTCTGGAAGGATGCCAACTTTGTGACTCGCGATGAGATCGACGATCGACCGGATGGTTGAGGCGGGTCGATCGCGGGGTGTGAGGCTGCGCCTCGTGCGGCGGCCGACAGTCACAGGAAGAGCATGGTCATCGTTGCCCGGCGGCGAGCAACGTACTCTGTTTTCACGACTGAAGGCGTCGCGTCCGGCTGCAGCCGGACCAACGATGCGATCGCGAGCTCGAAGACGGTCTTTGCCAGGTCGACGGCCACTGTCGTAGCATCCATCTCGGTCTCCTCCTGGTTGCTGCTGACGGGAATCAGCTGATGCGCGCCATCATCGCGCATCGGAACCGGGAGGAGTCCATACCATCGTGGTGACACGAGTCCCCGCGGTGCGGTATGACATGCGGTGATCGTTCAAGACACCACAGGCTGATCGCTGTTCCAGATATCGGACGTGAGCTTCCACGATCCGTTTGGCTGACGCCGATATACGTGTAGGCCTTTGCCCAAGTCTTCGATTGGCGGGCCATCGTCGCCTGGCCAGATTGTGGCTGTGTACGTAACGCGTTCCAACGCGGTGTCGCCCGCAACGTGGATATGGGATGAGGTGAAGGTAAATTTGAACTTGCTCTGCGAAAACAGGTTGCGGAAGTACTCGACGATGGCCTTGAAACGCATCAAGCGGTCTTCACGTGGATTCTGCAGCAGCTGGCGGACGCCGGCTTGGTCCAAGGCAAGACGTCGGCATTGACGCAACGGCATTGGAAGCGAATGCGGCCCTGCGCAGCATCGTGCGGCGGGGCACGGGCGAAAGCTATCAGGACTTCTTGACGAAGCTCGCGCAGGCATCAGGCATCGAGACGCCGACGCGGGCCGACTTGGCGCGTCTGGACCGGAAGCGCAAGAAGAAGGGCTCGAACGACGACTGGACGCATCCGCACGATCCCGACGCGAAGATCACCAAGATGAAGGACGGCCGGACGCACCTGGCGCACAAGGCCGAGCATGCCGTCGCCCTCGAGACTGGGGCAATCGTCGGTGTGACCGTACAGGACGCCGACGAAGGGGACACCACGACGGGCATCGAGACGCTGGTTGACGCGGCCGCGCAACACCAGCAAGCGCTGCCCCGAGCCAATCTGGCACTCAGGGCATCGACGCCGCGGGCCGCAACACTACCGAAGCAAAGACAGCGAGACCGAGCTGGATGTGTACGGCTGCCTGGTTCCTGAAAAGCATCACCTTTGCGTGCTGATCAGTCGTGAACGATTCGAGTGCAACATGGGTTCTTGAGAGTTAGAGCCGAAAGAAGAACCTGAAATTGGGCGCGGCCATAACGCCTGGCACCAGCTCCGTCGTGTTCGTTCCGATCGTCAACTGCCGTAGGTCTCCGCGCGCCCGACGAAAGCGGCCGCTGCCGCCGATCACCGCGCGATGCGCCAGATTGATTCCCCCCTCCACACCCGAGGACACGAGCGTATCTGTTGGTGACAGGTGCTCGGGGGTGATGAGGCCGAAGAGGTATTCCTGAGTGGTGATGACATGCGGAAACGGGCGGTCGAGATGGGCCATGAACCAACCACGGCAGAACCACTGGCCGATCGCCTGCGCGCCGAAGGGATCGATATTCGTGCCCTCCTCGATGGTACCGGCGCGGTACATCAGACCCTCGACGAAGAAGCTGCCGCCACGGGAATCGGTGCCACCCAGATCCGGCGGCGGTGTCGAACCTTCGGGGAAGAAAGGCCTGAACGTCTGGCCCATGCACGCCACGTCGATGATGTGATCGGACCCTCGGAACTCGTCCTGGCCGGCGTGCGCCGCGCTCGGACGAGCCGACCAGAGCGCGCCGAGCCCGGCGGCGACACCGCTCTGCGTGAGCCATTGACGACGGTTGAGAACATGCTTCGTCACTGCGATCCTCCTGTTGATGCCGACAATGTGAGCGTCGGTGCGGTGTGGGCACGACCGTGGAACAGCGCGTGCGCCTTGTCCCAGACCAACGCCGCGACACGGCGTCCCATCGTCCGTCCGACGATGTCTCCGTCCCTGAAGTGAATGCCGCCATACCGTCGGGAACGTCCGGCCTGATCCGCGGCAGCCGAAAACGTGGGCCAGACCAGCTGGACCCGACGGCGAGGTGTCAGACCAGGTTCGACGCGCGAGGAGCCGCGCTCGAGCACGACCCACCCGCCGAATGCGTCGCTGCCGGTGAAGCGCGTCAATATCTCCGCGGCGGCAGCGCTGAATCCGCTGTGTCCCGACGGATACTCAGCGAAGGGCGGCGTCAGGAATGTGCCGGGTTGATACGGGAGCCAGTCCTTGCCGTCGATCGCTCTCGTGCCCTGAAAGGGTCCACCCCAGGCGGCCATCGTCTGTCCCGAGAACAGATAGCGCACAGCCGTGATCGGCCGGACGTAGTCGTAGAAGCGCTTGCACTCCCAAATCGCAATGCTCGCGTCGAAGAGCGCGTTGTTGAGCAGAAAGAACAGCCTGACGGACTCGTCCAACGAGTGCCGATCTCTCTGCGAGACGAACTGCGCAAACAGGTTCCAATGACCAGGCGGGAGCTCCGACGCGGGGCCGTCGGCCCAGTACTCCGCGATGACCTTCTGACGATCGGTGAGCGTCGCGCTGATCTGGAGGAGTTCCGCCGCCTGACGGACGTACTCCGGCTCTGGATAGAGCGCGGGCGGTGCCGGCCGCAGCGCATCCCCAGCCGCAAGGGCAAATGGCGTGATCAGGCCCCAGTGTGGCGCCAGAAACGACGGTGTGCGACCGTCCGAGAACGTCAGCGGCTGCCAACGATTGGGATCGGTGATCTGGCTGGGTGAGTTCACCGGAAAATAGCCCGTATAGTCGGCGTACGCCCCCTCTGCCAGGTCACCGAGCTGATTCGCTCCGTCCGCGTGTCGGAATGCGAGAACAGCTGTGCACGCGGCATTCCCCACCCCGGCAGGGCCTGCGGAGTCGTTGGCCGCAACCATTGGATCGAAGCCGAGTCGAACCATGAGCTCCACGGCCAACGTCTGCTGTTGTGGAAAGAGATCGACGATCGCGCGGTGAGCCGCGACGCTTACGGCTTCGCGCTTGTTGCGCGCGGTCCGCTCGTGCCGCGGCTGCCGAACCGTTGCACTGGGCGGCGCGGCCACTGCCCTGTCGTCGTACGCAGCCCACGCGTCATACATGCAGGTGTGCACGATGGCCAGCGCGCGAGCGACCATCGGCGGACCGAGCGTCGAGCGGCGGACCGCGTCGAGCGCCACGCTGTTCCACAGCAGCACGACGTTCTCGTCGTGTCGGAGACGGGCGCTTGCTTCGGCTTCAGCGGAGGACGCGGCCGCGAGGGGCGACCCGTACGTCACGACTGCAAATGCCAGGCTGACCGCAAGGCGGGAACCGGCGGCGCGGATCATCGCCGCCCCCCACCCGCGGCGGTCACTGCCGGCTGGATGTTCTGGTTCACGCGAAACAGATTTGCCGCGTCGTACTCGGCTTTGACCTGTGCAAGCCGGCCGTAGTTGCCACCGTAGCTCGCTTCGATGCGGCCGGGCCCTTCGTCCATCATGAAGTTGACGTACGCGCCACCGAGGTTGAACGGATGGACCGCCTGCCAATACGCTTGGGCCCAACGTTTCAGGGCCTCGGCGCGAGCGGGTTCGGCATCGATCGCGGCGATGACCATCGACCAGGTGGCATCACGCGCGCTCCAGGCCGTGGCGTTCGGGGCGACGCGTCGGACCGCGCCGTCGATCGGATAGAGATGCATGAGCGACAGCTCGCTCGGCGCCTTGCCGGCGTGGGCGATGTGCACGTCGATCGCGTCATCCGGTAGCGAGCGGACGAAGTCCGCCTTCCAGTACCACTGCAGGCCCTTGGGCAGGAGTGGATCGAATAGCGATTGCATCGCCGGATACGGCATCACGGACATCCAGTTGAAGCTGGGTGGGGGCAAGCTCTCGAGCAGCGGCGCGATCGCGCGCTCACCGTCCGCGGATGAGCCGTTGTAGCTGGAGATCACAGCACACGCGCGTGACCCCCAGTGCTCCTTCGGGAAGGGATCGCGTGACGGCACGGTCTTGAGCCCAACGAACGCGCCGAGCTCCTCTGGCGCGTTTGGCAGAAAGTCGCGATAGGCGCGCATCACGGCTTTCGCGTGCGCGGCCTCCCAGAACACCGGGCCCGCGTAAACCGCGCTCACGGGATGCGCCTGGAACAGGAAGCTCGTGACGACGCCGAAGTTACCGCCGCCGCCACGAAGCGCCCAGAAGAGATCGGGGTGACGTTCGGCACTGGCCGTCACGAGCCGTCCATCGGCCAGCACGACGTCCGCCTCCAGCAGGTTGTCGATCGTCAGGCCATGCTGGCGCGAGAGATACCCCATGCCGCCGCCCAACGTCAGCCCGGCGACACCTGTCGTCGACACGATGCCAAACGGAACGGCGAGCCCGAACGGATGCGTCGCGTGGTCGACATCACCTGATGTGCA
>CAWIBS010000021.1:0-253071 GCA_963834365.1 Vicinamibacterales bacterium | reverse complement strand
GGTGCCGAGGGGCAGAATCGAACTGCCGACACCGTGATTTTCAGTCACGTGCTCTACCAACTGAGCTACCTCGGCTCCCGCAGGCCGCCACACTCAACAAGACCCACAAATATATCACGCGGCCTGACTGCCGAGACAACGCACGTGCCCGGGGCGTTCCACTGCGCGGACGCCGACCAATCCCAGATTCACGTCTGTTGACAATGTGGCGCTGGCCTTTGGCCTGCCCGGGCCCGCGTTGGCCGGGCTGAAGCCCGGCGCCACCTTGGCGGGCCCGCTCGACACGCGTGAACTCTGGGGCCTTTAAGAGTCGGAATCGATGCGCGCGTAGCCCCACGCCCCAAGGGCGATCGACAGCGATCCGCCGGCCACGTGGCGCCCTGGCTCTGACGCGAATTGCTCGGGATCGCGCGCGGCAGCGGGTGCCGTTGCTTCGTCGAGCACACGAACGCGACAGGGCATCGCAAGTCCTGTGACGATGATCTCGCGACGGTCGGAGGTGAGATTCGCGACGAGCACTCGCACGCGGCCGTCGGGACGCGCCAGCGCAAGCGCCGCCACTTCACGCGGGTGGCTCGCCACGGCCTGATGAACGCCGACGGAGCCCGCCAAGTCGGCGAACACGTGATAGACCGGAAACACCGTACCCGCGTGCGGAGGAGACTCGGAAGCCGCGACCGTCGGGTCACGCTCGAGCACGCCTGTTCCGCCGGTAGTTTCGAAGTACGTCACGCTGTGGAGCCCCTCGACCGGAAGCAACGCGCTCAGATTCCCGATCGTCCAGGCGGCGGCCACGAGCGAGCGCTGACGGGGGTCGTCGGTCGAACCCGGTTGTGCGGAACCGCGCGCCCGCGGCGCCAGCGTGACGGGGCCGAGGACGACCGGGTGCGGCGAGAACGTGCGGACGGTTCGGACCGTGTCAGCGGCTGCCGGAATGTTCTCGACGATGGTCAACGTGTCCGGCAGGTGAGCCTGCGGGTGGAGCGCGTAGCTCGGCCACCAGTTCGCGACGATCGCCCGATTGCGATTGAGCTCGGCGAAGTTGTGCGCCGTTCCGGCGGCCACGGGCGTGCCGGGGCTGAACTGCGCGAGCCGGCCGGCGACGTGCGCGACCGCTGCCTCCGTGCTGCACGGCACGTGCTCCTGCAGAATCAGCCAGAGCGAGACGTTCGACGGCGATTCCGCCACACGCTCGACAAATCGCGCCGCGTCACGCTCGTGATCCTCGGTGAGGATCAGTGCGGTCTGCAGCGGGATGCCCAGGGCGCGCGCGTTGGATTCGGCCCGGGCGTAGGCGACTTCCCAGCCCGGCTCGGCGAAGCGCACCTCCGTCCGGAGGTGCGCCAGCTTCAGCGACCGAAGGCGCGCCGCCTCGCGAGGAGTGAGCTCCTTACCGTCCGCCGGTTCCAGCAAGCCAACAGGTGCGATGGTTCGAGCGGTGACGCCGGGATCGACATGAACGGTGGGCTCAGTGGCTGGGCTGAAGCCCGGTGCAACAAATGGGGAAGCGGGGGCCGCTATCGCCGTCGGGCCTTTCTTCACGTCACCCGCCAGCGAAATCGTCACCGACTGGTGCAGCCGCGTGCCGGCGCGCACTTCGACCGGCATGGGCAGCGACAGGCGCGTCGAATAGGTCTTGAACGACGCATCGCCCCAGTTGCGCTGATCCTCGAGCTCGAAGACATCGCCCTCGAACGCGAGCCGGATCCGCGCATCCCCTCCGGGGTCGGCGGCGTATTCAATCGCCGAGATGTCGATGAACGGCTGATGCGGCGCCACGAGCGCAGGGAAGTGGCCCTCGACGACACCGGATGACGTCGTGACGGTGCAGGGTTGGCCCGCACATCCGTCGATCGGGTGCAGGATGCAGAGCCCGATGCGGTTGCGCCAGAACGTCGACCGCGCTTCGCCGTCGAAGGCGACGTGGATCGTGCCGTTCCGGCCGCACCGGATCGATCCGTGCCACAGGAAGTCGATAGCGCCGTCGAGCGCGTGGGCCTGATAACTCAGCGTCGTCCCATCGCTGTCGTCGGACAGATGGATGCCGTCGATGCGCGGCGCGATGGTTTTCCAGGTGCGGTCCCGTACCGCGACGTACACGGAGCGCACAACTTCGCGGTTGCCAAGGCACACGTAGCGCGCCGCCCCGAGCACCGGGTCGAAGGCGAGCGTCAACGGCCCGGCCTGAAGGTTCATGGTCGCGTCGGCGCGGCTGCGTGACCGCTGGTCTTCAGCGAACGGTCATCGGCCAGCGCTGCGCGCGACGGGCGCCGCGGTCGCCGGGGGAGCCTCGCCGTTCTCGACTCCGTTGGTCTCGGTGCGGGTGAGGCCCAACTCCTTGCGAATGCGCTCCTCGAGGGTCGCGAACACTTCACGATTGTCGCGCAGGAACTGCTTGGCATTCTCGCGGCCCTGGCCGAGCCGTTCGCCGTTGAAGGCGAACCAGGTGCCGCTCTTGTCCACGATGCGGCGCTCGACCGCCAGATCGAGCAGGTCGCCTTCGCGCGAGATGCCCTCGCCGTACATGATGTCGAACTCGGCTTCGCGGAAGGGGGGCGCGACCTTGTTCTTCACGATCTTGACGCGTGTCCGTCCGCCGACGACCTGATCCCCGTCCTTGATGGTCGCGATGCGGCGGATGTCGACGCGGACCGACGAGTAGAACTTCAGCGCCCGGCCGCCGGTGGTGGTCTCGGGATTGCCGAACATGACGCCAATCTTCTCGCGCAACTGATTGATGAAGATGAGGCATGTCCGCGACTTCGAGACGACGCCGGTGAGCTTGCGCAGCGCCTGCGACATCAGCCGCGCCTGGAGACCCATCTGCGCTTCGCCCATCTCGCCCTCGATCTCGGCCTTCGGGACGAGCGCCGCCACCGAGTCCACGACGACGACGTCCACGCTGCCCGAGCGGACGAGGACTTCGACGATTTCCAACGCCTGCTCGCCGTTGTCGGGCTGTGAGACGAGCAGGTTTTCGAGACTGACGCCGAGCTTGTCGGCGTACTTGGCATCGAGCGCGTGCTCGGCGTCCACGAACGCGGCCATCCCACCCTGCGCCTGGGCTTGCGCGATTACCTGCAGCGCCAGCGTGGTCTTGCCCGAGGACTCGGGGCCGAAGATCTCGATGACGCGGCCGCGCGGCATCCCGCCGACCCCGAGGGCATAGTCGATGCTGATTGATCCAGTCGGAATGCTCGGGATGACGGCCACGGCATCCTTCTGGCCGAGGCGCATGATCGAACCCTTGCCGAACTGCTTTTCGATCTGGCCTACGGCCATTTCGAGTGCCCGCGCGCGCTCTTTGCTGTCATCGACCGCCATCGAGTCCTCCGAAATCTGTTCGTGTCCGAGCCACAACGGCAGGGTTGGCCTGGCCCCGAAGGCTGAAGCCTCGGAGCGACTATTGGCGACGGCGGCCCTCAGCCGCCGTCGCGGGCAGCCGTCAATGCTCGCTGCGATTCAGCCGGCCCTCATCGGACCGGCTGGCAGCTCGCCGGCTGCGGCACGATGTCATGGGGCTACGGATGTCACGAGACCGGATTCTAGTTCGGGGAAGCAGGCCGAGTCAAGCGAAAATCGCTCGCTCAGACGTTGCAAAGGCTGCAATATCAGCACGTTGTGGACATGGCAACTTTCGCCTCGCTCTCGAAAGCACGCGTCGTGTCTGGTCGAGCCGGCTGCGGATCTGATAGCGTCGCCGCCGGATGCCGAGTCCGCTGGGTCATGCGCTGGGAGGTCTCGCGGCAGGGTGGGCGGTCGCAGGTGTCCGCACGCTCCAAGGACCGTCGCGGGTGCACTGGCTGCGGCCCGCGGCGCTGTTCGCCATGCTCGGCATGCTGCCGGACATCGACTTCCTCTTCGGCACCCACAGCACCTACACGCATTCGATCGGCGCGACCGTGCTGGCAGGGTTGGTGGCCTGGCTCGGTGCCCGCGCCATGTCTGCAGGCGCCGCCCAGCATCTGCCTGGGGAGGCCTCTCGCCGGCCGTCGCGAGGGCTCTTCGCGCTCGCCTGCGCGCTCGCCTACGGCTCGCACATCGTCCTCGACGGGCTCGGCGACGACACGACGCCTCCGATCGGGATCATGGCGCTCTGGCCGATCACTTCGGATTTCTATCAGACCAACCTGCGCTGGTTCATGGCCATTTCGCGGCGATATTGGCTGCCGGGATTCTGGCGTCACAACCTGATCGCGGTCGGGCGCGAGCTCGTGATCCTCGGCCCGATCGTCCTGTTGGTCTTCTGGCTCCGCGCGCGCAGACCGACTGCGTCCCGTCACGCGTAGCTGTAGAATCCCCGTCCGCTCTTGCGGCCGAGATGACCAGCGGCGACCATGCGGCGGAGGAGCGGGCAGGCCCGGTACTTCGGATCGCCGAGGCCTTCGTAGAGGACGTCGAGGATGGCGACACAGACGTCGAGTCCGATGAAGTCGGCGAGCGTCAGCGGTCCCATCGGGTGGTTCATGCCCAGTTTCATCACCGTGTCGATCGCATCCACGGTGCCGACGCCTTCCATCAGCGTGAAGGCGGCTTCGTTGATCATCGGCATCAGGATGCGATTGGCGATGAAGCCGGGATAATCGGCGGCGTCCACTCCGGTCTTGCCGAGCGTGCGGCACAGCGCCGCGGCCACCTCCATCGCCTCCACCGAGGTCGCCTGGCCGCGAATGAGCTCGACCAGCGGCATCAGCGGCACCGGGTTCATGAAGTGCATGCCGAGGACGAGCGCCGGCCGACCGGTCGCGGCCCCGAGCGTCGTGATCGAGATGGACGACGTGTTCGACGCCAGGATCACTCCGGGTCGCACGATCCGATCGAGCGCACCAAACAGCGTCCGCTTGGCCTCGACCTGTTCGACGATCGCTTCGACGACGTAGTCGCAGGCAGCGAGGGCGTCGAGATCGCGGACGAACGCGAGGCGGCCGAGCGCGCCGTCACGATCCTCGGGGCCGATGCGGGCCTTCTCGACCAGTTTGTCGAGGCTCTTGCCGATGGCGGTGCGCGCGCGGTCGAGCGCCGGCTGCGCCACGTCCTGCAGGTCCACGCGCAGACCGGCCTGTGCGAATACCTGCGCGATGCCGTGTCCCATCGTCCCCGCGCCGACCACCCCGACGCGCGAGATGTCGGTCTGCAGCACGGGGCTCACGCGCGCTCGACGGCGAGGGCGACGCCGTTGCCGCCGCCGAGACACAGCGCGGCGATGCCGCGGCGGGCATTGCGGGTGCGCATCGCGTAGAGGAGGGTCGTCAGGATGCGTGCACCACTCGCACCGATGGGGTGACCGAGCGCCACGGCGCCCCCGTGGACATTGACGCGATTCAGATCCAGCCCGAGCTCGCCGGTCACCGCCAGCGCCTGCACGGAGAATGCCTCGTTGACCTCGAACAGGTCCACATCCGCGAGCGCCCACCCTGCCTTTTCGGCGACGCGCCGAATGGCGTCCACCGGCGTCATCATCACCCACTTGGGGGGAGCCCGCTCATCGACTGCGCGACGATCCGCGCCAGTGGCGTGAGGCCGAGCGCCGCCGCATGGCCAGCTTCGACGACGACGACTGCGGCCGCACCGTCGTTGACGCCGGGTGCATTCCCCGCGGTAACTGTCCCGTCCTTCTTGAACGCGGGCTTGAGCGGTGCGAGTGACTCGCTCGTCGTGTCGGGACGAACAGGCTCGTCCTGATCGAAGGCGACAGGCGGGCCCTTCTTCTGCGGCACGGGTACGGCGACGATCTCGTCACGGAACCAGCCCTCGCGGATGGCGGCGGCAGCCTTCCGGTGGCTGCACGCGGCGTACGCGTCCTGCTGGGCGCGTGTCAGGCCGTACTTCTCGGCGACCGCTTCGCCGGTCATGCCCATGTGCCAGTGCTCGAAGGCGCACCACAGTCCGTCGTGGATCATCGAGTCCACGGCTTCGCTGTGCCCCAGACGCAGCCCTTCGCGCAGCTTGCGCAGCAGATATGGCGCATTGCTCATCGACTCCATGCCGCCGGCGACGACCACCTGTGCATCGCCGGAAGCGATCGACTGCGAGGCGAGCATCACCGCCTTGAGCCCGGAGCCGCAGACCTGATTCACGGTGAAGGCCGCGACCTTGTCCGGAAGGCCGGCGCCAAGCGCGGCCTGGCGGGCCGGATTCTGCCCGACGCCCGCCGACACGACGTTGCCCATGATGCACTCGTCGACGCTGGCCGGATCGAGCCCGGCGCGGGCGATCGACTCCTTCACGACGATCGCGCCGAGTTGCGGCGCGCTGAAGTCCTTCAACGCGCCGAGAAACTTCCCGGTAGGGACTCTGGCCGCGCTGACGATGACGGAGTCACGCATGGGCGTCGGGCGAGCGGACCACAATCTGGCGGAGGGCGTCGCCGAGCAGTCTCTCGAGCCGCGAGCGCACGAGGGGCAGCGACTGACCGATCTCGTGGCGCCACCGCGCGTCCCCGGCGGTCACGACGAGCGTGCCATCGGGCTCGAGCGCGACCGTCGATGCGCGCGCCACCGCCGGACCGACCGCCGTGCGCCACGCGAAGGAGACCTTGGCCGGTGTCGTCGGCTGTTCGCGCAGGATCTCGATCAGCGCGCCGGGCAGCAAGCGATGAACGGGAAGCATCGGGAAAAGCTATCAGCTAGCTTACCATTCCCCCCTGTGCCGCTCGTGCTCGCTTCAGCTTCTCCCCGGCGTGCCGAACTGTTGACGTCGGCAGGCTTCGCTTTCACGGTTCGGCCGCCACGCATCGACGAATCGAGGCTGGTGGGTGAATTGCCTGATCAGTACGTGCGGCGGCTGGCCCGGGCGAAAGCACTCGCGGTGCGAGCGGCGGCGGGCGAAATCGTGCTCGGAGCTGACACGGCAGTGGTCGTGGACGATGTGTGTCTCGGCAAGCCGCGGGATGCCGACGAGGCTACCGAGATGCTTCGTCAACTCGCCGGACGCGCGCACGAGGTGATGACGGGCATCGCGCTGGTGTGCGGTGGCACCGCGCACGACGAGGTCGCGATCACGCGGGTCACGTTTCATCCGCTCTCGGCCGACGAAATCGCGTGGTACGTCGCGAGCGGCGAGCCCGACGACAAGGCGGGCGCGTACGCCATCCAGGGGCTCGCGGCCCGGTTCGTCGCTCGCCTCGAAGGCTCGTACAGCAATGTCGTCGGGCTGCCGGTGGATGTGGTGTATCGGCAGCTTCGGACGCTCGGCGCGGCGCTCGATCCCGCCGGGGAGACGGCGGGCCACCCTGGCCCGGGTGCGATTGTCGGGACTGGTGGAAAGCGCCATAATGCGGGTTGAGATGTCGCACAAAACGACAAAGGTCGGGCTGACCGTCATCGTCCTGGTCGCGGCGCTGGGCGGACTCTTCTGGTCCACGCTCAGCGAAGGGACGGAGTACTACAAGCACGTGGATGAGGTCACGCGCGCGCCCGAGCAGTGGTACGGCAAGCGGCTGCAGCTCCATGGCTTCGTAGAGCCGGGGAGCTACGTGCTCACCCGCAACCGGCTCGACCGCCGGTTCAAGGTGAGCTTCAACGGGCAGAGTGTGATGGCCGCGCACACGGGCATCGTGCCCGATACCTTCAAGGAAGGCGCGGAAGTCGTCCTCAAAGGGACGCTCGGGCCCCATGGCTTTGCGGTCGATAGCGACGGCGTCATGGCCAAGTGTCCGTCGAAGTACGAACCCCGAAAGGGCGGTCCCCCCGGATCGGGCAGTCCGGGCGCCGGCGCTCCGTCGGGGGCGGCGACCTACTGAGCGGGAGCCGGGTCACCGGTCCCGAGACTCAGACTGCCTCTGCCACGCCGGTCTCGTCCTGCACTCCGAGGGGTAAGGTCCAGTATGTCCAGTCTCGGCACGTTCGCCCTGCTCGCCTCGTTCGTCGTCGCCTGCTATGCGGCGACGATCTCCGTGGTCGGCGCGCGACGCCGATCGTCCCGGCTCGTCGAGAGCGGCGTCGGCGCGCAATATCTGGTGACCGCGCTCCTGACCCTGGCCTCGGCCGTCATCGTCGCGGCGTTCGTCTCCGAGGACTACTCGATCAAATACGTCGCGGCGAACTCCGACTCGCAGCAGCCGCTCTTCTATCGGCTGACCGCGTTCTGGGGCGGGCTCGACGGCTCGATTCTCTTCTGGGTGTTCCTGCTGTCGGTCTTCGCCGCCATCGCGATCAAGATCAACCGCGAGTCGCATCGCGAGCTGATCCCCTACGTCGTCGCGACGGTTGCCGTCGTGGAGATGTTCTTCCTCTTCCTGATGGTGGTGCACAACAATCCGTTCGAGACGTTCCTCGGCGACGTCCCGCGCGACGGCCGCGGCATGACCCCGCTCCTCCAGACGCCGCTGATGGTGATCCATCCGCCGTCGCTCTACACGGGCTTCGTCGGCATGACGATCCCCTTTGCGTTCGGCCTTGCGGCACTGATCACCGGACACCTGGATGATTCCTGGCTGCGCGCCGTGCGCCGCTGGACGATGCTCGGCTGGCTGTTCCTGTCGCTCGGTCTCACGCTCGGCATGATCTGGGCCTACGAGGAGCTCGGCTGGGGCGGCTACTGGGGCTGGGATCCGGTGGAGAACGCGGGGCTGCTGCCCTGGTTCACGGCGACCGCGTTCCTGCATTCGGTGATGGTGCAGGAGCGCCGGGGCATGCTGCGGGTGTGGAACGTGACGCTCGTCATCCTCACGTTCCTCCTCACCATCTTCGGCACGTTCATGACGCGGTCCGGTGTCGTGCAGTCGGTGCACGCCTTCGGCGAGGACCCCGAGCTGGCGATGATGTTCACGGTCTTCATGGTGGGCATCGCCACGTTCTCGTTCGGGCTGGTGATCTACCGGCTGCCGCTGCTGCGGGCGCGGCACGAGCTCGACTCCTGGGCGTCGCGCGAGGCGGCTTTCCTCGCGAACAACTGGATTCTGCTGTTCTCGGCGATCTTCATTCTCTTTGCGACGCTGTTCCCGACCCTGAGCGAAGCGCTGGTCGGCGAGCGGCTGACGGTCGGGCCGCCCTTCTTCAACAAGTGGATGCTGCCGATCGGGCTCGCGCTGCTGACGCTGACGGGCATCGGCCCGCTGCTCGCCTGGCGCAAGTCGTCGGTGGCCAATCTTCGCTACCAGCTCCTCTGGCCGGTGACCGTCGGACTCGCCACGGGCGGCCTGATGATCGCGCTCGGCGTGCCGCTCTGGGCGTCGGGCCTGTGCTTTGCCCTCTGCGCCTTCGTCACCACGACGATGCTGCAGGAGTTCTATCGCGGGACGCGCGTGCGTCAGGGCGCGACCGGCACCGATCTGTTCACGGCGTTCGTCGGCCTCATCGGGCGGTCACGCCGGCGCTACGGCGGCTACGTCGTCCACCTCGGCATCGTCCTCATGTTCCTCGGCTTCGCCGGTGAGGGCTTCAAGCGCGAGGAGCAGGTCGTCCTCAAGCCAGGCCAGCACGTGTCGGTCGGGCGGTTCGTGGTCACGCAGCGCGCGCTCCGGCTGACCGACGATGGGCAGAAGCAGATGGTGACGGCCCACATGGACGTCACGCGCGACGGCGCGGCCGTGGGCGAGCTGCGGCCGGCGAAGTGGTTCTACCGCAAGCACGAAGAGGAACCCACGACCGAGGTCGCGATTCGACGCGGCATGGCCGAAGACCTCTACATCGTCCTGGCCGGCTTCGAGGTCGCCGACCAGTCGGCCACGCTCCACGTCGTCGTCAACCCGCTCGTCAACTGGATCTGGGTCGGCTTTGGTGTGCTGGCGTTCGGCACCATCCTGGCGCTGCTCCCGGATCGGGCGTTTGCGTTTGCGCAAGCGCGGGCGCCGGCGGCAGCGGTGACGACGGGGATGCTGCTGTTCCTGCTGACGGGAACCGCACCGCTCCTCGCGCAGCACACCGAGGGCGCGAGCAACGCGTTCCTCGTGCCGCGCACCGCCCTCGAGCGGGAGCTGCACAAGGAAATCATCTGCATGTGCGGCACGTGCGGGCGCAAGCGGCTCGCCGAGTGTACGTGTCCAAAGGCGGCGCAGATGCGCGGGGAAGTGGCGTCGCTGGTCGAACAGGGCAGGACGCGCGAGCAGGTGTACCAGCACTTCATGGCGGCGTACGGCAGTCAGGAGCCGCTCGCCTCGCCGCTGGACGAGGGCTTCAACCGGCTGGCGTGGGCTGTTCCGTATCTCGTGGGCATCGCCGGCGCGGGGATCGCGGGTGTGCTCGCCGTTCGATGGTCGCGTCATCGGGCGACCGCGGCAGCCGAGCCGCTCCGGGCCCAGGATCCCTTCCCTCGAGCAACGACTCGCCGATGAGCTCCGCGACCTCGACTGAGCGACCGGCCTTCAGGACCGGACATTTCTTTGTCGTCACCGCGCTCGCGGCGGCGACGGCGGCGGTGATGCTGTCGCCACGCACAGCTCCCGAACACCTGGTGATGTTGAGCCTGACGGTGTTTGCCGCCGGAGCAGCGGCCACCGCCGCCTACCGGATGCTGGCGCCGCTCGTGGCGAAGCCACGGCGGGGCAGGGCCGAGCCGCTCGGACGACACGCACGCGCGGCGCTCGAGGCCGAGAAGGCCATCGTGCTCCGCACGATCAAGGAGCTGGAGTTCGATCGTGCGATGAAGAAGGTGTCGGACGAGGACTTCGAGGACATGTCGCAGCGGCTGCGGCACAGAGCGGTGGCCTTGATGCAGCAGCTGGACGACACCCGCGCCAGTCACCGGGCGCGGATCGAGCTCGAACTGGATCGGAAGCTCGGGTCGGCGCCTGATGTGCGGCGCGCTGAAGGCCCGCACGACGGCCGCCAGGATTCCTCCGATGCTCGGCGCGCGTTGTGCGAGCTGCGAGACGCTCAACGACGCGGATGCCCGGTTCTGCAAGACCTGCGGCCAGAGGCTGGGAGCATGAGGCCGATCATCGGCCTCGATAGCGCGGCTGAAGCCGCGCCCTCCTGCGGGGGGTACGGCGTCGCCGACCGCAGGAGGGCGGGGCTTCAGCCGCCGCCGGCTCGCGCTCCTGTGTCATGTGCTCCGATTGAGCGCGGTCCTCGTATTCGCCGCCCCGCTGTCGGCGCAGATGCCGGACCTGCGACAGATGTCCGGTCAGCCGCTGCCGTCGCCCGACCTGCCGGCGGGCACGATCTCGGTTCGGGTCGTGCGCCAGTCGATGGGCAACAACGTCGCCGGACAGGAGGTCGAGCTCCGCAGCGGCGGCGCCGGCGAGACACTCGTCAGGACGGTGCGCACCGACGAGAACGGGCGGGCGCTCTTCCCCGGCGTTCAAACGAACATGCCGTACCAGGCGGTAGCCCGCGTGGACGGCGAGTCACTCGTGTCCAAGAGCTTCACGCTGCCGGACACCGGTGGGATTCGGCTGCTGCTGGTCGCTGGCCTTGCGACGGCCACGAGCGCGCCGGCGACGCCGGCCCCGCCAGGCACGCTGGCGCTCGGCAGCCAGTCGCGTTTCGTCATCGAGCACGCCGAGGAGTCCATCGAAGTCTTCGTCCTCCTCGACCTGGTCAATCCGCTGGCGGGGCCCGTCACCTTGCAGTCGCCCCTGGTGTTCGATCTGCCGCCAGGCTCGGCGAACGGCACCGTGCTGCAGGAGTCGGCCGAGCTCGCGAAAGATCGAGAATCAGCGGGTCGTCGTCGCCGGCCCGATCGCGTCCGGCACGACCACGCTGCAGTTCGCGTATCGCGTTCCGACCGACGCCGGGCGCGCCGAGGTGCGCCAGGCCCTGCCGATGACGGCGCCGCAGGGCACGGTCATCGTGCGCAAACAGAATGAGGTCGAGGTGACGCTGGCAGGCGAGCAGAATCGCCGGGACGTGACGCTCGAAGGGCGCACGTACCTCGTGCTGACCCGTGGAGCCATTCCCGGCGGGCGGGACGCTCGACATCGGCGTCACCGGCCTTCCGGCGCGCGCGCGCTGGCCCCGGCACGTCGCGCTCGCCCTCGCAGGCCTGATTGTCGCGGCTGGCGCCTTCTGGGCCCTGACCGGCCACGATCCGATGGCGGATCGC
This sequence comes from Vicinamibacterales bacterium, assembly GCA_963834365.1. Lineage (GTDB taxonomy): Bacteria > Acidobacteriota > Vicinamibacteria > Vicinamibacterales > Vicinamibacteraceae > CAWJAP01. The sequence continues at coordinate 241,086 of CAWIBS010000021.1, read as the reverse complement.
GATGCGCTGGCAGCCGAGCGGGCGACGCTCTTCGCCGATCTCGTCGCTCTCGAGCGGAAGCGGCGCACTCGGCCCGCCGATGACGCCACGCTCGACGCCCGCCGCGAGGCGCTCGTGTCCGAGATTGCGGAGCTCGACACGGCGCTCGAGGCCCTGGCACCAGCTCCCAATCCCGCAGCCTCCAGTGCTCCGGAGGCGCGTCCGGCGCCATCGTCCGCCCTCCAGTGACGCCCACGGGCCCGGACTTCGATCGGGTGTCGTTCGAAGGGGTGACGCTCGACTACGGCCGGCGCCGAATCCTGTCGCGCGTGTCGTTTGCCTGTACGGCCGGGACGATCACGGGCGTGCTGGGGCCGAATGGCGCGGGGAAGACGACACTGCTGGCCATCGCGTCGACGCGCGTGCGGCCCTCGCAGGGCCTCGTGCGATTTGGTTCGCGGGGGCGCGAGGCCCGCGACCAGGACCTGCGGGCGCGGATCGGGTGGCTGGGCCACGATCCCGGGCTCTACCCGGAGCTCACGGCGCGTGAGAACCTGGCATTTTTCGCTCGCCTCTACGAGTTGACCGAGCCGCACGCCGCGGCGGCCGATGGCCTGGCCCGAGCCGGGCTGACCTCGCGGGCCGACGACCCGGTGTCGTCGTATTCGAGGGGGATGCGACAACGACTCGGCCTGGAGCGTGCGCTCCTGCACCAGCCGAGAGCGGTGCTGCTCGACGAGCCGTTCACGGGCCTGGACGCCGCGTCGATCCGTGCGCTGCTCACCAGGCTGACCGCCCTCAAGGAGGCGGGGTGCATCATCCTCGTGTCCACGCACGATCTCGATCTCGTGGAACCCGTGATCGACGCCGCCGTCGTCCTTCGCGAAGGCCGTGTGGCTGGCGAGCTGCACTCGACGCAGGGACTTGCGCAGGCGGTACACGACCTGCTCGGTCGCGCCGACTCGGCGGCACGCGAAGTTGTCCCGGGCGACAGTCGTGCCGCGAGCTCTTCGCAGGCGGGCCCGCCAGACCGGAGCACCGGTCGCCGTGTCGGCCAATTCGCGAAGATCGGCGAACGCGAAGACCGGCGCTTCCGCCGGGCGTGGCTTCCTCAGGCGTTTCGTCTCGATCGCGTCGGTGGTGGCACGCAAGGACGCCATGATCGAGCTGCGGAGCCGCGAGCTCCCGCTGACGACGGTGTTCTTCGCCGTGACGTGCGTGCTCGTGTTTGCGTTTGCGTTCGTCCGGGAGGGGAGGGCAGTGGGCGAAGCCACGGCGGGCATCCTCTGGATTGCGCTCGCGTTCGCGGGCACGCTCGCCCTCGGCCGCAGCTTCGATCGCGAGCAGGCTCACCAGACGCTGCCGGCGCTGCTGCTCGCGCCGGTCGAGCGGTCCGCCATCTACGCCGGCAAGCTCGCGGGTCTCCTGATGCTGCTGGGTGTCGTCGGCATCGTGCTCGTGCCGCTGACCGCGCTCCTGTTCGACGCGCGGCTGGGCAGCCGTCCCCTGCTGCTCATCGGACTGCTCGGGTCGGGCGCCCTCGGGTTTCTCGCCGTCGGCAGCCTGTTCTCGGCCATGCTCGTGCGAACGCGGAGCCGGGACGTGCTGTTGCCGGTGCTGCTCTATCCGATGACGGTGCCGGTGATGATCGCCGGCGTGCGCGGGACGGCCGCGCTGCTCCAACCGGTGCCGGATGTGCCGACGGCACGCTTGTGGCTGTCGATGCTCGTGTTCTTCGACGCCGTCTTCCTGACGCTGGCATTGTGGACCTTCGAACCGGTGATGTCGGAGTAGGAAGCGACAGCTAGCTTCCCGGCGGTGGGACAGGGCTTCAGCCCTGTCGGGAGGGCAGCCCTGAAGGGCTGTGCCACCAGTTTCAGTTCAGATGTCCCCGGAGGATTGGCACAGTGCAAAGAGCCTTCCTGCCATTGCTCGGCATTGCGGCGGTGCTCCTCGCCGCCGCACCGCTGCTCATCGCCTGGGCTCCCTACGAATCGACGATGGGGCTCGTGCAGAAGATCTTCTACTTCCATTTTCCGTCGTGGATGGTGATGTTCCTCGCGACCTTCGTCTGCGGCGTCGAGAGCATCCGCTACCTCGCGACGCGGCGTCCCGAGTCCGATCGGATCGCGGCGGCCGCTGCGGAGCTCGTGATCCTGTTCGGGCTCATCGGCCTGCTGACGGGTCCCCTCTGGGGCCGCAAGGCCTGGGGCGTCTGGTGGCAGTGGGATGCCCGGCTCACCTCGGCGCTCATCCTCTGGATGATCTTCGTGGCCTACGCCCTGCTGCGGCGATTCGGCGGGCCCGGCTCCGAAAAGCTGGCGGCGGGAGTCGCGCTCTTCGGCATGGCGAACGTGCCGTTCGTGTATCTCTCGGCCAACCTGTGGCGCACGGTGCACCCGAAGACCACCGTGGTACCGACGCTCGACGCGAGCATGCGCCCGGCGCTGTACTGGTCGCTGTTCGGCGTTCCTGGCGCTGGGGGCGGTGCTGCTGCTCGCGCGGGTGCGTCTCGAGCGTCACCGTGCGGCGCTCGACGAGGCCTATCTGCTGGCGGAGGAGGAAGGAGCATGACGATGAGGATTGCGCGTCGTTTCGTGTCGCGCCTGCTGCGTGCGTGGAGTGGCGGCTCCGATGCTGGCCGTCTGCCTGATCACCACCGTGCCGGCCGAGGCGCAGCAGCCGCGCACGCCCGCCGCGCAGGACGAGTTCGTGCCGGCGAGCGAGCTGCCGCCGGAAGATCAGATGCCGGCGGCGCCGCTGCTCATCGGCGCATATGCGATCGCCTGGGTCGTCATCGCCGCTTACACGTGGTCGCTGTGGCGACGGCTCGGACGAGTCGAAGCGGACTTGTCCGCGCTGCGAGATCGGCTGACCCGCGGAGCCCGCTGATGCTTCCCGAGTTCGGGAACATGACGGCGGGGCACTTCGTGTTCATCCCCGCGGTGCTGCTGCTCGGAATCGTGATCGGCTGGATCCTCGGATCGCGCGCGGCGGCCGACGCGTACGCTGCGGACCAGAAGCGTCGCGAGGAGCGGGCGAAGCGTGAGCCACGGATAAGATCTGACAAGGGCCACGGATAAGAGCCGACAAGATCTGATGAGAGTGGCGCGGTCGGACCTCGGCAGGTAACAGTGCCGGGAGAATCGTGCCCGAGGATGGGACGCAGATTACCGACCGAGACCGAGGCGGCGTGCCAGGACGTCGGGCAGGCCAGCGGCGAGGATCCGCGCCTGGGCGAGGACGACTGGATAGGCGACCCGCGACAACGCGATCGTCTGGCTGTCGCTGTCGTACACGGCGTAGGCCGCGCGCGCGTCGCCATCTCTCGGCTGACCCACCGCTCCCGGGTTGATCAGATAGCGTCGGCCCTCCAGGAGCGCGATCTCGATCCCGTCATCGTCGCTGCCTGTCGGACCGATCGTGATCTCGTCGAACTCCTCGTCGGCGATCGAGTAGCAGGCCGGCACGTGCGTGTGCCCGAACAGGCACACCGGCCGCTTCATCGCGCAGAACGCCAGGCGGGCATCGGCGGCTGAGAACAGGTACTCGTCTTCGTCGTCCGGCGATCCGTGGCAGAACTCCACCAGATCGTCGACGATGACCGGGCCCGCCGGCAGCGCGCTCGAGCCATCCGCGGTTTTCGGGAGTGAGCGCCTCGTTGGTCCAGCGCGCGGCGCGCAGCGCGGCGGGATTGAACGATTCGGGCAGCTCGACGCCCGAGGCGACCTTGTCGTGATTGCCGCGGATGATGAGCCGCGGGTCGAGCGCCCGCACGCGATCGATGACCGCATTGGGCTCGGCGCCATACCCGACGATGTCGCCCAGCACGAGATGATCGTCCACGTCTCCCGCCGCGTCGAGGACGGCCTCGAGAGCGTCGAGATTTCCGTGAATGTCGGTGAGGACGAGGTACCGCATGGTCGAGCGGCACCCTGATGGGGCCGTCCGGAGGCAAAACCCTCAGGTCAAGTGGTCCAGGACCTGCTCGACGATGGCCGCGATCGGCGTCGCCGAGGTGTCTACGTGAAACTGCGCGAGCTGATAACAGGAACGGCGCGCGGCGTAGAGCGCCTCCATGTCTGCGCGGTTCGCCGCCAGCGGGCGGCGGCCGTCCGAGGGGAGACGAGCCACTATTGCTTTGAACGAGGCATCGAGCCAGACCGAACATCCGTCGGCCTGAATCGTCGCCCGGTTGACGGGGTCGATGAAGGTGCCGCCCCCGGTGGCCACCACCGCGTGCCGCAGCGGCAGGAGCCGATGGAGCGCTTCGCGTTCGCGCTCGCGGAAATAGGCTTCGCCCCGCGAGGCGAAGATTTCCGCGACCGTGCGATGCTCGAGCGCTTCGATCTCCTGGTCGAGGTCGCGTGCCGTCCCATGACAGACGTCTGGCCAGCGCACGCGCGACCGTCGTTTTCCCTGCAGTCATGAAGCCGACCAGGTAGATCTTGTCCGTCGTCACACGCGAAGCGCCTCGAGGACCTCGAAGAATCCAGGATACGAGACGTCCACGGCCTGCGCGCCGCGGATGGTGACCGGCTGTCGGGCCCCGAGCGCGGCAACCGCGAAGGCCATCGCCAGACGATGGTCGCCGCACCGCGTCCACCGTGCAGCCACCCGCGAGCGCGGTGGCGCCGCGGACATGGAACCCGTCGGGGAGCTCGTCCGCTTCGGCCCCCATCGCCCGCAGCCCGGCCACCAGGGCGGTGATGCGATCGCTCTCCTTCGTCCGCAGCTCCCCAGCGCCGGTCACGTGGATTTCGCGGCCGTGGGTGGCGAGGGCCGCGAGCACCGGGAGCTCGTCGATCAGCCCAGGCACCTGATCCGGCGTGATCGTCAGTGACTGTCGCGCACCGCTCGACACCCGTACTCGTCCAATAGGTTCGTGGCCATCTTCCCGATCGACCGTGGTCTCGCACCTCTGCGCCGGCTCGGCGGAGGGCGTCGAGGATGTGGGTGCGGCTCGGGTTGAGGCCGACGGCCTCGATCTCGATCGCCGAACCCTCGATGGCAGCGGCCGCACAGGCGAAGAACGCCGCCGACGAGATGTCGCCGGGCACGAGCATCTCGCGGCCGACGAGCCGCTGCCCGCCCGTCACGCTCACGACCAGGCCTTCCTGCCCGACTTCGACCCCGAAGGCGCGAAACGCCCGCTCGGTATGGTCGCGGGTGGCCGACGGCTCGCGGACGCTGGTGCGGCCCTCCGCCTGCAGGCCTGCGAGCAGGACCGCGCTCTTGACCTGCGCGCTCGGCACCTCCGGACCGTAGTCAATCCCGTGCAGGGCCGCGCCGTGGACGGTCAGCGGCGGCCGGCCGTTCTCGGCCTGCAGCCTCGCCCCCATCTGCTCGAGAGGGACGATGACCCGCCGCATCGGGCGACGGCTGAGGGAGGCGTCGCCAATCATCGTCGTCGTGAACGGGTGCGCCGCCAGCACACCTGCCATCATCCGCATCGTCGACCCGGAGTTGCCCGCGTCGAGCGGACCTTCGGGCGCCGCCAGTCCGCGGATGCCCCGGCCGGAGATCCGAATGCGGTCGCCCGCGCCGTCCACGGGCGTGGCCGTCACCGCCGTCCCGAGCGCGCGCAGGCACGACAGCGTGGACCGGCAGTCGGCGCCGGGGGCGTAGTTGTCGATCACCGAGTCCCCGGTGGCCAGCGCGGCGAGGATCGCGTATCGATGGGAAATCGATTTGTCGCCAGGAACCCGGAGCCGCCGATTCGCAAGCGGTGCGGTCGCCGGCGCAACCACGACGGTCACGTCCGAAGACGAGTGCATATATCGGCGACTATACCACCCGGTTTCGAGCCGGTCCGTCTCGGGGTTCGAAGCGCAAGACCGGCGGCTCGAGGCCTGAGCCCTGAGCCATCCTGATCCCCGGCGGCCTTGACCATCTTCAATCGACTGTGTAATTTACTCGCGGTTTCAATGGCCGACCGTCGCAGCCTCGTCCGGCTCCGGATCCACAGCGTGTTCGACATGCTGGACCTGATTCAGGTGGTGAGCGACCATCTGGGTCAGGTGGCGGGCCTCGACGAGGATGCCATCCACTGGGTCGGCGTGGCCGTGCGCGAGTCGGTCATCAACGCCATCAAGCACGGCAACCGGTTCGACGAGGACAAGTTCGTCACCATCGAGTTCGCGTTCGAGCCGGCACAGGCGCCGGTCGAACTGGTCGTGCTCATCCGCGATCAGGGCGAAGGGTTCGAGGTCCAGGAAGTCGCCGACCCGCTGGCCCCCGAGAATCTCCTCAAATCGAGCGGGCGCGGCATCTTCTTCATGCGCAGCTTCATGGACGACATCTCCCTGCGGAAGGCTCCGGAAGGTGGCATGGAGGTCCGGATGGTGAAGAAGCTGCCGACCGCCGAACCCCCGAGTGCCTGACGCTCTCGACCCCCTCCTGCTGTCCACGGCCATCGAAGTCGTCCTGCACGCCGGCGAGATGCAGATCGCCTCGCTCGGACGCGATCTGCGCATCGACAAGAAGGGGAGGATCGACCTCGTCACCGAGGTCGACCTCGCGATCGAGACATGGTTCCGGGAGTTCCTGCGCGGGCGTTTCCCGTTTCACCGCATCCTCGCCGAAGAGTTCGGAGCGCACCAGGACGCCGGCGAACAGGCCTCGATGAACGCTGGCGTCCCGGCAGGGGAGCGCACGGACGGAGCGCGCCACCGCTGGATCTTCGACCCCATCGACGGGACCACGAACTACGCCCACGGTCTGCCCATCTTCTGCGCGTCGCTCGCCGTCGAAGTCGATGACGTGCTCACGGCCGGCGCCGTCTACGATCCGACCCGCAGAGAGCTGTTCTCCGCCGAACGCGGCGCGGGCGCGTTCCTGAACGGGCAGCCATTGCGGGTCTCGCAGGCGGCAACCCTGGTCGACGCGCCTGCTGTGCACAGGCTTTCCGTATGACGTGCACGACTCGGCCGACGAGGTCGTCGGGCTGTTTGGCGCGTTCGTCACGCGAGCGCGGGCCGTGCGCCGGCTCGGGTCGGCGGCGCTCGATCTCTGCTACGTCGCCGCTGGCCGGCTCGACGGTTTCTGGGAACAACGTCTGAAGCCCTGGGATACGGCCGCGGGGGCCCTGATCGTCCAGGAAGCCGGCGGCACGGTCACGGGCATGGACGGGTCGGCATTCTCACCGATGGCCGGCCACGTCGTCGCGTCGAACGGTCACTTGCAGGCGGACATGCTCGAGGTGATCCGCAATTTCGACGCTCAACGTTCCAGAAACCGGACGCCCTGATACCTGCGCAGGACGATCGGCGCGAGCGTGCGCCGCACGGAAAGACCCACGCCAGTCCCGCCCTCCCTGCGGAAACTCCGCTGGAACGTTTGAACGGGCACGACTCCGCGCGGTGGCACGCCCCATGCTACGGCTGGTTGGCAGTCGCGTTCGCGCCTGGCGCGAATGGACAGGCACGTGGGGACGAAGATAGCCCTGGAGGACACAATGAGTCGTAAGGCGTCAGTTGCCGGCCTGCTGGTTACCGCATTGCTCGGAGTGCCCGTGGCCGCGCACGCCGATTCGCTGTTCGGCTTCCACGCGGGCGGGTTCTTCCTTCGCGGCGAAGATGGGCGCACCGACGGGGACGTGCTCGTCGAGAACCTGAGCTTTCGGACGCTCATCGACGCCGATTTCGACGAGCCACTAAAGGTCTTCAACGGCGGCACGTTCTCCGGTGAATATCTCTACGGCATCGGCGATTTCATCGAAGCCGGCGTCGGCATCGGCTACTACCAGAAGGACGAAGCGAGCTATTACAGCGATTTCGAGGAAGTCGACGGGACCGACATCATCCAGGACACCAAGATCAGGCTCATCCCCGTGACGGTCAGCGTGCGCGCCTTCCCAATCGGCCGGACGACGCCCGTGCAGCCCTACGTCGGCGCCGGCGTGAACTTCTACCGGTGGCGCTACAGCGAAACAGGCGAGTTCATCGACTTCTCCCAGGAAGACCTCCCCGTGTTCCGCGACAGCTTCGTGGACGATGGCTCGGCGGTCGGGGGGATCTTCCTCGCCGGCGTCCGCGCGCCAATCGGCGACCGATTCCTGATTGGCGGCGAGTTCCGCTGGCAGAACGGCAAGGCCGATCTCGATCCCGCGCTCAACTTCGCGGGCGACAAGCTCGATCTCGGCGGCTACAGCGTGGTCGGCGGCTTCCACGTCCGGTTCTGACTGGCCTTGCCTCTACCGACTCGATGTAGCGCGCTCTTTGGCTTCGGCATCGACGTCAGCTTCCCATTTGGCGACAAGCGAGCGGAGCTCGCGTATCCGATCGCCATGCTGCTGCGCGAGGTCATGCCGCTCACCCGGATCCGTGCGGAGATCGAAGAGCAAGTACTGTCCGCGGTCGTCGATGTATTTCCAGTCACCACGCCGTACCGCACGTTGCGTTGCCGGTGGCGTGGCGGTCGCACCGGGCGCGGGAGGCATTCGCCAGTAGAGCGTCCTCTCCACGATCGTGCCCTTCTGCAACAGCGCGATGAGATCGACGCCCTCCGGGCGATGGCTTGACGGCGGTTGTACGCCCGCAGCCGCGAGAATCGACGCGGTGAGGTCCATCGTGATGCCGACCTGCGGCGAGGTCATGCCGGCCTGGAGCCGAGCCGGCCATCGCAACAAGAGAGGCACGCGAATGCCGCCCTCCCACAGCGTGCTCTTGCGGTGGAACAGCGGCGCATTACGCGAGAGCCATTCACCGCCGTTGTCGCTCGTGAAAATCACGAGCGTGTTCCGCGCCAGCTTCAGCCGATCGAGCGCGTCCAGAATGCGGCCGATGCCCTGATCGGCGCGTTCGAGCATGGCGACGTAGTCCGCGCGCGTTCCGCTTTCGCGATAGTGTTCCCAGCCGCGTTTGCCTTCCGGCAGGTCCGGCCGCTGAAAGGGCCAATGGGTCGCGTTGTACGCGACCTCGACAAAGAAGGGTCCATTGGCGCGCTGCTCGATGAACGCTTCCGCCCGCCTCGTGATGTCATCCGTCAAGTACGCGCTCGACGTCGTGGGTTCCTCGTTGTGATAGAGGTCGTGGACTGGCGCGTCGAGCTTCACCGCTGCAGTCGTCGCCACGTTGTGCGTGTAGTAGTCGACCGCACCCCGACGAAATCCCCAGAACTCGTCGAACCCGTGACGGTTCGGCCCGGAGCTGGTTTCGGCGCCGAGATGCCACTTGCCGAACAGACCGGTCGCGTACCCGGCGTTCTTCAACAGTCGCGGGAGGGACGTCTCCGACGGCGGCAGATGACGTTTGTCATCGTGCGTCAGCGGCGATTCGATTCCGTAACGCTGCTGGTAGCGGCCGCTGATGAAGGCTGTGCGCGTGGGCGAGCAGTTCGCGTGATTGGCGTAGAAATCGGTGAACTTGACGCCCTCGCGCGCGAGCCGATCGATGTTCGGCGTTTTCGCATCGGGAGCGCCGTAGCTCCCTACGTCGCCGTACCCGAGGTCGTCCATGATGAACATCACGACGTTCGGGCGCGGTGGCGACTGCGCGCTCGGTGCCGTGAACGCGAGCGCGACGAAGGCGCAGCTGAGGCAGAGCGTACGCAAGCAATCCTCCCGTCTTCGCGAGGCTGTTGACCTTGCTTTCACTTTCCTCCTTCCTCCTTCCTTCTTCCAAACTGGTAGAGCGCCACCCCTCCGCCCTCGCAAATCCGATCGAATCCGTCCAGGAACCGCGGTGATTTGTCGCGCAGTCTGGCGAGCTGGTCGCCGCCTTCGGCCTGCTCCTCGATCAAGACCCAGCCGGCATGCCGCCCTGCTCCTGCGAGGCTGTCGGTCCAGATCTGGCCGATGCCTTCGTGAATGTAGTCGCGGATCTCGAACCCGGCGGTTGAGGTCTCCTGCATGAAGTGGGCGAGTGACCCCATGCTGGCGAGAATCGGCCGGCCATCGCGCCGCTCGCTGAGACACGTGGTGACACGCCGGCGTTCGACGCTCCGCGGACGGTCCCATTGCGCTTCGAGCACCATCGGCGAACTCTTCGAAAGCGGAGGCGTTTCGGCAATCGCCGCAATGAGGACCAGCGCCGCGGCCATCGCTCGTCCGCGCGCCAGCAGTCCGACGCCCAGGCCCGTCATCGTCGCCAGCGCCATCGTCAGGACGACCATGTAGCGGATGCGGAACGGATGCCCGCTCCAGAACGCGTAGGCGGGCAGCGCTGCGCATGCGGCGAGTGCGCCGACGACGAGCAGCGGGCGATGGAGGCGCGAGCGCGCGATTGCCAGCGCGGTGACGACGACGCCAGCCACACCGAGGCCGACGGTGATGGGCCCGTTCAACTGCCGCAGCCCCCAGCCCACCGACCCGATCGACTTGAAGGGGCGGTGGTAGTCCAGGTTGTCGACGATGTAGAAGCCGCCTGTGACGAGCCATTCGCCGACGGTCGCGCGGCTCAGCATCAGGAAGGCGAGTCCTGCTCCGATCGGGAAGCAGGCGAGCGGCAGGATGCGGCGCAGCGCGCTCGTGAACGGCACGCCACTCCACACCAGGGCGACGAAGGACAGGCCGACGGCCGACGCGGCGATGGGCCAGGCTTCGTAGCGGGTGAGGCAGGCCAGGGCGAGCAGCGTACCCGCCGGCCACGTGGCCGGGTAGAAAGGCGGCGCCACTTCCGATGGTGCGACGCTGGAGCCTGCCGCGGGCAAAGCGGCGACCTCGGCGGTCCACCGCCAGGTGAGAGCAACGGCGCCGAGACAGAGCGCCATCAGCAGCGCTTCGGTCATCGGCGTCGATTGCAGGTAGAGGACGTCCGGCTGCGAGGCGAACACGAATGCGCCGGCGACGGCGCCGGCAATCGAGCCGGTCGCGCGCTGAACGAGCCAGAACACCGTTGCCGTGCTCGCGGCGTAGCTGACGACCGAGATCGCGACGCCCGACAGACCGGTCCGATACAGCACGTCCACCTGGACCGGCAGCATGTTGAGCAGGTGCGGCAGCGGCAGCCAGACGGCCCCGATCTGCCACCACCCGGGCCTCAGCGAGTCCCAGATCCGCCGCGCCACGACCAGGTGCGCCTTCGCGTCGTAGTGGCTCAGGGTGAGCTCCTGGCCCGCGTAGTACAGCGCCGTGGCGATGCCGGCCAGCGAGGGCCAGCAGGAAGCAGGTGCGCGCAGGGGATCGCGGGAGCAAGGGGCGGGGCCGAGGACCTATAATGAACCACGGCTCCTCGTCTCGACGAGGCCGTGGCGGCCGGCTCGAGCCTCAGGGCTCGAGAAAGCCTGACGGGACCGGCCGGACCGGTCCGGGCGGGCGCTCGATAGTCTATCAGCCGATTGTGAAGACGTTCATTGCCTGGATTCAGGCTGTTGCCTTCGGGCTTGGCGCGCCGGGCCTCTTCGTTGTCGCCTTCCTGGATTCCTCGTTCCTGTCGCTGCCGCAGATCAACGACCTGCTGCTCATCGTGAGCGTGGCGCGGGCCCCGCACCTGATGCCGCTCTACGCCGCGATGGCGACGCTCGGGTCGATCGCCGGCTGCACGGTGATGTACTACATCGGACGAAAGGGCGGGGACGCCCTGCTGCGGCGGCGATTCGGGTCCCACGCCGAGCGGGCCACACGGCTGTTCGCGCGCTACGGCATGCTGGCCGTGATGGTGCCCGCGATTCTGCCGCCGCCGGCCCCCTTCAAGATCTTCGTGGTGCTGGCGGGCGTCGCGCGGATGTCCCTGCCGCAGTTCTGGATCGCGGTCGCCGTCGGACGCGGCGCGAGGTACTTCGGAGAAGGCCTGCTGGCCGTCTGGTACGGTGAGCGGGCGCTGAATTTTCTCGAGTCCCATGGGCGCGGCGTCGCGCTGGTCCTCGGTCTCGTGATTCTCGCCGGCGGCGCCGCCTACATCCTGTGGCACAACCGACGCACCCGCGCCAGGGGAGGCTCCGCCGGAGAAGCCGATGTCCGTAGCTTATAATCCCGGCCGTCGGCGCATGGCCCACGACACGCTCCTTCCCGACCTCTCGGTCGTCATTCCCATTCGCAACGAAGCTCCGAACCTGCGCGAGCTGCATCGCGAGCTGGACGAGACGCTGCAGGCCTGGGGCCGTCCGTACGAGCTCGTGATCATCGACGACGGCAGTACCGACGAGAGCTTCGACATCCTGCGCGAGCTGCAGGCCGCGCGATCCCCACCTGCGGGTGATCCGGTTCCGCCGCAACTTCGGCCAGACGGCGGCGTTCTCGGCGGGATTCGCCCACGCCCGCGCCCCGATCATCGTGACGTCGGACGGCGACCTGCAGAACGACCCGCACGACATCCCCGCCCTCGTGGACGATCTCGAGCGCGGCCACGACATCGTCTGCGGATGGCGCAAGAGCCGCAAGGACACGTGGCTGACGCGCCGCCTCCCGTCGAAGCTGGCCAACATGCTGATCTCGAAGGCCACCGGCGTGGCGCTGCACGACTACGGATGTTCCCTCAAGGCGTTTCGGGCGGAGGTCGTCAAGCCGCTGCGCCTGTACGGCGAGATGCACCGCTTCATCCCGGCGATCGCCAGCGACATGGGCGTGACGATCGCCGAACGGGTCGTCAACCACCGCGCGCGCCGGTTCGGCCGTTCGAAATATGGGCTCTCGCGGACGATCCGGGTCGTGCTGGACCTGCTGACCGTCAAGTTCATGCTGCGCTACGCGACCCGCCCGCTGCAGATCTTCGGCTTGATCGGCCTGGTGATGGGGGGCTCGGCGTTCTCGTCACGGGCTGGCTGGTGGCGATCCGGCTGTTCACCACGCAGGCCATCGGCGATCGGCCGCTGCTGCTGTTCGGCATCCTGCTGGTGTTCACGGGCCTTCAGTTCCTCACCATCGGACTGCTGGCCGAGCTCCAGATCCGGACCTACCACGAGTCGCAGGACAAGCCGACCTACGCGATCCGGGAGACGCTCGGAGAATGAGCGCGCACCCCCGGGAGCACGACCCGCGGATCACGGTCATCCAGCGGGAGCTGTTCGACGAGCGCAAGTCGAAGGCGCGGCGCTACGCGGAGCTCGTCGTCGGCGAGCCGGGACTGTGGGCGCTGGTCAAGTTCGAGCTCATCATGCTCGTGTGCGCGAACGTGCCGGGGGCCCTGGGTCTTCTGCTGCGCGCGAAGCTCTATCCCCTCCTGCTCGGGCGCGTGGGGCGCAACGTCACCTTCGGCGCCCACGTGACCCTGCGTCATCCGCGAAAGATCGCGATCGGCGACAACGTGGTCATCGACGATGGGTGCTGCCTGGATGCCAAGGGCACGGACAATCGCGGCATCGCGATCGGGTCCGGTGTCTTCGTCGGACGCAATACCATCCTCAGCTGCAAGAACGGCGACATCGTCATCGACGACGACGCCAACCTGGGCTTCAACACCGAGATTTTTTCGGCCTCGCACGTGCATGTCGGCCGGAAGGTGCTCATGGCGGCCTACACGTATCTCGTCGGCGGCGATCACATGTACGATCGGGTGGACGTGCCGGTGCTGGATCAGGGCCGAACGGCACGCGGCATCGACATCGCCGACCACGTCTGGCTCGGCGCGCACGTGGTCGTCACCGACGGCTCGCGGATCGGCCGGGATGCCATCATCGGCGCCGGCGCGGTCGTCGTCGGGGAGGTGCCGGAGTTCGCGATTGCCGTCGGCACGCCGGCGAAGGTGGTGCGGGATCGACGTAGCGAGCCGGCGGATAGGAGTGCGCCGTGAGCTCCCAATGCACGCCGGACCTCTTCCAAGTCCGCCGGACCTAAAGGTCCGGCCTACCGGTGAGGCCTACCGGTGAGGCCGCGGCAAGATCGGTAGGGCGGGGCTTCAGCCCCGCCGACGGGGACCGCAGACTGAAGACTGAAGACTGAAGAGACCGCCCGTAGCCTGTAGCCCGCAGCCCGAGCCCTCCTGACCCTCATGTGCGGTATCGTCGGCGTCGTCGATCGTGACCTGGCCCGGACGATGCCGGCCGAGGAGCTCGACCGCATGGTCCGCACGCTCGTGCACCGCGGACCGGACGACGAGGGTCACGTCATCCTCCCCGGTGTCGCGCTCGGCATGCGGCGCCTGGCCATCGTCGATCTCTCGGGCGGGCAGCAGCCGTTCTCGAACGAGGACGGGACGATTCAGCTCGTCGCCAACGGCGAAATCTACAACTTCGAGGCCATCAAGCAGGAGCTCGCGGGCCGGGGCCATCGGTTCCGGAGCCGCAGCGACATCGAAGTGCTCGTGCACGCGTACGAGGAGTATGGCGAGGCATTTCTCGGGCGCCTGCGCGGGATGTTCGCGCTGGCGTTGTGGGACGGGCGGTCGCGGCGCCTGATTGCGGCGCGCGACCGCGCCGGGAAAAGCCGCTCTACTGGACGCTGACCTCGGGCGGGCTGTTCCTGGCGTCCGAGATCAAGGCGCTGCTCGTCAGGGCCGAGGTGCCGCGCGAGATCGACCTCGAGGCGCTCGACGAGTTCCTGACCTACGAGTACGTCATCGCACCGCGGACCATCTTCCGCGGATCCAGAAGCTGCCGCCGGCCCACCTGCTGCGTGTATCGCGGACGGCGAGGTGACGACGGCGCGCTATTGGGACGCTGGCGCGATCGAGGTGCGTCCCTGGCGCGAGGACGAGGCGGTGGAGGCGCTGCGCGGCGCGCTCCGGCGTGCGGTCTCGAGCCAGATGATGTCCGACGTGCCGCTCGGCGTGCTTCCTGTCGGGCGGCATCGACTCGAGCACGATCGTCGCGTTCATGCGGGAGGCGGCGGCCGGCAAGGGGGCCGAGGTCAACACGTTCAGCATGGGGTTCGAGGACGGCAGCTACAACGAGCTGCCGTTTGCGAGGGAGGTGGCCACGGCCTTCGGCACCCGTCACCGCGAGGACACGGTCACGCCGAATCTCCTCGAGCTGTTCGAGACGCTCATCGTGCACCTCGACGAGCCGTTTGCCGATGTCTCCCTGTTTCCGACCTACCTCGTGTCCCGACTGGCGCGGCGCCACGTGACCGTGGCGCTCGCCGGAGACGGTGGCGACGAGCTCTTCGGCGGCTACGACGCCTACGCGGCCCAGGCGCTGGCGCAGCGGCTCGAACGTCTGGCGCCGGGTGGCGCGTTGCGCGCTGGCGCAACGGCTCACGGCGCTGCTGCCGCCGACGGAACAGAAGAAGGGGCTGGTCAACAAGCTGCGCCGGTTCTTCGACGGCATGGTGTCGGCCCCCCCGGACATCGCGCAGTACCGCTGGATGACGTTCCTGTCGCCGGCTCGCAAGTCGCGGCTCTACGCGCCCGCCTTCCGGCAGGCGCTGACGGCGGGCGAGGCCTATCGTCCGGTCCGGGAGGCGCTCGGCGCCTACCGCGGGAGGACCTGCTGAATCGCCAGCTCTACGCGGACCTGCGCCTCTATCTGGCCGACGACATCCTCGTGAAGGTCGATCGCATGAGCATGGCGACCTCGCTCGAGACGCGGGCGCCGTTTCTCGATGGCGACGTGATGGAGCTGGCCTTCTCGATGCCGGGCCACTTCAAGATGCGCGGCGGCGAACGGAAGTGGATTCTGAAGCGGGCGATGCAGGGCATTCTCCCGGACGTCGTGCTGGCGCGGCGCAAGGAAGGCTTCAGCATCCCGATGAAGAACTGGCTGCGCGGCGAGCTGCGGCCGCTGATGCAGCAGCTCCTGCGCTCGCGAGCGGCTCATGGCTCGCGGCCTGTTCGATCCGGACGAAGTCGGGCGGCTGATCGGCGAGCACCAAGCGGGTCGCGAGAACCACGCCCACACCCTGTTCTCGCTGATGGTGTTCGAGCGCTGGGCCGAGTCGCTGCTGCCCTGACGACCGCTGACCGCACGTTCGATGCCCGCCGACGGGCGGCTCGAGCCAGAAGCCGCGGGCCCGCCAGGGTGGCGCCGGGCTTCAGCCCGAACGCGGGCCCGGGCAGGCCTAAGGCCTGCGCCACATTGTCAACACAAGTGAACTCTGCGCTAGTGAAGGCTGCCGGCTGGATAGGTGCTCTCGAGGGTCGCGATCTCCTGCTCGATTCGCGCCGGAGACCACGCCCGCTCACGCCCGAGCAACACGGCGGCCGCGTCGATCGCCGGCCGGCCGGGGCAGCCGGACGATCCCAGGTCCGTGCGGCGAAGGACGTCGCCGAGGGTGAGGGCCATCTCCTCTCGAGCCGCGAACACGATTTCCGCGGCCAGCGTGTCGCAGCCCGCGGTCAATGGCTCGCCCAGCGACGGATGGGCGGCGATCAGCGCGCGCACCGCCGGCCACTCGTCACCGAACCGCTGCGCGAGCCGGCGCGCGGCTGGCTCGGTCAGGTGCGGTCCGCGATCCGCGACTGATCGCTCGAGGAATGTTCCCAGGTCGGGAATGTTCCCGCCGGCCAGCGGCGTCGTGGCCGTCCGGCAGGGCGTGCCGGTGCGTCCGAGCAGCCGGCAGGCGAGATCCGTCGCTTGCGCCGCCGTGTGGCGCGCGGTCGTGTAGCGGACGCCGACCACCGACATCATTCCAGGGCGCCCGTCCCGGGCATGGTCCCGGACCACGCTCGTCTTCAGCAGCCGCACGTCATCGCGGCGACCGACGCCGCCGGCAGGAGCCCGCGGTGGACCAGCCGCACGTCCTCGAGGCGCAGCCGCGCGCGCGGGAACGCGACGTTGAGGTCGCTCAGCAGGCGCTCGACCAACCGGTCGTCGGTCCGGAGCGAGGCGGCGTCGCCGGAAAACGGGTCGTGACTGGTGCCCGCGATTGTCACGTCGCGCCATGGCGCGAGAAAGAACAGGCGGCCGCGCGCGACACCGCCCACGGCCGCGTCCGAGACGACGCGCCGGGTGACGAGATTCATCGCGACGGAGAGCGCCGGGACGATGCGGCGGGCACGTCCCGTCGAAGAGCGGCGCGATGAGGGAGGCGGCATGGGGACCCGTGGCGTTGACGGTGAGCCGTGCCCGCACGTCGAATGATCCCGCCCGCCAGCTCGTCACGCAGCTGTGCCCCGATCACGCGGTCCTGCGCGAGGCGCCAGCGTTCGACGCGGGCGTGGTTCGCGACCACCGCGCCGGCGCCCGCGGCGGACTTCGCGAAGGCCAGCGTCATCCGCTCGCCGCTCGTCATCTGGCCGTCGTGCCACAACACGCCGCCGGTGACTGTGCGCGGGTCCGCGACCGGATCGAGACGCAGGCATTTCGGCGCGCGACAACAGCCGGCTTCCCGGCAGCCGCCGCGCCGGGTCGAGCCCCTGATTGCGATCGGCCGAGAGCAGGTCGTACGCGGAAAAATAGGCGCCGAAGCGCCAGCGATTGCGGGTCAGCGATGCGAGTGGCCGGCACGACGAACGGGAGCGGCCGCACCAGATGCGGGAGCGATGCGCATCAGCGCGCGGCGCTCGCGGACGTACTCGCGCAGCTCGCCCACCCGGCCCGACTGCAGCGACCGGACGCCGCCGTGCAGCGTCTTCGCGTTGTTGAAGGATGTGCCGGCGCCGAAGTCGGCCTGATCGACCAGCGCGACCGTCAGGCCGCGCTGCGCCGCGTCCCAGGCTATGGCCGAGCCATAGATGCCGGCGCCGACCACCAGCAGGTCGAACTCCTGGCCGGCCAGCCGCTCCAGGTCACGTCGCACGGGAGGGATAATAGACTTAACGCCTGAGGAGTCGCCCGACTCGTTGCAGGCTCCGATCGAGAGCCGAGAGCTTGAGCGCTGATGATCGACACCATCACCGCTACTGGAACGAGCACATCCACGATCTCGAGATGACCGAGCACGCGGTCGGCACGCGCGAATTCTTCGACGATCTCGACGACTACCGCTTCGACAAGCTGCACTACCTGCCGCAGATCGTCGATTTCGACGGGTTCCGCGGACAGGCCCTGCTCGAAGTCGGCTGCGGCATCGGCATCGACCTCCTGCGCTTCGCGCGCGGCGGCGCGCGCGTCACGGGCGTCGATCTGTCCGACGACGGCGATCGACCTGGCGACGCAGAACTTCGCGCTGCACGGCGCTGCACGGCGCGGCCGACCTGCGGGTCGCCAACGGCGAAGTCGCTGCCGTTCCCGGACGCCAGCTTCGACGTCGTCTACGCGCACGGGGTCGTTCAGTACACCGCCGACCCGCAGCGGCTCGTTCACGAAGCCTGGCGGGTGCTGAAGCCGGGCGGGCAGGGCATCTTCATGGTCTACAACCGCATCTCGTGGCTGAACGCGATGTCCATGGTGATGGGCGTCGGGCTGGAGCACGAGGACGCGCCGGTGCTGCGCAAGTATTCGATCGGCGAGTTCCGCGCGCTGCTGCGAGCCGTTCCGCGAGACGTCGGATCGTCCCGGAGCGCTTTCCCGGTCAAGTCGCGCCTCCACGGCGGCGTGAAGGGCTGGCTGTACAACACCGCCTTCGTCGGCGCCTTCAACGCCCTGCCGCGTCCCCTGGTCAGCCGGTTCGGCTGGCACCTCATGGGGCTGTGCCGAAAGTGATCGCGCGTCGCTCGCTGGCGATCTGCGCCATTGCCGTGCTCGGCGTCGGGATCGGCTGCCGCGAACAGCGGGCCAGTGCGCCGCGTGCCGAGCTGACGGCGCGTCGCGGCCGCTCGCGTCGAACGCCGGCTGCCGCGGCGCCCACGGCGCGCGGCTCCAGCCGACCCGGTGCCGGCCACCGTCTCGCCGTTTCCCGTCGGGTCTCTCCGGGACGCTCGTATTCCAGTCGGACCGCGCAGGCCGGCCGAAGATCTACACGCTCGATCTCGCCGCGGGCCGCGTCACGCGCGCTGACGACCGACCAGCAGTACGGCGACGAGAATCCGCGCTGGTCGCCCGACGGGCCGGCAGATCCTGTTCAAGTCGAATCGCGCGCACTATGGCCCGTCGCCCGAGACCGGCCCGCCGGACTACGACCTGTATGTGATGCAGGCCGACGGCAGCGGCGTCCGGCGGCTCACGACCGATCCCGCCAACGAAAACGAAGCGAGCTGGATGCCGGACGGCAAGAGCATCGTCTACTCGTCCGACAAGGATTCGCGCGGCGATCTCTATCGCCTGTGGCTGGACGATGGCCGCGTCGAGCGGCTGACGCGTCATTTCGTCGGCCGGGCGATCATGCCGACGGTCTCGCCGGACGGCACGCCGGTCGCGTTCGCGGCGCAGTCGCTGAGCCGCGGGCCAGTTCTGGCTCTATCAGGTCCACCTCCTCGATCTGGCGTCGGGGACGACGCAGGCCGCTCGCGGGCGGCGGCGGATCGTGCTGGCCGGCCTGGGCGCCCGGCGGCGGACAGGCTGGCCTACGTCCTGCTCGACACCGAGCCCATCGGCCCTCGAGACCCGGCCGACTGCCGGGCGGCGCGCGCCAGACGCTCGTCGCCGACGCCAGCTGTGGAGCTACTATCCCGGACTGGTCGCCGCGACGGCCGGTGCTGGCCTTCTCGGTGAGCCCGGCAGCACCACGAAGGCGAGAACTGGGACCTCGCGCTCGTCCCGGCGGACGGCAGCGGACGCTATACGATGCTCACGACCGGTCCCGGCAACGATCGGCTGCCCGACTGGAACTGACCTTGACATGACGGACATGACGACCGAATACGAAACGTACGACACTGACCGCGAGCCTGGCGTGGCCGACCTTCGATGCTCCTCAACGTCCGGCCCACGACTGAGACTGTAGCTGGCGCGCCGCTCGATCGCGCGCAAGCTGGCGCGGTCCTCCTCCATGGCCGCGGAGGATCCGCCGAGGACATGCTCGGGCTCGCCGAGCATCTCGCACAGCCGGACGTCGCCTTTCTCGTTCCGCAGGCGCACGACTACACCTGGTATCCGCAGCGCTTTCTCGCGCCGCTCGAGGCCAACGAACCGTATCTGAGCTCGGCGCTCGCCCTCGTGGGCTCGCTCGTGGAGCGTCTCGAATCCGCCGGGCTGCCGGCCGAGCCGGTCGATGGTGCTCGGCTTCTCGCAGGGCGCGTGCCTAGCGCTCGAGTTCGCTCACGACATCCTCGGCGTTACGGCGGCATCGTCGGGCTCAGCGGCGCGCTGATCGGGCCGCCGGGACCGAACACGACCGCCAGGGACGCTCGACGGGACACCGGTCTTCCTGGGCTGCAGCGACCAGGACTTTCATTCCCGGTGCCGCAGCGTCGAGGAAGCCGCGCGCGTGCTCGACGCGCTGGGCGGGACCGTCGATCTTCGCCTCTATCCCGGGATGGGCCACACGATCAACCAGGAGGAGCTCGACCCGTCACAGCCCTGCTCGAACGTCGCCGGCGCCCTGCTCGACTCCCGGTGACGGCCGGAGTGCAGATGAGGGAACGGGATCTTTCTCGGTCGCTTCCGCCGGCGACTCCCGCCCGCCTATGCGGTCGCGGGCTGCAGCGCGCGGAGCGCGGCGCTTCTCGCGCGACGCACGGACGAGGAAGCGGGCGTACGGCACCACCTGCTTGATGGCCGCGACGTTCATCTGACACGGGCTGAGGCAGCTCGGGCACTTCTTGTCGCGGATCCAGTCGCGGTGCTCCTGGCTCGGTCGCGCGGAAGTAGATCTCCTCCGGATCCTCGTTGAGCACGTTGCCGATGACCTGGCTGTTCTCGCAGAAGAACAGGCCGCCGTCGGGGTTCAGCATGATGCCCTGGGTCTGGAACGGGCACGGCGCGAGACGGTGGTAGCCGTTCGCGATCATGTCCGAGTAGTGCATGTAGATGTAGTTCTGGCCGTCGAGCAGCGGATCCTTGCGCACGCGATCGAGGAAGAACTCGCGCATGCGGGCTTCCTCGAGTCCCATCGGCCGGATGTTCGACGCGAGCTTCTCGTTGTTCAGCATGCCGTCGGTGAACCGGACCATGTTGAACACGATGTCCAGCTTCTCGCGGCGCGCCCATGCCAGGATGTTGTCCGCATCGTCGAGGTTCATCGAGAAGATGGTCGTCGAGATGCCGAAGTTGAAGCGGTACTTCTCCTGCAGGGCCTTCATGGCCCGGATCGTCTCGTTGGCCTTGTCGAAGCCGCGCTTGACCTGCCGCACCTCGTTGTGGACGTCGTTGACGCCGTCGATCGACACGCGCGTGCTGAAGATGACGTTCCGCTCGTGACAGAGCTCGACGATCTTCGTCAGCATCGGGATGGCGCGATGCGGCGTCATGCCGGTCGTGTTCAGCGTCAGCTTGCGAAGCTTCGGCAGCTTGTCGATGCACACCCGGATGATGTCCACGAGATCGTTGCGCGTCGTCGGCTCGCCGCCGGAGATGCTGCAGTTCTCGATGTCCTTCCAGAGCGGCGACGAGAAGGCCTTCTCGATGTCGGCCAGGCTCATGTCTTCCTTGCGGTTGCCGCGCTTCCAGTTGTTGCACATCTCGCAGCGTGCGTCGCACACGAAGGTGATGTGGAAGATGAGCACCGTGGGGTGGATCGGCTTGAACCGCGCGACGTAGGAATTGACGAGGTCGCGCGGGGCGCTCAGAGCGGCTTTCGCAAGATACTTGGCAGCGTAGACCTGTGCCATAAGCACCTGATTCTACAAGATTTCCGTCGAAGTAACAACGGAAACCGGGCGACTGGGCGGACTGGCGGCTGGGCGACTGGGAGACGGCACGGGTGAGGCGTCTACCCGGAGCGATCGCTCCGACCGTCCGGTTCCCGGTGAGGTAAAGCCAGGCACCCGGCAGATTGGCCGCCAGGCCCGACAGGACGATGAGCGTCGACGAGCGCGAACGACTGCGCGTCGGGCACGCCGAGCGGACGCAGCAGCCAGACGATGACTCCCTGCGGCAGGCCGAATCCGCTCACCGAGATGCGGCAGCAGCAGCATCAGCAGTCCGACCGGCATGAAGGCCAGGTAGTAGCGAAACGGAACGGTCAGGCCCGAGGCCCAGCCCGAGGACGTACGCCTGCAGGATGCGCAGGAACTGGACGGCGAACGACAGCGCCAGGACGCCGGCCAGGACCCGTGGCCGGGCGCGGTAGTCCGCCATCGTCCGCGGCGACCGCCTCCGCGATGGCGCCCATCGGCCCGTGCGCCAGCGTCGCCGGGAGCAGGCGGGCACGAGTCGGTCGAGCCACAGCAGGCTCGCCGCGGCGGCCGCCGCCAGCGATCGCCGACCACGAGCAGGGCCGCGCGAGTCGGCCGCGAGCAGGTGCACGCGAGGCAAACGTGCCCAGCGCGCGCCGAGCACGACGATGGCGATGACGCCGAGCAGGCGATCGACGGCCACCGACGCGATGGCCTCGTGCCCGCGCGCCGTGTGGCGCGACAGCTGCCACGCGCGGGCTGCATCGCCGCCGACGCCGGCGGGCAGGAAACTGCCGACGAACGAGCTGACGAGGAAGATGCGCGCGGCGGTCGAGGTCGTGACCGGCGCTCCGGTCGCGCGCAGCAGCAGCACCCAGCGCCAGATCATCACCACGCGGTCGAGGGCGACGAGCACGGCGCCACGCTGGCGACCGCCGCCAGATCGACCCGCGCAATGGCGCGCAGCGCGTCGGCCAGGTCGATGCTGCTCGCGAGCCAGGTGAGAATCGCCAGCGTGACGCCGAGCCGGAACCACAGCGAGCGCGCGATCGACGCGATCACGACCGGACAGGCCTGGCGACGAACGTCAGCGTCTCGAAGAGATTCTTGCGAATCTTGAACAGAAGCTCGGTGGTGCCGGTGTAGCGCGACAGCGCATCGACTCCCGGCACGTTGACGAGCAGCGCGACGGCCGCGAGCAGGTCGCGCCGGATGCCGGTCGCCACGCCGATGCTCCGGACGGTGCGCGCCATCTCGAACCCGCCGTCGTAGAGCAGCTGGCGCACGCGACGTTCGGTCGTCACGAAGTTGTGCGTGTAGTCCACATCCCAGAAGAACGTGCGCTCCTTCAGGTAGTCCGGGACGACGACGAAGAACACGCCACCGGGACGCAGGGCGCGCCGGGCTTCGGCGACGAAGGCGCGAGCGGCGTCGATGCCCGACATGTGCTCGAGCACCTGATCGGCATAGACGACGTCAGCGCTTCCATCGGCGACGGGAATGGGGGGCGTGAAGGCCTCGATGACCTCGAGGCCCTTCCGGCGGAGCACGTCGATGAGGATCGGGCTGGCCTCGATGGCGCGATAGCGCCAGCCCGCCTTCACCGCGGCCTCGGCCAGCGAGCCATGGCCCGGACCGATCTCGAGCAGGTCCCCGGGTGGCCGGGCGTATTCCATCAGCAGCGCCAGGCGGGTGCGCTCGATGCGCCCGCGCCGCGAGCTGCCGTAGCCCGTGAGCTGCTTCTCCGAGAACGAACGGTAGAACGTGGCGTCGTCGGACACGAAAACGGCTACAGGCTACGGGCTGCAGGCTGCGGGCGGAGCCTCCGAGCGGCCGGGCTGAAGCCCGGCCCTCCTGCGGAGCGTGTCGGCCACTCGGACCGCAGGAGGGCGCGGCTTCAGCCGCGCCACGGAAGACCTATCGCGGTAGCGAGCCAGGCGGCGGCGGATAGACGTTCTGCTCGCCGCCCAGCCGCCCGATGTAGTCGAGATGGAACGAATAACCGTCGGCGCCCGCGCCGCCGATGATGTCCCAGGAGTCGCGGCTGCCGCACTGCACGATCACGTCGTCTGACGGCGGGCGTCCACCCCCGGCGTCCTTCACGCACCAGCCCGGATCGCCCCCGGCCGGGTTGAACTGCGGATGCCCGTAATGGACGATGGCCATCGCGCTCCAGAAGAACGCCACCCGCGATTCACGGCTCGAGTTGCGTCCGAGGTTGGCCCGGCTCGCGTTGTGGTAGTTCATGATGATCGCCAGGACTTCGTTCGCGCCGATGCCACGAGTCGGGCCGACCGAGCCGACGGGAGCGCTGGCGACGACAACCGGGCGCGGGGGAGGCAGCGTCTTGAAGTTCGACGTCGTGGACCAGCCCGCGAACGCCGCGTCCAGCCGCGCACGGCCGCGCCACCGGTAGACGGTGTCGTGGGCCAGCGTGCCCTCGGGTACTTCGAAGCTGGTGGTGTCGCCCGAGCCCGCAGCCACCGTCGAGTTGAGCAGGCGCTCGTTGTCCGAGGCGCGATAGAGCTCGATCTCGTAGGCAAACCGTGTGGACGACTCGTGGGTGCCGCGAACGTTGGTCAGCTGGAGCGTCGGCGTCAGCGTGTCCACGACGACATCGCCGGAGGGAGACGCGGCGACCGGGGTCCCGGCCTTGAGCGTCGTGCCGCCCGGGCCGGCGGCGGTCGATCCCGGGGTCGATGCCCCCGGCGACAGCGGGTTGGAGCTGTTGCTGCAGGCCACGGCGGCGCAGGCGACGAGTGCGAGGCCCAGGGCGGGTACTCGGGTCATTTCTCCTCCACAAACATCGCGCCGGCGTCAGAAGCCGTAACGCACGCCGACGCCGAACTGTGCGCCGCCGGCCTTGATTTCCAAGGTATTGATTTCCACGGTATTGGTGCTCGCGCCCGGCACGTCAAAGCTGCCCCGGACGTATCGGAAGAACCCATCCAGGCCCCACTGGCCGGTGAGCCGGTAGGTGCCGTTGATCCCGAAGTTGAAGGCCACGACCGTCTCGCTCTCTTCACGCTGTGAGGTCTCGGTGATCGTCACCGAGTTGAACGGCTCTTCGCCTTCCTGGAAGCTGATGCCGGTGACGACGTCGTGCGAGACGTTGATGAACGACGGTCCCACGGAGACGCCGATCTCGAAGTCGTCGTTGACCGGGTAGACGTAGCGCCCGAAGAGGTGGAAGCCCGTTTCGCTATGGTCCAGTTCCGACGTCACCAGCTGGGCGCTGCGCGGTTGATCGAACACGAGCGGGTGGGGAATGCTTGCGCTGACGATCGTGTCGATGTCGCTCGATACCTGCGTGATGGCGAGGCCGGCGTAGATGCGGCCGTAGACGCGCGCGCCCCCCTCGATGTTGAACAGGAAGCCGCCCCCATGACTCTGCGCGATGCGGACCGAGGCCGTTTCGTCGTACTGAGAGAACGTGAACTCGTCGGTCAGATCGGACGAGCCCGCCTGGCCACCGAAGTGGATGGCCGCGAAGCCGCGTGCCGGCACTGTGGCGCTCGGCGGTGCCGGCGTTGTCTGCGCAGACGCGAGCGCCGGCAACAGCAGCAGGGCGAGGGTCGCAGGCCGGGACTTCCAGAACATGCTCACAGCACTCCTTACGCACAAAGCTCGCGCGCGCTCCAGTCGGGAGCGCGCCACGGGCGGCATTTCGGTCGGGCTTTCGTCGCGCTGAGTTCAGCACACGGAGAGCAGAACCGCGTCGAGCGCGGCGCGTGACCACGGGACGGCGCCGATCAGGCGCCCTCGCGACGCACCTGCAGGCCCGCATTGTGCCCGGAAAGCAAAAGCATCGTCAAGGATGAAGGGCGTGCGTGCCTACCGCGGCAGCGAGCTGCGCGGCGGCGGGTACACGTTCTGTCCCCCTGGCAGCACCCCGATGTAATCCAGGTGGAAGCTGTAGCCGTTCGCGCCAGCGCCGCCGATGATGTCCCACGCTTCGCGGCTTCCGCAGCGTGTCATGACGTCGTCGGACGGCGGCCGCCCGCCTCCCGCGTCCTTCACGCACCAGTCGGGGTCGCCGCCTCGCGGATTCCATGTCGGATGGCCGTAGTGGACGGCCGCCATCGCCGACCAGAAGAACGCGTTGCGCCCTTCACGCGTTGACGAGGATCCGAGATCGTAGCGGAGGCCGTCGTGGATCGCGCGGACGATCTCCAGCGCCTCGTTGGGCGAAATGGACCGGTTCGGGCCGACCGTCCCGCCACCGGGCGCCGGCGCCGGCGGCGGAGTCGGCGGCGGAGCCGGCGGCGGAGTCGGCGAGGGTGCCGGTCCCGGCGCCGGGGTCGTGGGCGGCGGTGGCGGCGGCGGTGGCGCCACCGGCGCGGGCGTCCGGAAAGCCTGCACGTTGGACAGCGTGCTGGTGTAGTTGCCGTCGGTCGCGCTGACCCGCCAGTAGTATTCCTTGGCCAGGCCGAGCGGCGTCGAGACCACACTCGTCGTGCCGCCGTCGCTGCGCGGGACCGTCCAGATTGCCACCATCCGGCCGAACGACAGGTCTTCCGCCACCTCGAACCGATAGAGCACGGCGCCGGCCGGCGTCCCGACAATCGCCGTGTTGCCCACCACGAGCTCGGGCTGACTGCTCGGCGTCACTTCACGCCGGATGGGCGAGAGGGGCACCGGCGTCTCGATGCGCAGCGCCACCGTCATCTGGAACATCGTTCCGGTCGAAAACGGGCCGGTGTTGGCGCCATCGAGAGCCCGCGCTCGCCAGTAGTAGGCGCGCCCGGACCCCAGTTCGATGGGCAGCTTGTAGCTGGTGCGCCCGTTGGGGCCAGGGTCGAGGCGCTCAACCGTGTGGACCCGGCTCGAAAACGCGGCGTCGGTGGCGACCTCGAGCTGCAGCCAGACCGGGCGCTCGCCGCTGGTGGCGGCGTTCTCGATGAGCAGCGTCACCGCGGTACCTTCGACGAACTGCGTGCCATTAGCGGGTTCGAGCGGCTTGGGCGCGGAGATTGACACGCCCGGAATAGGCCCCGCCACGCTTGGAGAGAGCGGGTTGCTGCTCTTCGACGCTTCACAACCGGCGATGGCGGCGGCGCTCAGAACGGCCAGCAGGACCGTCGCGGGCGGCCTGCGAGTATTGACGGACATCAGAACCTCCGCCTCGACGCGGATCACGGGGTTTCAGACGCGACGCGGCAGCGATGTAACCGCCGCATGTCCGCTGTATCGGCGCGACCGGGACTCGCTATAGTCCGGGAAGCCGGGCAGCCGACCCCAACGGGGTCAGACCTCGAGTCTCAACGCGATGGGTCCGGCTGAAGCCGGACACTACGACCGCGGCGACAGAGAGCGGCCGTCCGATTTTGTCCGATCCGTCCGTGGCGTCATGCTTCGGCCGGCAGGGGAGGGGACAGGCGCCGCCGTCGCAACAGGAACGCCACGCCCCCCGATGTCGAGAACAACGCGAGCGTCGCAGTGGCGACGAGCGACAACGCCAGGGCGGCGTCCACGGTCAGGCCCAGCCGCCGGAAGTAGTAGGCGAAGACCGCCTCCCGCACCCCGAACCCGTTGATCGACAGGGGCACCATCTGGACCGCCAGGCTCACGGGCACCACGAGGAGCGCTCCCAGTGTGGACAGCGGGATGCCGAGGGCTCTCGCCACGGCCAGATAGAACGCCACGAGCACGAGTTGCACGCCGACCGCGCCCGCGAACGCGGCGACGACCGCCGGGCGGCTCCGGCCGAACCGCAGCAGCATGCCCGTCAGGACGTCGATCCGCTCGTCGACCCAGCCGTGGCCCAGCCATCGCAGCGGCGACAGGGCGCGCGCGAGAAGTCCCGGGGCAAACAGCGTCGGTAGTGCTGCCGCCACCGCCAGGCCGAAGGCGATCCACAGGTAGGGAGAGTCGTCGCCCGGCGTCGCGATATTGCGCAGGAGCACACCGCCGGCTGCCGCGACCAGCACCAGCGCCAGCAGGCCGAGACCGCGATCGAGCAGGACGACGCCCGCGGCGAGCGTGCGCGACCGCGCCAGAGGGGCCGTGTCGGCAATGCGAATGACGTCACCGCCGATGTTGCTCGGCAGGAAGTTGTTGAAGAAGGTCGCGACGAGAAACGATCCGACGAGGTGCCGGAGCGAGCACGCGACTTCCTGGGTCTTCAACAGCAGCCGCCATCGCCACGCGCTGAGCGTGACCATGACGGCCAGCAGCGCGAGCGCGGCGACCAGCCATCGGGGATCGAAGTCCCGCACGTGAGCCGAAACCGCCGAGAAATTCGTTTGCCGGAAGAGCAGGACGAGCAGACCGACGCTGACACCGAACTTCACCGCCAGAAGCAGGCGGGCGCGAGCGGGCGCGGCGGAGGAAGGAACAGGGCGCGTCACGCTTGAGTCGCGCGGCATGCGCGCGAGGCGCAACGCTACCACACCCACGGGCGCTCATGCCAGCGATGCCGCGTCCCCGGTCGTGCCGTTGACCCTCTCGCGATCCGCGGCGCTATAATGTCGTGTTTGGCCGTTCCGCCGTCGAACCCGCCAGTCGCTGCGCCGCTGCGCATCCTGATGCTCGCGCCCGAACCCTTCTTCGAGCCGCGCGGCACACCCTTCAGTGAGTATCACCGGATCAAGGCGCTCGTCGAAGACGGGCATCAGGTCGATCTCGTGACCTACGGCTACGGCGCCGACGTCGCGCTGCCCAACCTGCGCATCATCCGGTCACGCCGGCTGCCGTTCGTGCGGCGCGTGCCGATCGGTCCGTCGGTCATCAAGCTGCTGCTCGACGTCGCCCTGACGATGACCACGATCTGGCATGCCCGGGGCCGCCGGTATGACGCGGTGCACTCGCACGAAGAGGCGGGCCTGCTCGGCGTCGGGCTCGCGCGCTGGCTCGGCGTGCCGCACCTCTACGACATGCATTCGAGCCTGCCTCAGCAGCTCACCAATTTCCGCTTCACGAAGTCGGGCCTCGTGCATCGCGCGTTCGAGGCGATGGAGCGGCGGATGATCGCCGGATCGCGCGTCATCATCACCATCTGTCAGGAGCTTCAGGACACGGTGGCGGACATGGGCGCCGGCGATCGGGCTGTCCTGATCGAGAACGTGATGGGCGGCGACGTCGAGATCGACGCCGGGCCCGGGCGACGGGCGGTGCGCGCGCAGTGGGGGATTCCTGAAGCCGCGCCGCTCGTGCTCTACACCGGCACGTTCGAGTCGTACCAGGGGCTCGAGCTCCTGATCGACGCGACCGCGCGACTGCAGCAGGCGATCCCGGAGGTCCATGTGCTCGTCGTCGGCGGCTCGTCCGAGCAGGTCGACCGCGAGCAGCGGCGCGCCACGGAGGCCGGTGCGCGCATCGCCTTCACCGGGCAGCGTCCGCCGCAGGAGATCCCGCACTTCGTCGAGGCGTCCGACATCCTCGTGTCACCACGGATCGCCGGCACCAACACGCCGCTCAAGATCTACTCGTATCTGCGATCGCAGCGGCCCATTGTCGCCACGCGCCTGCTGACGCACACCCAGGTGCTCGACGATACATGCGCGTACCTGGTCGAGCCGACCGCCGCTGATCTCGCGGACGGGTTGCGGCATCTCGTGACGCATCCCGACGAGGGGGATCGGCTCGCCGCGGCCGCCGCGGCGCGCGCGCGGGATCGCTACAGCCGCGAACGGTATGTGTCGCGGACACGAGACGCCTACGCCAGGCTGATGGCGGACTCGCCCGCGCGGCAGACGGAGGCCCGCGGCAGGGCGGGACTGGTGTCGCCGGCGCTGGGCGCCGTCGAGCCGAGTGTCAGGGGCCCCAAACTGCCGTGAGGCTGCTGGTCACAGGCGTGACGGGCTTTACGGGCGGTCACCTTGCACGGACGCTCGCGGCCCGCGGGCACGAGGTGCGCGGGCTCGTCCGTCCGGCGAGCCTGGACAAGCCAGCGGTGGCCGCACTGGCAGCGGCGGGGGTGACACCCGTCGCGGGCGATCTCACGAGCCAGGATGCGGTGGCCGCGGCGCTCGACGGCGTGCAGGTCGCCTATCACATTGCCGCGACCTACCGTGAAGCCGGTCAGCCCGACCGCGCCTACCACGCGATCAACGTCGAAGGGACGCGCCACGTGCTCGAAGGCGCGCGACGCGCCGGCACGACGCGCGTCGTGCATTGCAGCACCGGCGGCGTCCACGGGCACATCGAGCACCCGCCGGCGACCGAGGATGCACCGTTCCGGCCGGGCGACATCTATCAGGAGACCAAGCTGGCCGCCGAGCGCGTGGTGCGGGAGGCCGGGACGCGCGGTGATCTCGAAACGGCAATCGTCCGGCCGATCGGCATCTACGGGCCCGGCGACACGCGATTCCTGAAGATGTTCCGGGGGATTGCCCGCCGGCGGTTTCCGATGCTGGGCTCGGGCGACGTGTACTATCACCTGACGTACATCGACGATCTCGTCGAGGGGTTCCGGCTCGCCGGCGAGACACCGCAGGCGGCCGGCCGGACGTATGTGATCGCCGGGCCACGGTACACGACGCTCAACGAGCTCGCGCGGTTGATGGCATCGGCGCTGGGCGTCGCTCCGCCGTGGCTGCGGCTGCCCGTCTGGCCGTTCTGGCTCGCCGGCGCCGTGTGCGAGACGGTCTGCGTGCCGCTGCGCGTCGAGCCGCCGCTCTACCGGCGACGGGTGGATTTCTATACGAAGAGCCGCGCCTTCGACACCACCCGCGCCCGGACCGAGCTCGGCTACGTGCCGAAGGTGGATTTGGAAGAAGGCCTCGCGCGGACCATTGCGTGGTATCGCCAGCAGGGCATGCTGTGATCACTGCCCGGCGGACTGGACAGGCTACGGGCTACAGGCTGCAGGCTACAGGCCAGAAAAGGATCTTTGCAAGCCCTGTAGTCCGTAGTCCGTAGCCAGTAGCCCAACATATAGCCACCGACGCCATGCGCCCGCTCAACATCGTCCACGTCTGCGACCACCTGGGCTGGGAAGGGTCGCGCATGCACGGCGTCAAGCGGCTGTTCTCGTGGATGATTCCGCGCTTCGATCGCGAGCGGTATCGCGTCTCGCTCGTGAGTCTGCGCCGGAAGGATCTGTCCGAAGACACCCTCGAGCAGTTCGGGATCGACGTGAGCTACCTGCACCGCGGCAAGTTCGACCCGGCCACGGTGACCGACCTGCTGAAGGTGATCGACCGGACCGGGGCCGACGTGCTGCATCTGCATGGCTACGGTGCGACGACTTTCGGTCGGATCGCCGGGGCGATCCGCCGCCTGCCGATCGTGCTCCATGAGCACGCGAATCACACCGATACCCCGTGGTTCCAGAAGGTCGCCGACCGGCTGCTCGCGCCGTATACGGACCTGGCGATTGCGGTGTCGGCGTCAACGGCGGAGTTCGTGACGCGTGCGCGCCTCGTGCCGGCCGAGCGGACGAAAGTCGTCTATCTCGGCGTGCCGCTCGACGAGTTCGCCCGGCCGCGGACCGACGCGGAGCGCCGCCGGGCCCGGGCCGATCTCGGCATCGCCGACGGGGCGCTCGCCGTTGGCACGGTCACGCGCCTCATGCCGTCGAAGGGCAATCAGTACTTCGTCGAGGCGATGCGGACGATTGCCGATCGCGTGCCGCACGCGCAGGGCGTGATCGTGGGCGAGGGGGAGCTCGAGCCCGAGCTGCGCGCGCAGGCGTCGGCGCTCGGCCTCGGCGACCGCCTGCGCTTCGCCGGCTTCCAGCGAGACGTCGCGGCGGCATTCTCGGCGTTCGACCTCGTCGTGTTTCCGTCGCTCTGGGAAGGGACGCCGCTCACGGCCTTCGAGGCGCTGGCGATGGGGAAGCCGATCGTCTCGACGGATGCCGACGGCCTGCAGGACATCCTGTCGAACGGCCGCGACGCCCTCGTGGTCCCGCGGGCGAATGCGCAGGCGCTCGCCGATGCCGTCGTCGGGCTGGCGGGCGACGCTGCGAAGCAGACGACGCTGGGGGCCGGAGCGCGCGCCACGGGCGCCTCGTACGACATCCGCGCGTTCGTGACGAAGATGCAGCGTCTCTATGACCTGCTGCACGCCACGTCGCGAGCGACGCATCGGGCGGGCATACTTCACGAGGATCTGGGTTTTCTCTCGGGCAGGTCCGCGTGACGTCCGAAGTCCCGCGCCGATCCGAGCCCGGGTGGGTGGCGTGCACGCTCATCGGCCTGCTGCTCTGCGCGTTCGCGGTCACGGTGGACTTTCCCAAGGTGGCCTTCGGCTTCCAGAGCGACGAGGCGACCTACTACACGCTGGCCCACAGCCTGGCGCGTGACGGGAACTTCGCCTACGAGCGCCGGGATCTCGTGCGCGTCTGGGAAGAGTTTCCCACCGGGCCCGAAGGCATCTTCCTGAAGCCCGGCCGCCATGTCTCGCTGGCCGTCACCGGATCGTTCCCGTTCGTCGGCCTGCGCTACAGCCCGGACTCGCGCACCGATCGTCTGTATTTCGCGAAGTCGTTCACCTATCCGCTGGTGGCTGCGCCGTTCGTGTGGATGTTCGGGACCAACGGCTTTCTGCTGCTGCACGCGCTGCTGCTCACGCTCGATATCGGGGCCGCTTACGCCTTCCTGCGCACACGTTCGGAGCCGGGCCCGGCGCTCGCCTGGGCCCTGGTGTTTTTCGTGGCGTCGGCGGCGCCGGTCTACTTCGTCTGGCTGACGCCGGAGCTGTTCAACCTGTCACTGGTGCTGTACGGGTTGTTCCTGTGGGCCTACAAAGAGCTGGCCCCGCCGCGCGCTGGCGCTCGGGGCTTCCTGCGATCCCCGGCCTCGACGCTGGTCGCGGCAGCCCTCATCGGCGTCGCCACCTTCTCGAAGCCGACGAACCTCCCGGTGATCCTGCCCATACTGGCGTTGCTCGGGTTGCGAAGACAGTGGCGCCAGACGCTCGCGACCGGCACCGTCTTCGCGACCGTCGTCGTCGGGCTGTTCGCGCTCAACCTGCTGATCACCGGCGATTACAACTACCAGGGCGGCGACCGCAACACCTTCTACGGACAGCTCGGGTCAGGCTTCCCGTTCCAGACGCCGCAGTCCACGTTCAGCTCGGGCGGGTTGTCGAGATCGACGAACACCGTGCCGACCGAGGTCCTGTTCAACCAGCACGCGCTCGTGGACGTGCTGCCGCGCAACATCATCTACGTCGCGCTCGGCCGGCACACCGGGCTCGTGCCGTACTTCTTTCCGGGAGTCGTCGCGCTGCTTGCCTTTGCGGTGGCCTGGCGGACGCGACCGCCGTTCCAGTGGCTGGTGGCGGGAGCCTTCTTCTGTGCGGTCCTCGGTCTCATCGGGTACATGCCGTACACCTATTCCGGCGGCGGGGGGCCGGTGGGCAACAGGTACTTCCTCGGGCTGTACCCACTCCTGCTGTTCGTGCTGCCGCAGCCCGCGACGTGGCGATTGGCCGGCGCAGCCCTGTTCGTCGGCGCGCTGTTCACGGCACAGCTCGTGCTCAATCCGTTCTATGCCTCGTTCCATCCGGCCGAGCACGCCAAGCGCGGCCTGTTCCGCTGGCTGCCGGTCGAGCTGTCGCTGCTGAACGACCTGCCGGTCAATGTCACGCCGCGGCGCGTCCGGCAGCCGCTGGCAGGCACCCCGCCCGTCCAGGCATATTTCCTGGACGACAATGCCTATGAGCGCGAAGGCGAATGGTTCTGGGTGCGCGGCCGTTCGCGCGCCGACCTCATCCTCCGGGCGCCGGTCCGGCAGCGCGAGGATGGCAGCTACGAGACGCTGCGCATCCGGCACGTCATCCTCGAACTGCGGGCGGGCGACGTCGCCACCGACGTGACGGTCAGGACGGCCGCCCGCACCAGCCGCGTCTCCCTGTCGGCGCAGACGAGCGGAGGAGTCACGGCGCGACTCGGCAGCGGCCTTCCGTACAAGCCGTTTCCCGACCTGCCGACCAACTACGCCTATGACCTCTCAGTCGAATCGTCCGCCGGATTCACACCGATGTTCACGTCCGGTTCGCGTGACAACCGCTTCCTGGGTGTATTCGTGCGGATCGTGCCTGTGTACGAATGACCGGGCTTGCACGTAGCCGCTCCAGCCGCCCCAGCCGCTCCAGCCGTTCTACCGCTCCAACCGCTCCAGCCGTTCCAGCCGTTCCAGCCGCTCCACTCGCTCGTGGCATACTCGACGGCAGCATGGCGTATTCATCGGAGCTCGAAGCGCGGCTCGCCAAGGAGGCCACCCGTGCGATCACCGATCACCGCCTCATCGAGGACGGCGATCGGGTGATGGTGGGACTCTCAGGTGGCAAGGACAGCTGGGCTTTGCTCCAGCTCCTCCACGTTCTTCAGGTCCGCGCCCCGATCGACTTCAGCATCGTCGCCGTCAACGTGGACTCCGGCTACAAGGAATACAAACACGACACGATCGCGCGAACCTGTGAGGCGCGCGGCTGGGAGTACCGGATCGAGCACACGACCATCGGCGCGGTCATGGACGATCTGCTCGAGGCGAACGCGACGCCGTGCTCGCTCTGTGCGCGGCTCCGGCGCGGCGTGCTCTACCGTCTGGCCGGCGAGCTCGGGGCCACGAAGATCGCGCTCGGCCACCACGCCGACGACTTCGTCGAGACGCTGCTGCTCAATCTGTTCTTCGCCGGTGCGCTGAAGGCGATGCCGGCGCGTCTCGTCTCCGACGATGGGCGGCATGTCGTGATTCGGCCGCTGGCCTACATCAGCGAAGACGAGGCGAGCGCCTACACGCAGGCGTGCGAGCTGCCGGTCATCGGCTGCTGCTGCCCGGCCTGTGGCGATCTCGGACTCCAGCGGCAGCGGATCAAGCGGCTGCTGGCCGACCTCGAGCGCGCCAATCCGGGCGTCAAGCGATCGATGCTGAAGGCGCTCGGGAATGTGATGCCGCGCCATCTTCTCGATCGGCGCCTGAATCCACCCGAAGCGCTGCGCGCGGCCGCCTTCGAGCCGCTCGCGCACCACGCGTCCCGCTGATGCGGGCGGTCCTTCAGCGCGTCTCACGTGCGTCGGTTCGCGTCGAAGGCGAGACCGTCGGCGCGATCGGCCCGGGATTCCTCGTCCTGCTTGGCGTGTCTGGCCAGGATGGACCGGCCGACGTGGCCTACGTGGCGGGGAAGATCCGCGAGGTGCGGGTCTTTCCGGACGCCGAAGGCAAAATGAACTGCTCTCTCGCCGAGAGCCAGGGGGCGGTGCTCGTCGTCTCGCAATTTACGCTGTACGGTGATTGCCGCCGGGGCCGCCGTCCTTCGTTCATCACCGCCGCGCCGCCTGAGGTGGCGCAGGCCCGCTACGTCGAGGTGGTCGAGGCGCTGCGTTCGACCGGCCTGCACGTCGAGACCGGGATCTTCCAGGCGGCGATGGACGTGGAGCTCGTCAATCAGGGCCCTGTGACCATCATGATCGACAGCACGAAGGCGTTCTGACCATGCGGATTCCAGGGTTTCTCGTCGTCTGCCTCTTTACCGCCTCGGCCGCCTTTGCCCAGCAGCGGCCGCTCGTCACCGAAGACCCGGAGACGATCGGCGGCGGGCGGATTCTCACCGAGTTCGGGTTCGAGCGCGGGTGGGACCAGTTCTTCCCGGCGTCGGGGCTCACGGGGGATCTGCTCCGCGTGCCCATCGTCGGCGTCTCGGTGGGGTTGAGCTCGATTGCGGAGCTGCAGTTGGATTGGGGCTTGTACCAGCGCCTGTCGATCACGAACCGCGAGCCGGCGCCGCTCGCCTTCAAGCTCGAAGTGGACGGCGACGACACCTCCGACGTCGAGGACATGGTGATTGCCACCAAGCTGCGCTTCGTGAGCGAGCGCGGCGCCCGGCCGGCGTTTGCGCTGCGGCTGGGCACCAAGCTGCCGAACGCCTCGAACGAAAGCGGGCTCGGCCTCGACACGACCGATTTTTTCGCGACGCTGCTCGTCGGCCGCACCGCGGGATCCACGCGCTATGTCGGCAACATCGGCCTGGGCATCTTTGGCGACCCGCTCCGGGGAGACCGGCAGTCGGACATGCTGCTCTACGGGTTCTCGATCGCGCACGCGCTGCACGAGGGATTCGAAGTGGTCGGTGAGATCAACGGCCGGTTTCAATGGGCGGAGGAGTTCCCGACGCCCGGCGCCGAGTCGCGCGCCGTCTTTCGCGGCGGCGTCCGCTACACCGTGGGTGCCGGCCGCATCGATGGCGGGCTGCTCTTTGGCGCCACCTCGAGGGATCCGGGCATCGGAATCATGTTCGGCTACACCCACGTGTTCGAGGCGTTCTCGGCGCCCTGACCCGTAAGCGCATCCACGATGCCGCGTCCCTCCGATTCCGATCTGGAAGGCCCACGCGTACGGCAACGATTTTCTGTACGTTCCTTCCGATGCGGTCGAGGCGATCGATCCGGCCCACCTCGCACGCCGCCTGTGCGCGCGGCACTCCGGTGTCGGCGCCGACGGCCTGATCCTGTTCACCCGCAGTGGGCGCGCCGCGAGGATGCGGCTGTTCAACGCGGACGGCAGCCCCTCCGAGGTGTCGGGCAATGGCGTGCGCGGCCTCGCGGCGATCCTCGCCGACGAGACGCGGGTTGCCGTCGGCGAGACCATCGAGGTGACGACGGAGGCGGGTATCAAGGCGCTGCAGCTGGTCGGCCGGGATGAGGTCGGGCGGCCGATCTTCCGCGCCGACATGGGCCGCGTGGACGAGCTGCGGCAGCTGACCCTCGACGTCGCCGGTGAACGGGTGGAGGCCGTCACCATGCGCGTCGGCAACCCGCAGTGCGTGCTGCTGGCCCCGGCCCTCGACGAGGCGCGGCTGCATCGCATCGGCGCCGCGCTTCAGCGGCATCCCGCGTTCCCGCAGGCGGTCAACGTGGAGCTCGCGCACGTGGAGAACCCGACGCTGGTGCGCATCCTCATCTGGGAACGAGGCGTCGGTCCGACCGCTTCGTCGGGCACCGGGTCGTGCGCGGCCGGTGTGGCGGCGGCGGCCTACGGCGGGGCCTCGCGCGACGTCGAAGTGGTGGCGCCCGGAGGTCCGCAGCGCGTCGAATGGATCGCCGACGGGACCGTGTTGCTCACCGGTTGGGCCGAGGTCGTCCTGCGCGGCGACTGGCTGGGTGGCTGACCTCGCTCCGGAATTCACTTGTGTGACAACGGGCCCGCCAAGGTGGCGCCGGGCTTCAGCCCGGCCAACGCGGGCCCGGGCAGGCCTAAAGGCCTGCGCCACATCACCACACAAATGAACTCTGGGCTTTAGAACTTGAAGGCCAGCGATGTGAGCAGTTAGACGTCGTTTTCTTCGGTCGAGATCGGGCGCCCGGGGTGCGGCTGTGCTTGAGAAGTACAGCGCCAGAGACTATAAGCCGAGGGTGAGAGTGACTCGTTCGACCCGCGGCGTCGCCGCCGTGTTCAACGCAGTCAGAGTTGGCGACCCGAGGCATCCTGCAGGAGGCACATCATGAGTCTGAGAGACAAGTACAACCACGCCATCCAGGTGGCGAAGAACCTGCGCATGCAGGGGGCGGCCAACGAGGTGGAGGGGAAACTGCAGTTCAACGGCACGGTCACGTCCGAGGACCAGAAGAATCAGATCTGGACCGCGATCAAGACGGTTCCGTCCTGGCAACAGGAAGTCGTCGCCGACATCAAAGTGCAGGCGCCAGCCGCAGCACCAGCGACGGCGACCGCGGCGGCCGCGGCGGGTTCGCCATCCCAGACTCAGAGGACGTACACGGTGCAGGCGGGAGACACGCTCAGCAAGATCGCGAAAGACCAACTCGGTAGTTCGAACGCCTACATGGAGATCTTCAACTCGAATCTCGATCAGCTGAAGGATCCCGACAAGATCAAGCCCGGGCAGGTCCTCAAGATCCCCTCGAAGGGCTGATGCAGACGTCCCGTCGCTCGACAGCGCTGCTCTGACCCTCGCCCGCCCATCGAGCGCAAACGTTGCACCGGCAGCCTGCGGGCTGCTGGTGCCGCGGATCGTTCACCCAGCCTCCCCCAGTCGCCCAGTCCCCCAGTCCCCCAGCCGCCCAGCCGCCGAGTCGCCCACTCGCCCCGGTGTAGAGTGTCCACCGGTGTCCAGCCTCTCCGGCCGTCCGCCCCTCCCGCACCTGCGGACCGTCCACGAGGCCATCGGCGCCGTCGAGACGTATTCGCCCGCGGAGGAGCGATTCAACCGCCGCCGGCGAACCGTCGGCCTCATTGCCGCGCCCCTCGTCCTCGCCAGCGTGTTGTTCCTGCCGACGCCCGGGCTGACGCCGGCTGCGCACCATCTCGCCGCGATCATGCTGACGGTGATCGTCCTGTGGGTGACCGAAGCGCTGCCGATGGCGGTCACGGCGATTCTCGGTCCGACGCTGGCGGTCGTCCTGCAGGTCGCGCCGGCCCGGGCGGCGCTGGCGCCGTTCGCCGATCCGATCATCTTCCTGTTCATCGGCAGCTTCATCCTGGCCGAGGCCATGTTCGTCCATGGTGTGGATCGCCGCATTGCGTTCACGGCGCTGGCCTCGCCGATGGTCGGCACCAGCGCGCCCCGCCTCGTCGTCGCCTACGGCGCGGTGGCAACCTTCATCTCGATGTGGATCAGCAACACCGCGACGACCGCGATGCTCTTTCCGATCGGTCTGTCGATCGTGGCGCACGTCTCGCGATCGGGACCCGCGGGACACGACGCCGATGGCCGTCCGCCGGTTCGCGATTGCGATGATGCTCATCACGGCGTTCGGGGCGTCGATTGGCGGCATGGCGACGCCGGTCGGGACGCCGCCCAATCTGATTGGCCTGGGCTTCATCGAGCGGGTGACGGGTCGGCACGTGGGCTTCCTCGAGTGGATGCAGATAGGTGTCCCGCTGGTGGCCGTGCTGTTCAGCCTGCTCGCGTGGTGGCTGAGCCGTACCGTGCGCGGGCTGCAGATCGGTGCCGGCGGCGCCGCGCTGGTGCGCGAGGAACTGCAGCGGCTGGGACCCGTCTCGACGGGGCAGCGCAATACCCTGCTCGCGTTCGGCGCGACCGTGCTGCTCTGGACTGCGCCGGGCATGGCTGCCATCGTCGGGGCCGCGGATGCCCCCCTCGTCCGGGCGTACGAGCGTGCGGTTCCGGAGAGCGTCGCGGCGATGCTGGGCGCCATCCTGCTCTTCGTCCTGCCGCTCGACTGGCGGAAACGCCAGTTCACATTGACCTGGAACCAGGCGGTGCGCATCGACTGGGGGATCGTCCTGCTCTATGGCGGCGGGCTGGCGCTGGGAGAGTTGGCGTTTTCGACCGGCCTCGCCCGATGGATCGGCGATTCGCTCACGGCGTGGCTGCCGGTCCGGACGGAACTGGCGTTGACGATCGTGTTCGCGGGGCTGGCAATCCTGCTGTCCGAGACGACGTCGAACACGGCGTCCGCCAACATGATCGTGCCGGTGGCGATTGCCGTCGCGCAGGCCGCCGGCGTCAACCCGCTGCAGCCGGCGCTGGCCGCCACGCTCGGCGCCAGCATGGGCTTCATGATGCCGATTTCCACCGCCCCGAACGCGATCGTCTACAGCTCGGGGCACGTGCCCATCACCGCGATGATGCGGCATGGGCTGCTGCTCGACCTGGCGGGATTCGTGCTGATTGTCGCGGCCGTCTTCAGCCTGGTCCCGCTGCTCCTCTAGGCCCGGAGTTCGCTTGTGTTGACACAACAGGCCCGCGGGCAGGCCTGAAGGCCTGCGCCACATTGTCGATACAAGTGAACCCCGGGCTGAATCAGGGACGCGACGCGGGACGTGAGCCCTTCGCCGGCCGAGCGTCGGCGGCCTGATCGGGAGCGAGCGCCTCCCGGACCTGCGCCAGCGCGGCCTCGGCGCCGGCCCGGGCCTTGACGTAGTCACGGCGATCGGCGGCTGCGCGCGCTTCTTGCACGGTGGCCTCGGCGGCGGTGAGCGCGCTCTTCCGCCGGGCGAGCCGCGCCGCGGGCACGCGGGCGTACTCGGGCGTCGCCAGCCGGCCGCGCGCCTGAGCGACCGCCTGCGTCGCCGACTGCATGACCAGCTCGGCCTCGCTCTTGAGGAGTGCCATGCGATCGGCGCTGCTGCGCGCCGCGTCACGTGCGCGTTCCTTCGCGTCGAGCGCGAGGCTCAGCGCCTGGCGGTAGTCGCGGACGGTGGCGGCTTCATGCGCGCGTTTGAGCGCCTGTTCCGCGGCCTGGAGCTCGGTCGTGGCGAAGTCGGCGGCGCCCGCCGCGCGTGCGGCGTCGATGGCGCCCTGGGCCTGATTGAGCTCGCGCGTCGGCGGTTCGAAGCACGCCGCAACGAGCAGCAGACAGACGAGAAAGCACGCGCGTCGTTGCACGCGAAGACGAAGCATCGCGGGAGAGTATACGGCCAGCCGGAACGGGAACGCGGAGACCCCTGGGCCGGACGCGCGGAGGATGCGGGAGACATGGACCTGTCGGCGGCCGACCGGCCGCGCGAGAAGCTGGGCCGCCTCGGGACCGCGGCGCTCGCCGATCACGAGCTCGTCGCGGTCGTGCTCGGTCACGGCACGCGCCACGCCAGCGCCCTGGACCTCGCGCGGGCGGTGCTCGCCGCGCTCGGCGGCGTCCACGGGCTGACGCGGACGTGCATCGACGAGCTCCGCCGCGTCCCCGGGGTGGGGGTGACGCGAGCGACGCAGCTGGTGGCCGCGGTCGAGCTCGGGCGTCGCACGCTGCAACGGACGCCCGACCAGCGTGCACAGCTGCTGGGGCCGCGCGAGGCGGTCGAATACCTGCTGCCGCGATTCGGGGCGCATCCCGTCGAACGGTTCGGCGCCCTGCTGCTCGACGCCCGCTACCGGATCATCCGGACCGTCGTGCTCTCGATCGGCGCGGATCGATGCCGCGCCGGTCCATCCGCGCGACGTGTTCCGCGCCGCGGCCCTGGCCGGTGCATCCGCGCTCGTCCTGTTCCATAATCATCCCTCCGGCGACGCCTCGCCGAGCGCCGACGACCTGCGGCTGACCGCGCGGCTGCGGCAGGCGGGAGAGTTGATGGGCATCGAGGTCGCCGACCACGTCATCCTGGCCGACACGCGCTACTACAGCTTCCGCGAGGCTGGCACGCTCGGCGCGGGGCCCACGGCTCGCTGATCGGGAACCCTTCCGTGTCCACGATTCTGTATTTCGACGCGTTTTCCGGCGTGTCCGGAGACATGCTGCTCGGCGCCCTCCTCGATGCCGGGCTGCCGCTCGAGGCGCTGCGGGAAGCCCTCGGCAGTCTCGCGATCGACGACTACACGCTCGACACGAGACGGGTCCTGCGGGCCGGCGTATCGGCGACGAAATTCGTGCTCGACGAGCGCGGGCCCGCGCGGGAGCAGCCGGTCAGCAGCGCCGCCGGCAGCCACGCCGTGCCGCACGATCATCGCCACGCGCCTCACGACCATCAGCACGACCACCAGCACCCGCACGACCACGATCGCGCTGGCCACGGGCACCCTCACGATCACGCCCATACGCACGGTCAGCACACGCATCGAAGCCTTCACGACATCGAGCACCGTATTGCGCGGTCGGCCCTGCCGCCGGCCTCGCGCGATCGCGCGGTTGCCCTGTTCCGGCGGCTGGCGGAAGCGGAGGCGGCGATCCACGACATGCCGATCGACCGCGTGCACCTCCACGAGGTCGGCGCCCTCGACTCGATCATCGACATTGTCGGCGGCGTCTTCGGGATCGAGTGGTTTGGCGCCGATCGCATCGTCGCGTCGCCGCTCAACCTCGGACGAGGGATGGTCGAGTGCGCGCACGGGACGTTTCCGGTACCGGCGCCGGCCACGGCCCGGCTCCTCGCCGGAGTGCCGGTCTATCAGGACGGGCCGGCGGTGGAGCTGACGACGCCCACGGGCGCGCTGCTCGTGACCGGCTTCGCGCACGAGTACGGGCCGATGCCGACGATGCGGGTGGAGCGGATTGGCTATGGGGCGGGGACCCGCGACTTCAGGGAGCGGCCGAACGTGTTACGCGTGCTGGTGGGCGCCTCGGACGCGGCCGCGGTGGTGAGCCGCATCACCGTGCTCGAGTGCGAGCTCGACGACATGAAC
Organism: Vicinamibacterales bacterium; assembly: GCA_963834365.1. Taxonomy (GTDB): domain Bacteria; phylum Acidobacteriota; class Vicinamibacteria; order Vicinamibacterales; family Vicinamibacteraceae; genus CAWJAP01. Next base: position 199,714 of record CAWIBS010000021.1, on the reverse strand, counting down.
CCGCAGTTGTACGGCGTGCTGATGGATCAGCTCCTCGCGGCGGGCGCGAACGACGTCTACTATGCGCCCGTGCAAATGAAGAAGAACCGGCCGGGCACGCTGGTGACCGTGCTCGCCTCGCCCGAGCGGCGCGACGCGCTGTCGCGCATCATCTTCCGCGAGACGACCACACTGGGCGTGAGATACCATGAGATGACGCGCGAGTGTCTGGCTCGCGAGCACTTCGTCGTCGAGACGATCTGGGGGGCGGTGAGCGTCAAGGCCGGCCGCCTCGACGGCCAGATCGTCAGCGCGACGCCGGAGTTCGACGACTGCGTGCGCCTCGCGCGCGCGGCGGGTGTGGCGGTCAAGGACGTGCAAGCCGCCGCCCTGAAAGCCTGGTTGGATCGATAGCTCCCTTGTCCCGCTTCTACCTCACGACCGCCATCGACTACGTCAACGGCGAGCCTCACATCGGGCACGCCTACGAGAAGGTCACCGCCGACGTCATCGCCCGCTATCAGCGCCTGCGCGGACGGACGACCCACTTCGTCATCGGCAACGACGAGCACTCGCAGAACGTCTACAAGCGGGCCCAGGAGCTTGGCCTGGATCCCCTGGTCTACTGCGACCAGATGGAAGAGGTGTTCCGATCGGCGTACCGGCGCCTCCAGATCTCGTACGACGATTTCATCCGCACGACCCAGCCGCGGCATCGGGTGGCGGTGCAGACCCTCGTCCGGCGCATCGCCGAGGCCGGCGATCTCTTCGAAGGCGACTACGAGGGCTGGTACTGCGTCTCCTGCGAAGCGTTCAAGCAGGAGCGCGATCTGGTCGCGGGCAAGTGCGCCATCCACAAGACCACGCCGGAGTGGATCAAGGAGCGCAATCACTTCTTCCGGCTGTCGAAGTATCGCGAGCCGCTGCTCCGTCATCTGGAGGCGCACCCCCGGTTCGTCGAGCCGGCGATTCGGCGGAACGAGATCCTGCGATGGCTCGAGGGCGACCTCGAGGACCTGTCGATCAGCCGCGCCGGGCAGGCATGGGGGATCCCGATGCCGACCGATCCCGGCAAGGTGATTTACGTCTGGTTCGACGCGCTGATCAACTACATCTCGGCGGTGGGCTACGGCAGCGACCAGGCGTTGTTCGAGCGCTGGTGGCCGGCGAGCCTCCATATCATCGGCAAGGACATCACGCGCTTCCACTGCATCGTCTGGCCGGCGATGCTCATGAGCGCCGGCGCTGCGCTCCCCGACCAGGTGTTCGGCCACGGCTTCGTCACCTACCGTGGCGAGAAGATGAGCAAGTCCCTCGGGACGGTGGTGGACCCGCTGGCGGTCGTGGACGAGTACGGCGTGGACCCGCTGCGGCTCTACATCGTCAAGGAGGCGCCGTACGGCAGCGACGTCGATTTTGCCTGGGATCGATTCGAGGAGCGCTACAACGCCGACCTCGCCAACAATCTGGGGAATCTCGTCAGCCGTATCGGCAGCATGGCGGAGCGCTATCGCGGCGGGCTGCTGCAGGGGGTCGCGACCCCCGGCCGGCTGGCGCCGCTGGCCGAAGCAACCGTGACGACGTATCGCGAGGCGATGGACCGGCTGGCGCTGAACGACGGGGCCGCGGCTGTCTATCGGTTCATCAGCGCCGCCAATGAGTACATCGCGGAAACCGAGCCGTGGACCCTCGCGAAGGCGCCCGCGCAGTCGGCGCATCTCAGCCAGGTGCTGGTCGACGTGGCGGAGGCCGTTCGGATCGCGGGCGTGCTGCTGCTGCCGATCATGCCGACGTCGGCCGCCGAGATTCTCAGGCGTGTCGGCGACACGACGAGCGCGAACGAGCTGCGGCTCGACGCGGCGGCGCTGGCGCGCGTCGGACGCGCGCACGATTCACAAAGGCGGACCCGCTCTGGCCACGGCGCGCGCCCGAAGCTCCCGTCGCCGACGTGCGGCTCTCGTCGTCCGCTGCTGACATCCATGTCGAATCTGGAGCTCTCATGCCCGAGAACGCGAACAGCCCCCACAGCCGCCCGAGCCCACGGACTCGACGCCAGCCGCGTCTCCGGCGGCCCATGCGTCACCATCGGCGCCGCCCTCGCCGGTCCCCGGAACCGCTGATGGCCAGCGGCTGGCGATCGACGAGTTCATGAAGATCGATCTGCGCGTCGCCCGCGTGCTGACCGCCGAGCGTGTCCCGAAGTCGAAGAAGCTGGTGAAGCTGACCGTGGACGTCGGCACGGAGCAACGGACGCTGGTGGCGGGCATCGCGGAAGCTTACGAGCCCGACGTGCTCGTGGGACGCTCGGTGGTGATCGTGGCCAACCTCAAGCCGGCGACGCTGATGGGCATCGAGTCGAACGGCATGGTGCTCGCCGGAAGTCCCGAGGGCGGCAAACCCGAGCTCGTGACCTTCGAGAACGCGCCACCGCCCGGCTCGCGCGTACGCTGATTCCAGCGACCAACGACGAGCGACCAGCGACCAGGACTTCCACCTTCCCATTTCCTCCTTCCAACTTCCTCCTTCACTTCGTACTTCGTCCCTCGTCCCTCGTACTTTGGTACTTGCATGTACGACTCCCACTGCCACCTGGCCGACGCCGCGTTCGAGGCGGACCTCGATGAGGTCGTCGCGCGTGCCCGTGGCGCAGGGCTCGAGACGGCGCTCTGCATCCTGGATGCAGGGTCGGAGGAAGAACTGGACCGGGCCGGCAGTTTGGCGGAGCGTTGGCAGGGGCTGCGATTCGCCACGGGCGTCCACCCTCATCAGGCGGGCCGCCATGCGGAGGCCCCGGGCGAGGCAGTACAGGTCACGACCGCCGCCCTCGGCCGCATCGCCGGCGTGCGCGCGCTCGGCGAAATCGGGCTCGACTACCACTACGATTTTTCGCCGCGGGACGTGCAGCAGCGCGTCTTCGCGTCGCAAGTCGCCCTGGCGGTCGAACGCGACCTGCCGATCGTCATCCACACCCGGGAAGCCGACGACGATACGCTTCGCCTCCTGCGCGAGGCGGGTGGCGGGGCAGCGCGAGGCGTGTTCCATTGCTTCACCGGCGATGCGGCCCTGGCCGCCGCGGCGCTCGACCTCGGCTTCCACCTGTCGTTCTCGGGCATCGTGACGTTTCCGAGAGCCCAACCGCTGCGGGACGTCGCCGCATCCGTCCCGATGGATCGCCTGCTCATCGAGACCGACAGTCCCTACCTGGCGCCGGTCCCGTTTCGAGGCACTCGAAACGAACCGGCGCACGTAGTCCATGTGGCCCGGACTCTGGCCAGCGTCCGTGGCATGACGATTGACACGATCGTCGCGGCGACGGACCACAACTTCGAGCAGTTGTTTCGTCCCTGATCTCTCGCGTCCTGTCCCCACTTCGCTCGCCGGCGCCAGCGCGTCGGCACCTCATCATTGCTGGCGCAGACTGTGCTTGCTCAGCTTGACGAAGTAGCTCGGCCCTTCTAGCCTGCACTTCCCCCAGTACAAAGAGGCTGCTGATCGCGCCTCAAGGAGGTTCGTCCCCATGCTGCCGAACATCAGTGGTCGGATGGGCTCGACGTGTGTGTGCCTGGCGTTCGCCGTGCTGGTCTCGACGCCGCGGTCTGTCGCGGGGCAGAACGACACCCGCGGACAGCCGACGCCGGCGCCTGTCGCACTCGATCAGCTCGGCGAGTCCGCGCGCCAGCAGATCCGAGCGATCGGCGCCGACAAGCAGCGCCGGTCGGTCGCGCAGCGCAAGATCAGCTCACGCCTCCTCTATGCGGCCAAGGCGCGCAGCGGCGCACGGATCGCCGCCAACGTCGGCGCGCTGCGATCGCAGCTCGCCGTCGCGCCCGACGGCCGCGTCGACGTCGAGATCCACGGCCGCTTCTCGAAGGCCGTGATCGAGACGATCGAGAAGTTTGGCGGCGAGGTGCTCTACGGCCACGAACGGGCATCGACCCTGCGGGCGCTTGTACCGATCGAGCTGCTCGAAGGGTTGGCGGAGCTGTCGGAGGTGCGAGGCATCAGCCCGACCGCCATGGCGAAAACGCATCGGCAGTTGCGCGAGCGCTCGGCGCCAGCGGCTCTGTCGCGTCCCGGCCGGCGCGGTCCTTCGAGCGAGCAGGTCGAGACGCTCCGCTCGCGACTGCTCGCGGCGATCGATCAGATTGGGGTGCGCCGCACGGCGCTCCAGGACGTGCCGCCGCAACTGGCCATCCAGGGAGCGGCGACGACGCAGGGCGACGTGGCACACCGCGCCGCCGAGGCGCGCAACTTCTTCGGAGTGACGGGCGCTGGCGTCAACATTGGTGTCCTGTCGGACAGCGTGCGTTTCCTCGAGCAGTCCCAGGCGAGCGGCGACCTCCCGAACGACGTGACCGTGCTGCCCGGCCAGAGCGGGATCGATCCGACGCCGCCGTTCGTAGACATCGGCGAAGGCACGGCGATGCTGGAGATCATCCATGACCTCGCGCCCGGCGCGAAGCTGTTCTTCGCGACAGCGTTCAACGGCGCGCAGAGCTTCGCGGACAACATCCGCGCGCTCCGCGCCGCGGGCTGCCACATCATCGTCGACGACATCATTTACGACAACGAGTCGCCGTTTCAGGACGGCATCATTGCGGCGGCGGTGAACGACGTGACGGCCGATGGCGCGCTCTATTTCTCGTCCGCCGGCAACGAGGGCAACTTCAACGACGGCACCGCCAGTGTCTGGGAGGGTGACTTCCGCGTCGCCAACGGGACGATCCCGAGCTCTGACCGGCGCCGGCGACCTGCACAACTTCGGCGGCGGCGTCTTCTCGAACCGGGTCGAAAGCAGCACGACGTTCGTGCTCGCGCTGTTCTGGTCGGACCCCCTGGGCCAGTCGGCAAACGACTACGATTTCTACATCCTGAACTCGACGCTCACGGACGTGTCTCGATGCGTCAACCGACGTCCAGGACGGCGACGACGACCCGTTCGAGAGCACGTTCCCGGGCGCCTTCGCCGGCGAGCGCATCGTGATCGTCCGTGCCAGCGGCGAACGACGGGCGCTGCACTTGAACAACTTCGGCGGTCAGCTCGGGATCGCCACAAGCGGCGTCACGCACGGACACAATGCCGCCGCCGATGCGTTCGGGATTGCGGCGGTGAACGTCGCGACAGCCGCGGGCGGCCCTTTCATTGGTGGCGCCACCAATCCCGTCGAGCTCTTCAGCTCGGACGGCTATCGCCGGGTGTTCTTCGATGCCGATGGGACGCCGCTGACCCCCGGGCAATTCCTGTTCGGCAATGGCGGCCAGCTACGCAGGAAGCCCGATCTCGCGGCCGCTGACGGCGTCCAGACGACGGTGCCCGGATTCCAGCCGTTCTTCGGGACCTCGGCCGCGGCGCCGCACGCGGCCGCGATTGCCGCCCTGCTCAAGTCCGCGCGCCCCCGCCTCGCGCCCAATCGCATCCGCCGTGCCCTGCAGCAGACGGCGCTCGACATCGAGGCCGTGGGGCGCGATTGCGATTCCGGCTTCGGCATCGTCGATGCGTTCGGCGCGCTGCAGGACATCGGGGCGCCGCCGGCGCCGTTCCTCGATCTCGGGACCGTCACGTCCACGGCCGTTGGCGGTGACGGTGACGCGTTCATCGAGCCCGGCGAGTCGGCAAGCATGCTCGCGCAACTCGTCAACGTTGGAGGCGCGACCGCGCTGAACGTGACCGGTACGCTCGCGACGAGCACCACTGGCGTCACGCTTGGCGTGTCGCAGTCGAACTATCCCAACATCGGATCGAACGGGCAGGCTGCCGTCAACCAGCACGCCCTACACGTTCAGCCTGGCGCCCACTGCAACGTGCGGGTGGCGCCCGAGTTCTCGCTGACGGCGTCGTATTCGAACGGGCGAACAGCCCACAGGTGTTCACGTTCAAGGTCCAGACGGGACAGCCGGGCACGGCGCTCACCGACGTGCGCCTACGCAGGCCCCGCCGTTGCGATTCCGGACGGCGTGCCCGCTGGAACGAGTCGTCCCGCTCGTCGTCAGTGGCGCGCCCGGCGCCATCGCGAACCTGACGTTCTCGATTGACGGCACGGCATGCTCCAGCAACATCGGCTCGACGACGGTGGGGCTCGACCACACGTGGGTCGGCGACCTGATCCTCACGCTGACGTCTCCGGGTGGCACGAGCGTGACGATGGCCAACCGCCCGGGCGGCACTGCCAACAGCGGCAACAACTTCTGCAACACGGTGTTCGACGATGCGGCGGCGACGTCGATCCAGGCGATCACGCCGGCCGGTGCTCCGTATACGGGGACGTTCAGGCCGGCGACACCGCTGTCGGCGTTCGACGGTGAAGACCCGAACGGAACGTGGACGCTTCGGGTCTCGGACAATTTCATGCTCGACGCCGGCAGCGTGCGCGCCTTCTCTCTTCACTTCACGATGTTCGAGTGTTCGGCAGGGGCGCCCATGACGAGCGCTCCCGCGAGTCCGGTCACCGGGTCGGTCGCGACGACGGCCGGCACGCGCTGACCCGCGGCAGCGCGGTTCCGACGTCGCCGCGCCGCCGACGGCACCACCGGGTCCTGTTCGCAGGCCCATCGCTCGTAGCCCCGAGGCTTCAGCCTCGGGGTTACTCGGTCAAGCGGCGGCATCGGCAAAGGGCGATGTCAGCGGCGCCGACGCCATCGACGGCGCCGGCCGCGCCGACACACGATGAGGTGGTGTGACGGCGCGTTGACACCCTCAACTCATGTATGGTCGAATTGACCTCGCGTGAGTGAAGCGGTGCACAAGTCGCAGTCTCCCTTGGATTTAGCGCAGATTTTCGAGCCGGTGCGAGAGGACCTCGCACGCGTCGACCAGGAGTTCCTGCGTCACGTCCAGTCGCGCGTTCAGCTCATTCCGCAAATCGGCCGCTACATCCAGACGAGCGGCGGCAAGCGCGTGCGACCCGCGCTGCTGCTGATGGCGGCACGGATGGCCGGCTATCACGGCGACGGGGATCGCGCGGTGCTCTACGCGTCGGTCGTGGAGTTCATTCACACCGCGACGCTCGTGCACGACGACATCATCGACGAATCGGACCTGCGCCGCGGCCGCATGGCCGTGCATTCGCGGTGGGGGAACGACATCACTGTCCTGCTGGGCGACTATCTGTATATCAAGTCGATGGCCCTCGCACTGACGCAGGACTCGCTCGAGATCATCCGTCTGCTGTGTGACGTCACGCTGCGCATGATCGAAGGCGAGCTGTTCCAGCTGACCAAGACGGGCGACGTCGATCTCGCCGAGGACGAGCATTTCGAGATCATCCGCCGCAAGACGGCACACCTGTTCGGGGGCTGTGCGCAGATCGGCGGCATGCTCGGCGGCGTGTCGCGGGACGCCGAGCAGGCCCTGTGGGAGTACGGCTTCAACCTGGGCATTGCCTTCCAGCTCGTGGACGATCTGCTCGACTACACGGCCGACGAGCAGGCGCTCGGGAAGCCAATCGGCAGTGATCTCCGCGAGGGCAAGGTGACCTTGCCGATCATCTATCTGCTCGAGCGGGCGGGACCCGAGGCCCGGGCGATCGTCGAGGCGATTGTCCGCGATCGCGACGTGACACGGGAGGCGTGGGCCGACCTGAAGCGGATGCTGCACGATTCGCAGGCCATCAGCAGCGCCACCCGGCAAGCCGACCACTACGCGTCGCTCGCGCAGCAACACCTGTCGTTCTTCCCGCCCTCGCTCGAGCGGGACGCGCTCATGAGCCTGCCCGATATACGTGATCGCGCGCGACCGCTAGCCGCGGGGAAGATCTGACAAGACGCGCGATCGCTCGCCACGGACACAATCTGACAAAATCGGATCGGTTGCGTGGCATGGCCGATGTGTGCGGCGGTCGCTCCGGGTTCTCGGGGGTCTCCTCCATGGCTCCGTGGCTATGACAGCTGCCAAGCAGATTGCCGCTCTCCGCTCGCGGATCCGCCACCACGAAGAGCGGTACTACGTCCACAACGACCCCGAGATCTCAGACGCGGAATTTGATCGGTTGCTGAAGGAGCTGGAGGCGCTCGAGCAGGCGCACCCCGCCCTCGTGACACCCGATTCGCCCACGCAGCGGGTCGGCGGCCGGCCCGTCGAGGGCTTCGCGACCGCGCGGCATGCCGCGGCGATGCTGAGCCTCGACAACGGCTACGACGAGACCGATGCCCGCGCCTTCGACGACCGGCTCCGCCGGGCGCTGAAGGCCGGCGACGAAGCCCTGCCCTACGTCGCGGAGCTCAAGATCGACGGCCTGAGCATTGCCCTGACCTACGACGAGGGACGTCTCATGCGCGGCGTCACGCGTGGCGACGGGACGATCGGCGAGGACGTCACCGCCAACGTGCGGACGATCCGTTCGATCCCGCTCTCGTTGCGCGGCGGGCCGCCTGGCCCCATCGAGTGCCGGGGAGAAGTCTTCCTCCCGCGAGCCGCGTTCGACGCGATGAACAAGGAACGCGAGCGCCTCGAGGAGCCGCTGTTCGCCAACCCGCGCAACGCGGCAGCGGGGACGATGCGGAATCTCGACCCGGGATTGGTGGCGGCGCGCGGCTTGCGCGCGTTCGTCTACCAGCTCGTGGCCTCCCCGAGGGCGAAAGGGGAGGAGACTCACGCTGCGGGCGTGGAGACCCACGCCGGCATGCTCGAGCGGATGGCGAGCTGGGGACTTCCCGTCGAGGGCCACTGGCAGAAGCTCGCCGGGATCGACGAAGTGCTCGATTTCTGCCGCCTCTGGGGGGACAAGCGCCACACGCTCGACTTCGAAACCGATGGCGTGGTGATCAAGCTCGACGATCTCGGCCGCCGGCAGCAGGCCGGATCGACCTCGAAGTTCCCGCGGTGGGCGCTGGCCTACAAGTTCCCCGCGCAGCAGGCGACCACCACGCTCCTGGCGATCGACGTGAACGTGGGTCGCACGGGCGCCGTGACGCCCTATGCCGTGCTGACGCCGGTGTTCCTTGCCGGATCGACGATTTCGAAGGCGACCCTGCACAACGCCCAGGAAATTGAGCGAAAGGACATCCGTCCCGGCGACCAGGTGTTGATCGAAAAAGCCGGTGACGTGATCCCGAAGGTGGTCAAGCCGATCGTGTCGACCCGCCCGGAAGGCGCTGATGCCCCGCAGCCGTGGGTGATGCCCACCACCTGCCCCCGCTGCGGCACGACGCTCTCCCGCGAGGAGGGCGAAGCCGTCTGGCGATGCGAGAACACTTCGTGCCCCGCGCGCCTGCTCCGCAGCCTCGAGCACTTTGCCGGCCGGCGCGCGATGAACATCGACGGGCTCGGCGAGGCGATCATCGAGAACCTCGTCAACGCCGGTCTGGTGCGCGATGCCGCCGATCTCTACGCCCTGACGGCCGAACAGGTGGCCGCGCTCGAGCGGATGGGGAAGAAGTCGGCGGCGAACCTGATGGATCAGATCGCCGGCAGCCGCGAGGTCGGCCTGGGCCGCGCGATCTTCGCCCTCGGGATCCGGCACGTGGGCGAACGCGGTGCCGCGGCTCTCGCCCGGGCGTTTCGATCGATGCCCGCCCTCGCCGACGCGCCCGTCGAGGCCCTCGAGCGTGTGCCCGATGTCGGGCCGGTCGTGGCGCGGTCGGTCCGCGACTGGTTCGAGGCCGAGGCCAACCGGCGGCTCGTCGCCCGTCTCGCCGACGCCGGCCTGCGCCTCGTCGAACTGGAGGATGAAGGGCCTTCGGACCGCCCGCTCGACAACCAGACCTTCGTGCTCACCGGAACGCTCGAGTCGATGACGCGCGAGGAGGCGCAGGCAGCGCTCGAGCGGCTCGGTGCCAAGGTCGCCTCGTCGGTCAGCCGAAAGACGACGGCGGTCATCGCAGGTCGGGAGGCTGGCAGCAAGCTCGAAAAGGCCCGGTCGCTCGGGGTGCCGATCATCGAGGAAGCCGAGTTCCTCGCCCGTATAATCGGAACCGGGCCTGCCGATCTCCACCGACCGCATCCATGAAACCTCGCATCCTGGTCATAGACGACGAAGCGGGCATCCGGGACTCGCTGAAGATGATCCTCGAATACGAGGGCTACGAGTGCCTGGTCGCGGCGACCGGGCCGGACGGCATCACCCTCGCCGAGCGTGAACCCCTCGATCTGATCTTTCTCGACATCAAGATGCCGGGCATGGATGGCCTCGAGGTCCTCGAGCGCCTGCGGGCGCGCAGCGACACGCTGCCGATCGTCATGATCTCCGGCCACGGCACCGTCAGCACGGCGGTCGAGGCGACCCGCAAGGGCGCGTTCGATTTCGTCGAGAAACCGCTCACGAGCGACCGCGTCCTGCTGACGATTCGCAACGCGCTCGACCAGGGGCGGTTGCGCGACGAGAACGTGACGCTGCGGCGTGCCGCCGAGGCGCGTCACGAGATGGTGGGAGAGAGCGCGGCTCTCGCGCGTGTCCGCGAAGCCATTGGTCGTGCGGCGCCGACCAACGCGACCGTCCTCGTCCTCGGCGAAAGCGGCGTCGGCAAGGAGCTGGTCGCGCGCGCCATCCACCGCAACAGCCTGCGGGCCCGCGAGCGATTCGTGCAGGTCAACTGCGCCGCCATTCCCGAAGAGCTGATCGAGAGCGAGCTGTTCGGCCACGAGAAGGGGTCGTTCACCGGCGCGACCGAGAAGCAGATTGGCAAGTTCGAGCAGGCCGACCGGGGCACGATCTTCCTCGACGAGGTTGGCGACATGAGCGCCAAGACGCAGGCCAAGGTGCTCCGGGTGCTGCAGGAGGGCGAGGTCGAGCGCCTGGGGTCGTCGAGGACCATGAAGGTCGATGTCCGGGTGATTGCGGCGACCAACAAGGACCTCGAAGAGGAGATCGATGCCGGGCGGTTCCGGGAGGATCTGTATTTCCGTTTGAGCGTGATCCCGATTCATGTGCCGCCGTTGCGCGAGCGGCCCGCCGACATCCCGCTGCTCGTCCGGCATTTCACCGACCTCTTCAATCGCGAAGGCAGCTTCAAGCCCCGCCGGTTCTCGCCGCCGGCGCTCGAGGTGCTCCAGCAGCACCGGTGGCGCGGCAACATCCGCGAATTGCGCAACAGCGTCGAGCGCCTCCTGATCATGGCGCGCGGGGAAACGATCGACGCGCAGGACGTGCGGGACGTGATCAGGGTGGACGCGCCGCGGGCTGCCGTCGCGGCGCCGGGTTCGCCCGCCCCGTCGGGATTACTTCCCGCGACCGAGCCCGCACGCGAAAAGCCGGGCACGCTTCGGGAGTTCAAGGAGTCGGCGGAGCGCGCCTTCCTGGTCGAGAAGCTGCGGGACAACGGCTGGAACATCTCCCGGACGGCGGAAGCGCTCGACACACCGCGGAGCAATCTCTACAAGAAGCTCGAGCAGTATCAAATCAGTCAGGAACGGGACGGGTGATGGGGACGGGAGCCTCCACAGGAACAAAGGGAGGCTCCCGTCCCCGATTTGGTACAATGGCTCGGCTGCAGTGAGCCGAGGCGATCGCCGGACAAGGATCGAAAGGTCCGCGTCCGGAGGAAAGTCCGAACTCCGCAGGGCAGTGCGCCGGGTAACACCCGGGCGGGGCAACCCGACGGACCAGTGGCACAGAAAATATACCGCCCGCCTTCGCTCTCGGCTCTTCGAGCCGAGGCTACGGCGCGGCAGGCCCGATTCGGGGCTTGCTCGCCGAAGCCCGAGCCCGAAGAGCGGAGGGCGAAGGCGAGTAAGGGTGAAAAGGTGCGGTAAGAGCGCACCGCGCTTCCGGTAACGGAAGTGGCAGGCAAAACCCCGCACGGAGCAAGACCAAATAGGGAAGCGCCCGAGGACGGCCCGTCCGAAGCTTCCGGGTAGGTTGCTCGAGGCCGCCAGTGATGGCGGTCCCAGAGGAATGATCGTCAGCCGGCGCGGGGAGCGATTCCCGCGCCGGACACAGAATTCGGCTTACTGGCACACTGCAGCCGCTTCGTCCTGTGGCTCCGCGCTCGGGGCCACGCACCAGATCACACATTCGGCGATTCCCAGACACTTCGCCGCGGCACCGCGCATCCTCATGGCCCTCTATCTCGTCACTGGCGGTGCCGGCTTCATCGGGTCGCACCTGGTTGAAACCCTCCGCGCCCGCGGTGAGCAGGTCCGGATCGTCGACAGCCTGATCACGGGGCGGGCCGAAAACGTCAGGACGCTGTCGGACGTGGAGTTCCTGCATGGCGACCTGGCCGATCTCGAGGTCGCCAAGACGGCGGTGCGTGGTGCCGACTATGTCCTGCACCAGGCGGCGATCCCCTCGGTGCCACGGTCGGTCCAGGACCCGATCACGTCGAACCGCGCCAACATCGACGCGACGCTGAACGTGCTCGTCGCCGCCCGCGACGCCGGGGTGAAGCGGGTCGTCTACGCGGCCTCATCGTCGGCGTACGGCGATGCGGCCGCGCTGCCCAAGCAGGAAGACATGGCGACCGGTCCTCTGTCGCCGTACGCCCTGCAGAAGCTGGTGGGCGAGCAATACATGCAGATGTTCACCGCTCTGTACGGGCTCGAGACGGTGTCCATCCGGTACTTCAACGTCTTCGGTCCCAGGCAGGATCCTTCGTCGCCGTACTCGGGCGTCATTTCGGTCTTCGTCACGGCGCTGCTCGAGAATCGCGGACCGACCATCTATGGTGACGGCGAGCAGACCCGCGACTTCACCTACGTCGCCAACGTCGTCGATGGCGTGCTGAGGGCTGCGGTCGCGCCCGGCGCGAGCGGGAAGGTCATCAACGTGGCGACCGGCGGCCGCATCTCGCTCAACGATCTCTTCCGATCGCTCGCGCGCATTACGGGCCGGACGGTGCAGCCGCAGTACGCCCCCGGACGTGCTGGAGACGTGCGCGATTCGCAAGCCGATATCACGCGGGCTCGAGAGGTCCTCGGCTATCAGCCGCTGGTCGGGCTCGACGAGGGGCTGTCGCGCACCGTGGACTGGTACCGCGCCGCGGGCGGGCCACGCCAGGACGCCTGACGCATCCGGGTCATCACAAGAACCCGAACCCACCGTGTCCGTCGTGTCGATTCCGCCGGTGTCCACCGGTTGTCGGCGCGATTGCGCCGCCCCGGCGCAAACGGCCTTGAAAATACGCCGCTATCGGGCGGTTGGTTGGATTGGCGGCGGTAACGCGCGTTAACGATCGCGCCTGACGGTGCGAGCGACGGGCGTCGAGCCATGCCGCGACGTCGTCGCTAAGTCGAGCGGGGCCAACGCGCTGCCGACACACGCCACGTTCCCGCACTCGCTGGCCCCACCCTTGCTCCAGCACGCCGCGGCCCCCGTCGCCGCGGATCGGTCCCACAACAACCCGACCCCTCGCGGCCCGCCCGGTGGCGGGGGACTCGTCAACCCGAACCGTCTTGGAAGGAGGACCCATGATTCGCCGAACCCTGATCCCGATGGCCCTGACGGCCGCCCTCGCCTTCGTCTCGATGCCGCAGGCGCGTGCCGCACAGGAGGCGCCCGCGAAGGCGACCGCGCCGGCGAAGAACGCTGCACTCGTCAACCTCAACTCGGCGACGGCCGACGAGCTCGAGAGCCTGCCGGGTATCGGCGCGCAGACGGCAGCGCGCATCGTCGACTACCGGCAAAAGAATGGCGGGTTCAAGAAGATCGAAGACCTGATGAACGTAAAGGGCATCGGCGAAAAGGGCTTCTTGAAGCTGAAGCCGCTCGTCACGGTCGCGTCGGGGCGCGCCGAACGCCCGACGAGCTGAACGCGCTCACGGCCACGCTCGTACGCGTCGGAGAGTGCCGATGCCGCAGCGGGAGCCGCAACGCGGTGTGTCGCTGATCGAGCTCCTGCTGGTCCTCTCGATCGGCGCGATCGTCTGGGCGACCGCCCTCGGGGCCTTCGCCCGTGCACGGGATCACGCCCGCGGCCTGGGCGCGGCCCGGGCGATCGCCCTTCGGGTTGCGGGGGTGCGGCTCACCGCGCTGCGTCGGGGTGCCACGGCCGGTCTGCAGTTTCGTCAGGAGCAGGGGGAGACGCTGATGCAGGCGCTCGTGGACGGCAATGGCAACGGCCTCAGGGGCGACGAAATCGCGGACGGCACCGAGGAGCGGCTCGGGCCGCCCTTCCGCCTCCGCGACGATTTTCCGGGTGCCGCCTTCGCGGTGGCGCATGCCGTGCCGCCCATCGATGGGGAAGGGCCGGCCCTTGGCGCCGGCGACGACCCCGTCCAGATCGGACGGTCCACATTCATCGCGTTTGGCGCCTCGGGCAGCGGATCGTCGGGCACCCTCTATCTCGCCGGGCCGGACGGCCGCCAGTTCGCGGTTCGTGTGTTCGGACCGACCGGCCGCGTGCGCGTCCTCGAGTTCCTGCCCGGGACTGGGCAATGGGTCACGCCATGAGTACGCCTCCCATCGAGCGGCGTGCCGCGCGCCGCTGGCTGCCGCAAGACCTGCCATGGCCGATCGGGTGTCGTGTGACGCCGGGACACGATGTGCTGGTGCTCAACCTGTCGGCTGTCGGAATCCTGATCGAAACCGACGCCTTGCTCTGTCCCGGCCGAGCGCTGACCGTGCATCTGATACGCCCGTCGCGGCGAGTGGCGCTCGACGGGCAGGTCGTGCGCAGCTTCGTCAGCGCGACCGACCTGCGCGAAGGGCCGAGCTATCGGGCGGCGATCGCGTTCAATCGCTGGTTCGAGCCGCTATGGGAACTAGATTCCCTCGCCGGGGACTGATGATTTGGCGCCTGGTGTTTGAATCGGGACCAAATAACGGGTATCGCGTGCCCGCCCCGGATGCAGATTCTGCAAAACACACCAGTTTCTCTCGGGAATCCGCGAGGTGCAAACGTGGCATCGCTCTTGGTTCCGCACAGTCCTTCTCTCTGGGCCGCACAGCAGCGAGGAGGGCGTATGACGGGCAGCAGCAGCGAGACGCCGCCGGCAGCGGTGGTCACAGGGCCGGGCGCGGAGGACGACAGCTTGCTGGCCGCGTTCGTCGCCATCCTGGGGCGGGGCGCCGCGGGCGATGTCCGTCGGCAGTTCGAGCAGCTGCTGATCGACAGGCTCGGCGTGACCACGGTGCGGCTGCGCGACATGGCGGGCCAGGGCCCGGTCGTCGGCGAGCCCGGGACGGCGGTTCTCGGAGTGCCCACCGGCGATCGAACGGTCGTGCTCGAAGTGCGCCGCAGCGTGCGGGCGCTTCGCGATCCCCACTGGCCCGATCTTTTCATCATGGCGGCGCGCCTCGGGGCGATTGTCTCGGAGATCGAGCGTGCCGCGGGCTATCGCACGGCAGCCGGCTCCCATCTGGCGCTTCGCGAGGGCAACCTGCTCGTCGGCAACAGCCCGCAGGCCCAGACCCTGCGACAGAGCATCGACCGGATCGCGCGCACCGACTTCACGGTGCTGATTGAAGGCGAGAGCGGCGTCGGCAAGGAGGTGGCCGCGCGACAGGTTCATCTGTGGAGCCGCCGCGCGCGCGGCCCCTTCGTCGCGGTGAACTGCGCGGCGCTCGTCGAATCGCTGCTCGAGGCCGAGCTCTTCGGGATCGAGGAGCGCACGGCGACCGGTGTTCGCGGGCGGCGCGGCAAATTCGAACAGGCCGACGGGGGTACGCTGTTCCTCGACGAAGTGGCCGATCTCTCCTCCCACGCGCAGGCCAAGCTCCTGCGCGCGCTCCAGGAGTTCACCGTCGAGCGGGTCGGCGGACACCACACCCGGCGCCTCGACATCCGGCTGATCGCGGCGACCAATCGGACGCTGGCCTCACTCGTCCAGCAGGGACAGTTCCGCCACGATCTCTACTATCGACTCAACGCCCTCGAGTTGAAGGTGCCGCCGCTGCGCGCCCGCCGCGAAGACATCATCGACCTGGCTCAGGCGTGCCTTCAGCGGCATGCCGGGGTCGGCCCGTGCCGGCTGTCGGCATCGGCGCTCGAGGCACTGCTCACGTACGAATGGCCAGGGAACGTCCGCGAGCTGGAGCGCGTCATCGAGCGTGCCATCACCCTTGCCGACGCCGACGAGATCCAGGTCAAGGATCTGCCCCCGGCCATGGGCGAGCGTTACAGCATCGTCCAGCCGGTGATCGACGGCAGCGAGAGCATGCGTGCGTGGGGTAGCCGCTACGCACGACTGGTGCTCGAACGGTGCCACAACAACAAGCGCCAGGCGTGCCGCATCCTGGACATCAGCTACCACACGCTCCAGGCCTATTTACGCTACCGGCCCCGCACGTCCGCCGGCCGGCCATCCGCGCCCTCGGCGCCTTGACCCCTCGCGGACACGCATAGTACCGTTTGAGGCTTGCGCGGGGCCGGAGGGCGCTGCCTGTGCGCGTTTCGAGTGGAGCGCGCGGCGCGCGGCTCGGCGCTCCAGCGTCGCGGACCGCTCCCGCCGGTGTCCGATTCCCAGCTTGGCCGAGGCCGCCCTCTGAACGACACGCACCTTCTTCGCACTCCGCTCTTCGAGAGACACGTCGCGCATCACGCCCGCCTGATCCCGTTCGGCGGGTGGGAGATGCCCGTCGAGTACCTCCGGCATCACCCCCGAGCACCTGGCGGTCAGGGAACGCGCCGGACTCTTCGACGTCAGCCACATGGGGGAGATCGAGATCGCCGGCGCCGACGCCCTGGCGGCGGTGCAGAAGATCTCGAGCAACGACGCCTCACGGCTGAGCATCGGGCAGATCCACTACGCGGGGCTGATGACGCCGCAGGGGACGTTCGTCGACGACCTGCTCGTCTATCGCTGGGCCGAGGACCACTTCCTGCTCGTCGTCAACGCCTCGAACATCACGAAGGACTTCGAGTGGATCAGGACCCAGATTGCCGGGATCGGTGACGCGGTCGCGGTCAACACCAGCAGCCGGTACGCACTCCTCGCGTTGCAGGGTCCGGCGGCGCTGACGATCCTCCAGCCACTGACGGGCGTCGATCTGTCGTCGCTGAAGTACCTACTGGTTCGCTCATGGCGAGGTGGCCGGCGTGCGCGGCACGATCTCGCGAACGGGGTATACGGGCGAGGACGGCTTCGAGATTTTCTGTCCGCCGGCGCAGGCGCCACGACTCTGGACGGCCCTCCTCGAGGCCGGTTCCGCGGCCGGCCTGATCCCGGCCGGACTCGGGGCGCGGGACACGCTCCGTCTCGAGGCCGGCATGCGCCTCTATGGCAACGACATCGACGACACCACCACCGTCCTCGAGGCGGATCTGGGATGGATCGTCGGCTGGAAGAAGCCGGACTTTCTCGGTGCAGACGTCCTCCGCGCGCAGAAAGCGCAGGGCGTGTCCCGACGGCTCGTCGGGTTCGAACTGCTCGAGCGCGGCATCGCGCGCCACGGCCACGCGATTGTGATCGACGGCGAGCCGGCCGGTCAGGTCACGAGCGGGACCCAGACGCCGTTTCTCAAGAAGGCGATCGGGATGGCCTACGTCCCCTCGGCGGAAGCGGTGCCGGATCGCGAGATCGAAGCAGACGTCCGGGGGCGCCGGCTGAAGGCCCGCGTCGTTCCGATGCCGTTCTACAAGCGCTCCAGGAGTTGACATGGTTGCCGCCGACCTGAAGTACACCAAGGATCACGAGTGGATTCGTCTCGAGGGTGCGGAGGCCCAGGTGGGCATCACCGACTATGCGCAGCAGCAGCTGGGCGACGTCGTGTTCGTCGAGCTGCCCGAGGTGGGGCGCACGCTGGCGCAGGGCGATGTCTTCGGCACGATCGAATCGGTCAAGGCGGTGTCCGAGCTGTTTTCGCCGGTCTCGGGTGAGGTCGTGGCCGTCAATGCCGCGCTGTCCGAGAAGCCCGAGCTCGTCAACGCCGATCCGCTGGCGGCCTGGATCATCCGAGTCCGGCCGTCCGACACCAGCGAGATGGCCGCGCTCCTCGACGCCCAGCAGTACAGCGATCTCACGAAGTAGGCCGCGGCACGTCAGCCCGGGATCGTCGAGCCGTCGTCAATCGTCCGAGCCAGCCCCTTCCGAGTACATGCGTCAGGACTCTCCCAATCAGTTCGCCGCCCGCCACAACGGACCCCGTCCCGCCGAGCGCGAGGCGATGCTCGCGGCAATCGGTGCCGCGTCGATCGATCAGTTGCTGGCCGAAGCCATCCCGGGGCACATCCGGCGTCCGTCGCCGTTGCAGCTGCCTCCGGCCGAGGCAGAGCACACCTACCTCACCCGCCTCCGCCGGCTCTCGTTACGGAATCAGGTGTTCCGTTCGTACATCGGACTCGGTTACTGGGACACGGTCACCCCGGCCGTCATCCTGCGCAACGTCCTCGAGAACCCCGGCTGGTACACGCCCTACACGCCGTATCAAGCCGAGATCGCGCAGGGGCGCCTCGAAGCGCTGTTGAACTTCCAGACAGCTGTCCGCGATCTCACGGGGATGGACGTGGCCAACGCATCGCTGCTCGACGAGGCGACGGCGGCAGCTGAAGCCATGACGATGGCCCACCGTGTGGGCGCAAAACGGAACGCGCGGGCGTTCGTCGCGGCCGACACGTGCTTTCCCCAGACCCTCGAGCTGCTGGCCGCCCGTGCCGAGCCGCTCGGCCTGACCCTGCGGATCTCGCCAATCGAGAGCATCGAGTTCGACGCCGACGTGTTCGGCGTGCTCGTGCAGACGCCAGATACCCATGGTCGTGTCCTCGATCTCTCGTCGCTCGTCGCGCGCGCACACCAGGCGCAAACCATCGTGGCCGTGGCCACCGACCTCCTGAGCTGCACGCTGATCGCGCCGCCAGGCGAGCAGGGCGCGGACATCGTCGTCGGCAGCGCGCAGCGGTTCGGGGTGCCGCTCGGATATGGCGGCCCGCATGCGGCGTTCTTCGCCACGCGTGAGAAGTTCGTGCGGCAGGCGCCCGGCCGGATCATCGGCGTGTCGGTGGATGCGCATGGCAATACCGCCTACCGGATGTCGCTCCAAACCCGGGAACAGCACATCCGGCGGGAGAAGGCGACGTCGAACATCTGCACGGCCCAGGCCCTGCTCGCGAACATCGCGGGCCTCTACGCCGTGTACCACGGCCCCGATGGCCTGGCGGCCATCGCCCGCCAGATCCACGAGCACGCGGTGGCGCTCGAACGACGACTGGCGGGGCTCGGCTTCCGCCAGGTCAACGACGCGTTCTTCGACACGCTCAGCATCGAGGGCGGCGCCGCCGCCATCGTCGATCGCATTCGCACCACGGCGGAGGCGGCACGCATCAACTTCCGCTACGGCCCCGGCACGCGTATCGGCATCGCGCTCGACGAGACGGTGTCGGCCGACGATGTGGAGGCCATTGTCGGCGTGTTCGACGCGGCCTCGTCGGACCACGGCCAGCCGTCGCCGCCGGGCCTTGCCGCTCCCACGGTCCCTGCCACGACGGCAGGCGAGCCACGCTTCCCTTCGGCGCTCCTTCGGCGCACACCCTTCCTGACCCACCCGGTCTTCGGCGCGCATCGCTCCGAGAGCGAGATGATGCGCTACATCCGCAGCCTGGAGCGGAAGGACATCGGGCTCGACTCCTCGATGATCCCGCTGGGATCGTGCACGATGAAGCTGAATGCGGCGGCGGAGATGCTGCCGATCACCTGGCCCGAATTCTCGCGGCTGCATCCCTTCGCTCCCGTCGATCAGGCGGCCGGCTACCGCGCCATCTTCACCGAGCTCGAAGCGACGCTCGCCGAGATC
The DNA here is from genome assembly GCA_963834365.1 of Vicinamibacterales bacterium. Classification (GTDB taxonomy): domain Bacteria; phylum Acidobacteriota; class Vicinamibacteria; order Vicinamibacterales; family Vicinamibacteraceae; genus CAWJAP01. The sequence continues at coordinate 180,134 of CAWIBS010000021.1, read as the reverse complement.
ACGGGCTTTGCGGCCGTGTCGCTGCAGCCCAACTCCGGCGCACAGGGCGAGCTGGCGGGCCTGCTGGCCATCAGGGCCTGGCACCGCGACCGTGGCGATTCCGACCGCGACGTCGTGCTCATCCCATCGTCCGCGCACGGCACCAATCCGGCGAGCGCCGTCCTGGCGGGGATGAAGGTCGTCGTTGTCGCCTGTGACGCGCAGGGCAACGTGGATCTCACGGATCTCGCCGCCAAGGCGACGGCGCATGGCTCACGGCTGGCCGCGCTCATGGTGACCTATCCCTCCACCCACGGTGTGTTCGAGGACGCGATCCAGGACGTGTGCCGGATCGTCCACGAGCATGGCGGGCAGGTCTACATGGACGGCGCGAACATGAACGCGCAGGTGGGGCTCACCAGCCCCGCGCTCATCGGCGCGGACGTCTGCCACATCAACCTGCACAAGACGTTCGCGATTCCGCACGGTGGTGGCGGACCGGGCATGGGGCCGATTGCCGTTGCGGCGCACCTGGCGCCGTATCTGCCCGGCCACCCTGTCGTCCCGACCGGCGGCGCCCGCGCCACCCACGCCGTTTCGGCGGCGCCGTGGGGGAGCGCGAGCATCCTGCTGATCTCCTACGGCTACATGCGCATGCTGGGGCCGGACGGGATGACCGACGCCACCGCGTGCGCGATCCTGAACGCCAACTACATCAAGGCGCGGCTCGAATCACATTTCCCGATCCTCTACACGCGCCAGACCGGGCGCGTGGCGCACGAGATGATCGTGGACCTGCGGCCGCTCAAGCAGGCCTCCGGCATCGACGAGACCGACGTCGCCAAGCGGCTGATGGACTACGGGTTCCACGCGCCGACCATCTCGTTTCCGGTGCCGGGCACGCTGATGATCGAGCCGACTGAGAGCGAACCGAAGGCCGAGCTCGATCGCTTCTGCGACGCGCTGATCGCCATCCGGGCCGAGATTCAGGCGGTGATCGACGGCCGATCCGATCCGCAGGACAACGTGCTGAAGAACGCCCCGCATACGGCGGCGGTGGCGACCGCCGACGTCTGGCCGCACAAGTACTCGCGCGAATCGGCGGTCTATCCGCTCCCCTTCGTCCGCGCCCGCAAGATCTGGCCACCTGTCGGCCGCATCGACAACGCCTTCGGCGACCGCCACCTGGTGTGCGCCTGCCCGTCGATCGAGACCTACGCCGAAATCGCCGGCGTCGGCGATCGCTGAGCTGAAGGCGCGGCTGAAGCCGCGCCCTACCGGGTCCGTTGCGGCCTTTGCGGTAGGCCGGACCTTCAGGTCCGGCGAGCCAAGAACGTTCCCATCTCGACCGATTCAGACCTGTCGCGCCGACGCTTCCACGGCCGCCGTCCGCTCGGCGAACGCCGCACGCAGCATCCGCGTGATCGCGCCCGGCGACCCGTCGCCGATCACGAGATCGTCCACCGCCGCGACCGGGACGATCTCCTTCGTCGTGCTCGTGATGAAGAGCTCGTCGGCGCTGGCGAGCTCCTCTTCGTAGATCGTCTCTTCGCGCGCGTGCAGCCCCAGCCCACGCGCGAGCTCCAGCACGAACGCCCGCGTCACCCCCGCCAGAAGACCCGCGTCGAGTGGCGGCGTGCGGACGCAGCGGTTGGTGACGATGAAGACGTTGGACTGTGCGCACTCGCAGATCTCGCCGCGGTAGTTGCGCATCAGCGCTTCGTAGCCGCCGCGCGCGTACGCCTGCTGCATCGCGAGGGCGTTGTTCAGCAGATTGTTCGACTTGATGCGGGGGCTGACGCTGCCCGGGTGATTGCGGACGACCGGCACGAGCGCCAGCTTCACGCCGCGCTCGTAGACCTCGCCGGGGGGGCTCCGCATGCGGCTTCACGATGATGACGGTCGAAGGATTCGGGCAGGCCGCGGGATCGTAGGCGATCTCCCCGACACCTCGCGTCACGAGGACGCGGATATACGCGTCGCCGGCCAGCCTGGCCGCCGCCAGCGTGCCGCGCAGCCGACCGAGGAGCTCATCGTCGGAGAGCGGGACGTGGAGCGCGATCCGATCGGCCGACGCCCGCAGGCGCTCGACGTGCCGATCGAACAGGAACGGCTCGCCGCCGTATGTCCGCATGACCTCGTAGACGCCCTCGCCGAAGAGGAACCCGTGGTCGAATACCGAGACGACCGCATCGTGCTCTCCACACAGCCTGCCATCCACATTCACCGCGATCGCCATCGGTCCGAGTCCTCCTCGCCACCATCACGCATACGGCGCTGCTGTTGGTAGCGTAGCCCGCCCGGACGAGGCCGCGCAACGGTGGTAGGATCGCCGCGCCAAGCCATGCGCGTCCTCAACGCCCAACAGATGCGAGAGGCCGACCGGGTGACGATCGAGGAGATCGGGATCCCGTCGCCGGTGCTGATGGAATGTGCGGGACGGCAGGTGGTCTCCACGCTCCAGCAGCGCTTCGACGATCTGCCGCTGCTGCGCGTCGCCGTCCTCTGTGGAACCGGCAACAACGGCGGGGACGGCTTCGTCGTCGCGCGTACGCTGCTGCAGGCGGGGGGAGACGCCTCGGTCTTTCTCGTCGGGCGCGTCGCCGACGTGCGGGGAGACGCTCGCGTCAACCTGGAGATCCTCGGTCGGCTCGGCCACACGGTCGTCGAAGTCACCGACGAACAGGAGTGGGATCTGCACTTCTCCGACATCGCGACGTGTGGACTGGTCGTCGATGCGCTGTTCGGGACCGGCTTGAGCCGTCCGCTGGAAGGGTTGTACGAGACGATCGTCCGCGATCTCAACGGATCCGAGCTTCGCGTGGTGTCGGTGGACGTCCCGAGCGGGCTTTCGGCCGACACAGCGGACGTGATGGGCGAGGCCATCGAGGCCGATCTGACCGTGACGTTCGCGGCGCCGAAAGTGGCCCACATGCTGCCGCCAGCGGAGGATCGCTGCGGCGAGGTCGTCGTCGCCGACATCGGCATTCCACGCGAAGTCGTCGAGGGCATCGACGGTCCGCGGCTCGAGATCATCACGCCGGGCGAGGTGATCGGGCGGCTCGAGCCGCGCGAGGCCGAGTCGCACAAGGGTGACTACGGACGGGTCCTGGTGGTCGCCGGATCGGTGGGGAAGACGGGCGCCGCCCACCTCGCCGGATTCGCCGCGGTCAAGTCCGGCGCCGGGCTGGTGACGGTCGCGACCCCTGCGGCGGCGGTGCCTGTCGTCGCCGCGATGGCGGCCGAGTACATGACGCTCGCGCTGCCCGATCTGGCGACGGCGGCGGACGGAGACCTGGCGCTCGAGCGCATCCTCGCGCTCGAAGCCGACGTCGTGGCGGTCGGGCCGGGGCTCGGGACGGGACCGGCGCAGACCAGACTGGTGCACGGCCTGCTCGGCAGCAGCGGATCGCCGCTGGTACTCGACGCCGACGCGCTCACGATCGTCGCCAACGACCGTCAGCCTGCTGCGAAGCCGGGACGGCCTGGACATCGTGCTCACTCCGCACCCCGGGGAGATGGCGCGTCTGGCCGGAATCTCGACCGAGGAGGTCCAGCGCGACCGCCTGGAAGTGGCGCGGACGTTTGCCACGGCCAACAACGTGTATCTGGTGCTCAAAGGGCACCGCACCCTGGTCGCCACACCCGATGGCCGCGTGTCGATCAATCGAACCGGCAATCCCGGCATGGCGACGGGCGGCACCGGTGACGTACTCACCGGCGTCATCGCCGCGTGGCTGGCCCAGTTGCTCGATCCGGAGGCCGCGGCGCGCGTCGCTGTCTTTCTCCACGGGCATGCCGGCGATCTCGCCAGCCGCAGCGTGGGACAGCCCGCGGTCACGGCGGGAGACGTGCTGCAGCACCTCGGACCGGCCTGGCTCGACACGCTCGGAGTGAGCCGGCACGAGCGCTCGTCGGATGAGTGATCGAGCGTCTGGCAGCCGAACGGTGACGAGCTCGTCCCAGAGGGAGACGGAAGCGATCGCGAGGGCCATCGGCTCGACGTTGCGGGCAGGGGACCGCGTTCACCTCAGCGGAGACCTGGGAGCGGGGAAGACCGCGTTCGTCCGCGGGCTCGCGGAAGGACTGGGCATCGATCCTGCCGACGTCAGCAGCCCGTCGTTCACGCTGGTGCAGGAGTACAGGGGCCGGACCCCGCTGTACCACGTGGACCTGTATCGCATCACCGCCGCCGAGGTCGCCGATCTCGGCCTGGAGGCGCTGGGTGCCGATGGCGTGCTCGCGATCGAGTGGGCCGAGCGGCTGGCAGATCCGGATCCGTCGGCTGTCCGGGTGCTGATGGAGCACGCCGGTGAGACCGCCCGCCGAATCACCATCACCGACGCCGGCGATTGACGGCGAAACCCGCAGCCCCGACGCTTCAGCGTCGGGGACGATCACGTCGGACTACTGCGCCCTGTAGTTGGGCGCCTCTTTGGTGATCACCACGTCGTGGACGTGGCTCTCGCGCACACCGGCGGGCGTGACGCGGACGAGTCGCGCGTCGGTCTGCAGGCCGCGGATCGATCCGCACCCGCAGTAGCCCATCCCGGCGCGCAGGCCGCCGACCAGCTGGTGGATCATTGTCGCCAGGCTGCCCTTGTGCGGCACGCGGCCCTCGATACCCTCCGGCACGAGCTTGTCGCTGCCATCGCCGCCATTGGGCAGGTCGAACTCGTCCTGGAAGTAGCGATCGCGGCTGCCCTTGCGCATGGCGCCGATCGAGCCCATGCCGCGTATTCCTTGAACGACCGCCCTTGATACAGGATGACCTCGCCGGGGCTCTCGTCCACACCGGCAAACAGGCTGCCGATCATCACCGAGCTGGCGCCGACGGCGATGGCCTTGGTGATGTCGCCGGAATAGCGGATCCCGCCGTCGGCGATGATCGGCACGTCGTCGCCGGCGGCGGCCCGCGCGCACTCGGCGATCGCCGAGATCATCGGGACCCCGATGCCGGCGATGATCCTCGTCGTGCAGATCGATCCCGCGCCGATGCCCACCTTCACCGCATCGACCCCGAGGCCGATGAGCGCCTTGGTCGCCTCGCCGGTGGCGACGTTGCCGGCAATCAGGTCGATGCCGGAGAACGTACGCCGCACGTGCTGGACGACGTCGAGCACACCCTGCGCGTGGCCGTGCGCGGTGTCGATCACGAGCACGTCCACGTGTGCGGCGACGAGCGCGGCGGCGCGGTCGAGCGTATCCTTGGCGATGCCGATCGCGGCGCCGACGCGCAGTCGACCGAGTTCATCCTTGCAGGCGCTGGGATACTTCATCGCCTTCTGGATGTCCTTGACGGTGATGAGCCCCTTCAGGCGGTAGTCGCCGTCCACCACCAGCAACTTCTCGACCTTGTGGCGGTGCAGGATGTGGTGCGCCTCGTCCAGGGTCGTGCCGACCGGAACGGTGATGAGGTGCTCCTTCGTCATGATGTCGGCGATCGGCCGCTCGACATTGCTCTCGAAGCGCAGGTCCCGGTTGGTGAGGATGCCGACCAGCCGGCCTTCCTTGCGTCCGCCCTCGGTGATCGGCACGCCGGAGATGCGGTACTTGCGCATCAAGTCCAGCGCTTCGTAGATGCGGTGCTCCGGAGACAGGGTGATCGGATTGACGATCATCCCGCTCTCGGACCGCTTGACGCGATCGACCTCGGTCGCCTGTTCCTCGATGCTCAGGTTCTTGTGAATGACGCCGATCGCGCCATGCTGGGCCATGGCGATGGCGAGCGACGACTCCGTCACCGTGTCCATCGCGGCGCTGGCGAGCGGGACGTTGAGGCGGATGCGGCGCGTCAGCCGCGTCGTCACGTCGACCTGGCTCGGGAGCACGCGCGAGTGCTGCGGCACGAGCAGCACGTCGTCGAAGGTCAGCGCCGTGGACAGGCCGCGCTCGACGTCGAGCGCGGCGCCGAGGGGACCGGCCAGGATGTCAGTGGATGAAGACATGGCGGTACAAAAAAGGCCGACACGCGTCGGCCTTGGACAAGACACGAAAAAGGTGGACGGTCACTGATTGGCGCCGTGGCACTTCTTGTACTTCTTCCCGCTGCCGCACGGACAGGGGTCGTTGCGGCCGACCTTCGGCTCCTCGCGACGAACCGTCTTCACTGCGGCGTCATCGCCGCCGACGCGGGCCGGTTTCGGCCCGCCGGGGCTGCTTGCGCCGACGGCGGCGAAGGCGGGGGAGGGCGCTTGCTGCTTGCCGTCGCTGAAGGTCAGCGACGAGGGCCGTGGCGCCGACCGGCGCGCTCCAGCGGGCTGGCGTACGCTCGCCGGTCCCTCGCCACCCCGGGGGCCCACGTCGTAGCCGGGCTCGGCGCTGATTACCGGCCGCAGGCGCCACAGGTAGCGCACGATCTCTTCGTCGATCCGCGCCTTCATCCCCTGGAACAGCGCGAAGCTCTCCTTCTTGTACTCGACGAGCGGGTCGCGCTGGCCGTAGCCGCGCAGGCCGATCCCCTCCTTGAGGTGATCGAGGCTGTAAAGATGGTCCTTCCACTGCGCGTCCACGACCTGCAGCATGATGCTGCGGGAGATCGGTTCGAGCACGGCACGCCCGGCCACGGCCGGCTGTTCCTCGGGGCTCGCGATGACGACATCAGCCAGCTTCTCCGGCGCGACGAGCTGCGGCCGAAGGTCGTCCGGCAGGCGGAAGAACTCGCGTCCGACGCCGGCCTCCTTCTCGGTGTAGGCCGCCGACACGACGTCCCAGAGCTCGGCCTGAATGTCCTCGTTGCTGAGCCCGGGCTCGTCAACGGCGGTCAGCGACGCGGGATCGACGCCGAAGATCTGGCTCACCTGTTCCTTGAGGCCGTCGATGTCCCAGTCGCTGCGATCCGACTCCGGATCGCAGTAACCGTCCACGGTGGCGACGAGCACGTCCTCGGCGACGGTCTTGAGGTACGCGTTGATCGCGAGCGGCTCGTCCTCGTCTTCCAGCTTGATCCGTGATTCGAGCAGCTGCCGCCGCAGCGCGTAGACGTTCTCGCGCTGCTTGTTCATCACGTCGTCGTACTCGAGGAGGTGCTTGCGGACCGAGAAGTTCTGCGCTTCGACCTGCCGCTGGGCGCGCTCGATCGCCTTGGTGACCATCCGGTGCTCGATCGGCACGCCTTCTTCCATCCCGAGGCGCTCCATCAACCCGGAGATCCGATCGGATCCGAAGATCCGCATCAGGTCGTCTTCGAGCGAGAGGTAGAACCGTGACGAACCGGGATCGCCCTGGCGTCCGGCGCGGCCGCGCAGCTGATTGTCGATGCGCCGCGCTTCGTGACGTTCGGTGGCGATGATGTGGAGGCCGCCGACGGCCACCACCTCCGCGTGCTCCGCCGTCCACTGCTGGCGTAGCTCGTCGAAAATCGGATCGAACTGCGCCCGCGGCACACGATAGAAGTTGTCGAGGTGGTAGAAGTAGACGAATTCGTCGTCGTCCACGAACCGAGCCTCGGACTTGGGCAGCCGCTCGGTGATCTCCTGGCCCAGCGCCTGCTGGCGGGCCATGAACTCAGCGTTGCCGCCGAGCAGGATGTCGGTGCCGCGGCCCGCCATGTTGGTGGCGACGGTGACCGCATTCTTGCGGCCCGCCTGCGCGACGATCTCCGCTTCCTGCGCGTGATACTTGGCGTTCAGGACGACGTGCTTGATGCCGCGCCGCCGCAGCATGCCCGACAGCCGCTCGGACTTCTCGACCGACACCGTGCCGACGAGGACGGGGCGGCCGGCCTTCTGCTGCTCGGTGATGTCGTTGACGATCGCGTCGTACTTCTCCGTCTCCGTGCGATAGACGAGATCGGGCTCCTCGACACGGCGCAGCGGCCGATTGGTCGGGATGACGACGACATCGAGCTTGTAGATCTTCGCGAACTCCTCGGCCTCGGTGTCCGCCGTCCCGGTCATGCCGGCCAGCTTGCTGTACTTGCGGAAGTAGTTCTGGAGCGTGATGGTCGCGAGCGTCTGGTTCTCACGCTCGATCTTGACCTTCTCCTTCGCTTCCACGGCCTGGTGCAGCCCGTCGCTCCAGCGCCGTCCCGGCATCAGGCGTCCCGTGAACTCGTCCACGATCACGACCTGGCCGTCCTTGACGACGTAGTCCACGTCGCGTTTGAACAGGGCGTGGGCCCGCAGCCCCTGCTGGATGTGGTGGAGCAGCGGCATGTTCGACGGGTCGTAGAGACCGCCGGGATTGAGCCGGTGGGCCAGCAGGCTCTCGGCCTTGGCCATGCCGCTCTCGGTGAGCGTGACGGTCTTGTGCTTCTCGTCGACGATGTAGTCGCCCGTCGCTTCGAGGGCTTCGCGCTCCTCCGCCTTCACCTGGCCCTGCGTGACCGCGCCCAGCGAGAGCCGCGGAATGACGCGATCGACTTCGTAGTACAGGTCCGTCGATTCTTCCGCCGGGCCCGAGATGATGAGCGGCGTCCGTGCTTCGTCGATGAGGATGCTGTCGACCTCGTCCACCACCGCGAAGTTGTGCCCGCGCTGCACGTACTGCGCGAGCTCGAACTTCATGTTGTCGCGCAGATAGTCGAAGCCGAACTCGTTGTTGGTGCCGTAGGTGATGTCGCAGGCGTAGGCGACCTTGCGCTCGGCGTCGTTCAGATCGTGCTGGATGACGCCCACCGTCATGCCGAGGAACCGGTAGATGCGTCCCATCCACTCGGCGTCGCGTCGCGCCAGGTAGTCGTTGACCGTGACGACGTGCACGCCCTTGCCGGAGAGCGCGTTCAGATAGGCCGGCAGCGTCGCGACCAGTGTCTTGCCCTCGCCGGTCTTCATCTCGGCGATGCGGCCGCGGTGCAGCACCATGCCGCCGATCAGCTGCACGTCGAAGTGCCGCATGTTCAGCGCACGATGACCGGCCTCGCGGACGACCGCAAAGGCATCCGGGAGGATGTCGTCGAGCGACTCGCCGTTGGCGACGCGCTCCCGGAACTGCGCGGTTCGGGCTTTGAGCTGATCGTCGGCGAGCGCCTGCAGCGCCGCTTCGCGTTCGTTGATCTCGGCGACCAACGGACGCAGGCGCTTGAGCTCGCGTTCGTTCTGTGTGCCGATGACCTTGGCGAGGAGCGTATCGAGAATCAAGGCTGGGAACCTGTCAGCCCGGCCGGGAGCTGACGAATCCAGCGATTGTACAGGGCTCGGTCAGGCAGGTGCAAGGCGTCCGCTCGAAGGCTGGTCGAATTCGGACGTCGGTCCGAGGGCCGCGGCGCGCGGGGCCTTATTGGCCCTTGCCGACGAGCAGCCGGATCGGATTGACCGGCCGGCCGTCGGCCCAGACTTCGTAGTGGAGGTGGGCGCTGGTGGCGCGACCGGTTGAGCCCACGTAGCCGACGATGTCGCCGCGCTGCACGGTGGCGCCCCTGGTGACGACGACTTTCGACAGGTGCGCGTAGCGTGTCTTCAACCCGAAGGCGTGCGAGAGGACGACGAGGTTGCCATACTCGCCAGCCCACTCGGCCGAGTCCACCGTGCCCTGGGCGGTGGCCCGAACCGGATCCCCGCGTGTCGCCGAGATGTCGAGGCCGAGATGCGTAGAGGGACGGCCGGTAAAGGGATCGGGGCGAAAGCCGAAGCCGGACGTCAGCCAGCCGAGCGCCGGCCAGATCGAGGGCGTGGCGCTCGCGACCTCCGCACGCCGTTCGACGTCGACGCGCACGACGCTCAGCTGCCGCTCGAGCGATCCGAGCATGCCTTTCAGGATGCCGAACGTGTCGTCCGGCGATCGCATGGCCGACGCGAACAGCGCGCGTGTCTGTTCGCGATCGGTTCCGCCCCGAGCCTGGCTGCGCACGAGGGCGGGCAGCTTCGACATCGCGATGCGGGTCGCGGGATCGAACTGCTCCTGCTCGTTCAAATCGGTGATGACGGTCTGGAGCTCGCCGATCTGCCCGGTGAGCTCTCCCGTCGCGGCGCGGAAGCTCCGGTTCTCGTCGCGAAGCTCGGCATTGGCCTGACGCAGGAACGCGAGCTCTGAAGTCGCGCTCCAGCGTGCACCCAGACCAATCAGGACCGGCAGAGTAAAGGCCAACAGCACCAGCGCCAGCCCTGGCCGGAGCGCCGACTGTGAAGCGGTGCACGACCCCGCTCGCCCGGTTGGCGACAACGACGGTATAGCTCGACGACAACATGAAGGACGCGCGTGGACCGACCGCGCGAAGCCTTGGACTGTACCACACCCCTGGGACTCGCAAGCAGGCAATTTCGAGCCACTGCAGAGTTGGCGCAGTCGAACGCGAACCCGGCGTCAGCTGCTTCCTCTAAACTGCAGAGCCTCAGCCACATGCGCCTGCGTCAGCGATTCCTCGCCAGCGAGATCCGCGATCGTCCGGGCGACCCGGAGCACTCGATCGTGGGCTCGAGCACTCAGACCGAGTTGCTCGGCTGCCCGCGCGAGTAGCGCCCCCACATCCGGCTCGAGCCGACGCCGGTGGCGAAGGGTGCGTCCTTCCAGCGACCCCGCGTTCTCCCCACCATCATCGGTGGCCCGACGGGCCTGCCGCTGACGCGCCGCCTGGACCCGTGCGCCGACGATGACGCTGGACTCGACGGGCTCGTCCGCAATCGCGCCGAGAGGAACCGGGAGCAGGTCGGCGACGAGGTCGATCCGATCGCGAAGGGGACCGGAGATGCGGCCGGCGTACTGCCGGACCTGCATTGGTGTGCAACGGCACTCGCGCCGTGGATTGCCAAGCTGCCCGCAGGGGCACGGGTTCATCGCCGCGACCAGCTGGAACCGGGCAGGGAAGTGCGCGGTCCGTGCCGCCCGGGCGATGGTGACCCGGCCTTCCTCGATTGGTTGACGCAGGACTTCGAGCGCGCGCCGGCTGAACTCTGGCAGTTCGTCGAGAAACAGCACGCCGTGGTGCGCCAGGCTGATCTCGCCAGGCCGGGGGAGCGAGCCGCCGCCCACCAGAGCCACCTCCGAGGTCGTGTGATGCGGCGCCCTGAACGGGCGGTCCATCACCAGCCCGCATCCCGGTTCGAGCAGGCCGGCCACGGAGTGGATGGACGTCACCTCCAGCGCGGCGTCGAGGTCCATCGGCGGCAGCAACCCAGGCAGCCGGCGCGCCAGCATGGTCTTGCCGCAGCCGGGCGGGCCGCACAAGAGGAGATGATGGCGAGCCTGCGGCGGCGATCTCCACAGCGCGCCTGGCGAGCGTTTGACCGCGGACGTCCGCCAGATCGGGCGCGTCGTTGCGGCGTCGCCGCCGATGCCCACCGTCATCGATCGAGGGACGTGCAGACCGACGGATCCTCGAGGATGGCGACGGCCTCGGCCAGCGTCTCGGCCCCGAGGACGGCGGCGTCAGGAACGATCGCGGCCTCGGACGCATTGCCGCGCGGCAGCAGGATGCGCCGCAGCCCCGCCCCGCGCGCCGCCACGACGGCCGGCAGGACGCCCCGCGTCGGCTGGATGGTGCCGTCGAGCGACAGCTCGCCCAGAATCAGCACATCGTCCAGGATGCGCCGCGAGAGCCGTCCGGTCGCGGCGAGCACGCCCACCGCGATCGGCAGATCGTAGGCCGACCCCGCCTTGCGCAGGTCGGCCGGGGCAAGGTTGACGGTGACGCGATGCGCGGGATAGTCGAACCCCGAGTTGCGAATCGCGGTCCTGACCCGATCGCGGCTTTCGCGCACGCTGGCGTCGGGCAGCCCGACCAGCGTGAGCGTGGGCATGCCGAACGAGACATCGACCTCGACGAGAACGATCGTGGCCTCGATGCCGACCAGGGACGCGGTGCGCAGCTGCGCGAGCACGGCGACGACCGTTGCAAGACGCGAGACCACCAGGCCCGGCGCGGGAAAGCCCGGCACGAGAGCCTGGTGAATCAGATCCGGTCGCAGGATCTCCAGCGCGCCGGTCGTGTGGGTTCGGCGGGAATTGCGACGCGATCGGCGTCGATCGTCTGCCCGGGACGCGCGCCCCGTCCCTGAGTCTGGGAATGGTCCGAGGTGTTCGTAGCCCCGAGGCTTCAGCCTCGGGGGCTGGCAGGAACCGGCGGGGTGCCCGCTACTGCGCCGAGCGGCTGGCGTTGCGAGTCTGGATCGTCAGTCTGTCACCCGGCGTGATGCGATTCGAGCGCAGCCGGTTCGATGACTTGATAGCCGCAACCGTGGTATCGAACACACGGGCGATCGAGGACAGCGTGTCGCCGCGTTTCACGCGGTAGACCACGCGCGCATCGTCGAGCCCCGTGTCCGCGGATGCCGAGGCGCTCGCGCTCGCCGTCCGGGCGACGACGGCCGGCCCGGTGTCGACGCGGGAGGCGAGCAGGGCGGTGGGTGCGCGCGGGATGATGAGCTCCTGGCCGGAGTTCACCCGGGACCGTGCGGACAGCCCGTTGGCTTCGGCCAGGTCGGTCCGGCTGACGCGCAGCTTGCGCGCGATCGTGGCGAGCGATTCGCCGCGCTTGACGCGATACCAGTTGAGCGCCGCGAACTCGCTCGTGGCCGCGGACGCCATTCGCGCCTTCAAGGAGTCGCCGCGTGCCCGCCGGCACTTTGACCTCGTAGCCCGGCTGACGCAACGGCGTCGTCCAGCGGCGAAGCTCGGGATTCAGCGCTTGAATCTGCTCGATCGAGGAGCCGGTCCATTCAGCGACGCGACGCAGGTCGATGGCCTTGGTGAGGCGCACGCGGTCGTAGGCCAAGGCCGCATCCGAGCCGGGCTCGAAGCCGTATTGCGTGGGATTTCGCGCGATGACCATCGCGGCGAGGATCATCGGCACGTACTCGCGGGTCTCGCGGGGGAGGTGTCGGCTGGACTCCGCCAGGCTCCAGAAATCCTCGATCCCCGAGCGCTTCATCGCGCGTTGCACCCGCCCCGGCCCGCCGTTGTAGGAGGCGAGCGCCAGATGCCAGTCCCCGAACATGCGGTGGAGCGACTTGAGGTAGCGCGCGGCGGCCACCGTTGCCTTCTCCGGGTCGGACCGCTCGTCGATGAACCAGTTGGTCGTCAGCCCATGCTCGAGCCCGGTGCCCTTCATGAACTGCCAGACGCCCTTCGCCTTGGCGCGCGACAGCGCGGCCGGCTTGAATGCGCTCTCGATCAGCGGAATGTAGGCGAGGTCGAGCGGAAGGCCCTCCGCCCGGAACACATCCAGGATCATCGGGAGATACTGCGCCCCTCGCTCGAGGCCTGTCTGGATGTGCGATCGCAACCGTCCCTGGAACAGCTCGATATACGCGAGGACCCGATCGTTCTCGGGGATTGGCACGTCGTGGGTCGTCGCGCGCAAGTCGGCCTTGACCACCGCGGAGGTCCCGGGCGCCGCCGCGACCGGGGGCTGGAAGGTGGCAATCGCGAGCAGTTCGTCGATCGAGGCCGGCTCGGTGGGCTTTTCGCTGAAGCCATCACCCTCGGTCAGGGCGGTGGCTTCGCGGGCGCTGATCCGATCGACGAGCCGATCGAAATGATCGCGGATCCGGGCGTCCGTGCGGGCGCCGTACGGCGACTCGAGGAGGACGGTGACGGCCTTGTCGAACTCGATACGGGCGCGCTCCAGGTGGCCCTGCTCCAGCTCGCGCTGACCGGCCTGGAAGTGTCGTTCGGAGGTGGCGAGCAGTGCGGCGACGGGGTCGGCGGGAGCCTGAGCCGGCGGTTTGGCGACCGGTGCCGCCTTCGGGGGCGGGGGCGGCGTCGCCGTGACTTGCGGCGCGGGATGGCGGCTGCAGGCCGAGGCCAGGAGGCCTAGGCAGAGGGCCATCGATGGCAAGGCACGGGACACTCGCATGCTTTCTCTCCCCCGCAGCGGGACGCACGATCACTGTCAGTGCGCCGACACGCTGGAATGTGTGGTCCTCGGCACGTGGTGCCGAAGAACCGGGTTCGATTGAAGAACTTGGGAGGCTGAGGACCCGTCGCCACCCGGCAACGGTCCGAGAGCCTACCACTCGGCTGAAACCGACGTCAATCTCTAAACCTAATCGGCAGATGTACTAACGGCCGACAGTCAACCCACGATTGCTCGCTCGCAACCCACGATCGCACGCACGATCAATGCCAGGAACTGGCGATCGCGCAACCTCTTCGAAAATCGGCTACTTCTTGTGTTCCACCTCAACGAAAACCCGATGCGCCTCGCCAAGATCTCTGGCAGAAGGAGTGACGATAGTCCGTCTCCCGACAGATATCCGCCTGCCACCCGAAACTGCACGCCGCACATCATCCTCACAGACGAAGGCCACCGGCTCCCCGGTCGGAGACGTGTCTCCGCCACCCAGTGCGGGACCATCCAGGAGGGGTTCGCCAGCCGCCGGCGCCGACGTGCTACCCGAAACCACGACTGGTTCCCGCTGCGGAGTCGGGACCCCGGGCGTGACGGCGACGTCCGAACGCAGCCCTCTGGACTCCAGAAAGGCGTCAACCCGCGCCCGGAGCGTCTCTCGCGAGACACCCGTTCCTGATGAAGGACCTGGCAGTGCGACGGCCAACGGACCGGTTGCAACAGGCGCCGACGCCGGCGCCGGCTGCGTCTCGTAGGCAAGGCGCTTGATGTTCAGCAGGTGCACGGGCGAGATGTTGTCCGACGTGATGTTTCCCCCAAACCCTCCGCAGCCGAGGGTCATGGCCGGGTCGAGGCCCGTCGTCAGGCCAATCGATCCGAGCGTCGTCGGCGTGTTGACGACAATCCGGTAGGCCGGCTTGTGGAGCCCGAACTCGAGCACGATCTCGTCGTTCCGGGAGTGGATCGACATGGTGTGTCCCATGCCGCCATACCGGAGGATCTGCTTGCACCGCTCGCAGCCTTCCTTCCAGTCCCGCACCACATAGAAGGACAGGACGGGGCAGAGCTTCTCGATCGACAGGGGATAGTCCCTGCCCACACCGTCGAGGGGCGCAATGAGCACCCGCGTCGAGGGTGGCACGGTGATCCCCGCCTTGGCGGCGACCTCGATCGCCGGACGCCCGACCAGCGCCGGATTCGGCAATCGCTGCGCCGTCACCAGAACCTTCGCGAGGGCATCGGCTTCCGCCGGGGCCAGGAAGTAGCCGCCCTGGCGCACGAACTCGCTCCGGACCGCGTCGGCGATCGGCGCGTCCACGACCACCGAGTTCTCCGACGAGCACAGGAGGCCGTTGTCGAACGTCTTGCCCGTGATGATGTCGCGGACGGCCTTGGGCAGGTCGGCCGTCTGCTCGATGTAGGCGGGCGCGTTGCCGGGCCCGACACCGTAGGCGGGCTTGCCGGCGCTGTACGCGGCCCGTACGAGCCCCATGCCGCCAGTCGCGAGAATGACCGCGACGTCGCGCTGCTTCATCAGCTCCTGCGTTCCTTCGAGCGTCACGGTCTGCATGCACGCAATGGCACCGTCGGGCAATCCGGCCGCCCGCGCCGCGGGCTCCATGATCGTCACGACCTGACTGATGCAGCGAATCGCCGACGGGTGCGGACTGATGACGATCGCGCAGCGCGCCTTGATGGCGATCAGGATCTTGTAGATTGCCGTGGATGTGGGATTCGTCGTCGGCACGATGGCGGCGACGACGCCGAAGGGTTCGGCGATCTCGATGACGCGCCGCTCTTCGAGACGACGGATGACGCCGACCGTCTTCATCGGCTGGATGAAGCGATGCACCGTCTCCGACGCGAAGAGGTTCTTGCGGACCTTGTCGGCGATGACCCCGAAGCCTGTCTCGCTGACGGCCAGCGTCGCGAGGGCGGTTGCCTGAGCCGTCGCCGCCGCCGCCATCGCGTCAACGATGGCATCGACCTGGACTTGTGACAGCTCGGCGAGCGTCGTCTGGGCCGTCTTGGCGCGCCGCACCAGGTCTCGCGCCTCCTTCATGGAAGCGAGATCGCGATCGGTCTGGGCGGCGGGTCTGGGCGTGCCGACAGCGGCCTCGGGCATGGGGTCAGGTACCCCTTACGATGCGCGCTCCGTCTGGGCCCGGCCGGTCTGGGTCCGTTCTGCTGGAGAGGGGGGCTGTGGCAGGATTCGCTCCACGTCCGCGTGCGGCCGTGGAATGACGTGCACGGCGACGAGCTCGCCGACGCGGCGGGCGGCTGCCGCACCGGCGTCGGTCGCGGCCTTCACCGCGCCGACATCACCTCGCACCAGCACGGTCACGTACCCGGCGCCGATGTACTCTTTGCCGACGAGGGCGATGTTGGCTGCCTTCGCCATCGCATCCGCGGCTTCGATCGAGCCAATCAGTCCCAGCGTTTCGACCATGCCGAGCGCGTCTGCCGCCATCGTGATCCTCGAGGGCCGGGTCGGGTCCTGTGCAAACGCGCGCACTCTAGCATATTGCTTAGGGCCCGACAACGGTTTAGCATCAACGACTTGCGTGGAGGATCCTGCCACTGTGTGGAATCGAATCAGCCGACGGGCGCTCGCGATCGTCAGCCTCATCTCCCTTGCCGTGATCGGAGCCGCCTGCACTCGTAAGGGGGACGCCGAACCACCCGTCGCCACCGCGAGCTTCAGCGCGAGCCGACCCCGGGCGCCTCTCGGCAGCCCGATCGAGGTCACCTACCGGTTCGTCGTGGCGCCGAACGCGCGCTTCACGGGCAACTACAAGGTCTTCGTCCACTTCCTCGATTCCGACGATGAGCAGATGTGGACGGACGATCACGATCCGCCGCGTCCCACGTCGGCCTGGAAGCCCGGCGAGACGATCGAGTACGCGCGCACGGTGTTCGTGCCGATCTATCCCTACGTGGGCCGGGCGACAGTGCGGATGGGCCTCTACGGCGACGGAAACGTCCGTCTGCCGCTCTCCGGCACCGACGACGGCCAGCGCAGCTATTCGGTGGGGACGCTGGAGCTGCTGCCGCAGTCGGAGAACGTCTTTCTCGTGTTCAAGGACGGATGGCACCCGGCCGAGGTCGCGTCGGACAATCCGAGCGTCGAGTGGCAATGGACGAAAAAGGTCGCCACGCTCGCGTTCCGAAATCCAAAACGTGACATCTGGCTGTATTTACATCTTGATGGGCGCCCGGACCTCGCGGGCATGAACCCGCAACCGATTTCCGTCTCGATCGCCGGCCAACCGGTCGATCAATTCGGTCTAACCAAAGGGGCGACCGTCATTCGCAAAATCAGCGTGCCGGCCGCGAGTCTTGGAACGGGAGACACCGTGGAAGTGAACATCGACACCGGGGCGAGCTTCGTTCCGGCACTCACGCCGGCCGCCCAGAGCCGCGACCCACGCGAGCTCGGCGTCCGCGTCTTTCACGCATTCGTCGAGCCGAAGTAAACCACGGACAGATCTGACAAGATCAGAGCCACGGATATAACGACGATGCTTCGATGCCGCGCTCTGGTCGTGCCACTGGTCGCCGTGGCGGTCCTCGCCCGGTCCACGCCTGCCGGAGCCGAGCTCGTACGCCTGTCCAGCGGCCGGACGATGTCGGTCAAGACCGTCGAGCTGACCGAACAGTCGGCTGTGATGACGCTTCGTACCGGCGGACAGGTCATCGTCGATCGTGCGGTGGTGGTTCGCATCGACCCGGACGAGGTGGCGTGGCCAGATCCGCCGACGCCTGCCGCCGACGGACCCGAGCCCCAGCCGGCTCCGCCGGGCCCGGGTGTCGAGGCGGATCCGTCACGGGCAGCCCGAATGCCCGAGATTCCTCCGGTCTACCGGCACCTCGTGCGGAAACTCTCGGCCGCGCATCGGATCGACGAGCGGCTCGTCCACGCAGTCATCGCCGTCGAATCGGCCTACCAGCCGCGGGCCCGGTCGCCCAAAGGCGCGCGCGGGTTGATGCAACTCATGCCGGCGACCGCGCGGCAGTACGGCGTGGGAAATGCCTACAACCCGACGGCGAATCTGGAGGGTGGTATTCGCCATCTGCGGTCGCTGCTCGATCGCTTCGAGCCGTCGCTGGCGCTGGCGGCGTACAACGCCGGCGAAGCCGCCGTCCGTCGCTTCGGTGGCATGCCGCCATATCAGGAGACGCGGGATTACGTGGCCAAGGTCCTCGCGCTGGCCGCGTCGCTGCCGATTCGACAGCGCTGACAGGCCGTCAGCCTGCACGCCCCGTCCAAACTCTCGGACATCGGAGTTCAGGAACGGCCGGACTCCGGCAGTCTGCTATACTCCGGCGGTCAGACGGCATAATCGCTTGATACAGAAGACGTTAGAGCAAGGAGTCAGCGGCGGCATCAGCGCTCGGCCATGAACCGTGGCTCACGGGCGCCGGCTGAGAGGCGACAGCGCGCGACCCATGGAATTTCAGTGCCGGCTCGGAACAGAGCACGGGCAAGTCATCGAGGGCGTCTACGTCGCCGACAGCGAAGCGCGCCTGCGTCGCGAGCTCGAGGACAAGGGACTGTTCATCCTCGCCATCCGCCGCAAGGGTGCGCTCGTCCTGCCAGGCCTGCCGGCACTCCCGGCGCTCGGACGGCGGCGCCGCATCCGCTCGGCCGAATTCATCGTCTTCAATCAGGAACTGGCGACGCTCCTCAAGGCGGGCATGCCGCTCGTGCAGTCGCTCGACATCCTCCGGCAGAAAGTGCCGAACGCGACGTTCAAGGCCGTGCTGGACGATGTGTACGAGAAGGTGCGATCGGGCATCGCGATGTCCGAGGCCTTCGAGCAGCACGGGGATCTGTTCCCCCCCATCTACACGGCGTCGATTCTGGCCGGCGAGAAGAGCGGCAACCTGGATCAGGTGCTGCGACGGTTCATCGCGTATTCGCGCGTCATCGGTGGCGTGCGCCGGAAGGTCATCTCGGCGTTGATTTATCCGAGCGTCCTGCTGGGCCTGTCGTTCATGGCGGTGCTCATCATCATGTTGAAGGTCGTGCCGGCGTTCACGTCGTTTTACGAGACCTTCGACGCACAGTTGCCATGGCCGACACGAGCGCTGACGGCCCTGTCGAACGCAATCCGGGAGCACGCGGTGTGGATCGTGCTGGGCGTGACCGCGTTGGCCGTGTTCAGCATGTCGTGGCTGCGCTCGCCGGCGAATCGTGCGCGGTGGCACGCGGTGCTGCTGCGCCTGCCGCTCATCGGAGCCGTGGCGACGAAGTTCGCGACCTCCCAGTTCGCGCGGACGTTGGCTACGCTGCTCGGCGGCGGCATCCCGCTGGTCTCGGCGCTCGAGGTGGCCGGGCGCGCGATCGCCAATCGCCACGTCGGCGCGCAGATCGAGACCATGCTGCAGGAGGTCCGCGAAGGACAGGCGCTGGCGCACGCCATGGCGGCACGCGGCGTGTTCCCGGACGTGGCCCTCAAGATGGTCGAGGTCGGCGAGGCGACCGGGGCGCTGCAGGAGATGCTGAACGCGATTGCCGACTTCTTCGACGAGGACATCGACACGACCCTCGATCAGTTCATGCGGCTGGTCGAGCCGGTGCTGCTGGTCATCATGGCCGTCATCATCGCGGCCATTCTGCTGGCGCTGTACCTGCCGGTGTTCGAGCTCTCGTCGGCGGTCGCATGAGGCGTGACACGTAGAGGCGCGACGTACGAAGCAGGACGAACGAATGGCGACTCCGGCCGATCCATCGGCAGACACCATATCTGAGCTGGCGCAGGGCGCGCCCCGGGACGCGGGCGAGTCGAATCCGGCGCAACTCGCCGCGGAGATCGCGCACGCCCGCCGCCTGGCGGAGCGGTACCGGCTCGACTTCGTGGACATGCACGCGTTCCATATCGACGCGGATCTCTTCCGGTCGATCCCGGCCGAGCTGATGCTGCGGTACGGGTTCGTCCCGCACCGCCGCGACGGCAACTCGCTCGTCATCGTCGTCCCGGATCCGACCGACCTGCCGCTCATCGACGAGATCTCCCTGCAGCTCGGCACGCCGGTCAAGGTCACCGTCGGCGCGCCGTCGGCGATCCAGGCGATGCTCAAGAAGAGCGAGAGCTCACAGCGCGTCCTGGAGGAAGCGACCGAGAGCTTCCAGATGCAGCTGCTCCGTGAAGACGAGGCAGGCGAGGAGAACCTGACCGTCGAGCGGCTGACGAGCGACATCAGCCCGATCATCCGCCTGGTGGACTCGACGATCTTCACGGCGATCCAGCGGCGGGCCAGCGACATCCACATCGAGACGCAGGACGATGCGGTCTACGTGAAGTACCGGATCGACGGTGTCCTGCAGATGGCGATGCGGCCGATCGGCCGGCAGTTCGCGGGCGCGATCATCTCGCGCATCAAGGTGATGGCCGAGCTCGACATCGCCGAGAAGCGCGTCCCCCAGGACGGGCGGTTCAAGCTGCGGACACCGGGCAAGACCATCGACTTCCGCGTCTCCGTCATGCCGAGCGCGCATGGAGAGGACGCGGTCATCCGCATCCTCGACAAGGAGTCGATCAGCGAGCAGTTCACCGAGCTGCGGCTCGACATCCTCGGCTTCCCCGACGAGGAGCTGCGCCGCTTCCGGAAGTACATCCACGAGCCGTACGGGATGGTGCTCGTCACCGGACCGACGGGCAGCGGCAAGACCACGACGCTCTACGCCGCGCTCTCGGAGATCAAGTCGATCGAGGACAAGATCGTCACGATCGAGGATCCGGTCGAGTACCAGCTGCGCGGCATCACCCAGATTCCGATCAACGAGAAGAAGGGGCTGACGTTCGCGCGCGGGTTGCGGTCGATCCTGCGCCACGACCCCGACAAGATCATGGTCGGTGAGATCCGCGATCCGGAAACGGCGCAGATCGCCATCCAGTCGGCCCTGACCGGGCACCTCGTGTTCACGACCGTGCACGCGAACAACGTCATCGACGTGCTCGGGCGCTTCCTGAACATGGGCGTCGAGGCCTATCAGTTCGTCTCGTCGCTCAACTGTGTCCTGGCGCAGCGGCTCGTCAGGCTCATCTGCACGCACTGCAAGCGCCCCGTCCAGCCGACCGAAGAGTTCCTCACCGAGTCGGGTCTCGATCCGGGACTCGGCCGGCACCACGCGTTCTACGAGGGCACGGGCTGCATCGAGTGCGGCGGCACCGGGTACAAGGGCCGGATGGCGATCTGCGAACTCCTTGACCTCACGGACCGCATTCGGGACATGATCCTCGAACGCAAGCCGAACTCCGAGATCAAGCGGGCGGCGCGCGAAGAGGGCATGCGCTTCTTGCGGGAGTCGGCGGTCGAGCGGGTGATGCTGGGCCTGACGACGCTGCGGGAGATCAACAAGGTGACCTTCGTCGAATGAGCAGACGGTCGGCGCTGACGTCGTGGTTTGCCTCACCGCCCCCGACCGCCGCGGTCGAGATTGGCGCGGGACGGGTCACGGCCGTGGGGCTCTCCACGATGTCGGGCCGGACCACCGTCGCCGGCCACGCCAGCGAGAAGCTCCCGGAAGGGCTCGTCGTTCCGGGACTCACGACCCCGAACGTCACCGATCCGGCCGCACTGGCCGACGCCGTCCGCCGTGTGGTCGGCGCAATCAACGCGCGAACGCGACGCGTGGCGCTGGTGATCCCCGACGGCGCCGCCAAGGTCTCGCTGGTTCGGTTCGAGAAGCTCCCCGGGCGCCAGGACGACCTGGGGCAGCTGGTGCGCTGGCAGGTCCGGAAGGCGGTGCCGTTCGGTCTCGAGCACGCGCAGGTCTCCTGGACGACTGGCGTGCGGCGACGAATCGGGCACCGAGCTCGTCGTCACGATCGCGCGGAGGGACATCGTCGCCGAATACGAACAGGCCTGCACGACTGCCGGGCTGTATCCCGGGCTCGTGGACCTCGCGACGTTCAACCTGATCAATCTCGTGCTGGCTGGCGATGCGGCCGGAACGAGCGGGGTCTCGGCAGTGGGGCAGGGCGACGACTGGCTGCTCGTGCACGTGGCACCTGATTCGAGCACGATGGCCGTGATGCGGGGCGCGGGTCTCATCCTCTTCCGCAACCGCCCGACCGGGGAAGGGACGTTGGGGGATCTCGTGCATCAGACGGCGATGTACTACGAAGACCGCTTGAACGGCCGCGGGTTCGCGCGGGTGCTCGTGACACCTCGCGACGTGACGGGTCCAGCGGCGGCAGAGGTCGCCGAGCTCTGCCGGAGCCTGGCGTCGCGCGCCGGATCGCAGGTCTTCGAGGTCGACCCGCGCGTGGCGTCCAGCTTCAGCGATCGCATTGCCGCCGCCCCCGAGCTGTTGCGCGCCGTTGCGGCGCCGGTGGGCGCGCTCATGCGCGACCGGGTGGCCTGATCACGGATCCAGCGACGTGCTGCACACGAACCTCGCCACCCGCCCGTTCTACAACGAACGCCTGGTCAACTGGGCGCTCGGCCTGGCGGCGGCGGTGCTGGCGCTCATCACGATCGTCAACGTGACACGGTTCGTGTCGCTCTCGAACCAGGCCTCGTCGTCGGGATCGACCGCTGTGCGTGACGAGCAGCAGGCCCGCACCTTGACGGCACGTGCGGCGCAGGTGCGGCGCAGCATCGACCAGAAGGCGCTCGAGCGCGTCACAGCGGCCGCCGTCGAGGCCAACGCCATCATCGACGCGCGCGCGTTCTCGTGGACGGGCTTCTTCAACGACATCGAGTCCACGCTCCCGCCGAACGTCATGCTCACCGCCGTGACACCCGAGCCCGACAAGGACGGCATGCGGGTCAGCCTCGTCGTGCTCGGGCGGACGGTCGAGGGGATCGACACGTTCGTCGAACGCCTCGAGGCGACCGGCCACTTCGCCAACGTGCTCCCGGCGGCGGAGCAGATTACGGAGGAGGGTCTGTACCAGACGACGATCGTCAGCCTGCTACGACGCGCGCGAGGCGGTCAAGCCTGCCGGTACGCCGGCACCCGTGACGCGCTCGGCCGGCCGCGCCGTGACGGCGGGAGGTGCGCCGTGATCGACTGGAGGCGTGTCGCCGCCGAGAAGCGGGCGGTGCTCGTCCCGATGGCCGTGGTGGCGCTCGTGAACCTCGCGGCCTACGTGTTTCTGATCTATCCACTCGCCACCCGCGCCGGATCGGTCGAGGCGAGAGCCCGCACCGCGACCGCGAACCTGAACCGCGCCACGGCCGAGTTCAACGCCGCGCAGGGGCTGAAGACCGGACGCGAGCGCGCCGACACGCAGTTGGCGAAGTTCTACGATCAGATCCTGCCGCAGGATCAGGCCGGCGCGCGCCGCATCACGTATCTGCGCCTGGCACGGCTGGCCGAGGAGGCGAACCTCGACTTCGAGCGGCGCAGCGTGACCACCAACCGCGAGCGCGAGAGCGTGCTCGAGCGGATGGACATGACGATGGTGCTGAGCGGCGACTACCGGAATGTGCGACAGTTCCTGCACATGCTCGAGACTTCACCCGAGTTCGTCGTCATCGAGGAGGTGTCGCTGGCCCAGGGCGAACAGGACGCGCCGCTGACGCTCACGCTCAATCTGGCGACCTATTTCCGCTCCCGGCCATGACGGAGAAGATCTCCATGCCCCGCCGGCAGATCGTCCTGCTCGCGGGTCTGCTCGTGATCCTGGCTGCCGCTGTGATATGGGGTCTGATGCCGGCACTGTCAGGGAGCGGATCGGGAGAACCGCCGGTCCAGGCCGCGGGCGCGGCGGCGACGCGAAAACCGGCCACGCAACCGATGGTGGACGTCAAACTCGAGAGGCTGGAAGCTGCTGGCATCGACCCGGCTGGTGGTGGACGCAATCCGTTCCGGATGGGAGCGGCCGCACCGGCGGGGTCTGGCTCCGGCGATCCCGCGCCGGTCAAGCCGGCGCCGGTCGTCGTGCCGCCCGTGACCGGGCCGCCGCCCCCGCCGCCGATCCCGCCGATCCCCTTTCGGTTCATCGGCATTCTGACGGGGCCGCCGGGCGTCGGGAAGATCGCCGTGCTCACGGACGGGAAGATCGTGCTGCACGGCAAGGAGGGCGCGGAAATCGAAGGCCGCTATCGGATTGTGAAGATCGGCGAGGAGTCGATTCAGATGGAGCACACCGACGGGCAGGGCCGTCAGACGATTCGCCTGTCGAGCACGCCCTAGCTGACCCGTTTCCCAGCCACGCGAGACATGACGCATGCGTATGAGAAAGGCCAGGGGCGAGTGATGACACGCAGGGGCAGAGCCGCATTGCTGCTGCTGGCGGCCGTCGTCGCGGCGTCGTGCACGACCAACCGGGCGTTCCGACGTGCCGAGCAGCTGGCGCTGGCGGGCGACTGGGATTCCGCGGTCGTCTACTTCACCAAGGCCGTGCAGGAGAACCCGGACCGGCCGGAATACAAGATCCTCCTCGAGCGGGCGATGCAGTCGGCGTCGAACGGGCACATGGACAAGGCCAAGGTGTTCGAGGAGGCCGGCGACCTGGAGAACGCGCTGCTCGAGTACAAGAAGGCGCTGGAATTCGCGCCGAGCAATGCCCAGGCCTCGCACCGGCGATCCGAGCTCGAGCGGGTGCTCCGCGAGCGCGCCGAAGCCAGTCGTGCGCCGGCGAAGATCGACGCGATGCGCGAGCGGGCGCGCCGCCAGACCGAAGCGCCGACGCTCAACCCGACCTCGAAGGATCTCATTTCGCTTCGTCTCGCGCAGGGCGCGACCGTGCAGGACGCGCTGAACGTCATCGGCGATACCACCGGCATCAACATCATGGTCGAACAGGGCGCGCAGCGGCTCGTCGGGCAGCCCGCCAACGTGAGGATGGAAGGCGTCACCCTCGAACAGGCGCTCAACCTGATCATGACCGCGAACCAGCTCTGGTACAAGGTCATGAACGATCGCACGATCCTCGTCATCCAGGACACCGCCCCCAAGCGGCAGCAGTACGAGGATCAGGTCATCCGCACCTTCTACGTCTCGCACGCCGAACCGCAGGAGCTCTTCACGCTCCTCAACCAGGTGATGCGCATCCAGGGCGTGGCGATTCAGCCGGTGGCGACGGTCAACAAGACGACCAACACGATCACGGTCCGCGGCACGCCCAACATCGTCAACATCATCGAGAAGGTGATCCAGGCCAACGACCGGCCGCGCGCCGAGATCGTCATCGACGTCGAGATCCTCGAGGTGAACCGGCAGCGCGTCAAGGAGCTCGGGCTCAATCTGTCGCAGTATCAGATCGGCGCGATCTTCTCGCCCGAGGCCGCGCCCGGGACGGGCACTGGCGACGCCGATGGAGACGGCGAGCACCGACACCCGGCGACGGGCAGAGCGGCATCGGGACGTCTACAGGGACGGCGGGCACCACCACGTTCAACCTGAACACGATCTCGCAGGGGATCAGCACCGCCGACTTCTATCTGACGGTGCCCCAGGCCGTCATCAAGTTCCTCGCGAGCGACAGCCGGACGCGGCTGATCGCCAAGCCCCAGCTGCGCGGCGCGGAAGGCACGGACATCGAGCTCAATCTCGGCGACGACATTCCCGTGCCGCAGACCACCTACGGCGGATTCGCGGCCGGCGGCCTCAACACCGTGCCGATCCAGAGCTTCGTCTATCGGCCGGTCGGCGTCATCGTGAAGATGAACCCGCGCGTCACCTTCGAGAGCGAGATCGTCCTGGCGATCGAGGTCGAGAGCAGCACGCTCGGGGGCAACCTGATCGTCGCCGGCCAGAGCCTGCCGACCTTCGGCAGCCGCAAGGTGCGGACGCGCATGCGTCTGCGGGAGGGGGAGTCGAACCTGCTGGCCGGCCTCGTGCGCGAGGAAGATCGGCGCGTCCTTCGCGGATTCCCCGGAATCATGAGGATTCCGATTCTCAGGGACATCCTCGGCGGCACCGAAGATCAGATCACGCAGACCGACATCGTGATCCTGCTGACGCCGCGTATCGTCCGCACGCACGAGGTGACGCAGGAACACCTCAACCCGATTTACATCGGACCGCAGATCAACCTCGGATTGACCGGACCGCCGCCAGCGATTGCGGCGCCACCCGAACCGGCGCCGGCACAGCCGCCGCCCGGCCCCGTCCCGCCCGGCGCAGCGGCTCCTCCCGCCGCGATGCCGCCGGGAGCGGTGCCACCCGCGGTTGGACCCGGACTGACCCCGGCGAATCCGTCGCCGCAGACACCTGCGACGACGACGACCCCCGGACTCTCGCCCGTGCCGCCCATCCCGGGGGCGCAAGCGCAGACTGCGCCCGGGACCGGCGCGGCGGCCCTGGTCAGCGTGACGACACCCGGGCCGGAGTTCCTGGTGGGGGGAGGCCCGTACCAGGTGCCGATCGCCGTGAACGGGGCCAGCCGACTCTCGCTCGTCAGCCTCAGCATCACGTTCAATCCGAACGCGCTCCGTGTGCGCAGCGTGCAGGAAGGCACCTTCCTTCAGCAGGGCAACGCGACCGTCACGTTCACGCAGCAGATCGATGCCGGCGACCGGCCGCGTCGATGTGTCGCTCACGCGTGGCGCCGACGCGACCGGCGCCTCCGGCACCGGGCTGCTGGCGTCGCTGGTCTTCGACGCGATCGCGCCCGGCACATCGACCTTCACGGTGAGCGGCGTCGGCACGACGCCGGACGGACAGCCCGTGCAGCTGACCTTCGTGCCGGCCTCCGTGACCGTGCGATAGCGACCGATATGCGGATCCGGCGGCCGAGCGCACTCCGACAGCGGCTACACCTTCATCGAGCTGCTCGTCGTGTGCGTGATTCTGCTCGTCCTGGCGTCGGCGGCACTCCCGCTTGCCCGCGTGACCGTCCAGCGACAGAAGGAGATCGAGCTGCGCCGCAACCTTCGCGAGATGCGGACGGCCATCGACCGCTTCAAGGACGCGGCGGACATGCAGATGATTGCGGCGACCGATCTCAAAGCCGGCGCGGAAGGCTACCCCGAAAAGCTGGAGACCCTGGTCGAGGGCGTCCGCGTCACGGGAGACGCGTCGGGCAAGAAGCTGAAGTTCCTGCGCCGCATTCCGAACGATCCGATGACGAACTCGGCGGAGTGGGGGATGCGCTCCTACCAGGACGATGCGGACTCGACGAGCTGGGGCGGGCAGAACGTGTTCGACGTCTATACCAAGAGCGAGGGAACGGCGCTCGATGGCACCAAGTACCGAAGCTGGTAGCGGCGCGCGGCGGAGGGGCGGTCAGCGCGGCTGGACGCTGATCGAGCTCGTCGTCGTGATGGCCATCATCGCGGTGCTGGCGGCGATGGCGATGACCGTCCACCGGAATTCGCGAACGCTGGCCCAGGAGGCCGTCCTCAAGACCGATCTCTTCCGCATGCGGGACGCCATCGACCGGTCCTACGCCGACAAAGGGAAGTACCCGTCAGACCTGCAGGCGCTCGTGACCGACGGCTACCTGCGCGAAGTTCCCCAGGACCCGATGACATCGTCGAGCGACAGCTGGCAGACGATTCCCGCCGAGGCCGATCCCTCGAACCCGTCGGCCGAGCCCGGCATCTTCAACGTGAAGAGCGGCTCGGACCGCTCGTCGATGCAGGGGACGCCGTACGCGGAGTGGTGAGCTTCAGGGGCCAGGGATCAGGCTTCAGGGATCAGGTGTCAGACGCGAGGATCTCGCCGGCGATCAGGTTCCCCGTGTGATTCAGCTGAGCGCGGCTTCGCTCTGAGCGACTGACGGGCATGGGCTTCGAGGGATGCGACGAGACCCCTCAGCGCACGTCCGACCTCGCTCACGCTGCTCCAGACACGCATCGACATCTCCGAGCGGGCGCAAATCTGCAACCTCTTGGCGATCTCCAATTGCGTTGCCAGCTCGCCTTCCGAGCCGAGCGCGATGTTGACGACGCGAAAACCCCTCATAGCGCGCCAGCACGCATCGGATCCGCAGATCCTGCGCGGTCAGAAGAGACCGATCCATTGCAGCTTTCTCGTCCGCTTCAGCGTTCGCTGGCCCGCGTTCGAACGTGCGGGAAGTCTGTCGCTCCACGGATCCCTGTGCCGGTTTTCGATCGCTGATCCCCGAGCCCTGATCAGTTGATTCGCGGCCCTGATCCCTGAGTGCCTGCGTACCTGATCCCTGTGCCTGGCACCTGATGCCTGATCAGAAATGACGCAGCGGCACTCTTCCCGATCGGGAAGACGTTGAAACCGATCTCGTAGAGGGCTCGATGGTCGAGGATGTTCCGGCCGTCGAAGACGAACGCGGGCTTCTCCATGCGCGCGGAAGATCCGCTCATAGTCGAGACCGCGATACACGTCCCACTCGGTCATCACGGCGATGGCATGCGCGCCGGCCGCCGCCTTGTAGGGGTCCTCCTCGAACTCGACCGTCCCGTCTGCGCCGCGCGAGATCCAGCGCGGGCGTTCGGCAGGGCCTTGGGATCGGTGACGACGACGTGTGCGCGCTCGGCGAGCAGGTCCCTGGTCACGGCCAGCGCCGGCGACTCGCGCGTGTCGCCGGTATCGGCCTTGAAGGCGAAGCCGAAGATCGCGATTCGCTTGCCGGCGACCGTGTTGAACATGTGGGTCAGCATCGTCCGCACGAACCGTGACTGCTGCCACTCGTTCAGCCGGACGACCGACTTCCCAGTAGCGCGCGACCTCCGACGAGGCCGTAGCTGTCGGCGAGATACACGAGATTGAGAATGTCCTTCTTGAAGCAGGAGCCGCCGAAGCCGACGCTGGCCTTGAGGAACTTCGGCGCCGATACGCGAGTCGGTGCCGATCGCATAGGCCACTTCGTGACGTCGGCCTCCGTCTTCTCGCAGAGCGCCGAGATGCTGTTGATCGACGAAATGCGCTGCGCGAGGAAGGCGTTCGCGGTCAGCTTCGAAAGCTCGGCGCTCCAGACGTTCGACTCGATGATCCGCTCGCGCGGCACCCAGCTGGCGTAGATGTCGACGAGCGCCCGCCGGGCCTGTTGGCCCTCCGGCGTCTCCTCCGAGCCGACGAGCACGCGATCGGGATGCTCGAGATCGGCGATGGCGGTGCCTTCGGCGAGGAACTCGGGATTCGACAGCACCTGGAACTTGAGCCCCTTGCCGTTCGAATTGAGGATCCGCGCCATCGCCGCCGCCGTCCGGACGGGCAGCGTGGACTTCTCGACGACGATCTTGCCCGCGATCGGAGTTCGCGAGGATCTCGCGCGCGGTCTTCTCCCAGTCCTGGAGGTCCGCGGCCCGCCCCGCGCCCTCGCCGAACGTCTTCGTCGGCGTGTTCACCGAGACGAAGATGATGTCCGCCGCGCGGATGCCCGGCGGCCGCGTCGGTCGAGAAGAACAGGTTGCGCCCGCGCGTCCGTTCGCACCACCTCGTCGAGGCCCGGCTCGTAGATCGGCAGACGGTCGCTGTTCCACGCGTCGATGCGATCGGGTTGATGTCGACGACCGTGACGCGGACGTTCGGGCAGCGATCGGCGATGACCGCCATCGTCGGACCGCCCACGTAGCCCGCGCCGATGCAGAGAATGTTGGTCGGAGTGCTCATCGAATCGAAACCAGGGCTCCCAGAAGCCTGCAGGATCGGGCGCCGGCCTGATAGCCGCGCGCGAAGGGGGAGACGAGAGCCTCGGGCTGGGACATGGTCGAGGCTCCCGTCGGCGTCATCGCCTAGGGCGGGAAGATCCTGGACCGTCGCGGTCCCCGAACCGCTTGACCCGTCCGTCAGCTGACGGTCACCCGAATCGGGAAGGTCGCAGCCCGCTGATACGCGTGCGCCGCGGTCAGGCCACCGACGACCGTCTGCTCAGCGTCGCCCCAATCCACCGTGATGCGCTGGATCGGCGCCGTGTTGCCCTGGCGATCCACGGTGATCGTGATCGGCACGTTGTCGGCGATTTGTAGAAGCCGGGCGTCGCCGGCGGCGGCGTGACGACGGCCGACACCAGCACCGGGATCGCCGGTGCCACGACCACCTGGCGTCGAGGCGGTCACGGTGGCGCGCGTTGGTGTCCTCGGCGCGGACCGACACCGTATAGGTCCCCGGTCGATCTGTACACGTGCGGGACCGAGGTCGCCGTCGAGATCGCGCCGAGCGTGGCGCTGGTGCGATCGCCGAAGTCGATCGTCACATTGCGGATCGACGCCGGCGCCGTCGCCGTGGCACCGACTGAGAATACGACGGGCTGCCCGACCGTCGGGGTCGTCGTCGTGACGCTCAGGCTGACACTTGGGAGAGCGGTCGCGGTGATGGTGGCCGTTGCGGTCACCGCCGGCACTTCCGCTCGTCCGCCAGCGGTCGCCGTGACGGTCGAGTCCCGGTTCGTCGTGATCGTCGTCCGCGCCTGACCGTCTCCGTTGGTGATGACGACGGACTCCGAGATGGCGCCGGTCGTCGCGGTGAACGCGACCGGCACGCCCGCCAGCGCGTTGCCGTCAACGTCGAACACGACGGCCGTGAGCACGCTGCTGCCGCCAGTCGCCGGGACCGACGTCGGGTTGGCCGCGAGCGAGATGCGGCCCGCGGCGGCGCCGCCGACGTCAATCGTCAAATCGCCGGACGTGGTGCCGCCCGAGAACGCGCGAACGACGGCACGTCCTGACCGCGTCCCGGCCACCAGTCGAACCGTGGCCTTGCCGTCGTGCGTTCGTGCTTCCTGGCGGATCGAGGGTGCCGATCGTGGTCGTGAACGTGACCGAGCGTACCGTTGTGGGCGAGCGTGCCGGCCGATTCGATCACCGTGGCCGTGATCTCCGCCGTCCCGTTGACGGGCACGACCGTCGTATTGCTGAAGAGCGTCAGCGTCGAGCCACTCGGCGCGGTGAGCGGGAACCTTGTCACACCCCACGGCATGACACGAGCCCGGCAGCCGAGTGCGAGCCGCCAGCCGGGCGACGAACCGCCCCGACGGCGCGGATTCGGGCGACAGCAAGACGATCGCAACGAAGCGGCCCCGAGGCCGGTGCTATCATGCCCAAAGCGCTAACGAGAATAGCGTCATGTATTTAGAGGGTCAATACGAACGAGCGAGCGCTGCCGGGCCGAGGCCCGGATCCCGCCATCGCAGCTCGACGGCCGAGCGGTGAGCCGGGTACGCCATGGC
The DNA here is from genome assembly GCA_963834365.1 of Vicinamibacterales bacterium. Taxonomy (GTDB): domain Bacteria; phylum Acidobacteriota; class Vicinamibacteria; order Vicinamibacterales; family Vicinamibacteraceae; genus CAWJAP01. The sequence goes on along the minus strand of CAWIBS010000021.1, from coordinate 149,378 downwards.
CGCGCTGCTCATCGCGCTTTCGGTCGATGGCCATCCTCTGGACCATGGCGGTCCCGAGTGGCGAACGCTCGTTCGGCGCGAGAAGGAAGCCGAGCTCATCTTTCGCGCCGCGCCAGTACGCCCATGCCATTGCACTCTACCAGCGTCGGTATGCCAATGCGTTCCCCCCGAGCATAGACGTGCTGGTTCAGCAGAAGTTCCTCCGCAAGAAGTACAAGGACCCGATCACCGGCGGCGACTTTCGCAGTGCTTTCTCCGGTGGAGCTCCAGGCGCCTCCGGGCTTCGGCACCGCAAACGGGGCCCGCGGGCTCGATTGGTCTCGGAGGCATGGGCCCTGGCGCCGCCAGCCCGGGACCGGGCATACAGGCCGCGGCGGCGCCGGCCAAAGCGGTTTCGGCCAAAGCAGTTTCGGCCAGAGCGGTTCGGCAACCGCCCCCGGGTCGCAGCCCCCGGTCCCGCCGGCCTCGGGGACCGATGCGGCGGTCTCGGTCCGGGCAGGGAGATCCGGATTCGGCTCGTCGGCCCAGGGCGTCGGGCGGACCAGCCCCTCGGGACCCCTGGGCCAGACCGGTCGCGAAGTGTCGACCGCGGCGGCGTCGCGGCCGTCGTCAGTCGAAGCAGCGCCAAGTCGATCCGCATCTTCAAGAATCGCCAGCAATACAATCAGTGGATCGTCACCGTCGAGGACGTGTCGCGGCGCGTCGGTGCACGCCCACACAGCCGGGCCAGCCCGGTCAGCAGCCCGGAACTCCCGGCACGCCGGGCATGCCGACCTCACCCGGCGGAACACGGCCGAGCGGATTTCCGTCGCCCCGAGGGCCCGGCGTCTAGCCGTATCGAGCGGGGCCGGCTCTTAGGACGACGAGGCCGTGCGGGCTGGCCGGATGGCCCGCGCGTGCGACATGGTCGACGCGCGTCCACATCAGCGCCATCACGACGATGGTCCCGAGCGTCAATCGTGCGCTGCCGGCCGTCGTGCCGTGAGTGAGCACCAGGCCGTGCAGCCAGGGGAACAGCATCCCGCCGAGTGAGGCGAGCACGCCGATGCGGCTCGTGGCCGCGCCCGCCGTGCGCGGGAAGCGGCCAGTGACGATGGCGATCGCTGTGGGATAGATCGGTCCGAACGAGAAGCCCAGTAGCGCCAGCGCGGCAATGCTCATCCACGCCGTCCCGTGGCCGATCACGAGGCTGAGCGCGCCGGCTGCCGATCCCGCGAGGCTGACGACGAGCAGCCGTTGCGCCGAGAGATGCATGCCGGCGAGCACCGCGAGCATGCGTCCGGCGCAGAGCGCGAACCAGAAGACCGCGGTGGACGATGCGGCACCGGACGCATCGAGGCCTGCGGAGCGCTGGAGGTAGACCGGCGGCCCAGGCGCCGGTCGCGCTTTCGCTGCCGACGTACAGCAGCAGAAAGATGCCGCAGGCGACGATGAAGCCAGTCCCGCCGGCGGGTGCTGCGGCATCGCCGGGCGCCGGATGCTGTGGCAGCACGCCGCCGGGGATGGCTCGGGCGCAGACGGGCACGAGGAGGAAGACCAGGCCGACACCCATCCAGACGGCCGAGACGGCGGGACGGCCGCGATCGAGGAACAACCCCGCCACGAGCGGTCCGGCAATCGCACCGGCCGCATAGAACACGTTGACCAGGTTCACCGTGGTCGCGCGGCGCCTGGGCGTGAGCTCCGACGCGAGAACGTTGACCGCGAGCGTGGTGCCGCCGTAACCGAGGCCGAGCACCACCGCGGACGCCAGCGTGACCCAGAGACGTGTGCTCGAGGCGACGCCGAGCGCGCCGAACCCATACAACAGACTCCGGCAATGACCAGCACGATGCGGCGCCCGAACCGATCGCTGGTGTGGCCGCCGAGGATCTGCGCGGCGAGCGCGCCGCCGAAGATCGCGACGAAGATCCGGCCGAGCTCGGAGAGATCGCTCGAGGTTCGGGCGGCGAGGTCGGGCAGCGACGGACCGAGCGCCGCCATCAACAGCCCCGAGGCCAGGAACACCGCGCAGAGCACGAGGATCGTCCCGCGCCTCGCCCTCACCGTCGTCGGCGTCATGAGGAGGGGTCGATCGTGGGCAGAGATGCGTCCCACGACTCGATGACGAGATCGTGGAACTCGCGACGCACGTCGAGGATGGCATCGTTGGCCGGCGTCGGATGCACGCGATTGGTCAGCAGGACGACGTAGAGATCGCGCTCCCAGTCGATCCAGAGCGAAGTGCCGGTGAAGCCGGTGTGGCCGATCGCTGTCGGGCGTCATGCGCGTCCCGCACGACGAGGTCGGCTTCATCGTGTCCCAGCCGAGCGCGCGGGTGCTGTTCGGGACCGTGGTGCGCGTCGGCGAACTCGCGAAGCGTGTCGGCGCGCGCGAGCGCGTCGTCGTGCGTCCGCAGGCCGCGCAGCACCAGCCGGGCGAAGTGTGCCGACGGCCACGGCGTCACCGAAGACGCCCGCGTGCCCGGCACGCCCGCCCAGTGCCCACGCATTGCCGTCGTGAACCTCGCCGACGAGGAGGCGGCCGCCGCCACGCGTCAACGCCCGTTGGCGCGATCTCCGGGCGCCAGGGCGGCAGGTGGCCTGAACATGAGACGAGCCGGAGCGACCAGCGACGACGATCGGTGCGAACTGCGCGTCGAGCAGCGCTCCGCCGGCATCCTCGATGACGAAGCCGAGCAGCATGAACCCCAGGTCGCTGTAGAGGGATTGCGTCCGCGGGACGTACTCGAGCGGCATCTCACAGATTGCGTCCACGAACGCCGCCCGGCCCTCGTGTGTCTCGTAGAGTGGCAGGTGCGTCGTGAGACCGGATGCGTGGGCCAGCAGATCGCGGATCGTGACCGTCCTCGCGATCGGCGCCGCGCCACCGCGGGATCCAGTCGGTCATGCGCTGATCGAGCCCCAGCAGCCCCCGGTCACTCAGCTGCATCGCCAGGGTGGTAGTGGCGAGCACTTTCGTCAACGAGGCGAGATCGAAGACGGTGTGGGGCGACGCTGCGGCGTCCTCGGCCTGGCCGGTGAGCGTGCCGTGCGCGCTCCTCCAGACATGTCCTGCCGACGTGCCGATCTCCACGACCGCGCACGGGAAGGCGCCCCCGGCGACGGCGTCGGCGAGCCGCGCGTCGGCGCGGGCGAAGGGCGAGGCTGACGCGGACACGTCCGGCGGGCTCCTCACGTCGAGGCCGTCAGCGGGTGTCGTCGGCCGGCGGCATGCGTCAGCTTTGCGGCCAGGATCGTCACCACGGCGCCGATGAGCGCGTGCCAGGTCCACGCGATCGGGGTCGCGCTCCACACGTACAGCATTGTGGCAAGACCCGTCAGCATGCCGACGAACATCGCGCGCGGGCTCGTGTTCCCGCCCACGGTCCCCAGGAGGAACGCGCCCAGCACCGCGCCCGAGGCGAGGGACAGGACCGAGAGGCCCGCGTCGAGCACGCCCTGCTGCATCCACTGTGCGCCGAGCGCCACGGCGACCTGTACGACTCCCCAGAAAACCGTGGCCATCCGCGACAGGCGGAGCAGCGTGGTCTCATCGGCATCGGGCCTGACGTATTTCAGGTAGAAGTCGTTGATCGTCGTCGCGGCCATCGCATTGATCGAGGGCGAGAGCGCCGCGGCCACGATCGCCGCGACGATGAAGCCGGCGGCGCCGCCGCGCAGCGAGTGAATCACGTAGATGGAGAGGATCTTGTCATTGCGGTCGAGCGGGACCGGCAGCGGCGTCTGCTGGTAGAAGGCGTAGAGCAGGATGCCGATCACGAGGAAGAGCAGGAACTGCGCGCAGACCACGAATCCGCTCACGATCAACCCGCGGGAAGCGTCACGGAGCGATCGGGCAGAAAGCAGCCGCTGCACGAGGAACTGATCGTTGCCGTGCGTTGCGAGTGTGAGCGCGATTCCGCCGAGCAGCCCGGACCAGAACGTGTAGACGCGCGTCGCGTCGAGCGCGAAATCGAAGACGCGCAGCTTGCCCGCCTCGCGCCCCAGAGCGAGCGCTCCCTCGAGTCCGCCATCGACCCGGCTGATCAGCGAGGTGAAGACGATGAGCGCGCCCGCGACGTAGACGAACAGCTGGACGACGTCGGTCCAGATGACCGCCGCCACGCCGCCGCGCATCGTGTAGACGATCATGGCCGCGCCGAGCACCACGACGACCAGCGACACCGACTGCTGCGTGACGACGGCGATGACGAGGGCCGTCGCGTACAGGCGGATGCCGTCGGCGAGCGATCGGGTGATCAGGAACACGATCGCGCTCAGGTTCTTGACGGGGGCGCCGAATCGACGGTTGAGCAGCTCGTAGGACGTGACCAGATCCCCGCGAAAGTACGCGGGCAGGAAAAGCACGCTGACGAGGAACCGTCCGACGATATAGCCGAGGACGAGCTGCAGGAACGTCATGTTGCCGGCGTAGGCCTGTGCCGGCACACCGATGAATGACAGGGTGCTCGTCTCGGTGGCGACGATGGTGCAGCAGATCGCCCAGCCGGGGACCGACCGGCCGGTGAGGAAGTAGTCGCGCGTGGTCTTTTGGTACCGCGCAAACCATGAGCCGAACGCGGTGATGGCGACGAGATAGCCGACGATGACCGCGTAGTCGAGCGGACCCAGGACCGCGGAAGCGGGGCTCATCGGCACCGTTCCGTCAGTCGTGAGCGGGAGCGGACGCCGCGCGCGCCGCCGAGCGCGGAGCGGGGAAGGCCAGGCGGCCGATCGCCGACAGCGTCGCGGTCCGCGTCGCCGGCGTGCCGATGCCGTCGTAGCTGAAGAGGACGATGCCCTGGGCCCCCGCGTCGCGGGCCGCCTCGACATGCGATGCCGTGGCTCGTGGCGTCAGCCGATACGCGCCGATACCAGCCCATTGCGGACGCGGGGCCATCTCCCGCGCGACCGCGTCGATCTGCCGTCGGAAGGTGGCGAGGCGGTCGGTGTAGGCCATCGGACAGACCACGTCGAGCAGGCCCCTTCGTCCCCACTCGGGCCAGTCCTGGAGTCGTCCTTCCACGGCTTCGCGCGGATCCGGTACCACGGCGGCGCTGACCAGCGCGTCCGCGCGGGCGTTCTTCACTGCGGCGCGGAGCCTGGCCATGAGGTCGGTCAGCCGCAACCGTCGGAACTCGACCCAGCGCTGCGGAAAACGCTCCACGAAGGCGAGGGGCTGGCGCGCGGTGGCGGCATCGAGGCGCCGCAACTCGGCCGGCTCCACCTCCCGCTCGACCGACTCGCGAAACGCCGCCAGCGAGACGCGGCTGTAGTCGAACTGCGCCGAAGGGTAGCGGATGTAGTCGAAGTGCACACCGTCCACGGCATAGCGCTCGGTCAGACGGCCGACGATGGCTTCGAGATGTCGGGCCGCATCGGGCGGGATCGGCGAGACGTACAGCCCTTCGACCGACTTCGGATGCTGCCGCGTCCACCACGCGAGGGTCGCGACGTACTGTGGATCGCGCGGATCCAGGCGATGCAGAGCGGGCACGAGCTCGCGCGGTACCATCAGCCATTCGGGGTGTTGCCGCACGAGATGATCCGCGGTCGGTGGGGACGGTCGACAGCGCTGCCGATGAGATTGACGTTGACCCACGCGTGCGTGCGCAGATTGGCGGCGCGTGCCCGCGCGATCGCATGTCCCAGCGGATCGAAGGCGGCCCCAACGCCCTGGCCGCGTGGCTCGGGGCTGCCCTCGAAGTACGCGTCGCCTCGCCCTCGCACCTGCAGGAACAGGGTGTTGATCCCGGCAGCCGACGCATCGGCGACGAGGCGATCGATCTGTCCGGGGGTCGTGAGCGACGTGCGCAGGACCCACAGGGCGCGCACTTCCGTGGAGGTCGTCGATCGGGCCGCGCGGGCAGGCGCGTCACCGAGCGCCAACGCGGCAACGAGAGCGGCCATGAGTGCGCCAGCCCACCGTAGTCCGCACATGCCGCGTTCCACGATCATCGACGGCCGAGGACTGTAACAGCGGGGGATCGAGGTGTCAAACCTCGCCGGCTCGCATCGCCACGCGTGCGAGGCGGCGGGAAAGTGGCCATAACCAGTTTGTTATACTGCGCGCGCATGACCGCGGGACATGCCAGCGAGGCATCAACCGTCGTGCTCGGCATCGACGCCGGCGGGACGAAAACGATGTGCCTGCTCGCCGACGCGGACGGACGCCTCCTTGCCGAGGCGCGGGGCGGCGGCGCCAACCTCCAGTCAGTCGGGGAACTCGAGGTCGAGAAGGTGCTCCACGACGTGATGGAGCGTGCGATCGGCGACCGCGAGGTGCGGCCCTCGGCGATCTGCCTCGGAATGGCCGGTGTGGATCGGGAGAGCGACGCGTCGATCATCGCCGCGGTGATGCGGCGCATCGGCTTCAAGGCCCGGATCGTCATCGCCAACGACGCGCTCATCGCGCTGGTGGCGGGCGTCGGCGAGGCCCCCGGCGTCGTCCTGATTGCCGGGACGGGCTCGATCGCCTACGGCAGAAACGCGCACAACGAGGCCGCCCGTGCCGGCGGATGGGGCTACGTGCTGGGCGACGAGGGCAGTGGCTACTGGATCGGCCGACACGCTCTGCGCGCCGTGGTGCGTGAGGCGGATGGGCGCGGGCCCGTCACCGCGCTCACACCGCTCGTCCTCGAACATTTCGGCGCGGCGCACGCGGCCGGGCTCGTGCATGCGATTTACGATCGGGTCCGTCCGACGGCGATCGCCGCCGTCGCGCGGGCCGTGCAGCGTGCCGCCGATTCGGGCGATCCCGTCGCGACCGAGATCCTGGCGGTCGGGGCTCGCGAGCTCGCCTCGTGTGCGGCGTCGGTCGTGCGCCGCCTCGAATTGACCGAGGAAACCTTCAGCTTCGTGCTCGCCGGCGGGATCCTGCAGGCGGTGCCGCGCCTTGCGGATGCGCTCGCCGCGCACCTGCTGGCGATCGCGCCTCGAAGCCGCGTGCAGCCCCTCGACCGCGAGCCGGCGTGTGGCGCCGTCTCGCTGGCTCTCGCGGAGCTGGCCGGGGGCGCACGCCTTCCCAGATACAGGACATCGTGAAACTGGCCATCTTCTCCGACGAACGGTCTCTCGCCCGAACCCTCGCGAAGCGGCTCGCGGTCTGTCTGCGTGCCAACCCCAGGCTCGTCCTCGGTCTCGCAACCGGGCGCACGCCGCTCCCGCTCTACGAGGAACTGGCGCGGCTGCACGCCTCGGGCGTCACCGACTACCGGCTGGCCACGACGTTCAACCTCGACGAGTTCGCGGGACTGCCGCCCGAGCATCCGGGCAGCTACCGTTCGTACATGGAGACGCACTTGTTCCGGCACGTCAACCTGCCGGCGCTGCGCGCGCACTTCCTCGACGGGCAGGCGCCAGACGCCGCGGCAGAGTGCGCCCGCTTCGAGGCGACGATCCTGCGGGCGGGAGGGATCGATCTCCAGATCCTCGGCATCGGCGCGAACGGCCACATCGGTTTCAACGAGCCCGCGCCCCGGTTGTCGGCCTGGTCGCACCGCGTGAGACTGACCGCGGCGTCGCGCCGCGCCAACGCCGGATTCTTCGACGGCGATCTGCGCCAGGTTCCCCGCGAAGCCCTGTCCATGGGCGTGGCGACCATCATGCAGGCGCGGGCGATCGTCCTGATCGCGACCGGTGCGCGCAAGGCGGGTGTCGTCGCGCGCACGATCGAGGGCCCGATCACGACCGCGGTGCCGGCGTCGCTGCTCCAGCTCCACCACGACGTGGAGGTGCTGCTCGACGACGGAGCGGCGTCGAAGCTGCGCAAGTCCGGAGTGGTCGGCCCGGCGAGCCGCCGCGGGCGCATCCACGAGCTCGGCAGGCGCCGATCGCGCTAGTCGCGCCGATCGACCAGCCTCACGCGTCAGCTGGTGGCGGGGCTCGAATCGCCCTTGCTCTTTGGCGAGTCGTCGAGATGGAGGAGGGTGCGGAGGCGGGGCTCGATGTCCTCGCCGATGGCGTCGCGCATCGAGCTCTCGGCCTGGCGCAGCCGGCCGACGGCGCGCGAGTACGAGGCGCCGGTCTTGTGCATCACGATCGCGACCTTCACGTTCCAGCGCGCCCGCTTGAGCAGTTCGCCGGCATCCTCGTAGCCGAGGCCGGTCACCATGCCGACGATGCGGCACGCGCGATCCTTCAGCTTCTCGGAGTTGGCCTGGACGTCCACCATCAGATTGCCGTAGGTCTTGCCGATGCGGACCATGGCGATGGTGGTCAGCATGTTGAGCACCATCTTGGTGGCGGTGCCCGCCTTCAGCCTTGTCGATCCCGTCAGCACCTCGGGGCCGACGCTCGGGGCGATGATGAGATCGACGAAGTTCTGGAGGTCGGCGCCGGGCCAGCAGGTGACGAAGATGATCCGCAGGCCGCTCTTGCGGGCGCGTGTCAGGGCGCCCCGCACGAAGGGCGTCAGCCCGCTCGCCGACACCCCGATGACGACATCCTTCTTGGTCGGTCGCAGGCGGGCGATCGCGCGCGCCCCCTCCTCGTAGTCGTCTTCGACGCCTTCCTTCGCCTTGAAGACCGCGTCCTTGCCGCCGGCCATGATGGCCTGTACGCTCGCGGGCGAGGTGCCGAAGGTCGGCGGCATCTCCGCCGCTTCGACGACGCCGAGCCGGCCGCTGGTGCCGGCGCCGACAAAGAAGATGCGGCCGCTTCGCCGCAGCGCCTGTGCGATGATTTCGACACCGTGGGCGAGCCGATCGCGCTCGCGGTGGACGGCGTTCACTACCTTCCGATCCTCGGCGATCATCAGGTCGATGATCTCGCCGATGGGAGCTTTGTCGAGGCCGAGGCTGTTGGGGTTGAGGGCTTCGGTGGGCAGCGACTCCCACTTCGATGACTGAGCCATACGGGACCGTTCGGCAGCAGGGCGCTCCGACGGCGCGGATACTATCCCGCACACCCCGGGGTGTCAATCTGGCATGACCACGCCCGAACCCTCGCCACCACCGGCCGCTCTGGCGCTGTTCGAGGCCTTCATCGACCATCTCCGCGTCGCGCGGCGGCTCGCCGACCATACGCTCGAAAGCTACCGGCGAGACCTGCTGATCTTCGGCCGATACGCCGCCGGGGCGTCGCTCGCCATCGAATCGGTCACCCTCGCGGACCTCGAGCGGGCGGTGCGCGACCTGATGGCGCGCGGCTACTCCCCTCGATCGGTCGCGCGGCTGGTCGCGGCCATCCGCGGGTTCTACAAGTTCCTCGTGCTCGACCGCCGCGTGACCTCGAGCCCGGCCGAAGACCTGCGCGCGCCGCGGGCGTGGCCGCAGTTGCCCACCTATCTGTCGGCGGACGATGTGGATCGCCTGCTCGACGCACCCGACGGCGCGACACCGCGAGGCGTGCGGGATCGCGCGCTCATCGAGGTGCTGTATGCCACCGGTCTGCGGGTTTCAGAGCTCGTCCGGCTGCGGCTCGCGGACATCAATCTCGATGCCGGCTACCTCACGTGCGTGGGGAAGGGCTCCAAGGAACGGGTCGTCCCCCTCGGCGCATCCGCTGTCGGGTGGGTGCGTCGATACCTGGCGGGCCCGCGGCTGGAGATTCTCGCCGGCCGCACGTCGCCGTGGCTCTTCGTCAGCGGCCCGCGTGGCGCGCCGTTCTCCCGCGTCGGCTTCTGGAAGCTGCTCAAGCGGTACGGCACGGGAGCGGGCATCGTCCGGGACCTGACGCCGCACGTCGTCCGTCACTCGTTCGCGACCCATCTGCTCGAGCGCGGCGCCGATCTGCGGGCGATTCAGATGATGCTCGGCCACGCCGACCTCTCCTCGACTCAGATCTATACCCACGTCCTCGAGGCGCGCCTTCGCGTCGTGTACGATCGCTACCATCCGCGTCGCTGAAAACCATTGCCGCCGTGATCGGAACGTGTCATAGAGGCCCGGAACGGTTGACCCGCCAGGGGCCATCTCTGCTACCCTTGATGGGTTTTGGACGCAGTTCGGCGTGCCGAGAGCGTGGCCACGTGCCCGGACCGCGTTGAAGGAGTGCAGATGAGTCGTAAGGGCCGCTACCTGTTCACGTCCGAGTCGGTGACCGAAGGGCATCCTGACAAGATTGCCGACCAGATCTCGGACGCCATCCTGGACGCCATCCTGGCCGAGGATCCCATGGGCCGCGTGGCGTGCGAGACGCTCGTCACCACCGGCCTCGCCGTGGTCGCGGGGGAGATCACCACCAGTTCCTACGTGGACTTCCCGACGATCGTGCGCCAGACGATCAAGGACGTGGGGTACACGCGCGCGAAGTACGGGTTCGACTACGAGACCTGCGGAGTGCTGTCATCGATTCACGAGCAGTCGCCGGACATCGCCATGGGCGTGGACCCGGGCGGCGCCGGCGACCAGGGGCTGATGTTCGGCTATGCCTGCACCGAGACGCCGGAGCTGATGCCGCTGCCGATCATGGTCGCGCACAAGCTGTGTCGCGGCCTCTCGCGCGCCCGGCGCGAGGGCGTGCTGCCGTACCTGCGGCCCGACGGCAAGTCGCAGGTCAGCGTCGAGTACGAGAACCACCGGCCACTCCGCATCGACACCATCGTCCTCTCGACCCAGCACAGCGCCTCGGCGACCACCGAGCAGATCCGCGAGGACGTGATCGACAAGATCGTCAACAAGGTCGTCCCGCAGGACCTCATCGACGCCAAGACACGGTTCCTGATCAACCCCACCGGCCGATTCGTCGTCGGGGGGCCCCAGGGCGATGCCGGCCTGACCGGTCGCAAGATCATCGTCGACACCTACGGCGGCGCCGCGCCCCACGGCGGCGGCGCGTTCTCGGGCAAGGATCCGACGAAGGTGGACCGATCCGCCTGCTACATGGCGCGCTACATCGCCAAGAACATCGTCGCCGCGGGCCTGGCCGAGCGCTGCACGGTTCAACTCGCGTACGCGATTGGCGTTGCCGATCCGGTCTCGGTGCTGGTCGACACGCACGGGACCGGCAAGGTGGCGGAGGAGATCCTCGCCACCCTGGTGCGGGCCCACTTCAAGTTGACGCCCCGGGGCATCATCGAGGAGCTGGAGCTGCGCCGGCCGGTCTACAAGCAGACCGCCGCCTTCGGTCACTTCGGACGGGAAGAGGACGGCTTCACGTGGGAACGTCGCGACAAAGCGGCCGCGTTGAAGGCTGAAGCAGGGAAGTAGCGGACGCGAGATCCAGCAACCCTGCCATGGCCGGGTTGGATTCGGGGCGGGACGCTCTCGGGGCGTCCCGCCCTTTCTGTTTGTACGGCGATGCCGGGGTGTCGTGGTCCGGGCGTCACGTGCGGACGGTGAGCAGCATGGCCGTTGCCGCCGACACGAACAGCACGTTGGGCGCCCAGGCAGCCAGCACCGGGCTCAGCATCCCGGCGCTGCCGATGGCGGTGAAGACCGCGAACAGTCCCCAGTAGCAGATGGCGAGGCCGATCGCGAGGCCGATGCCGTAGAGGGCGCCCCGGCGTCCCGTCGTGACGGCGAACGGTACGCCGATCAAGGTCATGACGAGCGCGACGAACGGGAACGACAGCTTGCGGTGCAGGGCGACGGTGAAGGGCACGACGTCGAAGCCGCTGATCTTCAGGGTCGCGATGTACTGCCGGAGATCGGTGAAGCTCATCCGCTCCGCGTCAGGCTGTTCGGTCCCGAAGTACCCGGGCGCCTCCAACTGCAGCCGCCGCTCGGCGAACGGGAGGTAGGTCGTCACGCTGTGATCTGTGAACCCGCGAATCCAGCCGTGGGCCGCCCTCCAGTCCGTGCGGTCGAAGACCGCCGCGCGGGCCTGTGTGCGCTCGGCGATCCGCCAGTTCGCCTGGTCGAACCGATAGATCTCGATCTCGTTCAGAGCGGCCGCGCGGGGGTCGAAGTAGTTGTAGTGGTAGAGGCGCCCGTCGCGGCCGGTGACCCATTGTCTCGCCAGGACGTTGAAGGTCCGTGGTGAGCCGCCGCGCATCAGGTGCTTGAGCTCGGCGGCCCCGCGGTTGGCCTGTGCCAGCACCGTCTCTTCCAGTGCCAGCAACACGCCGCTCCAGAGGAGGGCGAAGACCAGCAGCGGCACGGCGGTGCGGTACAGGCTGACGCCGCACGCGCGCATCACGATCAGTTCGCTCGAGCGGGTCAGCAGGCCGATGGTCACAAGCGTCGCGACCAGTGCCGCGAGCGGCAGGACGTAGTAGACGTACTGCGGCGTCGAGTACCACAGGAACAGCGCCAACTGGACGCCGGTCGCCTGTCCCTTGAACAGGTTATCGGACCAGTCGATGAAGGACGCGATGTAGAAAATGCCGAGCATTCCGGCGAAGGCGAGCGCGAGAATCCGCAGATAGGCCCTCGAGACGTATCCATCCAGCAGGCGAAAGCGGGGGAGCCATCCTTGCGGAATCCGAACCACGACGACGACGCGCGACGGCCGGGAAGCGGCTGCGGCCATGGCAGGGGAAGGCGTTGAGGACGGCGCGCGGGGCGACGCTGACGGCCGCGCGCGCTTGATGCGGCTGACCAGCCAGCCGGTGACCGCTTGCAGGCGGTCCCTGAGGCTTTGAAAAGTAGGCAGTGTGAGCTGAACGCCGGCGTCCGAATACCGGAGACGCCAGACGAGCAGCACGATTCCCGCGACGCCCAGGATGATGTCCGGCACCCAGCGCCCCAGTTCGGGAGGCAGCCACTTTGCGCGGGCCATCGCCTGACCGAGCAGGAAGAACATCCAGTAGACGAACACGACCCCCAGGCCGACCACGAAGCTGGCGTGCTTGCTGTCCTTGCTGTTGGTGATGCCGAGGCAGAGCGCGATCAGGCCGAAGACGAGACAGGCCACCGGAATGGAGAACTTCTGGTGGATGAACATGGTCTCGTTGTGTGTGGAGAGGCCTTGGCGGCGGCGCACCTCAATCTCCCGGCGCAGCTCGGCAATGGTCATCTCGGCCGCGCCGTGGACGATTTGGGTCTTGGGAAAGACCTCGGCCGGAATCGAGGGCAATCGTCTGGGTCGTGAACCGGAGGACTTCGTATTTGGTGTCGTCCTTCTTGTCGAGCCGATGCTGGCTCCCGTCCTCGAGGATGAGGTCCACCTTGAGGCGGTCCCGGTGGATGATGAGCTGGCCCTTGCGCGCCACGAGAATCTGCAGCTGGGCTTGATTCCGGCGGTCGGCGAGGAAGATGTCGCGCCATCCGCCACCGGTGGACGACACATCCCGGGCGTACAGCGTCAGGTTTGGAAAGTCCTCGAAGAAGACGCGGGGCTTGATTTCGCTTTCGATGCGCGCCGCCACGACCTCGGCCAGGATCGCCTGGTAGCGCCGATTGCCTTCGGGAATGGCGATGACCATGACGTAGGTCGTCGCGAGTGTCGCGAGCACCGACACCACGGCGACCGGGCGGAGCAGCCGGGTCAGGCTGACGCCGCACGCCTGCAGTGCCACCGCCTCCCGGTCGGCTGAGAGCCGGCCCAGCCCGATGAGGAGCCCGACCAGGAGCGCGATCGGGATCGAGATCCCGAGCGCGTGCGGCGCCAGCATGACCAGGATCTTCAGGATGGTCTGGGAGCCGACGCCCTTCTCGATGAGGCGCCGCGCCTCTTCCATGAGCGGGTTCACGAGGAGGACGAACGTGAACAGCGCCAGGGCGAAGGCGAACGGGGTGAGGACCTCCCGGATGACGTAGCGGTCGAGTGTGCGCAGCATTGCTTGTCGAACTGCCGAACCAGCCTCACGATATCAAAGGCCGGGCAATCCAGCGGTGGGCTGGAACCTGAGGGGCGGCGCGTTCGGGCAACAGCCCGAGCCAGCCATCCACAAACCTTCAACAGGGGCTCTTTTCAGGCTATTCGTCTTGAGTCCAATAACACATATTATGTTAACTTTTAGGATGACGAAGGCCTAGCGTGGGCGACGTTCGTGCCTCGTTCCTGTGGCGGAGCGCCTGGCGCCCACCCGCCTTCAGTGGTACCTGGTCCAGGCTCCGTCCGTGCCCAGGTCGGACGAAGGTCAAACCAACCCGGAGCGCGACGCGTTCCTTTGGGTCGAGTGGTATGGCAAATTTGCCGACCGGTTGAACCTCTCGTTCGGTCGCGTTTGGATGTGGAGCTGCCCGGAGACCCTGACTCGGTTCGGAGGTCTATGAGGTCTTTCGGAGGTCCTCGATGATGTCTTGCAAGGCGGCGATGACTTCCGCCGGTTCCACGTCAGCTTTCCGGAAGTTGAGCTTCAGCGAAAAGGCCTTGCTCGGTGGCCGGTACTGAAAGATGTAGGCTTTCGGACGGCCTGCCTTCGGCTTCTTGCCCGCCGATCGCAACTGCTCGCGGGTCACCGGCTGCTCTCCGGCGGCCTGGCTGGATACTCGCTCGATGAGGGCGAGCATTTTATCGTGGTCTGACTGCCTAACTATCTGTAAAAGCAACGATTTAGAGTGAATGTCTGCCAGCCGACATAGATTTCGGACGTCTTCGGGCATCTGGTTGAGGGCCAGCGACTCGGTAATCGCCGTTCGGGACTTCCCCACACGTTTGGCGAGCTGGTCGTGGGTCAAGCCGTGACTGCTGAGATGAGCCAGTGCTTCGGCTTCCTCAAACGGCGTCAGGTCCTTCCGCTGAAGGTTCTCGATCAGCGCCAGCTCGATGACTTCGACGTCGTCCACGTCCCGGATGACAACGGGAACCTCTGTCAGGCCGACCTGCACGCCGGCCTGGTATCGCCGCTCTCCCGCGATGATCTGAAATCGCTGGCCGCGTCGGCGAACGATGATCGGCTCGATGATCCCCTTCTCGGCGATCGAGGCCATCAGTTCGGAAAGGTCGCCCATGACCTGTCGCGGCTGGTTGGGGTTGGGGTCGATCTGGTCGATCGGCAGGAGTCGCCCAATCGGCGACGAGGCCGAGGCAGCCAGGGCTTCGACGTAGTGTTCGTCGTGCCGCATACGGGCGGTTTCGGGCAGCCCTCGTCTAGACACGTTCGATGACCTCCTCCGAGAGGCGGTAGTACTCAGTGGCGCCGGAAGAATCGGGCGCAAAGCTGAAAATCGATTCTTTGTAAGCGGGGCTCTCTTCAAGCCTGACGCTCTTGCTGATGAGAGTCTTGAACACCTTGGGGCCGAATACCTTACTGATCTGACCCTTGATGTCCCGGGCCAGAGAGGTTCGCCGGTCGTGCATCGTGATTACGACGCCGACGATTTGAAGCGCAGGATTCGCACGCGCGCGGACTTTTTCCACTGTCTCCAGCAGATCGTCCGTGCCCTCCAGTGCGAAATAGGACGACTGGATGGGAATGAGCAGGTGCGTCGATGCGACCAGGGCGTTGACGGTCAGCAGTCCCAGCGTCGGCGGGCAGTCAATGACGATGTAGTCGAACATCGGCCGGACGGAGTCCAGGCGATCCTTCAGCCTGAAATGTGCGTCCAACTCCCCTACCAGTTTGCCCTCGATCTTAGCCAGGCTGATCCGCGCCGGCGCCACGTGCAGGTGCGGGTGTGGGGTCGGTATGACAATGTCCTTGAACTCGCACGCGGGATCGACCAGCGCGTCGTAGACGCTGCGTTCGATGTTCCGGTGATCTACATAGGTCAGCGAGCTGTTCCCCTGCGGATCCAGGTCAATGAGGAGTGTGGGCTTGCCTCTGAGGGCGAGTGCGGCGCTCAGGTTGATGGCGGTGGTGGTCTTCCCCACACCGCCCTTCTGGTTCGCGATAGCGACAATCATGGATGCCCGTTCTGGCAACGCGACGGATTGTAGCCTACATCTTGTACTTGCCCATATCGTCGGGATCCAGGCTCTCGAGCCATTTCTGCAGGCGCTCCGGTTCACCGGTCTGCGTCGAGGGCTCGACGTGCCGCGCATGCTCGATGACGTGGTCCTCGACGAAGATGGGTGCGCGCGACCGGAGAGCCAGGGCGATCGCATCGCTGGGACGGGCATCGACCGCCACTCGTTCGCCTCGCACCTGAAGCTGGATGATGGCGAAGAACGTGTTTTCCTTCAGGTCGGAGACGATGATCCGCTCGACCGAGCCTTGGAGATCCTCGATGACGTTCTTGAGCAGATCGTGCGTCATGGGCCGCGGCATGGCGACGTTCTCGATTTGCAGCGCAATCGCATTCGCTTCGGGTACGCCGATCCAGATTGGCAGCACGCGCTGGCCATCGAGGTCGCGAAGAAGCACGATCGGCATGTTCGTGACCGGGTCGAGCATGAGGCCCTTGATTGTCATCTCTATCTGCATGGTCATGCTCCTGCCTGGGTACCGCGCAGGCTGTTCGCACCAGCCTCGGTGATCCGCACGCGCACGAGCGAGCCGACCAGCGAGGGGTCTCCAGGAAAGTTTACGATGGTGTTGCCGGATGTCCGCCCAGCAAGCTCGTGATCGCGGCGCCGGCTGGGCCCGTCCACCAGGACCTCGTGCGTCTCGCCCACCATCGCGGTCAGGATCTCGAGCTGGATCTGTCGCTGGAGGTGCTGCAGCGCTACGATTCGTCGCGTCTTCTCCGCCTCCAGGACATCGTCGGCCATCCGCAGCCCGGCCAGCGTTCGCGGGCGCGGCGAGTACTTGAAGGAGAACATGCTGTGGAACCGGGCGGTTCGCACCAGCGAAAGCGTGTCCTCGAAGTCGGCTTCGGTCTCGCCTGGGAAACCCACGATCATGTCGGTGGACAGCGCGACGTCCGGCAGCGTCGCGCGGATGCGGGCGACCAGGTCGAGGTACGACTCGCGCGTGTATCGTCGCCGCATGGCCTTCAGGATGCGTGTCGAGCCCGATTGCACGGGAATGTGCAGGTGGCGACACACCTTGCGAAGACTTCGTATCGTCTGCAGCGTGCGATCGCTGAAGTGACGCGGATGGGGGCTCGCAAAGCGAATGCGGTCCACACCGTCGATGTCGCTCACCCGTTCCAGCAGCCGCGCGAAATCGACAGCGGCGTCGTCAGGCGCGCGGTAGTGATTCACGATCTGTCCAAGCAGCTGGACTTCCCTGCGGCCGGAGTCGGCTGCCGCCCGCGCCTCCGCCAGAATCTCGGCGACCGGACGCATGCGCTCGTGCCCGCGCGTGTACGGCACCACGCAGAAGGAGCAGAACTCGTTGCAGCCTTCAATGATCGTCACGTAGGCGCGCACGGGATCGTTCCGGACAGTCAGGCCGAACGGGAACGAGACGTCCTCGTACGGATTGAGATCAATCAGGGGGGCTCGACTGCCTGACCGCGCCAGGCCCACAAGGGTCGGCAGCTGCTTGACTGCCTGGGTCCCGACCACGACGTCCACGAGGCTCGAGCGCTTGAGGATCTCGGCGCCCTCTTGTTGCGCGACGCAACCAGCCACGGCGACGATGGGGCGGCGTCCCCGGTCAGCCGCCTCGGCGCGAATTTCCCCGAGTCGCGTGAAGAGTTTCTCTTCGGCACGCTCACGGACGCTGCACGTATTGATGACGACGAGATCGGCGTTCCGGGCGTCCGTCGCGGCGACGTGGCCCTCCGCTTCGAGCAGGCCGGCAATCCGCTCGGAGTCGTGGACGTTCATCTGACAGCCGTAGGTCTCGACGACGTACGTGCTGCGGGGTCTCGTGCTCATGCCGTGGACTTTCGCCTTTCGCTTTCGCGGGGTTCCACTTTCGCTTTCGCCCGTTTTGTCGAGGAAGAACGCGTATTTATGATGTCTTGGGCTCCTGCCCTAACCATTGGCGTCACGTCCCGTCCACCCATCATCCGCGCGACTTCATCGACACGGGCGTCTGCCGACAGGCGAGCGACATGCGTCACCGTCCGGCCGTCGCGCACCTGTTTCGACACGCGATAGTGGGCGTCGCCGCACGCTGCGACTTGCGGGAGATGGGTGATGCAGAACACCTGATTCTGGCGGCCGAGGGCGCGGAGGCGTTCCCCCACCGCGTCGGCCACCCGCCCGCCGACGCCGGCGTCGATCTCGTCGAAGATCAGCGTCTTCCCCGGGACGTCCGTCGTCGCGAGCGTCTTGATGGCCAGCATGACACGAGACAGTTCCCCGCCAGACGCGATACGTGCCAGGGGGCGCAGCTCTTCACCGACATTCGGCGAGAGGCACAGGGCCACCCGATCGATGCCCGTGGAGGTCCAGTCCGACTCGCACTCAGCCGTCGACTCGATGGTCACGGAGCAGCGGGTCCCGGCCATGGCGAGCTCTGCCAATTCAGCTGACAAGGAGACGGCGAAGCAATCCGCCGCCGCCCGGCGTTCCCGTGACAGGGCGCGCGCCTGTTCGAGGTACGACTTGGCGAGCGTGTCCGCTTCCTCGCGAAGCTGCTCAGTGCGACCGGTGTTCTCCTCGAAGCCGGCCAGCTCGTGTTCGACCGCCTCGCGGCGGGCGATGACTTCGCCGAGCGTCGGGCCGTATCGGCGCTTGAGACGCTCGAGCGCCGCCAGACGGTCCTCGATGGCTTGCAGCCGATCCGGCGAGGCGTCGAGATTGGCGGCGTAGTTCCGGAGGAGCCGTGCAAGGTCGTCGAGGGGCGCGCGCACACTGTCGCGGGCATCGGCGTGAGGCTGAAAGCGCGTGTCGAGCGCAGCCAGTTCGCCGATGCGCTTCCACACGTAACCCAATCGCGCCAGGACCGCCGCCTCATCGTCGTAGAGCGCGGCGTAGCTCTCGCTCGCGAGGCGGCTCAACCGGTCCGCGTTCGCGACGATGACCCGTTCCGCGCTGAGCGAGTCGTCTTCGCCGAGCCTGGGTGCGACCTTGTCGATCTCGTGCCGCTGGAGCTCCAGCAGGTCGAGTCGTGCCACGCGATCCTGCTCGCGCCGCTGAAGGGAGGACAGCTCGGCGCGTGCGGCGGTCAGCGACTGGTGCAGCCGCGCGACGTCCGCACGCTTCAGCTCGAGTTCGGCAAAGCGATCGAGAAGCGCCAGCTGCGTGGCAGGCAGGAGCAACCCCTGATGCTCGTGCTGCCCATGCAGATCGACGAGCTCGCCAAGCTGCTCGCGCAACGCAGCGCTGGTGACGAGATCGCCGTCCAGGAAGGCGCGGCTTCTGCCCTGCGCCGATACCTCACGCCGGACGATGCGCTCCGTTCCATCCGGCAGGTCGATGATGGCCTGCACCGTGGCCGTCTCTTCGCCCGAGCGCACGAGATCCGCCGTCGCGCGCCCGCCGAGCAACAGGCTCACCGCCTCGACGAGAATGGACTTGCCGGCGCCCGTTTCGCCAGTGAGCACACTGAGGCCGGGCCCGAATTCGAGCTCGAGGTGATCGATGACGGCGAGCCGTTGGATGCTCAGGAAGCGAATCATGGACCAGACCGGGCTGGCGCGGCGCTTGGAGGATCCGGGGGGCGCGGCAAAGGCCCAGCAGCCAGGCCTCGGCGCGAGAACTGCCATCGTATCATAGGTTTGACAGGATTCAGCCGGCGTGCTACGCTCCACCGTCGCGCTGTCCCAGCGGCGCCATTTCCATGACCGGGAGGTCTCGTTGCGCACGTGTGTCTTCCTGGCCCTGGTGCTGCAGGGCCAAGGCGCTGCGCCAAATGGCGCGGTCGCCGAGAGCGACATCGTTTCGCTCGTATGGCGGTCTTCCCCGCTGTCCAAGGGCGTTCTGCTGATTCTGCTCCTGTTTTCTGCCATTTCCTGGGGCGTCATTCTCTACAAGACCTGGCAGTTCCAGCGCGCGCGCCGGCAGTCGGCGAGCTTTCTCGACATCTTCCGCCGCAGCAGCAAGTTCTCCGAGGTGCAGGCGGTGTGCCGTTCCCTTTCCGAGAGCCCGCTGGTCGGCATCTTCACCGCCGGCTACGCGGAGTTGACGACGCAGTTGAAAGCGGCGCAGCCCGTCGCCCACGTGGCGTCGGAGACGCGACCGCATGCGGCCCAGCCTCGTCCTACTCTCAGAAGTCTCGAAGCGCTCGATCGATCGCTGCTGCGTGCCGCGGGCGCGGAGGTGAGCCGGCTGGAAAAGCGTTTGACGTTCCTCGCGACGACCGCGTCGATCACGCCGTTCATCGGGCTGTTCGGCACCGTGTGGGGCATCATGATGTCGTTCCAGCAGATTGGCGCCTCCGGATCGACGAGTCTCGCCGTGGTCGGTCCCGGCATCGCCGACGCGCTCATCGCCACTGCGATCGGATTGTTCGCGGCGATTCCGGCGGTGTATTTCTACAATCACTTCACGGATCAGGTGAAGCAGTTCGCGGCGTCGATGGACGATTTCTCGATGGAGTTCCTCAGCATCGCGGAGCGGAATTTCACGTAGAGCCGTCAGGTTGCCATGCCGAAAGTGATGCCCACCGGCGCGACGAGCCACATCGGCGGACGCCGTCGGCGGCCGCGCGTGACGACGGCGCTCTCGGAGATCAACGTCGTCCCGCTCGTCGACGTGATGCTCGTGCTGCTCATCATCTTCATGGTGGCGGCGCCGATGATGCAGCAGGGCCTCAACGTGAATCTGCCGCAGTCGCGCCGCGCCCCGGCGCTCAGCCCGCAGGACCCGATCTACGTGACGGTGCCGGTGTCGTTCGCGCGCAATCGCGTCGTGCAGCTGGGCGACGAGTCCATTCGTCTCGACGTGCTCGGCGAGCGCGTGCGGCAGCTGGTGCGGTTGCGCGATGACAAGCAGGTGTTCCTGCGCAGCGACGGCCAGGTGACGATGGACCAGATCATGGAAGTGATGGACCGTCTGAAAGACGGTGGTGTGGAGAAGGTGGGCATCGTGTCGCAGCCGCCCGCCGCCCGCCGATGACGCCCGATCTCGTGTCCGCGACGATCGACGCCCGGATGCGCGAGCCAGAGGGCCTGCGCAAGATGCTGGCTGTCTCCGTCCTCGCGCACGTCGTCTCCATGGCCGCCGTCGTCCTGCTCCCGGGCCTGCTCGGCGACTTCTCGAAACCACCCGAGCAGATCATGACGATCAGCATCGGCGGCGCTCCGGGCCCGGTCACGGGCGGCATGACGTCGATTGGCGGCAGACCGATTCAGCGCACTGTGCCGACCCCCGAGCTGCCGCGGCCGCAGCCGATTCGTCCACCGGCCGCGAAGGCGCCCGAGATGGTGGAGCCGACAGCGAAACCGAAACCGACCCCGCCACGCACGGCGGTGAAGCAGGCGCCGCCTGATGCGAAGTCACGAACGCCGACGACCGGCGCGCAGGAAAAGCCGGGCCAGACCCGGGTCGACACCGGCTCGCAGTCCAACGAAACGGGCTTGTCCACGGGCGGCGGCGGCGGCGCGGGCAGCCAGATCTCGATGGGAGACTTCTGCGATCCGCAGTATCTCGGACAGATGGTGGGGCTCATTTATCGCAACTGGAGCTCTCAGCAGCAGTCGCGCGGCAATCCGGTCATCCGGTTCGTCATCCAGCGCGACGGCTTGCTGACCGACATCACCATTCGACAGTCGAGCGGCAACGGCATCCTCGACATGCAGGCCAACCGGGCTGTTGTCCTGACCAAGTCGCTGCCGCCGCTCCCCGCGTGCTATCCGCACGCCACGTTTGCCGTCAACCTGACCTTCGAGTACATGCGCTGACATCATGACGGAACGGTTCCTCATTCGTGCTCTCGCCGCGATCCTCGCCGCCCCGCTGGTGCTGGTCGCGCAGCAGCCAGCCCCGACCCAGCCGCCCCCCTCGCCGCCGTCGCAGCCGACCGAGGCGGCCGTGACCATCCGCGGCGCCGGTGGCGCGCCCCGGCTCGCGGTGCCCGATTTCCTCGCACTCGGGACGGATGCCGAGACCAAGGCGGTGGCCGCGACGATCGGCGAAGTGCTGTGGAAGGACCTCGCGTTCGAGCGCGAGTTCGACCTGATTCCGCGCGACACCTACGCGTCGATCCCGGCGGCCGCCTCGATCGAGTCGGTGCCGTTCGACCGCTGGAAGGAGCTCGGCGCCGAGGGCGTGGCGATCGGGACGGTCAACAAGACGGCCAAGGGGTTCGTCGTCCAGGTCCGGCTCTTCAACGTCGCCAGCCAGCAGGCGGTGTTCGCCAAGGAATACACCGGGTCCAGCACCAACCCCCGGCTCTTCGCGCACACGATCTCCGACGAGATTCATCGCCAGCAGCGGAATCTCGACGGCGTGGCGCGAACCCGGCTGGCCTTCTCGTCCGATCGCGACGGCGAGCGCGTGCGGGGCACGGTCCTCGCGCGCGGCACCAAGGAGATCTACATCGCCGACTACGACGGGGCGAACCCGCGGCGGATCACGGCCAACCGCTCGCTCAACATCTTCCCGGTCTGGTCGGCCGACGGCAAGGCGCTCGCGTACACGTCGTACCGGCACAACAACATGCCCGACATCTTCGTGTCGTACATCTACGAGGGCCGGCCGCCCGAGACGCCGGCGCGCGGCAACGACCGCGTGCACAATTTCCTGCCGGCGTGGTCGCCGGACGGATCGAGAATCGCCTTC
Source organism: Vicinamibacterales bacterium (assembly GCA_963834365.1). GTDB lineage: Bacteria > Acidobacteriota > Vicinamibacteria > Vicinamibacterales > Vicinamibacteraceae > CAWJAP01. Next base: position 127,065 of record CAWIBS010000021.1, on the reverse strand, counting down.
ATGACGAACCGCGACGGCAATCCCGAGATCTACGTGATGCAGCGCGACGGCAGCAACACGCGCCGCCTCACGAACCACCCGGGCATCGACGCGACGCCGACCTGGTCGCCGTCGGGGAATCAGGTGGCGTTCACATCGGATCGCTCCGGCTCCCCGCAGATCTACGTGCTCGACGCCGACGGGCTCGGACAGCCGCGGCGGATCACGACGAATGAGAGCTGGGCCGATCGCGCGACCTGGGCGCCGGCGCCTCACAACGAGATTGCCTTCGCGTCGCGCACCGGCCCGGGCTACGACATCAAGATCTACGACATGGCCTCCGGGCGCGGTGCGGCAGATCACCGACGGCGAAGGATCCAACGAGAGCCCGGCGTACTCGCCGACGGGCCGCCACCTGGCGTTCTCGTCAACACGGCAGGGGCGCCAGCAGATCTTCACCGTGGGCCGCGACGGGCGAGGGCTCACCCAGGTGACGAAGGAAGGCAACAACTTTCACCCGAGCTGGTCGCGCTGACCCTGCGCAGCAATCTGCTGAAGTTTCACGGGCTGCCAGACGGGATTCCGCTGGCGCCCCCGTTCCGATTGGGAGACTCTACGTTCATGCGTCGTTCACTGCCCACGCTGACTCTCGTCCTCATCGCGGCCCTCTCACTCGCCGCGTGCGGGAAGCCCAAGCCTCCGGTGGCCCGGCCGACTCCGCCCCCACCACCCGCTGACTCGTCGACGACCCGCCCGCCGGCGCCGCCCGAGCCCATCGTCGAGCCGCCACCGGTGACCGTCCCGCCGGAGCCGAGCGTCGAGAGCACGGATCTGAGCAAGGCGTCGCTCGACGAGATCAACAAGCTGTCACCGCTCATGCCTGTCTTCTTCGAGTTCGACAGCGCCGAGATGAACAGCGACGGGCAGGCGTCGCTGACCAAGAATGCCGAGACGCTGAAGACGAATGCCACGTGGGTGGTCTCGATCGAAGGACACTGCGACGAGCGCGGGACAGCCGAGTACAACCTCGCGCTGGGCGAACGTCGCGCTCTTGCCGCGCGGGCCTACCTCGTCTCGCTCGGCATCCAGCCCGATCGCTTGCGGACGGTGAGCTACGGCAAGGAGTTCCCCTTCGACCCCGGCCACTCCGAAGGCGCCTGGTCCAAGAACCGGCGGGCGCACTTCGTCGTCACCGCCAAGTAGACCACCGAACGTCAGGCCCACCCGAGGACCGCGCCATGCGACAGCACTACCCCTTCCGACTCGCCACACGCGCGGCTGCTCAGACGCTGCTGGCCGGCTCGCTCCTCGCAGCGGCCGCCCCGCTCGAAGCCGCCGCCAACAAAGAGCATCAGCAGATGATGGCGGACATCCGGATGCTGCAGGAGCAGAACCAGCAGCTCCACCAGACGCTCGGGACGCTCGTGGACGCGCTCAAGGCCGTGACCACGAAGATCGACGAGCAGTCGGCGACGAGCCGCAAGGTCGTCGCCGACCAGAAGCTGCTCATCGACGGCCTCGCCACCGAGCTGCGCATTGTCCGGGAGAAGCTCGACGACTCGAACGTGCGCCTCGGATCGTTGTCCCAGGAAGTCGATTCGCTGCGGAACTCGCTCCAGACCGTGCCCGTCAGCGTGCCGACGCCGTCGACGAGCCCGGACGGCACGACACCGGCGCCCGCGGATCCCGCGACGGCCCCGGCTGCGGGCGCCGCGCCAGCTCCCGGACCGGCGCCGGGCGCAGCCGCCGGCATGTCGCCGGCGAAGCTGTTCGACCTCGCCTACTCGGACTACGCCGCCGGCCAGTTCGCGCTCGCCATCCAGGGGTTCGAGACCTACCTGCGCGCGTTTCCGAAGGCGCCACAGGCTGACGATGCGCAGTTCTACATCGGCGAGTCGTACCAGCTCGATGGCAAGAACAAGGAAGCGGTTGCCGCCTTCGATCGCGTCATCGCCGATTTCCCGACCGGGGATCGCACGCCCGATGCGTACTACAAGCGCGGCGTGGTCTTCAGCGCAATGAACCAGCCGGACAAGGCCCGCGCGTCCTTCGAGGCGACCATCCAGAAGTTTCCGGATTCGGCCGCGAGCCGCCTGGCGAAGCAGCAGCTCGACAAGGTCGGCCGCCGCGACTGACGCGACCCGGTCACCCGCTCACGGCTCAATCGGGTACGCCCTCGGTCTAGAATGGCTCGGGCCGGCGAGGGGTCGGCCGTCGAAAGGACTCGTCAGATGGGCAGCGTGAACAAAGTCATCCTGGTCGGCAACCTCGGGCGCGATGCGGAGCTCAAGTTTTCTCCCAGCGGCTTCCCCATCTCCACGTTCAGCCTGGCGACCACCGATCGCCGCAAGGACAAGGACAATCAGTGGTCCGACAAGACCGAGTGGCACCGCATCAAGCTGCTGGGCAAGCAGGCCGAGTCGTTGAAGGACTACCTGAAGAAGGGCAAGCAGATCTACGTCGAAGGCCGGCTCGAAACGCGCAGCTGGGATGACAAGGACGGGCAGAAGAAGTACATGACGGAGATCGTTGCCGATCGGATTCAGTTGCTCGGCAGCGCGGCGGCGGCGGGGCTGCGCGCGACCGGGGCGGCGACGACTTCGACTCGGGTCACTATGACCCGAGTCCTGGCCCGCAGCCGGAAACGCCCGACGACGACATTCCGTTCTAGTCTGGCGTCGGCCGCCCTCAGCGGCCGACGCGGCGAAGCCGTCGCCAATCCGCGCGGATGGTGCCGGCCTGGCCGCCGCAGGAGCGCGCCGGGCTTCAGCCGCGCGCCTGCCCTACCGGCTACGCCTTCGACGTGCCTTCCCGGCCGTATCGATCCTCCAGCCTGACCACATCGTCGAGCTCCGGCGTGGACACCTCGAAGATGTCGCAATCCTCGAGGGCGGTCATGCGGTGCACCGTCGGCGGCGGGACGTGAATGCGGTCGCCGGGCTTCATCTCGCGCTGGATGCGTTTGCCGCCCTCCTCGATTTCGAACAACAGCCGGCCCGCGTGCAGGTAGATCGTCTCGTCCTTGCGGTTGTGGTACTGCAGGCTCAGCGCGTGGCCCTTGGCGACGTGAATGAGCTTGCCGACGTAGCGGTCGGTCTTCGCCCAGTGCACCTCGTAGCCCCAGGGCTTCTCTACTCGGACGGGGTTGGCGATGTCCACGGATCGTGTCTCCTTCTCTGGCTCGATGGGGCGGCCCCGCTCGCCGTCACCGCCTCATGGGTGAATCGAGGGCCTGTTGCAGGATCGCGGCGAGTGCGTTCTCGTGGCCCGGGTCGCGACGGATGGTCTGCCTGGCGAGGACCCGCAGCTCGCGTGCGGACACCGATGAGACGAGCCGGCGCGCCATCGGCAGGCTGGCCGGCGTCATGCTGAACTCGCGAAATCCGAGGCCGAGCAGGATCGCGAGGCCGCGCGGATCCGACGCCATCTCGCCGCACACGGCTACACGCCGGTGTGCGCGCTGCCCCGCATGCTGGACGAACCGGAGCAGCCGCAGGATCGACGGATGCAGGGGATCGTAGAACCGCGAGGCGCGCCGGTCATTGCGATCGAGCGCCAGAGCCAGCGCGATGAGATCGTTGGTGCCGACGCTCAGGAAGTCCGCCTGCTCGAGGAGCGCGTCGGCCGTGAGCGCGGCTGACGGCACTTCGACCATCGCCCCGATCGGGACCGGCGGGACGTCCTCGCCGCGGGCGCGGAGGGCGTCGGCGCTCTCGACTACCAGGGCGCGCGCGACCCGCAGATCGTCGATGCCGGTGACGAAGGGGAGGAGGATGCGCAAGCGTCCCGCGGGCGCCGCCGACAACAGGGCGCGGACCTGGACGACGAACGCCTCGCGGAACGCGCTGTCGACCTCGAGCGCGCGGAGGCCGAGCTGCGAGTGGACCGCGTCGGCTCTCCCGCTCCCGTGCTCGACTTTCTGATCGAACGTGCGAATCGTCACCTCACCGCTGTTGCGGGCCAGGAGGTCGCGATAGAATCTCCCGCTGCCGCTCTTCGTCCGGGGCTCCCCCGTCCACGCTCAGCAGGAACTCTGATCGGAACAGCCCGATGCCATCGGCGCCGGCGCGGGCGATGTCGGCGAATTCGTCCGGCCGCTCGAGGTTGGCATCGAGCCGCACCGGGTGCCGGTCGGTCGTGACGAGCGGTCCGTCGGTGACCGGCCAGGACGGGACTGCCGGCGTGGCCACGCTGCGCCGCAGCAGCAACTCGCGTTCATCGCCGCCGCCATCGACCAGCACCTCGCCGCTCGACCCGTCGATCAACAGGTCGGTCCCCGGCCCGATGCGCGAGGTCGCGGCGGCGACGCCCGCGACCGCCGGCACGCCCAGCGATCGCGCGAGGATCGCCGTATGGGACGTCCAGCTGCCGGCCTCGGTGACGAACCCCGCCGCCTGTTGCCAGTTCACCTGCGCCGCCATCGACGGCGGCAGCTCGTCGGCGATGAGCATCCAGGGCTCCGAGGAGTCGGGCAGCACGAGTCCCCCGGCTTCGCCCCGAAGGTTCTGGATGACCCGACCGACGACGTCGCGCACGTCGCCGTGGCGCTCGCGGAGGTAGGCATCCTTCACCCCGTCGAGGAGCGCGAGGATCTCGCCGGCAGCGCGCTCCAGCGCCCACTCGGCGTTGTAGCGGTGCTCGCGGACGAACTGCATCGCCCGATCGACCAGCATCGGATCCGCGAGCATCAGCAACTGCGCCTCGAACAGCGACGCCGGACCGGTGCCGGCGAGGCGCGCCAGGCGCGTGCCGATCTCCTCGATCTGCGCCCGGGCCCGTGCCTGGGCCGTCGCCAGGCGATCGAGCTCGCTCTCCATCCGGTTGGCGGGAACCAGATAGAAGACCTGTCGCCTGCCGGGCCGGACGACGAACGCGCGGCCGCTCGCAATCCCGGGAGAGACGCCAAGGCCGGTCAGGCTGACCACGTCGGATCCTCGTCGAAGCCGCGCTCGACGAGCGCGGCCAGCGCGGCCACCGCCGCGGCCTCGTCGGGGCCGTCGGCGCTGATGGTGATTTCGGCGCCCCGGGCGGCGGCGAGCAGCAACAGGCCCATGATGCTCTTGCCGTCGATCGTGCGTCCGGCGCGATCCACCTTGACGTGCGCGGCGAAGGTGCCGGCCAGGCGGACGAAGCGCGCCGCGGCGCGGGCGTGCATGCCGAGCCGGTTCGTCACCCGAGTCGCCCGGCTCGTCATGATGAGGCCGGTGCTCCCGCTCGCATCAGGTCGGAGGCCACCCAGATGGCATTCCGGCCGCAGTCGCAAACCTGTCGCGTCGCCTCGGCCAGCGTCGCCGTGCGGCGCAGGCCGGCGAGCTTGATCAGCATCGGCAGGTTGACGCCGGTGACCACTTCCACGCGGCCGTCTTCGAGAAACGGCAGGCTGAGATTGGCCGGCGTGCCGCCGAACATGTCGGTGAGCACCAGCGCCCCGTTGGGCCCCTGCACCCGCGCCAGCGCGTCGGCAATCGCCTCGCGCGCGGCTTCGACATCGTCGTGCCAGCCGATGGAGACCGCTGCGAAGCCCGCGAGGTCGCCGACGATCATCTCCGTCGCGGTCATGAGCTCGGTGGCGAGCTGGCCGTGCGTCACGACGACGACGCCGATGAGTGGCGACGGAGTGGACGATGGCGTCTGTTCTGGTTCAGGCATTGGCGACGTCTCGATGTCTGACGCGGAGGCGGACGCCGTCCAGTCCCCGCAGGCTGCGCGCCAGCGCCTCGGCGATGGCGACCGATCGATGGCGCCCGCCCGTGCAGCCAATGGCCACCGTCAGGTAGCTCTTGCCTTCACGCGCGTAGCGCGGGATGAGGAACCGCAGATAGTCCGCGGTCTGATCGAGGAAGACCTTCGTGTCCTTGTACTGATTGAGGAACTGGACGACGGCGCGCTGGCGGCCGGTCTGCTCGCGCAGCCGGGCGACGAAATGCGGGTTCGGGAGGAACCGCACGTCGAACACGAGGTCGGCATCGAGCGGAAGCCCGTACTTGAACCCGAAGCTCAGGAACGTCACTGACAGGCCGCCCTGCCGCGTCTTGCCGAGCGACCGCGCCATGAACGCTTCGCGCAGCTCGTGCACGTTGAGATCGGAGGTGTCGATGATCTCGTCGGCGAGCCGCCGGATTGGCTCGAGCTGCGCCCGCTCCTCGCGCAACCCCTCGAGCGCCGACCGATGACGGGCGAGCGGGTGCGGCCGCCGGGTCTCGCTGTAGCGACGGACGAGCGTCGCCTCGCTGGCCTCGAGGAAGATGAGCGTGGGCTTCAGGCCTGGCATGGCCCGCAACGTGTCGAACACGCGGGGGAACCGCTCGAGGAGCGCGCCCTCGCGCACGTCCACCACGACGGCCGCCTTCTCGATCTCGGTGCCCGGCCGGAGCGTGAGCTCCGCGAAGGTCGGGAGCAGCGTGATCGGCAGGTTGTCGACGCAGAAATAGCCGAGATCCTCGAGCGCGCGCATCGCCTGGGACTTGCCGGAGCCCGACAGTCCGGTCAGGACGATGAACCGGTTGGTGGGACCGGCCAGCGGTTCCGCCGCCTGACGGCGGGGCCGGGTCGCGGAACGCGGGCCGCGAGCGCGTGCCGACGTCGGGCGGGTCATTCGTCCTCCGTGTCCTCGGCATGAGCAGGCTCGTCGAGCGCCTCGCCGAGCAGCTGCGATTCGAGGCGGGCGGCGAGGCGTCTGGCCGCATGCTCGCCACGCGTGCGCAGCAGGTGCGTGCGGGCGGCGACTTCGACGAGGATTGCCAGGTTGCGCCCGGGCGCAACGGGGATGCGAATGGTGGGAATCTGCACCCCCACGACGTCGTAGTAGGCCTCGTCCAGTCCCAGCCGATCGTATTCCCGGGCCGGGTCCCAGCGTTCGAGCTCGATGACGAGCTCGACGCGCTTGGAGGCGCGGGTGGCCGCGACGCCGAAGAGGTCCCGCACGTTGATCAGCCCGATGCCGCGTACCTCCATGTGGTGACGGGTCAGCGCCGGGCACGTGCCGATGATCACCGCTTCGGCGCGCCGGCGCACGTCGACGACGTCGTCGGCGACCAGCCGGTGGCCGCGCCCGACGAGCTCGAGCGCGCACTCGCTCTTGCCGATGCCGCTCTCCCCCACCACCAGCACGCCGAGGCCGAGGATGTCGAGCAGCACGCCGTGCAGGTTCGCGCGCGGCGACAGCCGATCGTCGAGGAGCGTCGTGAGCTTTGCCAGGGCGCGTGGCGTGGGCAGCGACGTGCTGAGGAGCGGCACGGCCAGGCGATCCGCCTCCGAGACCAGCGGCAGCGGCGGCTGCAGCGACTTCGTGACGACGATGCACGGAATGCCGCGTGCGAACACGCGCGCGAGGGTCTCCCCGCAGGCGTCGGGCGGCAGGCGTTCGAGGTAGCGCACCTCGCTCTCGCCGAAGACGAGCAGCCGTCCGGCCTGCAGGGAGGCGTCGAAGCCGACGAGCGCCAGCCCGGTCTTCTGCGGATACGGGATGTGGATGGACCGATCGAGCCCGCCCGCGCCGGCGAGGACCGCGAGGTCGAAGCCGAGGGACCCGGCCGCCCGCACGACGCCGTCCACGGTGACCTTCCGCGTCTCGGCGCTCATCGAGGCGGGCGTCCCGTCACGGCTCCGGGTCGATCAGCCCGAACCGGCCGTCGGGGCGGGCGACCAGGATGGCCACGCGCGCCGTCTCCGCATGCCGGAACACGAGATAGGGCTCGCGCGAGGACTGGATCCGGAGCGCGGCGTCCTCGACCCGCATCGGCTTCACCGCGTAGCGCGTCATGCGCACGATCTGCGGTCCCAGATCGATGGTCGCCTCGTCGGCCGCGGCGGCCCGCTCGGGACGGGGGGCGCCGTCGATGCGACTCGACGCGACGCGGCGGCGCTTGCGGGTCCGCCACTTGTCCTTGACCTTGTGTGCCTGCTGGACCACCTTCTCGACCGACTCGCCGATGGATTGCGTCCAGCTGGTGCCCGAGCCGATGGCCGAGAGCATGTTGTCGCCGCGTGCATGCACCGTGACCTCGGTGCGGCGCTCGCGCTTTTCCTGCGTGAGCACCACCTGGATCGACACGACGCTGTCGTTGAGCAGCCGCTCGAGGCGGGCCAGCCGCCGGGTGACGAGCTGCCGGAGCGGCGGGGTCACGGTGATGTGACGGCCTGTGAGGGAGAGTCGCATGGTTGGAACCCGTGGGTTCCCCAGCCTCGCACGGCGGACCCGGGCGGGCCGGGGGCGCCTCGGTACAACACCTTGCGCTGGTTGGACGTCGGAATCTTCAGCTCCTCACGATACTTGGCGATCGTCCGGCGCGCGAGCATCAAGCCCTCCTTCTGCAGGATGCTGACGATCTTCGAATCACTGAGCGGCTTCTTCGCATCCTCGGCATCGATGATCTTGCGGATGCGCTGCTTGATGGTGACCGACGAGACGTGCTCGCCGAACGAGCTGCTGATGCCGCTGTGGAAGAAGTACTTCATCTCGAACACGCCCTGGGGCGTGTGCATGTACTTGTTGTTGACCACGCGGCTGACGGTGGACTCGTGCATCCCGATGTCGTTGGCGACGTCGCGGAGCACCAGCGGCTTGAGGTGCTCGATTCCGTGATCGAGAAACTCGTTCTGAAAATTGACGATGCTCTTGGCGACCTTGAAGATCGTCTTCTGCCGCTGATCGACCGACTTCAGCAGCCAGAGGGCCGAACGGAACTTCTCCTTCACGTAGGCCTTGGTCTCGTCGTTGGTGTCGTTGCCCTTGTCGATCAGCCGCTTGTACATCGGGTTGATGCGCAGCTGCGGCAGCCCGTCGTCGTTGAGCATCACCTCGTACTGATCCTCGACCTTGACGATGAAGACGTCGGGGATCACGTACTGCGAGGCCGACGGGTTGAGGCGGCCGCCCGGCTTCGGATCGAGATTGCGGATGATCTCGATGTGCGGCTTGAGCTCCTCGATCGTCATCCCCAGCCGCCGCGCGATCTCGGGCACCTGGTGGTTCTGGAGCAGCCGCAGGTGCTCGGTGACGATCCGCTCGGCGGCGGTCTCGGCGAGGCCGAGGTGGCGCAGCTGGAGCGTGAGGCATTCCTGCAGATCACGCGACGCGACGCCGACCGGATCGAAGTGCTGAATGGTCGTCAGCACGCGCTCGACATCGACCGGCTTCCAGTCGCCCATCGCTGCAATCTCGTCCACCGACGCCATCAGGTAGCCATCGTCGGCCAGGTTGCCGATGATCGCCAGGCCGATCTCCTGCACCTGCGAATCGTCGGTGGAGAGCGTGAGTTGCCAGTTGAGGTGGTCGCCGAGTGAGCGCTGCGTCGAGAGCGTGTTCTCGATCGGCGGCAGTTCCTTCACTTCGACCGGCACGCGGTTGCCGCGCGATCCGTCGTCGAGATAGTCGCCGAAGAAGTAGGCGTAGTCGTTGTCGTCCCAGTTGTCGCCGCGTACCGGCTGCGGCTCCTTCTGGGGATCTTCGCGCTCGGTCTGGGCGATGGAGTCGGTGGCCTGCAGGTCCTCGGTCGGCACCTCTTCCAGCATGGGGTTTTCGACCACCTCCTGGTTGAGCATGTCGGCCAGCTCGATGGTCGTCATCGGCAGGAGTTTGATGGCCTGCTGCAGCGATGGCGTCAGAATCAGCTTCTGAACGAGCTTGGTGTGGAGTCTCTGCGTGATTGCCATAACCCGGGACACGGCCTGGAGGCCGGCTGAACCCCTACGCTAGTCCAATTTGAAATCGGCACCAAGATAAATCCGCTTGACCTCATCATCGGCGGCCAGCGCCGCCGGCGTGCCGCTGCGGAAGATGACGCCATCGTGCACGATGTGCGCGCGATCGGTGATCTTCAGTGTTTCCCGGACGTTGTGGTCAGTGATGAGCACGCCGATGCCGCGAGCCTTCAGATGGAAGATGATCTTCTGGATGTCGGTCACCGCGATCGGGTCGATGCCCGCGAACGGCTCGTCGAGCAGGATGAACTGCGGCGAGATGACGAGCGCGCGGGTGATCTCGACGCGACGCCGCTCCCCGCCCGACAGCGTATACGCCTTCGATCGGGCGAGGTGCGCCAGGCCGAGCTCGGCGAGCAGATCGCGCAGCCGCGTCCGTCGTGCCGCGCGGTCGAGGTCCAGCGTCTCGAGGATCGCCATGATGTTCTGCTCGACGGTGAGCCCGCGAAAGATCGACGGCTCCTGCGGCAGGTAGGCGATGCCCTTCCGCGCCCGCACATACATGGGATCGCGCGTGAGGTCGGCGCCGTCGAGCTCGACGCGTCCCGAGTCCGGGGAGGTCAGCCCGACGACCATGTAGAACGTCGTCGTCTTGCCGGCGCCGTTCGGACCGAGGAGACCGACGACTTCGCCGGCGGCGACCTCGAGGCTGATCCCACGCACGACGGTTCGACCGGAGTACGACTTGGTGAGGCCCTGGGTGCGCAACACCGCCATCAGGGCACCAGCTCCGGGCACTTGCCACCGGTGCGCGCCCGCGTGCGGCTGTCGGCGTTGCTGTCCACCTGGAGCGTCTCGGTGGCTTTGAAGAAGGTCAAGGTGCGTCCCGTCGTGTCCCGGCACTCCTGCCCGACCTGCTCGACCACGTGCGCACGCGGTCCCGCGAGCACGTAGCGTTCGTCGGCGGCGAAATAGGTGAGCCGCGCCCCGGTCGCCGTGCGCGCGCCGGCGCCGGCGCGTGCCGGCGCCTTCATCGTCACCGCCTCATACGCTTCGAGCCGCTCGAGCCCTTTGCCCGACTGATCGAAGAACACTTCGATGCGGGTCGCGCGGAGATCGCCCTCGTCGCCCAGCAGGCGGGCGCCGGTCGTGTACGTCGCCTTGCGTGCGGCGTCATCGTAGACGAGTTCGGCCGCGGTCGCGATCGTCTCGACGGCGCGGCGCGGGTGTCCCGGCAGCAGGAGCGGCCTGCGCCGGCGGTGAGGCGCCGCCGTTGGTGCCCGTGCGCGGCGGTTCGGTGGACTCCATGCGCATCACCGAGCGTACCGTTCCCGACGCGGTCAGGTTCCCGCTCGCCTCGTCGAGGGTGATGGCGTCGGCCTTGACCGTCGTCTGGGCCTGCCAGAGCTGCGATTCGCCCGTGTATTCCGCGCGGCCGGTCGATCGGTTGTAGACCATCTTCGCCGCGGTCACGTTCACCGGCTGGTCACCGGCGAGCATCGCGGGCCGCTTCACGGTCGTGCCGTCGGCGGCCGGCGCGTCGGCACGCTGTCCCTTGAGTACGCTTTTCACCCGGCCGTCGGCGACCATCTGTCCCCCGTCAGTCGTCCAGTCGACGCGTCGGGACTCGATGTTGATCCGCTCGTCGCTGACCCGCGCAAACACCTTGTCCTGCCCCTCCGGGGCGCTGATGCTGATCGCCCCTTTCGCGACGGCATAGACCATCGTCGGCCCGGAGGCCGTGCGGCCACCGTCCTGAAGGGTCACGTCGCCCGTGAAGGTCGCTTCGTCGATCGACGCGAGCCCGGACTGGAGCCGGGCCTCGAGCAGCCGTGACCGGACGATGCGTTCGGAGGCAGGCGCCGTCTTGCTCGCCGCCTGCGTTTCGCGGAACTCGACCTTGTCCACGAAGCTCGCGTGCCGCAGGCCGGCGACACCGGGTTCGCCCTTCGCGTCGAGCGAGCCCGACTTGATCTGGCGGGCGGCTGTCGCGCCGCTCGCCGGGAGGTCGAGCTGCACCGCGTCCTGCGCGGCGAGCACCTGAACGGTCTGGCCATCGGGCGCGAGCGTGATGTCGATGGCCTGCGCCGCCAGACGCTGCCCGGGCCTGCCCTCGCCGGCCGCGAGCTGCAGCACGGCGCTGCCGACGAGGACCGCTGACTCGAGCAGCTGCCCGTCGGGGCCGTAGTCGAGGTTCATGTCGTCCGCAGTCATCGCCTCGAGGCCGTTGGCTCCCTGGCCCACCCCGGCCACACGCGCGTGGCCCCGCAGCTCCAGCATCTCCAGACGGTCGGTGTCAGGCGCCAGATAGGCCATGGCGCCGTCGGCCTGGACCGCCTGCGCGCCGCGGGCGAACTGCACGCCGCGATCGAAGCGCAGGTAACGATCCCGGCGCGCGTAGCCCGCCGCACCTGCCGTGATCGTGCTGCCGCCCTGACCGGTCTTGTCGGGGGCAGTGGTGATGCGCGCCTGGTCCAGCAGCCAGAGCACGTCGCGCGCCTGGTCGTAGCTGGCGCCGACACTGCTGCCGGTCATCCGGTCGCGCGCGAAGCTGACGGCCCCCGGGGCCCGCACGACCTGGTCGCTCTCGGTATAGGTCGCCTTGTCCGTTTTGACCGTCAGGCCGTCGCTCGTGACCATCGACACGTCGCCGCGCAGATCGACCTGCGACTGGTTTTCGGCGGTTTCGGCTTCCCGGGCCATCACTTCGAAGTTGCGCCCGGCACGATTGAGCACCACCACCTTCGCGCCGTAGAAGATCATCCGGCCCGACTTGTAGGTGGCCAGCCGCTCGTAGTCGATCCGGATGTCCTGCTTCGACCCGCGATGGAAGATCGACTGGCCCTTCGTGCTCTCGGTGACCGCGTCCGGATCCTGGCGCAGCTGCGTCGGGGTGGCCGGCCGGGGCTGCCGCTTGCCGATCGACAGGATCACGACCACCGCGAACGCGAGGGCGAACAGGCCGAGCAGCAGCCTGACAGGACGGTGCCAGCGCATCAGTCAGTAATGACGAATGACGAATGACGAATGACGAATGACGATGGCGCAGCATGACTGACGTGGGGCAAATGGCGACAGTGAAGGGCTCGGGCCACGGGTGACGCGTCAGCCCGAACAGCCGTCGGGGGTCGGGGTGAAGGCCGGGCGAGCGTCCTGGGTCGGTGGCGCCCCGCCACGAGGGGGCGATCCCTGGCTTGATGGAGTGCGTGGTGAGCGAGACGCCTCACGAACGGATCGACACCTGACGGCCACGCGCCGAGGCTGGATTCACCGAGCCTCTCGCGTTTCGGGCGGGCGGACCGTGCGTCGCTCGCCATTCGTCACTGGTCACTCGTCACTTGTCATTCGTCATTCGTCACTTGTCATTCGTTCTTCCGCACTCTCAGCCGTCCCCCCCTTGAGGTCGGCAACGCTCAATTCTACCGTGGTTTCACCGCGCCAGGTGTTGCGGTCGATCGAGTAGGCCAGCGCCAGGTTCTGCCGGTGCTCGACGACCAGCGGAGCGCGTTCGGCCGCCCGCCAGGCCATGGCGCGGAACACCCGGCCGGCCTGCTTGACTTGCATCGTCAAGTGCCGCTCCTTGAGCAGGTGGGGACCGCTCACGACCTCGACGCCCCGGGCTTCGAAGACCGGTCGCGGATTGCCCAGTCCGTAGGGCGCCAGCGCCGCCACGCCCGAGACGACGTCGCTCTCGATCCCGTCCAGTGTGAGCCCGGCGTCCACGCGCAGGCGCGGCACGAGATCGTCCGGGTCGAGGCGCTCGTCGGCCCAGGCATTCACGCGGGCGCGGAAGGCCCCGAGACGCCCGCGGTCGAACGACAGCCCGGCCGCCTGCCGGTGCCCGCCAAAGCGGCCCAGCAGATCCGCGCACCCTTCGAGCGCGCCGAGCATGTCGAAGGCCGGGATGCTCCGGCACGACCCGTGGACCTCGTCGCCGTCGTAGGACAGGACGATGGCCGGCTTGTGATAGTGATCGACCAGCTTGGAGGCGACGATGCCGATCACGCCGCGGTGCCAGGCGTCGCCGCCGACCACGAGCACGTTGTGTCCGCCGATGTCGGGGTCCGTGTCGACGATCCTGCGGGCTTCCGCCACGATCGCGGCTTCCTCGTCCTGCCGCCGCGTATTCTCGTCGTGCAACTGCGTCGCCAGCGCGCGCGCCTCGTCGGCCTGACCCTCGTCGAAGGCGAGCAGCAGCCGCGCCGCGATGTCCGGCGAGCTCATGCGGCCCGCGGCGTTGATGCGCGGGGCCAGGACGAAGCCGATGTGAAAGCTGTCCAGCGGCTTGTTGAGGAGCCCGGCACTCTCGAGCAGCGCGCGGAGCCCGACGGTGTGGGTGCTGCCCGACAGCTTGTCGAGCCCGAGCTTGGCGATGACGCGGTTCTCCCCCACCAGAGGGACGACATCGGCGACGGTTCCAATCGCGGCCACCTTGACGAACGACGGCAGCCATTTCTCGCGGCCCTTCCGCTGACACAGGGCCTGGACGATCTTGAGCGCGACCCCGACACCCGCCAGGTGCTTGTCGGGATAGCGGCAGTCGGCGCGCTTCGGGTTGATGACCGCCAGCGCTGGCGGCAGCTCGGCTTCGGGCTCGTGGTGATCGCTGATGATCAGGTCCAGACCCAGCTCGCGGGCGCGGCGTGCGGCCGCCGCGCTCCGGATGCCGCAGTCCACCGAGACGAGGACACGGGCCCCCGCTGCGTGCAGGCGCTCGACGGCCGGCACCTGCAGTCCGTAGCCGTCACGGAGGCGCTCGGGCAGGAAGTGGATGACCAGGCCGCCCAGCAGCTCGATCGCGCGGCGCAGGATGACCGTGGACGTCACCCCATCGACGTCGTAGTCGCCGTGGATCGCGATCAGCTCCCGGCACTCGATCGCCCGCAGCAGGCGATCGACGGCCGGGCCGAGGTCGGTGAGGAGGAACGGATCGTGAAGATGTTCGAGGGAAGGCGCGAGGAACCGGAGCGCGAGCCCGGGCTCGCCCAGCCCGCGCAGACACAGCAGGCGGGCGACGATCGGCGGCACACCAATCTCGGCGGCGAGCGCTGCCGCCTGCGCCTCGTCGCACGGCTGCTGTTCCCAGCGGAGGGCGCGCACGTCGGTCCGCCGTGCCGGATGCGGCGCGGTCATGCCCGTCCCGTCGGGACTCCGGGCGCCGGCATCTCGTAGATCGCGTCGCCGAGCGCGCCCATGCCCCGGAACTTGTCATAGCGTCGCGAGACGCGGTCGGCGTCCGGCATCGTCCGGACCTCGGCGAGTGCCGCGGCGAACGCCTCCTCGACGAGCGTCGCGGCCTGGTCGGGATCCTGGTGGGCGCCTCCGAGCGGTTCGGGGATCACGCCGTCGACGATGCGCCGGGCGACGAGGTCCGGCGCGGTGAGCTTCAGCGCCTCCGCGGCCTCCACCTTGCGTCCCGCGTCGCGCCACAGGATGGCGGCGCAGCCCTCGGGCGGGATCACGCTGTAGACGGCGAACTCCTGCATCAGCACGCAATCGCCGATCGCAATGCCGAGCGCACCGCCGCTGCCGCCCTCGCCCGTGATCACGACGATGATCGGCACCGCGAGCACGGCCATCTCGCGAAGGTTCAGCGCGATCGCCTCGGCGATGCCGCGCTCCTCCGACTCGACGCCGGGATAGGCGGCGGGTGTGTCGACGAAGACCAGGATAGGCCGCGCGAACTTGGCGGCGAGCTGCATGGCGCGCAGCGCCTTGCGATACCCCTCCGGCCGCGCATAGCCGAAGTTGCGCTGCACCTTCTGCTTCATGTCCCGGCCCTTCTGGTGTCCGACGACGAGGACCGGCTCGCCGCGGAACCTGGCGAATCCGCAGACGATTGCCTGGTCGTCGCCGAAGCGCCGGTCGCCGTGCAGCTCGACGAACTCGGTGCAGAGGCGCTCGACATAGTCGAGCATGTAGGGCCGGCTGGGATGGCGCGCAACGAGCACGCGCTGCCAGGGCGTGAGGCGCCGGTACAGCTCGCCGCGGATCTGATCCACCCGCCGGCGCAGTCCGGCGATCTCGCCGTCGCGCGCCTCGGTCTGCGGCAGCAGGTTCAGCGCCTCGATCTCCTTGAGCAGGACGGCGATCGGCTCCTCGAACTCCAGGGTCTCGACGGGCATGGGGCGTCCTATCTGAGCACGACCGATCCGTGCCCGCAAATCTGCTCCACGGCGGCCACCAGATCGTCCGACGGCCGGACGCGCAGCTGCGGCACGTCGGCCCTGACCAGCCATCCCGACGCGGCCCCGGGACGCGTCACGCGCAGCTCGAACTGGACGCGCTTGTCGCCGCGATGGCGGAGAAACAGGTCTGCGAGGGCGCGGAAGGTGTCGTGGCCGTGCGGGGGCGCCGAGACGGTGACGCAGACTTCCTTCACCAGCCGCTCGCTCACGGCCTTCAGCTCCTTGATGTCCGTCGCGCGGATCTTCGCGCGATCGTCATCGACCTCGACTCGCCCGGTGACGAGCAGCATCCGATCGTTCTCGATCAAGCCGGCGAACTGCTTGAAGGGCTCGGGATAGACGACCACCTCGACGCTGCCTGCCTGATCCTCGAGCATGAACACGGCCATCCGATCGCCGCGCCGCGTCTTGACGAAACGGCACGTCGCGACGATGCCTCCCATCGTGGCGTCGCCGCCGGCGCACGGGACGAGCGCATCGCTGCCCCTGGCTCCCACCGCGGCGAGCCCGTCGGCGAACCGCTCGAGCGGATGGCCGCTCAGGTAGAGTCCGAGGGCCTCCTTCTCGCCGCGCAACATCTCTTCGTCCGACCAGGGCGCCGCCGCCGGCAGCGAGAGCCCCGCGCCTTCGTCCGTCTCGCCGCCGAAGAGCGACGATTGTCCCTGCTCGCGATCCATCTGCCGGCGTCCGCCCTGCTCGATCGCCCGATCGACGGCGGCGAAGAGCCGGGCCCGCCGACACGCCGTCGGCTGCGCGGCCCATGCGGCGTCGGCGGCGTGCAGCGCGTCGAGCGCGCCCGCCTTGACGAGACTTTCGATGACGCGCTTGTTCACGAGACGCAGATCCACGTCTTCACAGAGCGCGTCCAGCGCCGCGAGCCGTCCCTGCGATCCACGCGCCGCGAGCAGCGAGACGATCGCGCCCTCGCCGACGTTGCGGATCGCGCCGAGGCCGAAGCGGACGCCAACCCCGGGAGACACCGTGAACCGGAGCTCGCTGAGGTTCACGTCGGGGGCAAGGACCGTCACCCCCATGTCGCGGCACTCGCCGAGATAGAACGCGAGCTTGTCCGTGTTCTGGGACTCGATCGTCAGCAGCGCCGCCATGAAGTGCAGCGGATAGTTCGCCTTGAGGTAGCCCGTCTGGTAGGCGAGCAGCGCGTAGGTCGTCGAATGCGACTTGTTGAAGCCGTAGCCGGCGAAATACTCCATCAAGTCGAAGATCTTGACGGCCTTCTTCGCCGGCAGCCCGTGCGCGACGGCGCCTTCCTCGAAGCGCGAGCGCATCCTGGCCATCACTTCCTGGTTCTTCTTGCCCATCGCCTTGCGGAGCAGATCGGCCTCGCCCATCGTGAAGCCCGCCAGGTCCCGCGCGATGCGCATCACCTGTTCCTGGTAGGCGATCACCCCGTAGGTGTCGCGGAGGATGGGCTCGAGATCCTTCGCTTCGTACTTGATCTCCACGCGGCCGTGCTTGCGGGCGATGTAGTCGTCGACGACGCCCGCGCGCAGCGGGCCCGGGCGGTAGAGGGCGTTCAACGCGATCAGATCGTCGAAGCGCTGCGGCCGGGCCTTGCGCAGCGTCTCGCGCATGCCGGAGCTCTCGAACTGGAACACGCCGGCCTGTACGGCCCTCGCTGAACAGCTGGAAGGTCCGCTGAACCCGCGCCGTCCCGGCCTCGTCGCGGGCGTCCTCGACGTTCAACGGCAGGCTGTCGAGGTCGATCGTCTGCCCCTCGGTCCGCTTGATCTCGGCCAGGGCGTCGTCGAGCAGCGTCAGCGTGCTCAAGCCGAGGAAGTCCATCTTGAGGAGACCGACGCGCTCGATCTCCTTCATCGCCCACTGGGTCGTGATTTCGTCCTGTTTGCCCTTGTAGAGCGGCGCGAACTCGGTGATCGGCCGGGGAGCGATCACGACCCCCGCGGCATGCACCGAGGCGTGCCGGGTCATGCCCTCGAGGCGGCGGCCGATGTCGAGCAGTTCCTTGACGCGGGGGTCCTTGCCCTGAAGATCCTTGAGTCCGGGACTCTCTTCGAGCGCTTTGTCGAGCGTCATGTCGAGCGCGGGTGGAATCAGCTTCGCCACCTTGTCGACGTCCGCGAACGGCAGGTCGAGCACGCGCCCGACGTCGCGCACGACCGCCTTGGCCTTCATCGTCCCGAAGGTGATGATCTGCGCGACGTTCTCCCGGCCGTACTTGCGGGTGACGTAGTCGATGACCTCACCGCGCCGGCGCTCGCAGAAGTCGATGTCGATGTCGGGCAACGACACGCGCTCGGGATTGAGGAAGCGCTCGAAGATGAGGTCGAACGCGATCGGATCGACGTCGGTGATGCGCAGGCACCAGGCGACGGCGCTGCCCGCGGCCGAGCCGCGGCCGGGACCGACCGGGATGCGCTGTTCGCGGGCGAAGCGGATGAAGTCCCAGACGATCAGGAAATACCCCGCGTAGCGCATCTGCTTGATCATCGCCACTTCGTAGGCGAGGCGGCGCTCGTACTCGTCGATCGTGTAGCGCAGCGCCCCGCAGGCCGCGAGCGCCCGGAGGCGCGGCAGCCGCTCGGCGAAGCCGTCGTGGACGACGTGCTCGAAGTACTCGTCCAGCGTGAAGCCGGAGGGCACGTCGAAGTTCGGCAGATGGTTCTCCCCCTCGTCGAGCTGCACCGAGCACCGGTCGGCGATGCGCACGGTGTTGGCGAGCGCCTCCGGGAACTCGGCGAAGAGCGCCGCCATCTCGGCCGGAGTCTTCAGGAAGAACTGATCGCCGTGATAGCGCAGCCGCTCGGTATCGTTGACCGACTTGCCGGTGCCGATGCACAGCAGGATGTCGTGCGGCTTGAAGTCGTCGCGCCGCAGGTAGTGCACGTCGTTCGTGCAGACCATCGGCAGGCCGAGCTCACGCGCCAGCCTGGGCAGGCTGGCGTTGACGACGCGCTGCTCGTCCAGGCCCTGATACTGCAGCTCGAGGAAGAAGCGGTCCGGGCCCAGGATGTCGCGATAGGTGGCGGCGGCCGCCTGCGCCCTCGAGTAGCGGTCCTTGTAGATGCCCTCCGCGACCTCGCCCTTGAGGCAGCTGCTCAGGCCGATCAGCCCGCGGGCATGCGCGGCCAGCAGGTCCTTGTCGATGCGGGGCTTGTAGTAGAAGCCTTCCGTATACCCCGAGGACACCAGCTTGATCAGGTTGTGGAAGCCCTCGTTGGTCTCGGCCAGCAGCACCAGATGGTTGGCCGTCTCGCCGGGCGTGCCGCTCTTCGTGCGGCGATCGCCCGGCGCGACATACACCTCGCAGCCGAGAATCGGCTTGATGCCCCGCTTCCTCGCCGCGTCGTGGAACCCGACCGCGGAGAACATGTTGCCGTGCTCGGTGACGGCGAGGGCCGGCATCCCGAGCGCCTTCGCCTGATCCAGCAGTTCGTCAACGCGGCACGCGCCGTCGAGCAGCGAGAACTCGGTGTGGAGGTGAAGGTGGACGAACTCGGACATGCTCTGAATCTTGGAGGGCTACAGGCTACGGGCTACAGGCTACAGGAAGAACGCGTGAAGTTTCGCAGGTCTCTGCGGCTGCACGCGATCTTCCTGGAGCCCGCAGTCCGTAGCCCGTCGCCCGATCTCATTCCCATTCGATCGTCGAGGGCGGCTTCGAGCTGATGTCGTAGACGACGCGGTTGATCCCTTTCACTTCGTTGACGATCCGCGACGAGATGCGTGCCAGCAGATCGTGCGGCAGGCGCGCCCAGTCGGCCGTCATGCCGTCGCGGCTCTCGACCGCCCGGATCGCGACCGTATGCTCGTAGGTACGCTCGTCTCCCATCACGCCCACGCTCTGCACCGGCAGCAGCACGGCGAAGGACTGCCAGAGGCGCCGATACCAGCCCGCGGCACGGATCTCCTCCTGCGCCACTGCGTCGGCATGCCGCAGCAGCTCCAGCCGCGGCGGCGTGACCTCACCCAGCACGCGAACCGCGAGCCCGGGACCGGGGAACGGCTGCCGCCAGATGAAGTCTTCCTCCAGGCCGAGCGTCAGGCCGACCTCGCGCACCTCGTCCTTGAAGAGCTGCCGCAGCGGCTCCACCAGCGTGAAGCGCATGCGTTCGGGCAGCCCGCCGACGTTGTGGTGGCTCTTGATCGCCGCCGCCGGTCCCACGACCGAGACGCTCTCGATGACGTCCGGATAGAGTGTGCCTTGCGCCAGGAAGTCGAAGCCGCCCAGCTCACGTGGCCTTGCTCTCGAAGACGTCGATGAACGCGGCGCCGATGATCTTGCGCTTGCGCTCGGGGTCGGTGATGCCGGCGAGCCGCTCGACGAAGAGTCCGGCCGCGTCGACGCCGACGACCGGGAGCTGCATGCGATCCCGGAATCGCGCCAGCACCTGCGACGACTCGTTCAGACGCAGCAGCCCGTTGTCCACGAAGATGCAGGTCAGGCGATCACCGATGGCCCGGTGGACGAGCACGGCGGCGACCGTGGAATCCACGCCGCCGCTCAAGCCGCACACCACGCGGCCGGTCTCCCCCACCTGCCGCCGGATCGTGCCAATCGCATCGTCAACAAACGACGCCATCGTCCAGTCGCCGCGGCAGCCGCACTGGTCGTAGGCGAAGCGGCGGAGGATCTCCTTGCCGTGCTCGGTGTGGACCACTTCCGGATGGAACAGGAGCGCGAACAGCCGGCGGTCCACCTGCTGGATGGCCGCAATGGGTGCGTTGCTGCTGGTCGCCACGATGTCGAAGCCCGCGGGGGCGGCCGCGACGTGGTCGCCGTGGCTCGCCCAGACCTTCAACGTGGACGGCAGACCCGCGAACAACCGCGCCGGGCCGGTGACCGTGATCTCCGCATGCCCGAATTCCCGATGTGCCGCGCGGCCGACCGAGCCGCCAAGGGCGTCGGTCATGAGCTGCATGCCGTAACAGATGCCCAGGACCGGCACACCCGCGTCGAACAGGGCCGCATCGCAGCGGGGTGCGCCGGGGTCGGACAGGCTGCGCGGCCCGCCGGAGAGGACGATGCCCGCCGGATTCCTGGCGAGGATCCGGTCGAGCGGCGTGTTGAACGGCACGATCTCCGAGTACACCGACAGCTCGCGTAGGCGCCGGGCGATGAGCTGGGTGTATTGAGAGCCGAAGTCGAGAACGAGGATGAGCTGATGCTGCACGGAGGGTGGCCTGAGAAGCCGGTATTATAACGAGGTGCGTAGCGTCGCGACCACCAGATCTAGTGGTGGGCTGGGGTGGCGTCCCCGAATCGTGGTGGTTTTGGCAGCGCTTGCCGGAATGCTGGCGGTCACCTCGCCAGGTGCCGGGGACACCCCGTCGCCCGCCCCCGACCTGCCGCTCCTGCCGCTTGGGACGGTCTGGACCAAGACGCTCGACGTCTCGCCCGCGGCCCCGCCGGCCTTCGACGAGCTGCGGCTCTACCTCCCGCTCGAGACGGGAGACCTCGTCGCCCTGAACCTGATGTCCGGCGAGACGGCCTGGCAGATTCCACTCCCCACGAAGCTTCAGCCTGCCGCCTCCCACGGCCGCGTGATCGTGGCAGGCGACCGCGTGCTCGATGCCGTCTCGGTGGCCGACGGGGCTTCGCTCTGGCGCGTCGCCCTCGATGCGGCGGCGGTGCAGGCGCCGACGCTGCGCGCCGGCTGGATCTTCCTGCCACTGGCGACCCACGATCTGGACGCCTACAACGCGGAGACCGGCGCGCGCGTCTGGCGCGCACCCCTGAACGGCGCGCCGACGACAACGGTCACGATTGAAGGGGATCGCATCTATGTCGGGGCCGAGGGTCAGCGACTGATCGCGCTGGATGTCACGAGCGGTGCGCAACTGTGGAACACGCGCCTCGACGGGGACATCACCGCGATAGCGGCCATCGGCGATCGTCTGTTTGCCGGAACGAAGGCGCGCCACCTGCACGCGCTCGATCCGCGCTCCGGCCGCTCCCGCTGGCGCTGGCGGATTGGCGGCGATGTCCTGGGTTTTGCGGTGAACGGCAACGACGTCATCGCCCTCATGCTCGACCAATCGATGCGCGCCTTCAAGATGGGCAACGGCGCGCAGATCTGGCGGGAAGAGCTCGCCTTTCGTCCGTTCGCGGGGCCGCTTCTCACCGGCAGCGATCTGCTGATCACCGGTCACGGCCCGACGATACGCATGCATGACGCGGACGGCGGAAAACGTCGCGGCACCTACGGCATCCCCGCCTCGGCCGGCGTCGAAGGTGAGGCGACCTTCGAGGCCCTCGTCGCCGGACCACACGTGCACGACGTCGCGGGAGTCGTCGACGATCTGGTGATCCTCGTCACGCAGCGCGGGACCGTGCACGCCGCAAGACGGCAGCTCTCCCCGCCCATCGCGCCGATCACGGCACTTCCCGGGACGCCACTTCCCGTCCCATCGCTCCCTGACCCGACGGCCCCGCCAGCGCCTCCTTCACCGCAAGACTGAGACGCCGTACACCCTCGTCGATGCGTTCCGGCGTCGGCAGCGAGAACGCCAGGCGGATCTGGGAGAGGCCCGAGCCATCGACGAAGAAGGCGTGGCCCGACACGAAGATGACGCCGTGGGCCATCGCCACCGTCAGCAGTTCCGGCGCTCGCAGCGGCTCCGGCAGCGACGCCCACAGGAAAAAGCCGCCGCGCGGGCTGGACCACGTGACGACCCCCGCGAGGTCGCGTCGCAATGCGCCTTCCATCGCCGTTCGTCGCGTCGCGTAGTAGCGACGCAGATCGGGAAGGTGGCGTGCCAGCACCCCGCCCCGGATCGCCTCGAACACGACGCGCTGATCGAAGTTCCCGGTGCACAGATCCGTTGCCTGTTTGGCGATCTCGAGCTTGGCCACGAGTGGCGGCGGCGCGACGACCCACGCCGTCCGGAAGCCGGGAGCGAGCGTCTTCGACAGGCTCGAGAGATAGATTACCCACCCGTCGCGATCGTCGGCTTTGATCGGCCGCGTGTCCCGGGGACTCGCGCTGTCCTCGAAATACAGCGCGCCGTAGGGGTCGTCTTCGACGATCAGGACGCGCTCGCGCGCCGCCCACTCCAGCAGCCACCGGCGCCGGTGGAGGCTCATGAGCAGACCGGTCGGGTTCTGAAAGTTCGGCACGACGTAGACGAACTTCACGCGGCGCCCCTCGGCACGGAGTCGCTGGAGCGCGCGGTCGAGCGCATCGGGCTCGATGCCGTCCGCGTCCTGGGCAATTCCCACGAGCGCCGCCTGCGCGTTGCGGAAAGCGCCGAGGGCACCGGTGTAGCTCGGAAGCTCGACGAGCACGACGTCACCGGGATCGATCAGCGTTCGCGCGACCAGGTCGAGCCCCTGCTGCGACCCCGTCGTCACCAGCACCTCCTCCGCCGTCGCCAGGATGCCGCGCTCGCTCACGAGCGCAGTGAGCGCGCCCACGAGCGGTTCGTAGCCCCGTGTCGGTCCGTACTGCAGGAGGTCGTGGTCGCGGCTCGCGAGAATTCGATCCGCGATCGCGCGATACTCGTCCCACGCGAAACTGTCGGGCCCCGGATAGCCGGGCGCAAACGAGATGACGTCCGCGCGCTGTGCAGCGACCACGCCCATCTGCCGAATCGGCGACTGGCGCATGGCCTCGGCGGCGCGGGAGAAGAACGACTCGTAGTTCATGGAGCGTCCCTGTACAGGCTCAGATACGACCCCAGACCTGCGAGTCCGATGAACTGGAAGACGAGGCCGCGCACGAGCCACGCGACGGCCTGGAGCGGAAACACGGCAAAACCCACGAGGGGCACGAACGAGATGAGCCCGAGCGCTGCCGCCGTGACGATTGAGGCCGCCGTGCCGACGATGACCAGCGAGAGCATGACGATGAAGAGGCCGGCGACCGTGCGTCCATCGCGGCGGACATACGCCCCGACCCGGCCTGCCGCGATCCGGATGCCCACGTCGTCGGCAGCCATCACCATTTGTATCAGCAGATAGTAGAGGTTGACGAGCGTGAGACACGCGACCAGCGCGGCAGCCGCCAGCGCGGCTGCGACCGGCACGTGCGCCGGGATCGGTTCGGCGTCAGGCGGCGACAGGCCCTCCACGACGACGAGCAGATACAGGGTGAAGGACAGGGCGTAGCCACCGAGCAGCAAGAACCCCAGGACGAGGAAACGACGCCACAGACGGGCGCAGCCGTCGAGGAACGCTTCCGGCGTAGCCGTCTGAGCATTGCGGAAGTCCCGCCAGCGAGTCGGGCCCTGTTCGATCGGGCCAAGGCGGTCGTGCGAGGCGGCCAGCACAGCCACGCTGCCCGCCTTCACGACGAACGTCAGCGCCGACGCCCCCGTCACCACGATCGCCAGGCTGGCGGCAAACCCTGCCAGACCTACCGGATGGGCTGCCAGCGCGCTCATCACCGCAACGCCAACATCCCTGAAGCTGCCCGGGCCGGGAATCTCCTGCCCGACGACCAGCACCAGGAGCACGAGTCCGCCAACGATGGGGATGCCGACGAGAAGCTTGATCAGCGCGTCGGCGATGAACTGGATGAGAACGACCGGCCAGTTGGCCGCGGTCAGGAGGGCGCCGCGCTTGAGCAGGGACTTGAGGTTGCGGCGGTCGGCCACGATCACGTTGCACTATAAGCCGGTTCGAATACTCGCCGCGGTACGGGCTTTGCTCCGCCTCCGAAGGAAAGGCTGGCCTGCGTTGCAACCGATGATGTAGTGGCCTGTTCACTGGAACTCGCGTCCGCCTGGTGGGACAGTGTCCGGTCGCGGATCGTCAGCGGATGTGTGTGCGTCGCGATGCTGCTCGTCAGCGGGACCGGACACGCGCAGGTCGCGTCGCGACTGCCGGCCGCGGCACCGCGACCCGCCTCGCACAGCCTGGAGGGCATTCGATCGGCGTTTCTCGCCAACGATCCCGTCCGTCTCGCGCCCCATTTCCCGGCGCGTCAGCCCGTGCTCGTCCAGGTGCCGCCGCTCGAGCGGGGCGGGGTGCTCGGTCCCGGTCCGATGAAGGCGTTTCTCTCCCGTCTGGTCGCCGGCCGGGCGACGACGGCTTTCGAGGTGCCGGACGTCAATCCGGACGCGAGTCCGTGATATCAGGATGCACGTCAAGGTGCGCTGGACTTACCGTGAGACGGGCTCGGCTACACTGCAGGTCGAATCGCTCTACCTGGCGCTCCGCTATGCGCCCGAGGACGCCGAGTGGCAGATCGTGGAGATGAGAACCGCGAGCCGGTAGAACGCCGCGCAAAGCCCGCGCATCGTGTGTCGCGTCTGCTGGCCGCCGGATTTCTGCTGGCCGCGGTCCTCCAGGCATCGGGCCAGGCCATCGTCGCGTGGCGGTTCGGTGATGCCTCAGCCGTCCTGGCTGCCTTCGAGGCCGATGCCCGGCAAAGCTTTCGACGGCGCGCGGACGACTTGCAGCGCCTGGCGTCGACGGTTGCGGCGTCGCGAGAGGCCTGGCACGGCCTCGATCGCCCGCAGGACACGCCAAGCCCGATCTTCGCCGCCATCCATCGCGCCGAGCGATTCGCCGGCCGCGGCGACACCGCCGTCACCGTGTTCGACGCCGGCGGCCGCGCCGTGGCCTGGAGTGGGCGGCCCTCGGAGATTCCCGGAGGCCGCCTCCAAGGCGGTCGAGGCGTGTTCGTCGTGCAGGGAGCGCTCGGCCTGCGTCTCGTCGCCGTCTCCCCCATCGCGGTACCGGGCACCACCGGCCGGCGAGTCGGGTCGGTGGCTGCAGAACTGCCGCTGTCGGCCGCCGACCGGGCCGGCACGGATGCGTCGGTCGTGGACACGTCGCTGGGGCCCCTCTCGCTGCAGCGCTCGTTCGACGATCACGCGGTCGATCGGCCCGGCCAGTTCCTGCTGCGCGCGCCGTCGGGCGAGCCGCTGCTCCTGGCGAGCGTGCCCGCCAGTGCACCGGAAGAGACCAGGATGCGGTGGACGCGGCGCGTGAGCACGGCGTCGCTGCTGTTCTGCGGCGCGACCGTGCTGCATCCTCGCGGCCTCGCTGGCCGTGACCCGTCATTCCGGCGCTCCGCGGACGGTACGCGCGGCTGACCGTGGCCACGCTGGCGCTCCTCGTGTGCGTCCGTGCCCTCCTCTGGTGGGCCGTGCCGCCCGACACGCTGGCGACGACGAGTGTACGGTCATGGGCCGTCTATGCCTCCGCCCTTCTCCCTCGGCTGCATCGCTCCCCGCTCGACTTGAGCCTCACCGGCCTGACGTTGCTCGCGATCGTCGTCGTGCTCGTGGGGGCGGTGCGTCGCCAGGTGCTGTCGCGGCGTGGCCGCCGCACCGCATTCGGCGATGGCCCGCTGCAGACGCTGCGGGCGTTGCTTCCCCAGTTGCTGGCCGGCGCCGTGCTGCTCGCGCTGCAGGTCGGTGTGGTGGCCGTCATCATCGACACGGCCGCGAACACGTCGGTGGACCTGCTTCACATGACGCTGTTGCCGTGGGAACCGCCGCGGCTGGCGCTGCTCGTCGGCCTGCTGCTGTTGCAGGCGACGGCCCTGTGGGCTGGCGTCCTGGTCTGCCGGCTGGCGCTGTCCGGCTGGCGGCCGTCGGCGGAGGGGATCGGCCGCTGGCTGCTGCCGATCTCGTGGGCGAGTCCCGCGATTGTCGGCGCGGCCACGCTGCCCCGCGTCGTCGATCTTCCCTGGCTCCCCGTCGTCGCGATGCCGTGCGCCGTCGCTGTGCTCACGTGGCTGACGCGCCGCGGCGTGCCCTGGTATCGCCACGGGTCGCAGGCGGCACGGCTCGGATGGCTGCTGCTCGCGCTCGTCGTCCCGGCCTGGTTGCTGTACCCGGGCCTGGTGGATGCCGTCGATCGCGCGACCCGACAGCTCGTCGAGGAGCAGTACGCCGTCGATGTGCGCAGCCACCCCGAAGAGTTGTATGCGCATCTGGGAGAGGCGCTCAAGCAGATCGACGGCGTCACCGATCTGCCCGAGTTGGTGAAGGCGATTGGCGATGCGGGGCCGCGTGGATCCACGCAGACGGCATTCGAAGTCTGGCGCGAGACCGACCTCGACAAGTTCCGGCTGACCTCCTCGGTCGAGCTCTACGGCGCCGGCGGCACGCTCGTCAGCCGGTTTGCGCTGAACCTGCCGGAAGCCGAAGTCGTGCCGCAACAGGTCCAAAGCCGGAATTGCGAGTGGGACGTCTTCGGCGAGGCGCTGCTGTTCGGGGCCGACGAACGGCGCATGCTGCACGCCGAGCGCGCCATCTGCGCTCGTGACGATCGCGGCGACGTCAGCTATGCGGGGACGATCGTCGCCCACGTGATACTGGACTACAGCGCGCTGGAGTTCATCTCGTCGCAGAGCCCCTATTTCGAGTTCTTCCGGGCAGCCG
Source organism: Vicinamibacterales bacterium (assembly GCA_963834365.1). Lineage (GTDB taxonomy): Bacteria > Acidobacteriota > Vicinamibacteria > Vicinamibacterales > Vicinamibacteraceae > CAWJAP01. The sequence goes on along the minus strand of CAWIBS010000021.1, from coordinate 99,937 downwards.
CGCGCCGGCCGGCGCGAAGGCACCGTCGGCGCCGACGTCGAGCTCACGATCTTCGGCTGGAGCCGGCTGCTGATCTACGCGTCGTCGAATCGTGCCTCGGAACTGACCGACGAGGCGTTCGAGCGCGCCAAGCTGTCGCGAACCGGGTTCTGGACGAGGCTGGAGCGCGGCGACACGATCGAGCGCGCCTTCGTGTCGAACGATCGCCAGGGGATCTATGTGCTCGGGTATCCCGAGCCGACGCCGTTCACGCGCCTCGTGAACCTCGCCGAGCTGACGTCCCTGGCGGCGGTGCTCTTCGCCGCGATCATGCTGTTCGCCGGGGCCGTGCAGCGTGTGCTCCGCCAGGGGCCGTATCCCACCGCGCTGCTCATCCGCGAGATCCGCACCAGCTTCTACCGCAAGCTGTTCATCGCGTTCGTCGCGGCGACCGTCCTCCCGGTGCTCGCGCTCGCCCTGCTGGTGCGCGCCTACTTCGCCAATCAGCTGTTCAGCGATGTCGAAGCCGAGGCCGCGCGCACGGCGCTCACCGCCAAGCGGGTCATCGAGGAGTCTCTGGCCTTCGAGCTGCGCGAAACCTCACCCTCGGCCATCACCGACGACATCATGGTCTGGTTGAGCCGCGTGATCGACCAGGACGTGAACATCTTCGACGGCTCGACGCTGCTGGTGACCAGCGAGCGCGACCTCTTCGCCTCGGGCCTGCTGCCGACGCGAACGCCCGAGCGCGTTTATCAGGCGGTTGCCGTCCAACGGCTGCCGACCTACGTCGGCCAGGATCGCATCGGCGACCAGGATTACCTCGTCGCGGCGACGCCGGTGCGCATCGGGAACCGGGATGCCACCCTCACCGTGCCGCTCGCCTCGCGGCAGCGCGAGATCGAGCGCGAGATCGAGGAGCTCGATCGCGGCGTGCTCCTCGGCGCCCTGGCGCTGATCTGCCTCGGCGCGGGCCTGGGGTACTGGCTGGCCGAGCGCATGGGCGATCCGGTGCTGCGGCTGACTCGCGCGACGCGCCAGATTGCCGGCGGCGATTTGAGCGTCCGCGTCATCGTGCGGACGGCCGACGAGCTGCAGCGGCTGGTCGAGGCGTTCAATCGCATGGCCGGCGAGCTGCAGCGGCAGCAGCAGCAGCTTTCGCGCACACACCGCCTCGAGGCCTGGGCCGAGATGGCGCGCCAGGTCGCACACGACATCAAGAATCCGCTCACGCCGATCCAGCTCTCGGCCGAGCACCTGCGTCGCGTGCACAAGGACCGCGGCGAGCCGCTGTCGCCGGTGCTCGACAGCTGCGTGGAGTCGATCCTCACGCAGGTCCGGCTGCTGCGCCAGATCGCCTCGGAGTTCTCAGCCTTCGGGTCGTCGCCGACCGCGCGTCCGGCGCCGACCGCGCTCGCCGAGCATCGTGCAGGAGGTGGTCGCGCCCTATCGGCTCGGGCTCGACGGGCGGGTTCGCATCGACGTCAACCTCGAGCCGCGCCTGCCGCTCGTGCCGATCGATCGGATGCTCATCGGCCGCGCGTTCACGAACATCATCGAGAACGCGCTGCACGCCATGCCTGGCGGCGGCACGCTGACTATCTCGGCCCGTGCCGAGGGCTCGACGACCGCCATCTCGATCCAGGACACGGGCGTGGGGATGGACGATGAGGCCGCGGCGCGAATCTTCGAGCCCTACTTCTCGACCAAGGCTACCGGCACCGGCCTCGGTCTGAGCATTGCGCTCCGCAATGTGGAGCTGCATGGCGGCACGATCACCGTGGCGAGCACCAAGGGTGTCGGCACGACAGTGACGATGAGACTGCCGAATACTGGCAGGGCGCAATGATCGAGAGGCGCGTCGGATGAGAGCTAGAGCTCACTGTTGCACATCGAGGAAACAGCCTGGCTCTCTCTGCTGAGACTACGGGCTGCGGACTGACTCCGGGCTAGGCACGGCCACGTGGAAGATCCTGCCGTTGGTAGCTCGTCGTTGGTAGCTGGTCGCTGCCGATCACAGCTGCGAGACGCCCTGCTCCGGCGCCGGCTCGTGGGCATCCTCGACGGCCTCGGGCGTGGCGGGCTCTGCGCGGGCGCCGCTGTCCGTGCCCCACCGCTGCACCCGGCTCCAGGCCAGCCCGACGAGTCCCGACGAGAGGTAGGTGTAGGCGAGAACGACGAGGGTGATCTTGGGCTGCGTGGCGATCGCCGCGATCACGAGCGCCACCAGCAGCAGGTTCCGGTACGAACGTCGCGTCCCGAGGTCGAGCGACTTGAAACTGCGATAGCGGATCGTGCTCACCATCAGGAACGCCGGCACGAGCACCATCGGCAACGCGAGCAGCGCGAACCAGTCCTCCAGGCCATACGAATAGGCGAACACCGTGGACGCGGGCACGCCCGCCGCCGCGGGACTCGGCATCCCGACGAAATAGCGTTTGTCCGCAGCGGGCGATGTCGTCTGGATGTTGAAGCGGGCCAGGCGAATCGCGGCCGCCGACACGAAGATGAAGCCGGCCGCCCACCCGGCTTGCCCAAACGGGCTCAGACCCCACGTGAAGGCCAGCACCGCCGGGGCGATGCCGAACGACACGACGTCGGCGAGGGAGTCGAACTGGACACCAAACTCGCTCGCCGTTCCCGTCATGCGGGCGACACGGCCGTCGAGCATGTCGAGGACGATTGCGATGCCGATGAAGATCGCGGCCTGCTCGAAGGCGCCTCGCATCGCATAGACGATGCACGCATAGCCGCAGAACAGGTTGCCGAGCGTGAACAGGCTCGGCAGCAGGTAGACGCCTCGTCGCAGCCGGCGGCTCGAATCGGCCCGCCGGCGCTGGAGGACGGTCAGCATCGGGCTTTGGCGCATGGCTGTCGGCTGTTCCCGACGACCGCCAGATTATCAGATGCGGCCGGTGTCTGACCGACTCCGGAGGTGGGTCAGGGGTCCAGCCTCGCCGGCCTCGACCCGAATCACGTGGCGTCCGGCCCGGGGAACCGCGCCAGGATGGTCTCCCCGCCCCGCACCGAATCTCCCTCGACCACCTGCAGCCGGGCGTCGGCGTCGAGGAAGACGTCCATTCGCGATCCGAATTTCATCAGGCCGAACCGCTCCCCCGTCGCCACCGTCCGGCCGGCTTCGAGCCGGCAGACGATGCGGCGCGCGAGCAGGCCCACGACCTGCCGGAAGACGATCGTTCGGCCCCCCTCGGTCTCGAGCCAGAGCTCCGTGCGCTCGTTGTCGGCGCCAGACTCCGAACGATAGGCGGGGAGAAACGCTCCCGCTCGGTAGTCCACCCGGCTGATGCGACCGCCGAAGGGCACACGATTGACGTGCACGTCCATCGGCGACAGGAAGATGCTCACCTGCTGCCAGGTGCCCGGCGGGGCGATGCGAGGCTCGCCCGGACCGGCCACCATGACGCGCCCATCGGCGGGCGAGACGACCGCGAGCGGGTCGTCGGGCACGCGCCGCTCCGGATCGCGGAAGAAGTAGGCCATGAACGCCGCGAGTCCGGCGAACGGCAGGGCCAGACCGGGGTGCTTGAGGGAGAGACAGAGGGCGGCGGGAACCAGCGCACCGGCAATGAACGGTGCGCCCGCGCGATCGATGCGCATGCGTCTCGTGGGAATCGGAACCGGGGGAACGGGAACGGAGGACCCGGGCCGCGCCCGGGCCCTCGACGAGCGGGCGTCAGGCCGAGGCGGACGCAACCGATGACTGGCTCAAGTGCCGGCGGAGAATGTCTTCCATCCGATCCTTGAGCTGAAGCTTGCGCTTCTTCAGGGTAACTTCTTCGACTTGCTCTGGTTCAGCGAGATAAGACCGTGAAGCGAGTTCGTGGAGCCGCTCATCGAGATTGTGGTGTTTCTCGGAGAGCTGACGGAACTCCTCATCGGTCTGCAACAGTTTGACCCGGATCTCGTGTTCCAGGGACTGGGGCATGCCCGACCTCCTTTGCCAGTTTGTTACGGGTGCCTGCTCGGGGCACGGGTCGTATGTTACGACTCTACCACTGGGGTTCCGGGGGGGCAAGCCGAGGCGCCAGCCGAATTCGGCCCGGCTCAGGTTCCGGACCCCGCCCCGCCCGCAGGGCCCCGCCACAGAATCAGCGCGTCCTCGACCGGCGCGCGATAGTACGCGGGATCGGACGCCAGCCACGTGGAAGCCGACCCCCTCGTAGAGACGCAGGGCGGCCTCGTTGGACCGGCGGACTTCGAGCGTTGCTCGATTCGCCCCGCCAGACTCTGCCTCGGCCAGGACTGCCTTCAGCAGGTACGAGGCGGCCCCGCGACGTCGCCACTCGGGATGCACGGCCAGATTGTTGATGTGAAGTTCGTCCAGGATCAGCCAGGCGGCGCAGTACCCGATGACGTCCCCGCCGGTCGCCGGCGCGGGCGTGCCGTCCGCGCACACCACCCACAGGCGCGCCACATCCGAGTAGCGGGCTTCCGATTCGTAGGATTCGCGCGTCACAGGATTGGTGAACGTCTCCGCGTCGATGCGGAGAATCGCGTCGAGGTCGCGCTCGAGGGCCGCACGCCTGACCGAGTACCCGGCGGACGCGTCGCTCACGGTTGCGGCGGCGAAGGTGTCACGACACCGGGCGGGCCCGCGCGCTGGCTCACAACCGGACTCCCGGCCGATGGAAGGCCGCGGGCGATCTCGGCGTCGGGTCGGCGGACATAGAGCGGCACGATCGCATGAGGGCGGACCTGCACGATCTGCGTCCCGGGCGGCGATGGCCGCCAGCGTGCCGGCGAGCGCCGGCGGGTCGTCGAGCGTGGTCCCGTCTCCGAACGTGCTCGTGAGCAGGGGTCTCGCGGCGCCCGCCGCGTCGCCGCCGATCGCCAGCGCCTCACTCGTGCCCACCAGCGCACTCCAGGCCGCCGCCAGCGCCGGCGCTCGCGCGACCCGCGGCGCGTCCACGAGCGCGAGCGTCGCGAGCCTGCGGTCGCCGGCCTGGCCGATGACGCGATACAGCGCGGCGAAGACCTCACCGCGATAGGCTTCCATCCAGCCCCCGACGAGGTGTCCGCGCTCGAGTCGCCTGACGGTTGCGCACCTGCGTCGCGAGGCACTCCAGGGCAGAAACGGGGACGACGAGCCGTCCGTGCACCAGCGCGAGCCCCTGAATCGTTGCGATGCCGACCCGCATCCCCGTGAACGATCCCGGTCCCGATGCGACGGCATACCGCTCCACGTCCGCCAGTCGGGCGCCGTGGGCATCCAGCAGCGCGGCCAGATCGCCCGGCAGCCGCTCGGCGTGCGACAGGCTCGCGTTCCCGATTCGCTCCTCGACGAGCCCGTCACGCCAGAGCGCCAGGCTCCCGTGACGCGTCGTCGTGTCGAGGGCGAGGATCAGCATTGGGTAAGATTGTAGCCCGCCCCATGCCCGCGTCCGTTCCGCCGCCGCCCGCCACCACTTCGGTCACGCCGGCCATGCGGCAGTATTTCGACGCCAAGCGGCAGTATCGCGACGCCATCCTGTTCTTCCGGATGGGCGACTTCTACGAGATGTTCTACGAGGACGCGCTGACGGCGGCGCGGGCGCTCGAGCTGACGCTCACGTCGCGGTCGAAGGACGCGGCAGGCAACGCGGTGCCGATGTGCGGCGTGCCCTTCCACGCCGCCGATGGCTACATCGGCCGGCTCGTCCGGCGAGGCTTCCGGGTCGCGATCTGCGATCAGGTCGAGGATCCGAAGAAGGCCAAAGGTGTGGTCAAGCGCGAGGTGACGCGCGTCGTCTCGCCGGGCACGCTCACCGATGCCGGCTATCTCGATGCGCGCGAGCCGGCCTTCTGTCTCGCGATCGCCCCGACGGGAGATGGCGCGGGACGCTCGGGCGATGCCGGTACGATCGGCGTGGCGCTGCTCGACGTGTCCACGGGCGAGTTCCTCGCCGCCGAATACGCCGGCGACACGGGACGGCAGGCGCTCAACGAGGAAATCCAGGTCCTGCGCCCCCGGGAGATCGTCGCGGCGCAGGGCACCGACCTCGCAGCGCTGCTGCCGGAGGCAGCACGGCTGAATCTTCCGGTCACGCTGATCGAGTCGTGGGCGTTCGGCTATGACCGTGCCCACCGGACGCTCGCCGAACAGTTCCAGGCGAGCAGCCTCCACGCCTACGGACTCGACGGCCGATCGGCGGCGACGTGCGCCGCCGGCGCGCTGGTCGCCTACCTGCGCGACACGCAGAAGGTGGATCTCGCGCACGTGCGCGCCATCGGCTGGCGCGAGCGCAGCGACGCGCTGCTCATCGACCCGATGACGGTTCGCCACCTCGAGGTGCTCGAAGGCGCGAGTGGCGGGCGCGAGGGGTCGCTGCTGTCGGTGCTGGATCGGACGCAGACGCCCATGGGCGCGCGGCTGCTGCGCGCGTGGCTGACGCGTCCGCTGGTCTCGCTCGAGCGCATTCAGGATCGGCTCGACGCCGTGGAGGAGTTCGGCTACCGCGTGACCGAGCGGGGGCGGCTGCGCGACACGCTGCGGGCGGTGCACGATCTCGAGCGCCTCGTCGCCCGGGCGGCGCTCGGCACGGCCGGCCCGCGAGACCTCGTGGCGCTGCGGCAGTCGCTCGCGGCCATCCCGCGCTCGAGGCTCGTCCTCGAACCCATGGTCGCGCCGCTCGTCCAGAGCCTGCGCAGCCAGCTCGACGAGATCGCCGACGTCCGGGACGCGATTGCCGCCACGATCGAAGACGAGCCGCCGGCGCTCGCCCGGGAGGGCGGCGTCATCCGCGATGGCGTCGACGCCGGAGCTCGACGAACTCCGGCAGATCAGCCGCTCGGGCCGCTCGCACATCGCCGCGATGGAGGAGGCCGAACGCGCGCGGACCGGCGTCGCGTCGCTCAAGATCCGCTACAACCGGGTGTTCGGCTACTACATCGAGATCTCGCGTGCGAACCTGCACGCCGTGCCGGCCGACTACCATCGCAAGCAGACGATCGCCGGCGGCGAACGGTTCATCACGCCGGCGCTCAAGGAGTACGAGGAGAAGGTTCTCGGCGCCGACGAGCGCATCGACGCCCGCGAGGTCGAGCTCTTCGAGGCGTTGCGCCGGCAGGCCGCGGCCGAGGCGCCGCGTATCCAGGACGTGGCGCGCGCGCTCGCGACGCTCGACGTGCTGGCGACGCTCGGCGAGGTGGCCACGCTCTACGACTACACGAAGCCGCTCCTGACCCCGGATGGCGAGCTGTCGGTCGTCGAAGGCCGGCACCCGGTCGTCGAGCGCCTGTCGGCGGAGCCGTTCGTGCCCAACGATCTCGTCCTGACGGGCACGTCGCGACAGCTCGTCATTCTCACGGGCCCGAACATGGGCGGCAAGTCGACCTATCTCCGGCAGTCGGCGCTCATCTGCCTGCTGGCGCAGATGGGGTCCTTCGTGCCGGCACGCCAGGCGCGGCTGCCGATCGTGGACCGCTTGTTCGCGCGTGTCGGTGCGTCGGACGACATCGCCCGGGGCTACTCGACCTTCATGGTCGAGATGCGCGAGACGGCGCGCATCCTGCACACCGCCACCTCGAACAGCCTCGTCGTGCTCGACGAAATCGGACGCGGCACGGCGACCTTCGACGGCATGAGCATCGCGTGGGCCGTGGCCGAGTACCTCGTGACCAACGGGCGCAGCCGGCCCCGCACGATCTTCGCCACGCACTACCACGAGCTCACGGATCTCGCTGACACGCACCCGGGCGTCGTCAATGCCCACGTCGTCGCACGGGAGTGGCAGGATGACATCGTGTTCCTGCGGAAGGTCGTCGAGGGACGATCCGACCGCAGCTATGGCATCCAGGTCGCGCGGCTCGCCGGGCTGCCGCGCGAGGTCGTCACGCGGGCTCGCGAGATCCTCACCGCGCTCGAGCAGGACGAGCTCGCGCGCGGCGGACGGCCCTCGCTGTCGGGCACGCCTCGCGCGGGCGAACAGCTCGGGCTCTTCAGTGTCCCGGCTCCGGCCGACTCCCCCGTCGTCCGCGCGCTCGCGGCCCTCGATCTCGATCGCATGACCCCGCTCGAGGCGCTCGCGGCGCTGGCCGACCTCCAGCGCAGCGCCAAGGCTTCGGGACACTAACACTAAACCCGGACTCACTTGTGTTGATGATGTGGCGCGCCTTAAGGCCTGCCCGGGCCCGCGTTGGCCGGGCTGAAGCCCGGCGCCACTGCGGGCCCGTGTCAACAGAAGTGAACTCCGGATCTAGCTTAGCGGACTTCTGGGTCACGGCTGAAGCCGGACACTACGGCAACACAAGTGAACCCTGGGCTCAGGGCAGGTGCGCAGCCAGCAGATCGACCAGCGCCTGCGGGTTGTCGCTATTCAGCCAGTGGCCGCCCGCCACACGGTGCAGGTAGACCCGGCCGGTGGCGCGGCCGGCCGCCTCGATGCGTGCGCACCCTTCCTCGCTCAGCGTGCTCGAACGTTCGGCTTTGACGAAGTGGAGGATCACGCCGCCGGGTGGCGATTCGACCACGGTCCACAGGTCGGTCCGAAAGAAGTCTTGCAGCAGCGACTCCACGGCCTCGAAGTCCAGCGTCCACCGCAGGGCGCCGCCGTCGTGCCGGAGGTTGGTCGTCATCCAGGCCGCAACGTCGCCCGCCACCCCTTGCGCTTCGAGCGCGGCGGCGGCGTCGGCTCGCGACGGAAAGCTCGCCGGCAGCGCCCGCACGGTCTTCAGCATGGCCCAGGCGCTGCCATCCGGCGCACGCGCCTCCGGCGTCGAGTCCACGACCCAGATTTGATCGAGGACACCGGCCAGCGGCTCGGCCATCGACAGCGCGACTTTGCCACCGAACGAATGGCCGAGGACGACGCGGCCAACCGCGTCGTGGTCGTGGCCGAAGCCGGGAGCGACACGACCGCCGCCAGCTTCCACGAGGCGAACGATGTCCCCCGCAGCCGCCGCGACCGTGTGAGGAGGCTCGAAGTCGGGCGACTCGCCGTGCAGACGGAGGTCCACCAGCCACGCGCCCCAGTCAGGCCGGCGCGCGACCAACCGCTTGACGACCGCCGCCCAGTTCCGGCCGCGACCGTAGATGCCGTGCAGGACGAGCACGCCCTGGGCGGGCACGGCGGTGTCGGCGGCGATCGGCGTCACATGAAGCGTGTCGCGAGCCACGTGCTGCAGCATGTCACAGCACGCGAGTACGAGCATCGCAGCGCTGCCGGCGCATGAATGGCGTTGCAATGCGCGGGGGCTCGAGAGCCGAGCGGTCGATCCACGTTGCAGGCGTGCAGGACCTGTGCGATAAACGTGGCGCATTCCCGACGTCCGGCAGGTCGATGTGTCCGCCGGGTCCAGGACAGGAGCCCATGCGATGACCGACTTCGGCGTTCCTCCCGGCACCTTCCCCACGCCACCGATCCCGCCGCCGCCGGCGTCCGGCACGCGCACGGGACCCCCGTGGGAGCAGAGCGGTCCGGCGATCCAGCGCTACATCGACACCGCCAAGGGCGTGCTCCTCGATCCCGCCAACACGTTCCGCAACGTCCGCCGCGAGGGCGGCCTGGGTGCACCGGTCACGTATTACCTGGTGGGGGCGCTCCTTTCGGTCGTCGCGCAGTCGGTGTGGCAGCTGATCGGGCTGGGTGGCGTCGGGGGCTACGGGTACGGCGGCGGACTGCTGGCGACGTTGATCTTCGGTTGCGTCGTAGTGCTGCTCGGCCTGTTCATCGGCAGCGGCATCGTACACCTCGTGCTGTTGCTCCTGGGCGGCACGCGGTTCGGCTTCGAGGCCACGCTGCGAACGCTCGCGTACTCGCACGGCAGCAGCGCGCCCCTCGGCGTCATCCCGTTCTGCGGCGGCGCCATCGCCGCGGTCTGGGGCCTGGTGTGCGCGGTTCTGGGGCTGGCGCAGATGCACGAGATCTCGACCGGCAAGGCCGCCGCGGCGATTCTCATCCCGGTGGTGCTCTGCTGCACGGCCGCCATGATCTTCGGTGCGGCCATCATGGCCATGATCGGGTTTGCGGCCGCGTCCAACTATTGAACCGGCCATCTCCGCACACCGATGACGGTCGTCTGGCGTCACCTCCGGTCCCCGCAGATCGACCACGAGCTGCTGTGGCTGTCGGTGGGCGCCGGAACCGTGCTCTGCGTGGGGCTGGCGCTCACGGCGCCGAACCTCCAGGTGCCGCGGTGCGCGTTCAAGACGCTGACGGGACTCCCCTGCCCGACGTGTGGCGCCACGCGCGCAAGTCTGGCCCTGGCCCGTGGTGAAATCGCCACCGCCTTCTCGATGAACCCGCTGGTCTGCGCGGCTGTCGTGGCCGCCGGCCTCTATCTGGCCTATGCGGCGATCGTGCTGGCCGGCCGGCTGCCGCGCCTGCGTTTGCAGCTCTCACGCCGCGAGGCGCCGCTCGCACGGGCCGCGGCCGTCGTCCTGATCGTGCTCAACTGGGCTTACCTGATCGCGGCAAGCCGGTGAGCGACGAGTCCGAGCTGTCGCTGTTCCCCTGGCCCGACGCCGGAGGCCGGTCCGCGCCGACCCGGTGACCGTGACTCGCCGTCGAGCTGCGTGATCGGCGGCAACGCCACCGCCAGGACCGCCCGCTCAGACGCGTCAGTTGATACAGTCACGCTGCCATGAGCCGGCCAGCTGTCCTCTGCGCGGTCCGCCCCGTCTTCGTCGTCCTGCTCGTCGGGTGCGCCGTCGCGGCGCACGCCGCCACGGTCATCCGCATCATGCCGCCCGATCGATCCGACTTCGCCGTCGGTCAGCGTGTGGATCTCCGCGTCGAGGCAACCGGCGATCCCGCCGATGGTCCGCCGGGCCTGCGCGTCTTTCTGGATGACGTGGAGATCACGGCGCGCAACATCCTGGACGCCGGACGGGACGGGGTTCGCGGCGCCGGCGGGACTGGAGCCACCGATCAGAAGCTGGCGCCACATCACCGGGCGGCACCGGCTCCTCCGCACACCACCAATTTCCTGATGCGCGGCCATGCGTTCCGCCGCGCCGGCGTCCACACCATTCGCGCCCGGACGGCCGACGGCAGCGAGCAGCGGGTCACCGTGCGCGTGCACGCCTGGCAAGTCACTGGCGCCCTGGCGCCGCGGGCCAGGAACATCATTTTTTTCCTGGGCGACGGCATGGGCGCCGCCCATCGCACCGCGGCACGCATCGTCTCGCGGGGCATGCGCGACGGCAAGGCGCTGACGCCCCTGGCGATGGACACGCTCGAAGTGACCGGGCTGGTGATGACCTCGTCGCTCAATGCCTTCGTCACCGATTCGTCTCCAGGCATGTCGGCCTACTCCACCGGGAGCAAGGGCAACAACAACCAGGAAGGCGTGTTTCCCGACAACACGCCGGAGCCCTTCGACAATCCGCGTGTCGAGTACGTCGGCGAACTGCTGCGCCGCGTGCGTGGCCCCGGCTTCCACGTCGGCATCGTCACGACCGCCGATGTGACCGACGCGACGCCCGCCGCCAACGCCGTCCACACCGCGAACCGCAGCGCAGGTGCCGGAGATAGCCGCGCGGTTCTTCGACGAGCGGTCCGCGAACGGCGTGCACGTCCTCCTCGGGGGCGGTGCGCGCCAGTTTCGTCCGTCCGGGATCGAGGGCGGCGAGCGGAAGGACGGGCGCGACCTTGCCGCCCAGTACGTCGGCCGACGGCTATCGGCTCGTCTCGACCGGCACGGAAGTGCGGGATCTGCTGGCCGGCGCGCGCGTGCCGGCACGGCTGCTCGGCCTCTTTCACAGCGGTCACATGCCGGTGGCGTTCGACAAGGTCGGCGCGGGCAAGTACAGCCGGGAGCTCGAGGACCCCAGGCATCGCGGCCATCAGGATCAGCCGATGCTCGAGGACATGACGCGCCTGGCGCTGCGCAGCCTCTCGGCGCACGCGACCGCCGGCTTCTACCTGCTGATCGAGGGGGCGTCGATCGACAAGCAGGCGCATACCGCCGATGCGGAGCGCATGATCTGGGACACGATCGAGTTCGATCGCGCCATCCAGGTGGCGCTCGACTTCGCCCGGCGCACCAATCGTGACGCCGATCCCGCGAACGACACGCTCGTGGTCGTCGCGGCGGACCACGAGACGGGCGGCGTCGGTCTGGTGGGCGTGGGCAACGAGCGCTATGCGCCCGCAACACTGGGTCGGGCCGTTCGCGACTACGCGGCGGTGTTCCGCTTCGCGCCGACACAACTGCTCGACTTCGTGCCCAACTACGCCACCGATCCGCGCGGCTTTCCGATCGACCCGGATCCGTCGCGCAAGGTGTTGCTCGGGTGGGCGTCGGCGCCCGATCGCCACGAGAACTGGATCTCGAATCGGGTCGCGCGCGATGCTGCCGTGCTCGTGGCGGCGCCGCCGCGCGAGGGCAGCCAGGCCCTGCGGCAGGCCGTGGCCAATCCCGCTCGGGACGGGGCTTCGGAGGCCAGCGACAACCGCGCGGTGGACGGGACGGCGATACCGGGCTTCGAGGTCCGCGGCGTCATCGAGAACGGCGAGCTGTCGTGCAGTCAGGCCGAGTGCCCTGGCGACACCTCCTCGGACGGCCATACGTTTGCCGGACACACGGCGTCGGACGTGCCCATTTCGGCGAGCGGTCCTGGCGCGCTGCAGTTCACCGGCACTTACGAGAACACCGACGTCTTCCTGAAGCTGCTGCGGTCCGCGACCGGCCATCACGCGCGACAACCGTCGCCCGCACGCGGCCGGTGATCGGAACTCGGGCTACGGACTACGGGCTACTGGCTACGGGGCTTGTAAAAAGACTCTTGCCTGGCCGGCCCGTAGCCTGCAGCCGGTAGCCCGTCGGCGGGTTGGTCTTCGGTCTTCAGTATCTTCCGGTCTTACCGGTCGGTCGGACCTTTAGGTCCGGCGTGCATTGGTAGCTCACTTCGATCTGTGGCTCAGATTTTATCCGTGGCCCAGATCTTGTCCGTGGCCCAGATCTCGTCTCTGTCCGTGGCTCTGGTCCGTGGCTAGAGACCGAAACGCTCGGGATCCCAGACGAGTCCGAGCTCGTCGGGCGGCGCCATGTACCCGAGCAGCGCCGAGGAGGCCACGACCGCCGGGCTCGCGAGGTAGCCTTCGCCGCCGACGCCCATCCGGTTGTGCCAGTTGCGGTTGAACGTCGTGATCGCACGTTCACCGCGCGCCAGCGCATCGGGGCCCTGACCGAAACAGGGACCGCACCACGACCGGCGAATCGCACCGCCCGCCTCGCGCAGGACGCCCGCAATCGATTCGCCCCCCAGACGAGCGTCCGGCTGTTCGATCTGACGCCCGACGCCGCCCGAGCCGGGGAACACGAGCAATGGCGTGACGGCACGACGCAGGCCGAGCGCGCGCGCCTCGCGCACCACCAGCGCGGCCTGCAGGAGATCGTCGTAGCTGCCGTTGGTGCACGAGCCGATGAGCGCCTTGTCGAATCCCACACGCTCGCGAGCCATGTCGGTCGCCGGGATGGCGTTCCCCGGACTGAACGGGCGCGCGATCATCGGCCGTACGTCATCGAGGGACAGCTCGTCGTCCTTCTCGTACCGGGCATCTGGACCGGGCTGGATCATCGGATACGGCAGCGCGTCGATGCCGCGCGCCCGATACCATGACGCCGTGACACCGTCTGGCGCGAAGATCCCGTTCTGCGCCTCCGCCTCGGCCATCATGTTCGCGATCGTGTTGCGATAGGCCATCGGCAGCTGCGCGTCGCGGTCCACGAGCTCCACACTCATGCCCTCCGCCTGCGCGCTTCCCCATCGCCGCAACAGTTCGAGGACGATGTCCTTGCCGCCGACCCAGGGTTGGAGGCGACCCACGAAGGTGACGCGGCGCTGGCGCGCGAGCGTGAAGTACACGTATCCGGTCGCCCATCCGAACCCGAGCGTCGTCGAGCCGACGCCGATGCCGAGGGCGCCATAGGCCCCGTACGCGCGGCTGTGGGAATCGGCGCCCGGGATGAACTGCCCGGGATACACCAGGCCCTGCTCGGGAAAGTAGAAATGGAAGATGCCGTCGCCCGGCGTCGCGTAGTACGGCTTCTCGAGCCCGTGCCGCGCCGCGAACGCTTCGCCGATGCCGACTTGCCGCTCGTCGGCCTCGCGCCCGGTGAAGACGAAGTGATCGTTGGCGATGGCGGCCTGACGCGGCCGGAGCAGGCGGCCGCCCGTGATCTGGTTGAACGTGTGGATCGCAAACGGCGCCGTGCCGTCCGAGGCCGGCAGCAGATCGGCGTAAACACGCAGGGTCGCGCCCGGGGCGACGCGCGCCTCCCGGTCCACCCGATGCGCCCAGACGATCTGTTCGGAGGTCGAAAGCGCGCGCGCGTCCGCGGCATCGGGCCAGATCACGTGCGGCGAGGCGGTGACCGCCGCGCGCAACTCGCGGCGACCGACAGCGATGATGCCGCCGCCGCGGCGTATCTCCTCTTCGCGCGGCACCAGCGGCACGGGCACGTAACTGCGGGCCTGTGTCTCGTTGGTGAGCGCGCGCGTCACGGGGTCGAACGTCAGCTCGTCGCCGTCGTTGGCGTCGGCGACCGCGTCCGGGCATTCGACGACGTGGAGGCCGAGGTTGATGGCATTCCGGCGGAAGATGTCGCCCATCTGCCGGCCGCAGACGACCACCAGCTCGAGCCCGGCCTCGTCGGCGATGGCCTTGAGCCCGGCCGGGCTCATCTCGCGCGACGATCCGATCGCGAAGCGGTCGCCGGCGACGAGAAAGGTCTCGCCCGCGTGCACGCGCGCCCGGAAGCCGGGCATGAGATGGCGGAAGGTTCCCGCTTTCCAGCGGGCGTCGAGCCGATCGAGGCTTTCGGAGACGCAATCGTCCGCGGGCGTGATCTGATCCGTATCGATCGCATCGCGCTTGTGGCCCGGGCGCGAGAGGTCCCAGAAAACGAGCGCGCGTCCGCGAATCCGGCGGCCCTCGCGCAGCCCGTGATCGGGAGCGTCGGCGTCAGGCGCCGGGAGGTCGTTCACGGTCGCGCCCGGGTCGAGCCGCGCGCCCTGAATGGTGTGCATGCTCCTCCCTTTCGCGCGCGAGCACCCGGAAGAGCACCAGGAGCACGAGTGCGAGCACCGCGAGCAGGCCGAACAGATAGATCAGAACGCCGGTCATGATCGTGTGCAGCGCGGCGTCTCAAGGTCGCGGGAGATACTGTCGGAACAGTTCAATCGTCTTGTCCCATGCTGCGGCCGCGGCCTTGGGACGGTAGGCCTCGGGCCTGGTGTCGTTGAAGAACGCGTGCCCCGCCTCCGGGTAGACGATGACCTCGGTCGGAATGCCTTTGCGCTGCTGGATCTCGGCGAACGATTGGGCGTTCGGCACCGAGAAATATCCTTCCTCCTCCCCGAAGAAGATGATCCCCGGAGCGTTGACGGCTCCAAGCTTCGTCGGATCGGGCGGAAAGCCGTAAAAGGCCGCGTACACGGCCACGCCCGGGTCTTGTGCCGCCAGTACCGTGAGCGCCCCACCCATGCAGAAGCCGATCACGCCGACCGTCGTGCACTCTTGGCGCTCGCGCAACTCGGCGACGCCGCCGCGAAGCTCCTCGACCGCACGTCCCCAGTCGAGCTCGGAGAGCATGTGGCTCGCCTCTTCCTCCTCGACCGTGGTCCGGCCGTGATAGAGGTCGGGCGCCAGCGCGACATAGCCCTCGCGAGCCAGGCGATCGGCCACGTCCTTGATGTGCGGCACGAGTCCCCAGTACTCCTGGATGACCACGAGGCCGGGGCCCCGGGCACCGGCGCCGGTGAGATAGCCCTCGGCCGGGCCGCGTGCCGTCGGGAACGTGATCATCGCGCTGGGCGTCATCGCCTTCCTCCTGATGGATCGGTCAAGGGCCTGTGGATCGTTCGGCTACAGGCTACGGGCTACGGGCTACGGTCGTGATCACTGGTAGCTGGTAGCTGTTTGCTTGGGTCTTCAGTCTTTGGTCTTCGGTCTTTGGTCGTGGTTTCGTCTTTCATCAGATCCTGTCAGATCTTATCCGTGGCTCTTATCCGTGCTCCTATCTGGCCCTTATCCGTGGCCCTTATCCGTGGCCTTTCTCCGCGGCCCTTTCAGATTCTGTCCGTGGTTCTTGTCAGATTTGGTCCGTGGCCTACAGGCTGACGAGCGCCGTGCCGAGGTGTGTGAATACCGCGCGAAAGAGCGGCAAGTCCTCCGGAATCCCTGCCCTCGATGCTTCATGGGCCGAGAACGTGAGTCCGGCCCCGGCCACCAGATCGCGCACCGTGCTCGACACGACCACTTCTCCGGGCGCTGCGTGCGAGGCCACGGCCCGCGCACGCTCCACCGCCGGTCCGCCCAGCGTCGCGACACCGAAATCGCACTCGCCGGTGTGGACGCCCACACCGACGGGCAGCCCGAGCCGGCGTGCCGCCTCGGCGATGAGCGCCGCGCACCGCACGGCCCGGGCCGGGCCGTCGAACGACGCGACCAGACTGTCGGGGCGGCGGACCAGGCGTCCGCGAAACCGCTCGAATCTCGCGCGCCGCGAAGGCGAGCCACCGCGTCGTGGCCGTGGCGGGCGGATCGACCGACGCCGGGAGGCCGGTCCACACGACCGTCGCCAGGACGAGGTCGGGCTCCTGATCGGCGCCGTGGCGTGAGCCCGTCAGGAAGTCTTCGACCTCGTCGAGCAGCGCGTCCTGATCGCCGACGAACGGCAGATGATCTTCGCCGGGAAGCTCCACCATCCGGGCGCCGGGAATGCGGCTCGCGAGATAGCGCCCTTCCTCGACCACCAGGCATTGGTCGTGAGATCGGTGCAGGACGAGCGTCGGGACGCGAACACTCGGCAGCACGTGGCGGACGTCGATGTCGGCGTTCATCTTGGTCAGCGCGAGCGCGGCGCCGGGGCTCGCCCCCATGCGCAGGTAGGCGCTCCACCAGTCCCGGAACACCGGGTCGTGCATGCGGCTCGGGGCGCGCTCCGCGATGCCGACCGGCCCGCCCCAGTGCGTCTGAATCTCCTGGTAGAAGGCTTCGCGCGCTTCAGCCGTCGGACCCCATGGGTACTCCTCGGTCCGCAGCCGGCGCGCATAGCTGCCGATCGTGACCAGTGCGCGGGTCTTCTCGGGGTAGGTCGCCGCGAAGAGCGTGCACAGGGGTCCACCCTCCGACACGCCCAGAAGGGCCGCTTCGCGAGACCCGGCGGCATCCATCACGGCCCGCACATCGTCCATGCGCTGCTCGAGCGACGGCAGCACGGTCACCCGATCGGAAAGCCCGGTCCCGCGTTTGTCGAACAGGATCAGGCGGGAGAACGACGCCAGCCGGTTCAGGAATCGCGCGAAGGAGGGCTCGGTCCAGAAATACTCGAGGTGTGAGACCCACCCCATCACGAACACGAGATCGAACGGACCCTCGCCGACGACCTGATACGCGATGTTCACGTCGCCGCTGCGCGCGTACCGGGTTTCGGGGAGCGCCGTGGCCGCCAGGCGGGGCGCGCCGACGCGTGACGCGTGCGGTTGCTCCGCGGCCAGCGGCACCGGCTCGGTCGTGGCCTCGACGCGCATCGGCGCGACGAAGCGGTAGCCTCGACGCGAGACGGTCTCGATGAAACGGGGACCGCCCTCGCGTTCGCCGAGCGCGCGCCGGAGGGCCGACACGTTCTGCGCCAGATTGTTGAGCTCGACGAACGCGTCGGGCCAGACCCGCTCGATCAACTCTTCCTTCGACACCATGTGACCGTGATGCTCGAGCAGCACCACCAGCGTGTCGAGGGCCTTGGGCGTCAGGGGGACTACCTGCCCGTCGCGCAGCAGCAGCCGATCTGCGGGGTCGAGCCGGAACGATCCGAACACAAACTGCGTGCGTGCACCCATCGCCCGTTCCTGAGCAGCCGCGTCGCGGGGGCGCCGTAGCCCCCACGATGGTGTGTCCTCTCTCTCTCTCTCTCTCTCTCTCTCTTCGATCCTGTCAGATCTCGTCAGATCTTATCCGTGGCTCTTTTCAGTGATCCTTCTCCGTGGCCCTGTAATCTCTGTCCGCGGCCGATGACCAGGACGATCTTGCCGATGTGCGTGCTCGACTCGAGCAGGCGGTGCGCGTCAGCGGCGTCGGCCAGCGCGAACGTCGCGTGGATCCGCGGCGCGACCGTGCCCCGTTCGAGCAGCGGCCAGACGTGCTCGCGGAGCGCGTCGGCGATGGCCCCCTTCTCCGCCGCAGTGCGCGGCCTGAGCGTCGAGCCCGTGAGTGTCAGGCGCTTCTGCATCACCAGACGGAGGTCCACCTGTACCGCGGCGCCGTTGAGGAACGCAATCTGGACGAGCCTGCCGTTCAGGGCGAGCGCCTCGAGATTCCGCGGCGCGTAGTCGCCACCCACCATGTCGAGAATGACGTCGAGACCGCGTCCGCCGGTCGCGTCGCGCGTGACGCTGACGAAGTCCTCCGTTCGATAGTTCACGCAGCGCTCGGCGCCGAGCGCCTCGCAGGCCCTGCACTTCTCGTCGGTCCCGGCCGTGGCGAACACCTGGGCGCCGAATGCCCGCGCCAGCTGAATCGCCGTGGTCCCGATCCCGCTGGAGCCGCCGTGCACCAGGAAACGTTCGCCCGCACGCAGCCCGCCGCGGTCGAAGACGTTCGTCCACACGGTGAAGAACGTCTCGGGAACCGCCGCGGCCTCGACCAGGCTCAGCGAAGCGGGAACCGGCAGGCACTGCACGGCCGGCACGGCGCAGAGCTCGGCATAGCCGCCGCCCGCGGCGAGGGCGCAGACGCGATCCCCTGCGCGCCAGCCGGTCACATTCGCGCCCACGGTCGCAATCGTTCCGGCGACTTCGAGTCCCGGCACGTCCGAGACGCCAGGGGGCGGGGCATAGAGTCCCCGGCGCTGCAGAACATCCGGACGATTGACACCGGCCGCCGCGACGCTGATGAGCACATCACCGGGGCCGGGGACTGGCGCGGGACGTTCCGCCAGCGCCAGGACCTCGGGACCGCCGGGCCGCACGATCGTCACCGCGCGCACGTCACCATCCCGATCATGTTCCCAAGAATACTGCGCGGCCGACTGAGTCTGTCAGTCCTTCAGTCTCTCAATCCTTCAGGTCCGTCAGTCCTCCGCGGCCACAACCCTGGCGCTAAGATCGGCGGATGCACGATGCGCCGGTTCACGCCGATCGCGCACCCGACGGCGCCGCTGCGACCGGCTGGCGCGGCGCGATCGGCTCGGGCCGGACCGAACTGGCGGCGCTCCTGCGTCTCGCCGGGCCCGTCGTCATGGCCGAAATCGGCTGGATGTCGATGGGGATCGTCGACACGCTGATGATGGGGCCGCTGGGCCCGGCCGCGCTCGGTGGCGTCGGCATGGGAAGCAGCCTGTTCTTCGGCATCGCCATCTTCGGGATGGGCCTGTTGCTCGGGCTCGACACGGTGGTGTCGCACGCCTTCGGCGCCGGGGACGCAGCGGGCTGCCGGCGCTGGTTCTGGCAGGGCCTCTGGCTCGGCCTCCTGGTCTCGGCGCCGTTGGCGGTGGCCTCGGAGCTCCTGCGTCTCAACCTGTATCGACTCGGTGTGCACCCGGACGTGCTGCCCGTTGTCGAAGCCTACCTGCGGGTCGTCGCCTACAGCCTGTGGCCGCTGCTGCTCTACGCCGCCTGCCGGCGATTCCTGCAGGCGCTGGGCGTGGTGCGGCCGCTGATGTTCGCCCTGATCTCGGCGAACCTCGTCAACGCCTTCGGCAACTGGGTCCTCATCTACGGCCAGCTCGGTGCCCCGGCGCTCGGGCCGGAGGGGGCCGCATGGGCGACGGTGATCTCGCGCACCTACATGGCGCTCGTGCTCGTCGCGGCGATGGTGTGGCACGACCGCCACCGTCGAGCCGACGCGGTGTGGCACGTGTCCAAGACACCCTCACTCCGTCATCTCAGCCGGCTGATGAGACTCGGCTTCCCCGCCGCCACGCAGATCACCCTCGAAGTCGGGCTGTTTGCGCTGGCCTCGGCGCTCGCGGGCAAGCTGAATCCGGCGTCGCTGGCCGCGCATCAGATCGCGCTCAACCTGGCAGGCTTCACCTTCATGGTCCCCCTGGGTGTCTCCTCTGCGGCTGCCGTTCGTGTGGGCCACGCGGTCGGGCGGCGCGATGGGCGTGGCGTCGCCCTCGCGGGCTGGACGGCGATCGGCGCGGTGATTGCGTTCATGAGCACGAGCGCGCTCATCTTCCTCGTCACCCCGCGTCCGCTGCTCAGCCTCTTCACGCGCGATGCCGGCGTGCTCGACGTCGGCGTCACCCTGCTGGCCGTGGCGGCGATGTTCCAGGTATTCGACGGGCTTCAGGTCGTGGCGACCGGCACGCTCCGGGGCGTCGGGGACACGCGAACGCCGGTCGTGTGGAACCTCGTCGGCCACTGGCTGCTCGGGCTGCCCACCGCCTGGACCCTCTGTTTCGTCGCCGGCTGGGGCGTAATCGGGCTCTGGCTGGGGCTCTCGGTGGGCCTCATCGTCTGCGGCGTCGTGCTCGTCGTTGCGTGGGCTCACGCCGCTCGCGCGCACGCACGCGGGGCGCACGCCTGACTCGAGCGTCAGACCATCCCGCCGCGCGCTCCCTGTGGTCCAATCGCGACCGATGAAGAGTACCGTTGCCGTCCTTCGGACCTCACCGGGCACCGTGCTGCGGGACTACCACGAGCTGATGAACCTGGCGGGCTACCAGGACGTCATTGCCCGTGACGTCGATACCGCGCTCAAGGTCAACATCTCCTGGCACTTTTTCTTCCCCGGCAGCTCGACCACCCCGTGGCAGCTCGAGGGCGTCATCCGGGCGATGAAGCAGGATGGCTATCGTCCCGAGTTGATGCACGCCTGCCACAACCGGACGGTCGTCATCGACGCTCACCTCGGCGAACGCGAGAACAAGCAGGTCAACGTCGTCGAAGCGCATGGCCTGCGCAACGTCCACCTCTACGAAGGCGAGGAGTGGATCCCGATCGGGGAGGCGGTCGGCGACCTGACGAAGCAGTTTCTCTGCCTGAACGAGGTCTATCCGAAGGGGTTCATGATCCCGCGCCGGTTCATCGGCGAGAACATCATTCACCTGCCGACCGTCAAGACCCACATCTTCACGACGACGACCGGGGCGATGAAGAACGCGTTCGGTGGCCTGCTGAACGAGCACCGGCACTGGACCCATCCGGTCATCCACGAGACACTCGTCGACCTTCTGATGATCCAGAAGAAGATCCATCGTGGCGTCTTCGCGGTGATGGACGGCACGTTTGCCGGCGACGGCCCGGGACCCCGCTGCATGGTGCCGCACGTCAAGAACGTGCTCCTCGCGAGCGCGGATCAGGTGGCGATCGACGCGGTGGCTGCGAAGCTGATGGGCCTCGACCCGATGTCGATCAAGTTCATCCGGCTCGCGCACGAGCGCGGCCTGGGCTGCGGCGATCCACGGGAGATCCGGATTGTCGGCGACCAGTCAGCGGCGCGGGAGAACTGGCAATTCGACGGGCCGTTCAAGAAGATGACCTTCGCGTCGCGGATGCAGCACAAGATTTACTGGGGGCCGCTCAAGCAGCCGATCGAATGGTCGCTCAAGACCGTGCTCGCGCCCTGGGCGTACCTGGCGAGCGTCGTCTATCACGACAGCTTCTGGTACCCGGTGATTGCGCGCCGCAAGATGGAGCAGGTGCTGCGCAGCGAGTGGGGCCGTCTGTTCCGCAACTGGGAGGCGCTGCAGCCCGACGCGAACGGCTTCCCGACGGTCGGCGGCGAGGGCGTCGAGCTGACGCGCACCGGCGTGCGCGCGCTGATCACGTCGATGGGCATCCTCGGCACCTGCGTCCGCGAGGCGCCGGAATTCTCGAACCGGCGCCGGAAGGTCGTCTCGTCCGCGCCGAGTGCCGGCCTCGGGCCCGGCGCGCACTGAGACTCGATCGCCGTGTCACCACTCAACGACGCCCACTGCCATTTCTTCTCGCCGCGGTTCTTCGGCGCACTCGCCACCCAGAAGGGGCTCGCCGCCGATCAGCCGTCGGTCGTGACCGACCTGCTGGAGTGGGAGGCGCCCCAGACGCCCGCCCTGCTGGCCGAGCGCTGGCGCGTCGAGCTCGATCGTCACCACGTCGCTCGCGCGTCGCTCATTGCCAGCGTCCCCGGCGACGAGACCTCGGTGGCCGAGGCGGTCGCCCGCCACCCGACGCGGTTCGTCGGCTACTTCATGGTCGATCCGACGGCAGCCGGCGCGGAGGCGCGGGTCCAGGAATCGCTCGCGCACGCCGGCATGCGCGTCGTCTGCCTGTTCCCGGCCATGCACCGCTACGCACTCGACGATCCGCGCGTGGCGAGCGTCGTGGCCGTCGCCGCCGCCGTGCCGGGCACGGCGCTGTTCGTGCACTGCGGCGTGCTCGCGATCGGAGTCCGGCGAAAGCTGGGGCTGCCCAGCCGTTTCGAGCTGCGGTATGGCAACCCGCTCGAGGTCCAGCATCTCGCCATCGAGTTCCCGGCGCTGCCGATCATCGTGCCGCATTTCGGGGCCGGGCTGTTCCGCGAAGCGCTGATGCTCGTGGACGCGTCACCCAACGTCTATCTGGACACGTCGAGCTCGAACGGCTGGATGCGCTACCACCCCGGGCTCACGCTCGCCGAGGTGTTTCGTCAGGCACTGGCCGTCGCAGGGCCCGATCGGCTGCTGTTCGGCACCGACTCGTCGTACTTCCCGAGAGGCTGGCAGCGGCCGTTGCACGACCAGCAGCGCACGGCGCTCGAGGCACTGGGCGTCGATGCGAGCGTGACCGCGCGGGTCTTCGGGCTCAACTTCGATCGATTGTTCCCCCTGGGCGCCTGAGCCACGGACCACGTCTGACGGAATCGGGCCGCGGACAACATCGACAGAATCGTGCCGCGGACGACGTCTCACAAGATCTGGCCACGGACAACATCTGACAAGATCGGGCCGCGGACAAGATCTGACAAGATCGGACGAGCCCTGGACAAGCTCGGACGCGCTGCGAACAAGGTCGGATCCGATTTTGTCAGAGCTCCGTGGCTCAGAATCTTGTTCCGTGGCTCGTCTGTCCGTGGCCCTGATCTTGTCAGATCCTGTCCGTGGCTCCGTGGCTGTCCGTGGCCATGATCCATACCGTCCGCGGCCCCGTCCAGGCGGATGCGCTGGGCGTGACGTTGATGCACGAGCACGTGCTCGTGGACTTCGCCGGCGCCGCGCTGGTGCATCCGTCGCGCTATGACACCGACGAGGCCTTCGCGCTCGTCCTGCCTCACCTGCGGCGGCTGGCCGACCACGGATGCCGCACGTTCGTCGAATGCACCCCCAGTTATCTCGGTCGCGACCCCGCCCTGCTGGCGCGCCTGTCCGAGGCCTCGGGCCTGAACATCCTGACCAACACGGGGTACTACGGCGTGCAGCTGCGGTACCTGCCGCCGCAGGCGTTCGGCGAAACCGCCTCCGGCATCGCGCGGCGGTGGATTGGGGAGTGGCGCCGGGGTATCGACGGCACCTCGATCAAGCCGGCGTTCATGAAGATCAGCGTGAGCGCCGCGCCGCTGTCGCCGCTGGACATCCGCCTGCTCGACGCTGCCGTGCTGACGCACCAGGAGACGGGGCTGGCGATCCACTCGCATACGCCCAGCGCCGAGGCAGGGCTCGCTCAGATCGAACGACTCGAACGGGCGGGGCTTCCGCTGCGGTTCTTCATCTGGGTCCACGCGCAGAGCGTCAAGGACGCCCGCGTGCTCGAGGCGGCCGCAGCCCGCGGCGCCTGGATCGAGCTCGACGGGATCTCCCCGGCGTCACTCACGGCTCATGTGGACCTGGTCGCAGGCCTGCGCGCGCAGGGTCATCTCAACCGCCTGCTGATCTCACACGACGCCGGGTGGTATCGCGTGGGCGAGCCGGGCGGTGCCCCGGAGAAGTTTCGCGGATACGACGCCCTCTTCACGGACTTCATCCCGGCCATCCGGGCGAAGGGCTTCTCGGACTCCGAGGTGCGGCAGCTGCTCGAAGCCAACCCCGCCCGTGCGCTGTCGGGCCAGGGATGAGGTCTTCCTGTAGCCTGTAGCCCGCAGCCTGTAGCCTGTTACTTGACCGCCACCAGCTCCACCTCGAACACCAGTGTGGCATTCGGCGGAATGACCGGCGGGCTGCCTGCCGCTCCGTAGGCCAGGCTCGCTGGAATGACGAGCGTGCGAACCCCGCCGACCTTCATGCCCAGGACGCCTTCGTCCCAGCCCCGGGATCACTTCGCCGGCGCCAAGGGTGAATTCGTAGGGTTGGTTCTGGTCGCGGGAGCTGTCGAACCTGCGTCCGCGCTGCCGCTCGTTGGTCGGATGGTACAGCCAACCGGTGTAGTGCACCGACACACGGCGTCCCCGGCGAGCTTCGGTGCCCGAATCCAGGCTTCACTTCCGCCGTTTCGAGCTTCGCCTTGGTGGTCTGCGAGAGGTGATCCTCGCTCGTGTCCAGACCGCCGCAGGCCGTCACGCCGAGCACGGCGAGCGCGACCGCCATCATCCGTTTCATGTCTCACTCTCCTCGAGGCCCGGCCGCGTGAGTTCCGGGTCTAGACTGCACGTGGGCGCGTCAACGCTTCCCGATCGCATGCCGCACAGCTTAACAGGACGACTCTGGCGCTGGATCGCAGGCGGCTATCTCGTCATCGGTGAGCCCCTGTGGCAGGCGGCCGTGCTGGAGGCGGCGCTGCCGCGGCTGCTCGGCTTCGGCGTACCCGCGCTCCTGCTTCTTGCGGGGCGGGTCGGCGTGACGGCGATCGGCGTCGCCGCCGGGCTCGCGCTCTGGCGGCGTGAGCCGGCCGCGGCGCTGCTGGGCCGTGTATGGGCGGCATCGTCGCTCATCGTCGCAATGCTCGTGTGGCTCTCTCCGTACTTTCCGGATCCCCGCCCGCCCTCCGAAGGACGGCTGGCGCTCGCCGCCGCCGCGATCTTCTACCTCGCCTGGTGGGCAGGGTGCTCGCTCGGGCAACGCGCCGATCGGACCGGTCCGGGCGTCGTTGACCGGACCACAGTGACCAGATAGCATCGCGCGTCAGAGCCGTCCCGCGCATCCCACGCCGCAGAGGAGCCGCAGTCGTGACCGTACGTTCGGTGTCTTCGCCACGGGCGGAGACACTCCGTCCTCGTAGACCTGGAGCCTGCGGCTGGCCCGCCGCCGCCGTCCTGCTGGCCGGCAGTGTCGCGACGGCCCTGGTGACTGGGCGCGTCGCGGCCGAGGCGCCCACCTCCTTTGCGATCCGCGAAGCGCGCATCGTGCCAGTCTCCGGCCCGGCCCTCGAAAAAGGCACCATCGTCGTGGCGAGCGGCCTCATCGTCGGGATCGGCGCGGACATCGCGGTGCCACCGGAAGCGTGGGTGATCGACGGCAAAGGACTCACCGTCTATCCGGGGCTGATTGACGCCGGGACCGACCTCGGGCTGACGTCAACGCCCGCGCCCAGCCGCGCCGGCCCACCGGCGTCACCCGATTCACCGCGGCCGACGTCGGCGAGAGGCCCCGAAGATCGCCCGGCGTCCACGCCGTGGGTCCAGGCGGCCGACGAGCTGACGATGGACGAACGCCGATTCGAGTCGTGGCGCGCCAGCGGGTTCACGACGGCGCTGACGGCGCCGCGCAACGGGATTCTCCCCGGGCAGGGCGCGGTCATCAACCTGGCGGGCGAGCGCCCGGGAGACATGGTGCTGCGCGCACCAGCCTCGCTGCAGCTGAACCTGCAGACCGCCGGCGGCTTCGGCAGCTTCCCCGGCTCCCTCATGGGAGTCGTCGCCTACGTGCGACAGGTGTTCCTGGACAGCGAGCATGCGGCGGTCGCGTCGCGGGCGTGGGAGTCGGATGCGCGAGGCACCGAGCGGCCCGACTACGACCGTACCGTGCGTGCGCTCCAGCAGGCGCAGAGCGCCGGGCTTCCCGTGCTGATTCCGGCGCAGACGCCGGTCCAGATCACGAGGGCGCTCGCCCTCGCGCGCGAACTGAAGCTCAGGCCCGTCATCGTCGGCGCGCAGCAGGGCTACCGCGCCGTGGAGGCACTGGCGGCCGACAAGACGCCGGTGATCGTCAGTCTGAAGTGGCCGGAGCGTGACACCACCACAGACCCCGAGGCGCCCGAGATGCTGCGCTCGCTGCGGGTCCGCGCGGAGGCGCCGTCAACGCCCGGGGCGCTCGAGCGCGCCGGCGTGCCATTCGCCTTCTCGTCGGACGGCGTGCAGCCGCGCGACCTGCCGAAACACGTGCGCAAGGCGCTCGATGCCGGCCTGACACCTGAGGCCGCCCTGCGGGCGTTCACCATCAACGCGGCGCGGATTCTCGGCGTCGATCGCCGCGTCGGCACGCTCGAGGCCGGAAAGATCGCCAACCTGATCGTCACCGACGGGGACCTGTTCGCCGAGCGCACGAAGGTGAAGATGACCTTCATCGACGGCGCCAAGTTCGAGATCGTCGAGGCCGCCCGGCCCGCGGCCGGCGGCGATCGTCAGACCGCCTCGCTCACGGGCCGCTGGACGCTGTCGGTCACGACGCCGCCGGACCGGCGTGGAGCAGGTCACTGCCGACGTGGTCCAGGCCGGAGACGGCACGCTGACCGGCACCATCACCTTGCTGCACCTCGGGGCGATTCCGATTGCCCGGGGATCGATCACGGGGAACACGTTCTCATTCAGCGCGACCATCCCGCAGGGGCCGGTCATGGTGCCGCTCACCTTCTCGGGCACCCTCGACGGCGCGACCGTCAGGGGGACGACGACGGCTGGGAACGTCAACGGAGACTTCACGGGAACCCGGAGCGGCCCCTCGCGCGCGGGCGATGATCTGGAGGCGCGCTAGCCATGGACGTGAGGCCCCGATTCCACGCTGCGCTGCTGGTCGCCGTCGCGTTCGCGGTCCCCGCCATCGCGGTCCGCGCGCAGGCGCCCGCCCCGCCATCCGCGGCCCGGCCGACCGTCATCCAGAACGCGACGATCCTGACCGTCACGAACGGCACGATCCAGAAGGGATCGATCCTGATCCGCGACGGCAAGATCGCCGCGGTCGGCGCGAACGTGGCCGTGCCCGATGGCGCCACGGTGATCGACGCCGCCGGGCCGCTTCGTCATGCCCGGCATCATCGACGCGCACTCGCACATCGCCGTCGAGGGCAGCGTCAACGAAGGCAGCGTCTCGGTGTCGTCGATGGTGGGCGTCGAGGACGTGCTCGACCCCGAGGACATCGACATCTACCGCGCGCTCGCCGGCGGCGTGACGACCTCGAACGTGCTGCACGGCAGCGCCAACGCGATCGGCGGCAAGAACCAGGTGATCAAGCTGCGCTGGGGCAAGGACGCGCAGGGCGCTCGGCGTTCGAGGGCGCGATGCCGGGCATCAAGTTCGCGCTCGGCGAGAACCCGAAGCGCGCGAACTCGGCGCGCACGCAGGGCGGACCGCGCGCTATCCCGTCACGCGCATGGGCGTGATGGACACCATCCGCGAGGCGTTCGTCGAGGCGCAGCGAGTACAAGCGGCGCGTGGGACGACTACCGGGCACGCGCCGGCGAAGGGCGAGGCCGCGCGTCGCCGCCGCGCCGCGACCTCAAGCTCGAGCCGCTGGTCGAGGTGCTCGAGGGCAAGCGCCTCGTGCACGCGCACTGCTACCGCGCCGACGAGATCCTGCAGCTGCTGCGCGTCGCCGAGGAGTTCGGGTTCCGCATCGCGACGCTGCAGCACGTGCTCGAGGGCTATCGCGTCGCCGACGAGATCGCCAAGCACGGCGCCGGCGCCTCGACGTTCTCCGACTGGTGGGCCTACAAGGTCGAGGCCTACGAGGCCATCCCCTACAACGCGGCGCTGATGACCGAGCGCGGCGTGTCGTCTCGATCAACTCCGACAGCGCCGAAGAGCATCGGCACCTGAACCAGGAAGCCGCCAAGACGATGCAAGTACGGCGGCCTGTCCGAAGACGAGGCGCTCAAGCTGGTCACGCATCAACCCGGCCAAGCAGCTGCGGATCGACAAGCGGGTCGGCTCGATCGAGGTCGGCAAGGATGCCGACCTCGTCGTCTACGACAAGCATCCGCTGAGCGTCTACGCGGTCGCCGCAGCTGACGCTGATCGACGGCCAGGTCTACTTCGATCGCCAGAAGGACCTGCAGCCGCGCGCCGTCGCTCGACGCCGAGCGGAAGACGCTGCTCGAGGAAGACTGAAGCAGCCGCGAACGACGTCCTCCCGGCGGGCCTGATCGCGCGTCCCGCCGACGACCCCGCGAGCCCGACGACGACCGCCGGCCGCGACGGAGAGTGTGCCGCGATGAGCGCCGCCATGAACACGGCCGGGCACCGACTCGACGTTCCAGGCGGTCGACGCCGCGAGCGCTCGCCTGGCCGACGGCCATGGTCCTCATCGGCCGGTCGCGCCCGCCAGCGTGCCCGCGCAGGCGCCGGCGAAGACCTACGCCATCGAGGGCGCGCGGATCGTCACGCTCGCCGGCCCGGTCATCGAATCGGGCACGATCGTCGTGCGCGACGGCCGCATCGCGGCCGTCGGCGCCAGCGTACCGGCGCCGGCGGGCGCCGAGCGCATCGACGGAAAGGGCCTGCACGTGTATCCCGGCCTCTTCGATGCCGTCACCGAGCTCGGCCTGACCGAAATCGGGCCAGGGTGCGAGCGCACCGACGACATCAACGAGATCGGCGGCTTCAACCCGCAGCTCGTCGCCGCCAGCGCGGTCCATCCCGGCGAGCGAGCACATTCCGGTCGCGCGCGCCAACGGCGTCACGCACGCGGTCGCCGTTCCCGGGCTCTCCTCGTCCGCCGTTCGGCACCGGCGGCGGTCGATCGGCGGACAGGCGTCGGCCATCAGCCTCGACGGCTGGACGATCGAGGAGATGCTGATTCAGCGCGTCGGTCGGCGTGGTCGTGAACTGGCCGCGCCTGCGACGGCCAGCGTTCGACCTCACGACGTTCTCGCACGCGCCAGCGGCCGTTCAACGAGGTCGAAGCAGGAGTACGACAAGCGGCTCGTCGGAGCTCGGCGACTGGATCGAGCAGGCGCGCCGCTACGCCCTGGCGCGCAGAGGCGCCGACCGTCGACCGATCGCGACCTCAAGCTCGAAGCGCTCGGTGCCGGTCGTCGAGCGGCGAGTGGCCGCTGCTCGTCAACGCCGGCGACGAAGCGGCAGATCCGCGATGCCATCGCCTTCTGCGCCGAGCCGCAAGCTGAAGATGGTGCTGCTCGGCGGCGACGACGCGCCGTCGCAGAAGTGACGGCCGCCTGATGAAGAACGGCGTCTCCGGTGATCGTCGGGCCCGACCGCAGGCGCTGCCGGCCAACGACGACGAGCCGTACGACGCGCCGATCAGCCGGCGGCCAGCTGCTGCACAAGGCGGGGGTCAACTTCGCGATCTCGACGTTCAACTCCTCCGACTCGCGCACGCTGCCCTACGAGGCCGGCCACGGCGGTCGGCTTACGGCCTGCCGTGGGAGGACGCGCTGCGCGCCATCACGATCAATCCCGGCGCAGGCGCTCGGCCTCGCCGATCGCGTCGGCACGCTCGAGCCCGGCAAGCTCGCGAACCTCATCGTCACGACCGGCGATCCGCTCGAGATTCGCACGACGGTCCGGCACCTGTTCATCAACGGCGAGCCCACGTGTCGCTCGACGAACAAGCACCGCGCTGTACGAGCAGTGGCGCAGCCGGCCGCGACCTGCACGCACCGACACGAGTGAGCGCGACGAATCGTCGACGCAATGCCGGCAGCTGTCGCATGAATCGCGCGTCCGTGTCGACCGCAGCCACGCGTAATGCTGCGCGCGTGGCGGTCGTCAGCTGCGCGATCGTGCATGGCTCGATTCGCCCGCTGCCTCCCGCGCAGGTCGTCTGCTCGTCGACGCGTTCCGCATTCCGCGCATCCTGCTACCTCGTCTGTCGGCGCGCCCGTCACGCGCGTGCCGCGCTGGCGTCATCGTCGTAGGGCGACGTCGCCGCCGAGGAAGACCTGCTGATCGACGGCGAGCTCACGCGGCACCATCGACATGCCGGCGCACGCGCTGACGATCGGCGGCGCACGGCGCGCGTCGACGCCCGGATCTTCGCGCGCGACGTCACGGTGCTCGGCACGCTCACGGGCAAGGTCACGGCGACCGAGATCGTCGACGTCCGCGCACGGCGCGCCATCACCGGCGAGCTCGCCGCGCCGTCGGTCGTCCTCGCGGAAGGCGCGCGCGTCCAGGCCCGCGTGGAGACCAAGCGCGTCGACGCCGCCGTGCACGTCGCCCGGTACCGCATGGCCCGCAATGGCTCGGCCTGACCCTCGTCGCGTCGGCCGCTCGCGACGCGCCGTGTCGCACCGCCGTTCGATGCGGCCCTGCCAGGAATCGTATCCATCATGGCCATGAACAGCTCCCTCGGCCAGGGCCGCTCGGCGACCGACGTCGGCGACGCCTGGACGACCAGCGACGCGACGCGAGCTCTACGACATCGCCCGCTGGGGCAAGGGCTACTTCTCGATCGGGCGCGACGGGCACGCTGCTCGTGCACCCGACGAAGGAGCCGCAGCGATCGATCGACCTGAAGCAGCTGGTCGATCGTCTCGCAGCTGCGCGGCATCAACCTGCCGACGCTGGTCCGCTTCCGCGACATCCTGCGGCACCGCCTCGGCGACATCCACGACGCGTTCCAGGCGGCGATCCCGCAGCACACGTACCAGGGCCGCTACATCTGCGTCTACCCGATCAAGGTGAACCAGCAGCGGCAGGTCGTGGACGAGGTGTTGCAGTTCGGCCGTCCGTACAACTTCGGGCTCGAGGCGGGCTCGAAGCCGGAGCTGCTGGCGGTGGCGGCGATCGCCGACAACGAGACGCCGATCATCTGCAACGGCTTCAAGGACGCCGAGTTCATCGAGATGGCGATGCTGGCCCAGAAGATCGGGCGCACCATCATCCCGGTCGTCGAGAAGTACACCGAGCTCGGGCTGATCCTCGAGTACGCCGAGAAGGTGGGCGTGCGGCCGCGAATCGGCATCCGCGTCAAGCTCGCGGCCCGCGGCGGCGGCCGGTGGCAGTCGTCGGGCGGCTACCGCTCGAAGTTCGGCCTCACGGTCACCGAGATCCTGCGGCGGCCTCGAGGAGCTCAAGGCGCGCGGGATGGAGGACTGCTTCAAGCTGCTCCACTTCCATCTCGGCAGCCAGATTCCCAACATCCGCATCGTCAAGCAGGCGCTCAACGAGGCGGCGCGCGTCTACGTCGAGCTCGCACAAGCAACGGCGCCGGCCTGCGAGTACATGGACGTCGGCGGCGGGCTCGGCGTCGACTACGACGGCTCGCAGACCAACTTCGAGTCGAGCACGAACTACACGCTGCAGGAGTACGCCAACGACGTCGTCTATCACCTCCAGATCGGTGTGCGACGAGGCCGGCGTGGCGCATCCGACGATCGTCTCCGAGAGCGGCCGCGCGGTCGTCGCGTATCACAGCCTGCTCGTGTTCAACGTGCTCGGCGTGTCCGGCTTCGGCGACGAGCGGGTGCCCGACCACGCGACCGACGACATGGAGCAGCCGCTCGTCGATCTGATCGACACGCTACCGCAACATCAGCGACGCGCAACGCGCTCGAGAGCTATCACGACGCCCAGGCAGGCGCTCGACATGGCGATCAACCTGTTCTCGGGCGGCTATCTGTCGCTGGAGCAGCGCTGCCAGGCCGAGAACCTGTACTGGGCGATCTGCGTGAAGCTGCAGAAGCTCGTGCAGCAGATGGACGAAGTGCCGGAGGATCTGCAGGGGCTCGACGAGGCGCTCTCCGACACCTACTTCTGCAACTTCTCGCTCTTCCAGTCGATTCCCGACAGCTGGGCGATCAAGCAGCTCTTCCCGATCATGCCGATCCACCGCCTCAACGAGCGGCCGACGCAGCACGCCGTGCTCGGCGACATCACCTGCGACTCGGACGGCAAGATCGATCAGTTCATCGATCGCCGCGACGTCAAGCGCACGCTGCCGCTGCACGCCTTCAACGGCGAGCCGTACTATCTCGGCGTCTTCCTGGTCGGCGCCTATCAGGAGATTCTCGGGCGACCTCCACAACCTGTTCGGCGACACGCACGCCGTGCACGTGAGCCTCGACGAGGCCAGCAACGTCGTGCTCGACGAGGTGGTCAAGGGCGACACGGTGCGCGAAGTGCTCGACTACGTCGAGTTCGACTCGAATGCGCTCGTGGGAAAGTTCCGCGCCGACGTCGAGGCCGCCGTGCGCGAGGGCCGCGTCAACTACGAGGAGTCGGGCCGGATGCTGCGCTTCTACGAGGACGGCCTCCACGGCTACACCTACCTCGAAGAGCCGCACGCGCGATAGTTCGACTTCAACTTCGTACTTCTTACTCCGTACTGCGTACTTCTTTGTCTACGTACTTCACGAGCAACACCTCATTCCCCCGCTCGTTGTAGACGAGCTCGTCGGCGATCTGCCGCGCGATCAGCATGCCGAATCCGCCAGGACGGAGGCCGGTGCCGGCGCGCTCCTCGGTGGCCCGCAGGATCTCGGCCGGATCGTTCGTCCGTGATGCGTGCTCGAGCGCGGCACGGTCGAACCCGTCGCCTGGATCGCGCACGTGAAAGACGATGGCCCTGGAGGTGCGGGCCGCGGTGACTTCGAGCACCTTGTCCGGGTCGAAGCCGGCGCCGTGCTCCATCGCGTTGAGCACCAGTTCGCGGAGGGCGGTGAGCAGCAGGAAGCGGTCGTTCGCTTGCAGATCGGATCGCAGCTCGGTCATGAACCGCACGAGCCGATCGGCGGTCGTGACGCGACAGCTCACCCGCAGCGTGACCCAGTACGGAAGGCCCGAGACGAGTTCGATCCCCGTGCCGGCGTCGGCATCGAGCGCCTGGCGCGTCATGTCCACGATCTCCTGCAGGTCGTACGGGCTCGTGAAGCAGGCGAAGACGTGGGCGCGCAGCGCGTCGACGACCGTCCGGACGGTTGCCGAGGGGGCGAGGACTATCAGGCGGACACCAGGCCTGAGACGATCGGCCTCGCGCACCAGGGCCAGGTCCTCGTCGAAGTCCGTGACCGGATCGGTGAGAACGACCTCGTAGCTGCGGGCGCGCAGGGCGTGGAGCGCCTGCAGGCCGCTGCGCGCCTCGTGGACTTCGCAGTCGTCACGGACCAGCGCGTCCCGCAGCAGCTGCAGCAGGCCGGCCGGCGCATTGATCGCGAGCACCCGTTTCATGCGGCACGCGGAGCGATGGTACGGCGCGTCAGGAGCGCTGCGGCCCCTGCGCGCCTCCCGAACGTGGCCCGGGGGGGTGCGATCGCGACTGCGGCTGCAGGCGCCCGCCGCGAGGTCCGCCGTGCGGCGCGCCGTGCTGGGGACGCTGGTCCGGATGCTCGTCGAAGAACCGGCGACAGGCCCGATGGAACCGCGCGTCGAGCACCCGGCCGGCCTCGCCGGGCAGCGGCCCGAGGTCGCGCCACGCGCTCTGCGCGCGCCGCACGCGCTCGCCGGCGGCGCGGATCCGCGCATCGTCGCTGACACGCCCGCCGATGGTGTTCGCCGCGAGCGACTCCTTCAGCAGCGCGGCGAGGGCGGCAGCGGAGGAGCCACCGGTCGCCGTCCCGCGCGAGACCTCCTTGCCCACGGCTTCGACCTCGCGGCACAGCGCTTCGCGACGCGCCGTGGCGGCGTCGCGATCGAAGCGCGTCCCCGTGAACACCTCGGGAAACACGGTCAGGACGCGGTCGAGCGCGGCGTCGAACCGTGCGCGGAGCGGCGCGAAGATCTCGGGCGCCACGCCGGGGGCCTCGTGCCATCGTCGCCACAGCCCTTCCACGGTGTCGAGCAACCCTGCCGGCGCTGGAGGCGGCGCCGTCGGCGCAGGCGGCTCCGCCGCCGGTGCTAAGGCAGCCGGATCCGGCCCCGCGGAGACGGATGGCTCCACGTCCGAGGCAATAGAGGCCGGAATCGCAGGCTCCGGAACGCCCTCAGCGGATCGGTCCTCCGGAATCGCAGGCTCCGGTACACCCTCAGCGGATCGGTCCTCCGGCGTCAGGGCCGACGACTCGGCAGCCACGGAAGCGTCGGATTCCTGCGTGCTCCCGGGGGTCGCCGTCAACGCCTCCATCGCCTGCACGAGCGACTCGCGGTCCGAGACGCGATGCTGCTGCGTGATCTCGTGCCGCTTCCCGTAGCGCTCGAAGAAGTGATCGCACGCCGTGCGGAACCGCTTCCACAGGATTTCCGATCGGTTCTTGCGGACCGGGCCCGCGGTCTTCCACTCGGCCTGCAGTTGCTTGATTTCGGTGAAGGCCGCCACCCAGTCACTCGACTCGGCGATCGCTTCGGCGCGTGCACACAGGGCTTCCTTCTTCTGGGCGTTCGCGGCCCATACGTGCTTGCGCTCCGTCAGATCCGTCTTGCGCCGCGTGAAGAAGGTGTCGCAGGCGACGCGGAAACGTCGCGCCAACTCCCCTGCGACCTCGCGCGGAGCCGGCCCGATGCGTACCCAGTCGCCCTGCAGCCTCTTGAGTGTGTCGGCGGTGGCGATCCAGTCGGTGGATTGCGCCAGGGTCTCCGCCTGTTCGCAGAGGGCCTGACGCCGGGCGAGATTCTCGGCCTGTTCAGCGGCGACGCGCCCGAAATGCTCGTCGCAGCGGGCCTGAATCTCGTCGGCTGCCACTTTGAACCGCTGCCACAGGGCGTCGCCGTCGTCGCGCGGGCCGGCGCTCACCGCCTTCCACTGGCGACGCAGATCCTTCAGTTGGCGCCCGGCGTCGAACAGGTCCGTCACCGTCCGCAGCGACTCGACGCGCTTGACCAGTTCCTCCTGGATGCCGGCGTTGGCCCAGCGGCGCCAGTCGTCGGTCTCCCGCTGTTCGCGCAGCCGCGGGAGCAGCGTCGTCAGGAGGGCTTTGAGGCGGCCGGGCACGGCGTCGCGCTGATCGCCCGGCAGGACCGGCGCGTGGTCGAGCGCCGTCCGGATCTCGCGGACCACGTGTTCGAGTTCCTTGATCGACGCATCGGGGCGCTGGGCGAGCGCGTCGGCGCGGGCGGCAAGGTCCGCCAGCCGCGCCCGCTGCTCCTCCGCCGTCCGAGCCATCTCGGCCCGCACCGCATCCTCGCGCGCCTTCCAGCGCTGCTCGGCGGCGTGGAACGCTTCGGTACTGGGCGCGATCGAGCGCCAGGTGAGCGACGGTGGTCTTCCAGCGGCGCTGGACATCCTGGAAGCGCGGGCGACCGGTCTCGAGATCGCCCTCGTCGACGATCGAGGTGGCCTCGGCAATCAGCTGCGAGATCTCGCCCTGCATGGCCTCGGCACGGGCGCGCGCCTGCACCCGCTCGAGCGATCGGGCCGCCGCGGCGTCGAAGCGGCGTGTGAGTGCGGTGGTTTCAGGCTCGTCGAGCGGCGGGAGCGCCGTCCATCGCGCCCGCAGCTCGTCGAGTCGCTCGCTGGTGTCGGGGCCGTCGAGGCTCTGGGCCGCGTCGATCAGCGTTTCGCGCGTCCGGCGGGCCTCCGCGTGCGCGGCCAGCGCCGCGGCTTCCGCGGCGGCGTCGCGATCGAGGCGATCGAAGTGCGCCCGTACGCGATCGACGGCGCCCTGGAACCGGCCGGTGGCCTCGGCGTCCGCCGGCCCCGTCTGGTCCCACTCGGTCGCCAGCCGATCCAAATCGGCGCGGCCGCGCGACGTGTCCTTCAACCGTTCGAGACCGTCGACCGCGTCGCGGAGCAGGGCCTGCCGGCGGCTGCGCGCGTCGGCCGCGGCGCGGGCCTCGGCCTCCCGCACCTCGACTTCGCGGACGATGCCACGGGCGCGCTTGCCGACCGCCTTGTTCTTCGCGCGGTCCGCGATGTCGTTCAGCGTCGCGGAGATCGGTCAGGCGCTCCACGGCGGCCAGGCCGACGTCCTTGTAGTCGGTGTTGGCGGCGACCGCGCTCAGTTCCGCGGGCTCGTGCAGCCGCTCGAGCGCGCGCAGCCGGACATCGGCGTGTTCCGCATGACGGGCGATCGTGGCGAGACCGCGGGTCTCACGCAGCCGGTCGAGGGCGGACAGCGCGACGGCAGCGATGGGCGCCGTCCTCGCGATCTGGGCCAGCAGCCGGTCATCGGTGGCGGCGGCACCGGCGAGCGCGGCGCGATCAGCGTCCGACGCGGTACAGGCGAGCGCCACGAGACGGGCGCCGGCATCGGCGCGGACCTGCGTGTCGGGATCCCGCTGCGCCAGCCCGCCGATGATGTCGACATCGAGCAGCCGGGCGAGTGCGGCGCGGCGCACGCGCGGCGAATCGTCGTCACGTGCGAGCGCGCCCAGCACCGTCTGATCGGCGTCCGCGAGGCCTTCGACCGCTGACGCACGCACGGCGGGATCGGAATGCTTCCAGGCGGGCTGCGGTCGCAGTCGATCGAGCAGAGCCATAGGCGACAACTTCCTCGAGGCCGTTGCCTCGTCTTTACCGGGCCGGGCCCGCGACGCTCCCCGGAAGCGGCAGCTTCCCGGCGAGCCTCCAAGTCTACCCGAGCCGGGCGCAAATCGGCATACCCTGAAGCCCGTGGACCTGTGAGTGCGTGGCTTACAATGACGCTCGGTTCATGCCCCCCACACACCCGTTCGATCGTCGCATCGTCGAAGGCCCGCTCGCGTCGGCCGTCTGGCACCTGGCGTGGCCGACGATGGTGCAGAACATCATCGGCGGGCTGCAGGGCATCCTCGATCACGCGATGGTCGGCCACTACGTCGGGTTCACCGGCAATGCCGCCATCGGTGTCAGCTGGCAGATCTTCCTGATCGTCATCGTCTTCATCAGCTCGCTCTATACCGGCATGGCCGTCCTCGTCGCACGGTTTGCGGGGGCGAGTGACTCCGACAAGGTCAATCGCGTCGTCTACCAGGCCTTTCTGACCTCGGTCTTCCTCGCGCTGGGCGTGCTCGCGCCGCTCGGCTATGTGGCCACACCCTGGCTGCTCGACCTCGTGCATGCCTCGCCGGCCGTCCAGCGCGACGCGCTGCCCTACCTGCGGATCATGTTCTTCGGCAGTATCGGCATGCTGCTCTTCTTCATGCTCGGCGGGGCCTTGCGCGCTGCCGGCGACTCGCGGACGCCGCTGCGGCTGGGCCTGGCGCTGACGCCGGTCCACATGGTGCTGAACGTGGCGCTCATCGGTGGCCTCGGTCCGATTCCGGCGCTGGGCGTGCGGGGGGCCGCACTCGGGACGGTCATCTCGAGCACCCTGCTCAGCGCCATCGGCCTCGCGCTGCTGTTCACGCGGCGAACGCCCATTCATCTCACCTGGCACATGTCGTGGTGGCCAGACTGGACAATCATCCGATCCCTGTTCCGCTTCGGTCTGCCCAGCGGACTCCAGGGGATCGCGATGAACATCGGGGGCGTTCTGCTGCTGCGCTTCGTCGGGTCGCTCGAGCGCAGCGCCGAGGCGCAGGCCGCCTACTCGGTGGGCTACAACCAGCTGTTCTCCCTGGTGACCTGGACCTCCGTGGGGCTGATGGGCGCGGCGGCCACGGTCGCGGGCCAGAACCTCGGTGCCGGCCAGCCTGATCGGGCGCGGCGCGCGGTCGCGGCGACGTCGCGCATCGGCCTGATGCTCGCGGGCGGCATCGGCCTGGTGTTTCTCGTCATGCCGCGGACGCTGCTCGCCATCTTCGGCATGACCGAGCCTGGCGTGCTCGACATGGGCGCGCAGTTGCTCCGGGTGCTCGCCATTTCCGGCCTGTTCGTGAACCTGGCGCTCATTCACACCGGCGGCCTTCAGGGGACCGGCGACACACGCAGTCCGTTCTATATTTCGGTGATCTCGCAGGTCGGGGTGCCCATCGGAACCTGTCTCCTCTTGAGGCAGCTCCATGGCGGGCTGGAGCCGCTCGACATCTGGCTGGCCATTCTGTTTGGCCACATGACGCGGTGCCTCCTGTCGGTCGTGCGATTCCGTCAAGGCAAGTGGTCGCACATTCACGTCGATATCGAACCGGCGTCTGCGCGATGAGCATGGGATCCAATCGGTAGGGCGGGGCTTCAGCCCCGCCGCAAGGGTCCTGGGCCCGCCGGACCTAAAGGTCCGGCCTACCGGTTTGGTGGTCGTGAACCGAAGACCGAAGACTGATAGGGGTTCCCTCGCTTGGCCAAGCGCGCTCCCACCGATTCCGATCTCTCCCTGTTCGATCTGCCTGACGCCGACGAGTCCGAGACGGGCGGACCTCCCCTGCCGCCGGCGCCTCCGCCCGGGGGTGCGCCGCCGGGCGGCGACCGGCAGGTCCCGCTGCACGAGGCGGCACGCGCGCGCTATCTGAACTACGCCCTGTCGGTCATCACGGCCCGCGCCCTGCCCGACGTCCGCGACGGTCTGAAGCCCGTGCAGCGGCGCATCCTCTACACGATGTGGCAGCAGAACCTGCGGGCCGACGCCAAGCATCGCAAGTCGGCGACCGTCGTCGGCGCCGTGCTGGGCAACTACCATCCGCACGGCGATACCTCGGTGTACGACGCCCTGGTGAGAATGGCGCAGCCCTTCTCGCTGCGCTACCCCCTCGTCGACGGTTCGGGGAACTTCGGATCGCTCGACGGCGATGCCGC
Organism: Vicinamibacterales bacterium; assembly: GCA_963834365.1. Classification (GTDB taxonomy): domain Bacteria; phylum Acidobacteriota; class Vicinamibacteria; order Vicinamibacterales; family Vicinamibacteraceae; genus CAWJAP01. The sequence goes on along the minus strand of CAWIBS010000021.1, from coordinate 61,479 downwards.
CGCGGCGTATCGCTACACGGAAGCCAGGCTCACCCGCCTCGCCGATCAGCTGCTGCTCGAGCTCGAGCAGGACACCGTGGCGATGCGGGCCAACTTCGACGGGACGAAGTCGGAACCGGTCGTGCTCCCGGCGCGCATCCCGAATCTGCTCGTCAACGGCGCGACCGGCATTGCCGTCGGCATGGCGACCAACATCCCGCCGCACAACATGGGCGAGATCTGCACGGCGCTGCTCAAGCTCCTCGACAACGACGAGCTCACCAGCGTGCAGTTGTGCCGCTGGGTCAAGGGCCCCGACTTCCCCACCGGCGGCCAGATCCTGAACTCGCCGGATGAGATCAAGGAGATCTACCGCACCGGGTCGGGCGCCATCCGTCTCCGGGCCACCTGGAAAACGGGCGACACTTCGCGCACGGGCAAGACGGTCATCGTCACGAGCATCCCCTATACCGTCGACAAGTCCGAGCTCGTACAGCGCATCGGCGACGTGACGCTCAGCCGCAGGCTGCCGCCGCTCGTTGATGTTCGCGACGTGTCCACCGACGATGTGCGGATCGAGCTCGAGCTGAAGCGCGACGCCGACGAGAAGATGGTGATGGCGTATCTGTTCAAGCACACGCCGCTGCAGATCAACGTCAACGTCAATCTGACGTGCCTGATCCCGACCGAGAACCCCGAAGTCGGCCGGCCCGAGCGCCTCGACCTGAAGGCGATGCTCTGGCACTTCCTCCACTTCCGGCTGGAGGTCGTCACGCGACGTCTCGAGCACGAGCGCGCGGCGCTCGCGCGGCGCATGCATCTGCTCGAGGGCTTCGCGAAGGTCTTCGACGCGCTCGACGAGATCCTCCGGATCGTTCGAAAGTCCGAGGGCAAGCAGGATGCCGCGGCGCAGATCATGAAGCGCTTCGGTCTGGACGCCGAGCAGACCGATGCGATCCTCGAGCTCAAGATCTACCGGTTGGCGCGCCTCGAGATTCTCGTCATCCAGCAGGAGCTCGACGCGGCCCGCCGGCGCAGCCGCGACCTGACCGCAGCCCTCCGGGACGAGGCGAAGCGCTGGAGCATCGTCCGCGCGGAGATCGAGGAGCTGAAGACCGCCGATCCGGCGCTCGCCAAGGACGCGCGCCGCACGACCATCGCCAGCGATGCCGGCGAGGTCGAGTACTCGGCCGAAGACTTCATCGTCGAAGAGGACGCGATCGCGATCGTGTCGCGGGACGGGTGGGTCAAGCGGCAGAAGGACGTGAAGGATCTGTCCTCGACGCGTTTGCGCGAGGGCGACGCGGTGCTCGCCGTGGTGGGGGGCAGCACGCGCGTCACCGTGGCGTTCTTCACGAACTACGGCACGGCGTACACGTGCCGCCTGGTGGACGTGCCGGCGTCCACCGGCTACGGCGAGCCGATTCAGAGCCTGTTCAAGTTCCGCGACGGGGAGAAGGTCGTGGCCGCGCTCGGTTTCGATCCCCGGCTCGTGAAAGGGCTCGCCGGCGAGGCGCCCGACGTGCCGCCGCCGACGCACGCCGTCGCGGTGTCGAGCGACGGCTACACCCTCCGCTTCGGGCTCGATTCGTTCGTCGAGCCGAGCACCCGCGCCGGTCGGCGGTACGCGAAGACCGCGGAAGGCGCGCGAGATCGTCGGCGTGTCGCAGATCGATGGGACCGAGACGCTGATCGCGGTGACGCGCGAGGCGCGTGCCATGCTCTGCCGGGTCGACGACGTCAACTTTCTCTCGGGCCCGGGCCGCGGCGTGATCCTGATCAAGATCGACCCGAAACACGACCGCGTGCTGGGCTTCGTCGCCTCGACGGGCGAGCGCGACCTGCTGACCGTCGAAACGAGCCGCGGGGCGATGCAGACCGTCAGTACCGCGAAGTACGAGGTCACGGGCCGCGGCGGGCGCGGCCGCGAGCTGCTGCAGCGCGGGCAGTTCGCGAAGGTCGTCGTCCCGCTCCCCGACGTCCCGGTTCTGGGGTGAGGAACCGACGCCGCCAGCCGCGGGCCCGTAGCGAGCCGTCCCGTAGCCCGTAGCCTGTAGCCCGTTGCCGTCTTCAGTGGCTGCGCGTCGAGAAGCCGGCGGCCTCGAGCTCGTGGCGGACCCGCTCGAAGGTCGTCGTCAGCTCCGCCGGCAGGCCGGCCGTCTTGAGCAGGCGATCGAGGCTGTACATCCGGAACCGGATGGCTTCGAGGTGGAAGGCCTGGATCGCACGCTCGAGGTGCTCGGCGAGCGCGGCGGGCTCAGGAGCGGCATGCGCGGCGAGCTGTTCGCGAAGCGTCTTCACGAGGTCCAGCGCAACCATTTGATGTTCCTTGTGAGTCTGGGTGTTCACGCCGGGATGGTGCCGCAGGCCCGGCTGTCGGTGCAAGGCGGGCCCGGCCTTGGATGCACGGAGTGGCGCGAACGTGCGCTCCCCCATCGTCGGCCTGACTGCAATTCTTGACCGCCGGAACTTGTCGCAAAACGCCATTTTGAGGCGCGTTTGGGCCAATCCAGCCGGACATTCTTGCAACCTGTACCGTCGGACGTGCATAATGTGCACGTTCGAGCGATCGGAATCAGGGTTAATGCAGGCAGGGCCGCTCATGAGGCGCCTGCCTCGACGAAAGGACGGGGATGGGCTCAGCAGCGTCTCGTGAAGCAATCAAATCCATCAGGGACTGGGCGGTCACGGAAGGCCGGAAGCTCGCCGGGAACGGCCGGGCCACCGAGATTTTCGGGAGCCGGGTGTTCGGCGACGAGATGCAGCGGACACGCCTGCCGAAACCGGCCTACAAGGCGCTGCGACGCACGATCACGCGGAGTGAGTCCCTCGATCCCTCGGCCGCCGATGCCATTGCGTCGGCCCTCAAGGACTGGGCCATCGAACACGGGGCGACGCATTTCACCCACTGGTTCCAGCCGCTGACCGGCATCACCGCCGAAAAGCACGACTCGTTCCTGTCGCCGACGCCGGAGGGCGGGGCGATTGCGGAGTTCAGCGGGAAGGAATTGACCCAGGGCGAGCCCGACGCGTCGAGCTTCCCGTCCGGGGGCATGCGCAGCACGTTCGAGGCGCGCGGCTACACGGCGTGGGATCCGACGAGCCCGCCGTGGCTGCTCTTCAACCCGAACGGCGTCACGCTCGTCATCCCGACCGCCTTCGTCAGTTGGACGGGCGAGGCGCTCGACAAGAAGACGCCGCTGCTGCGCTCGATGGAAGCGCTCTCGGTGCAGGCGCTTCGCATCCTCAAGCTGTTCGGATCGCGCGCCGAGCGCGTCCACACCACGTGCGGACCCGAGCAGGAGTACTTCCTGATCGACGCCAACTTCTATTTTGCGCGCCCCGACCTCATCAACGCCGGCCGCACCCTCTTCGGCGCCCGCCCGCCCAAGGGCCAGGAGCTCGAGGATCAGTACTTCGGATCGATTCCGGAGCGCGTGCTGGCCTGCATGATGGAAGCGGAGTCCGAGCTCTACAAGTGCGGCGTTCCCGTCAAGACCCGACACAACGAGGTCGCGCCGAGCCAGTACCGAAATTGCGCCGGTCTTCGAGAACGCGAATGTCGCGACCGATCATCAGATGATGGTCATGGAGGTGCTCAAGCGCACGGCGCCGAAGTACGGCCTCGCGTGCCTGCTGCATGAAAAGCCCTTTGCCGGCGTGAACGGGTCGGGCAAGCACCTGAACTGGTCGATGAGCGACGATCTGGGCAACAACCTGCTCAACCCGGGCGAGACGCCGCACGACAACATCCAGTTCCTCGTCTTCTGCGCTGCCGTCCTCAAGGCCGTCCACACGTCGCAGGGCCTGCTCCGCGCCTCGATCGCCAGCGCCGGCAACGACCACCGCCTGGGCGCCAACGAGGCGCCGCCCGCGATCATCTCGGTCTTCCTCGGCGACATGCTCACCGACATCTTCGAGCAGATCGAGAAGGGCGCCGCCAAGAGCACCAAGCAGGGCGGGCTCCTCGAGACCGGCGTCAGGGTGCTGCCGTCGCTCCCGCGCGACGCCGGTGATCGCAACCGCACGAGCCCGTTCGCGTTCACGGGCAACAAGTTCGAGTTCCGCGCCGTCTCGTCGGGACAGAGCATCGCGCTCCCGAACATCGCGCTGAACGTGGCGGTGGCCGATGCGCTCGCGTCGATCGCGACCGAGCTCGAGAAGGCGACCACATCGGGCCAGTCGCTCGACGATGCCGTGGGCAAGCTCCTGACCCACCTTGCCAAGGAAGTGAAGCCGATCATCTTCAACGGCAACAACTACGCGGCCGAGTGGGAGAAGGAAGCCGGGAAGCGCAAGCTGCTCAACTTGAAGAACACGGTCGATGCGCTGCCCGAGCTGACCAGGCCGGCGGTCGTCAAGGCCTTCGAGACGCACAAGGTCCTGAACGAGCGGGAGCTCAAGGCGCGCTTCGAAATCATGCTCGAGCAGTACGTGAAGACGATCAACGTCGAGGCCCAGCTGATGGTCCTCATGGCCAACCGCTACATCCTTCCGGCTGCGCTGCAGTACAGTCACCGAGGTGGCGCAGAGCGTGTCCGCCGGCAAGGCGGCGGGCGTGCAGTCCAAGGAAGGCAAGAAGCTGCTCACGACGCTCACCAAGACCGTGGACGGTTTCAAGGCATCGACCGACAAGCTCGCCGGGCTGCTCGATCACCACTCGGCCTCGGCCGAGAAGCACGCGAAGTACATGCGGGATTCGATCGTCCCCGCGATGGCGGCGCTGCGTGAGCTGGGCGATCGGATCGAGACCACCGTGCCGTCAGCGGAGTGGCCGCTGCCGACCTACCGCGAAATGCTCTTCATCAAGTAAGGCGATGGCCGCCCTCAGCGGCCATCGCGGCAGCCCTGATCCGCGCGTCTGTTCACTGGCCTCGACGTGTGTCCGGCTTCAGCCGGACCCAGCGTTCGCCCAAATGAAGGTGTGGTCTTTAGCGCCCGGAGTTCACTTGCGTTGACAATGGGCCCGCCAAGGTGGCGCCGGGCTTCAGCCCGGCCAACGCGAGCCCGGGCAGGCCTAAAGGCCTGCGCCACGTCACCAACACAAGTGCGCTCCGGGTTTAGTAGGTGACCGATCCGGTTCGTTGATCGATCGTCACCAGCGTGTCCACGCGATCGACGGGATAGGCTGCCGTCTTCCCGTTCGCCCACCGGACCTCCAGCTTCGAGACGGACGTCTCGCCACCCAGTCCGACGTGCACCCGCGGGGCGGACTGCGAGATCTGGCCCCGCCCGCTGGCAATCTCCCCGCGCCGCCTGAGCCCGCCCGCCGTGACGAAGACCACCGATCCCGTGGCATCACGCGGACACTGCTGATCGGGATCGCCGATCAGGCGGATCGTCAGCCAGTGGCCGGCCCGTGCCGCGCCCTGGTTGCGCGCGAACGTCGGGCGGCCGTCCAGGTTGTTGATGACGATGTCGATGCCGCCGTCGTTGTCGAGATCGCCCACGGCCGACCCCCGGGCAACGCGCGGCGTGCCGAGCACCTCCCCGGCCGCGGCGCCCACCTCTTCGAACCGCCGGCCGCGAAGGTTCCTGAAGAGCAGCGCCCGCTGCGCATACGACGTGTTCCACGGCAGATCGTCGGCCTGCGGATACACGTGCCCGTTGACGACGAGCAGGTCGAGCCACCCGTCGTTGTCGTAGTCGAGGAAATCGGTGCCCCACCCGAGAAACGGGATCGACACCTGGGCGAGGCCGGCCGCCGAGCTGACGTCCGTGAACGAGGCGCCGTCGTGATTGCGATAGAGCACGTTGAAGTCGTCGGCGAAGTTCGTGATGTGGATGTCGTTCCGCCCGTCATTGTCATAGTCGCCAATCGCAATCCCCATGTGGGCCTGCGTCCGGCCGTTGCCGTCGAGCGCCGCGCCCGACGCGTAGCTCACGTCTTCGAAGCGGCCGCCGCCGGCGTTGCGGTAGACGAAGTTGGGGCCCGAGTCGTTGGCCACGAGCAGATCGAGCCGCCCGTCGTCGTCCATGTCGAACCAGGCCACGCCGAACCCGTAGAGGCCCTTGGTGTCGGCCACACCGGCCGATCGCGTCACGTCGGTGAAGGTGCCGTCGCGATTGTTGCGGAACAGGTGATCGGGAGCGCCGGTGAGGCCGCCTGGCCCGCACATCACGGGCTCGCTCCGGTATGTGCAGTACGCCGCGCCGGCGGCGAGGGAGGCGCCGAGGCCCATGCCGCCGGTCTGGCCGCGCCGCGGCGGCGCCGGTCTTCTCACCTGGAGCGGTCGTCCGAGCGCCAGCCGGCGGGGCTGGCGGCAGATTGCGGACGTCCAGCGCGATATACCCGGCGACGTACAGATCGAGCCAGCCGTCGGCGTCGTAGTCGCCGAAGGCGCATCCCGTGGACCAGCTGTCGATGGCGACTCCCGCCTTCGTGGCCTCGTCGGTGAACGTGCGGCCCTCCCGGTTCCGATAGAGCCGGTTCGTGCCGAAGTTGGTGACATACAGATCGGGGAAGCCGTCGTTGTCGATGTCGCCGGCGCAGATGCCCTGGCCCCACCGCTCGTTGGCCACGCCCGCCTCGAGGGTGACATCGCGGAATTTCCCGTCGCCGATGTTGCGGAACAGCGCCGCTCGCGGCGCTGGCGTACCGTTCCTCACGCGGTCGAGAGACGAGCCGTTCACGAGGAACACGTCGACGAGCCCGTCCTGATCGACGTCCACCAGCGCCACACCGGAGCCCGTCGTTTCGATGATGTAGGGCTTGCGGGGACTCCCGGACACGTGTGTGAAGGCGTCGAGCCCCGACGAAGCGGTCGCGTCGGTGTAGCTCACGCCGGCGGCGGCGTGCGGCGAGGCGGGCGGAACGGCTCGAGTGGGCGGCAGCGCCTGTGCGGTCAGGACCGCGGCGCACAGCGACGCGAGGGCCATCGTCGCACGGCGGCGACTCACGGACGCGTCCTGTCTCGCTGGGGGCCGACCCGGATCTCTTCGGCCTTGGCAAAGGCGGCCTGCGCCCGCGCACGGTCGCCAGCGGACTGATACGCGCGTCCCAGCATGTAGTAGGCCTCCCCCATCCCCGGCTCGAGCGCGACAGCGCGCTCCAGCCTGACGATCGCGTCCGCCGTGCGGCCGACCGCGAGGAGCGCCGAGGCGAGCCCCACCTGCGCGATCGCCGCACGTGGATCGCGCTCGACCGCACGCTCGAAGTGCGCGAGGGCCGCGGCGTGCTCGCCTTGCCGCAGCACGCACGTGCCCAGTCCATAGGCGCCGTCGAAGGTCGGTCTGATGGCCTCTGCCTTCGTGTAGAGGTCGATCGCGCCGTCGCAATCGAGCCGAATCCGCTTCAGCTTCGCGAGGCCGAGGAGCGCATCGACGAGGTCGGGCTTCGCGGCCACGGCCGCTTCATACTCGCGTTCGGCTTCGGTGCGGCGATCCTGCGCCTCGAGCGACTCGGCGAGGAGCTGATGCGCACGAGCCGAAGCCGGAGCCTTCTGGACCAGCCGCTCGAACTCCTCCGCGGCCAATTGCGCGGTGACGAGACCGAGGTAGTAGAGCACGTCAACATTGCGCGGGTGCGTGGCGAGCGCACGATTGAGGCTCGCAAAGGCCGCGTCCAGCTCACCGCGCTCGAGGTGCACGCGGGCGATCAGCACGAGCGCGTTCGGATCGCCGGGATGCTGCTCGAGATGGGCGGTCGCCAGAGCGGACGCGCGGGCCGTGTCGCCGGCGGCCAGCGCGCGTGTCGCTTCGGCCAGCCGAGTTTCGGCCCCAGCCGACGGCACGGGTGGCTGAGCGGCGACGCCCGTTGCCGGCACGGAAGCCAGGCAGGCGATCCACAGGCTCACGAGCGGCAAGGAAGACCTGAGGCCCATGGCGTCAGTACCGGGACCACCTCGATGATGCGGAGGAACTCCTGGGTCCTCGCGTCACGCTTCTGGATCAGCGCCGCCAGCCGGGCTTCCTGCGCGGGCTTGCGCGGATCCCGGGTTCGGCCGTACAGCGCCGCCAGGTGCAGCGTCGCTTCGTAGTGCTCGGCGTCGAGCGCCAGTGCCTTCGAAAGAGCCGACTCCGCCTCCGGGTACTGGCCCGAGCGCATGGCGATCAGCCCGCGCTCGGCCCAGGCATCGGCGTAGTTCGGGTTCGCCTGGAGTGCCTGGTCGATCTCGCGCCGGGCGGTGTCGAGATCGTTGACCTGGCGTGCGATGCGTCCCAGGAAGTAGTGCGCGCCGGTGGCGGTCTCGGTCGAGCGGGCCGCAAGCTCGAGGTCCTTTCTCGCCTCGTCGAGCTGTCCGCCATAGAACCGCGCCGCGCCGAGCGCGAAGCGTCCACGGGGATCGTCCGGTTTGAGACGCACGTACTTTTCGAAGTAGGGGATCGACTCGGACGGTTCGTGTCGATGCGTGGCGACGGCGCCCATCGCGTAGTTGACCAGCGGGTTCCCGGGGTCGAGCTCGACGGCCTTCTTCAACGAATCGTAGGCCTCGCGGCCGAGGTTCAGCTCGACGCACATCATGCCGAAGAGAAAGTGGACACCGGCGTTCTGCGGCTCGAGCGAGCGGGCATGCGCGAGATACCCGAGCGCGCCCTTCACGTCCTGGAGCTTGTAGGCGACCCGCGCCAGATCGGTCAGGAGCGGCACGGTGGGTTCGACGGCCGCGGCGCGGTCGAGCACCTGTTGCGCGTCGGCGAAACGTCCGTCCCGGGCATACATCCCCCCGAGTCGCTGCTGCAGATCAGGCGGCGCCAGCCGACGACGATCCAGGGCTTCGATCAGTCGCTCGGCGATCGCGTCGTCCTGCAGATGCGTGACGGCTGGCAGCACGGCGACGACATCGTCGGCGCTCAGCCGGTCGTGCGCCGCAAGCGCGGTGACAGCCGCCCCCGCCCCCGCCTCGTCGCCCACGCCTGACCGATCGACCGCGAGCAGTGCCAGGACCTGTGGACTAACGCGGACGTCGTTCGGCAGCTTTTCGATGAGCGCGTGCGACTCGTCGAACTTCCCGTCCAGTGCCAGCAGGAACGCCGATTGATAGAGGCCTTCGACGTTCGAGGGCTCGAACGCGAGCAGGCGGCGATAGACGTCGAGCGCCTTCGATCGGGCGCCTGGATCGACGGCCGACCGCTCCTGATAGAGGCGGCCGAGATTGGTGTACGGCGCGCCGGCGCGCGGCGCCAGACGAATCGCGGCGAGGAAATGCGTTTCCGCGGCCGCGAACCCGCCTCTCTGTGCCTCGACGACGCCCGCGAGGTTGTGCACCGCGGGGTCGGCGGGATGAGCGAGGAGCGCGGTGTCGGCGGCGGCTTTCGCGCCGTCGAGATCCTTCTGCTCGAGCAGGGCGGCGATGCGACCTGTCGTCGTCGTCGGAGCGCGATCGGATCGCGCCAGATCGGCTTGCGCCTGATCGGACGACGGGCGAGCGAACGTAGACTGCGCGACGGGAGACACGGCGCCGCAGAGCAGCACAGCCGCCACCAGACTGGCTGACGTGCGAATCATGGACGGGCGGCCGATCCCGCAGCGTTCAGCCGTTGGAACGTCGCGAGCGCGGCTGTGGCTTCGGCGGCGCGTCCCTGCCGGCGATGGATGCGCGCCAGTGCGTAGTGTGGAGCCGCGTAGGACGGATCGGCAGCCGCGGCGCGGCCAAGTTCTCTGACGGCTTCGTCGATGCGCCCCGATTCTTCGAGCAGCACGCCGAGCTGATACCGCCCGATCGCGAGCTCTGCGTCATAGGTGAGCGCCTCGCGCAGCAGCCGCTCGGCTTCGCTCGCCTCGCCACGCGTGCGCAGCAGAATGGCGAGATTCAGCAGAGGCCAGGCCGACTTCTCGGCCGCCTGACGGTTGAGCCGAATGGCTTCGCGATACTCGACGATCGCTCGATCCGGCTGGTTCAGCGCCTCGTAGCAGAGACCCAGATTGTCGAAGGCGCGGCTGAATCCGGGATCGCGGGTCGCGACGCGCACTCAGCCGCCGAATCGCGGAGTCGTACTGGCCATCGTCGTAGTCGAGACGGCCCAGCCAGTACTGGTAGGTCGTATTCGTCGGGTCGGCGGTAGCAAGCCGTTCGAGCTCCGGCCGTGCCCAGTCCCGGCGCTTCAACGCGATGTAGGCCAGCACCAGACGCAGGCGCGAGTCGGAATCGAGCGGCGCCAGGGCCTCGGCCTTCTTCAGCGCGATGGCGGCATTGAGCGGCTTTCGATCCATCAGGAAGACGCCGGCCAGCGTCTTCAGCAGGTCCGGGGAGTCCGGCTTGCGTTCGATCTCGGCGACGAGCAGCGCCGCGGCCCGGTCCCAGTCGCGCGCCTGGAGGGCGCGATCCAGCTCGCTGCCGCGGCGGGGGGCCGGCGCGGTGCCGGCGGGAGACGAGATACCCGCGAGGGCCTCGAGGTCGGGACGTGGCGGCGGCGCTTGTGCCAGGCCCTGCGCCGTCGCTGGCGGCCGCCACCCACGCCGTGAGGAGGATTCGTGTCGAAGCCCGCATGCCCGTCGCTCAGGGCGCTAGCGCGGAGTGCGTGCCGCGTCAATCCTCGCCTCGAGCTCACGGGCCTCGCGGCTCTGCGGCAGGATGGCCAGGACGCGCTCAATCTCCCGCGTGGCGCTGTCCCATCGTCCCTCATCGACGTGAATGCGGGCAAGGGCGAGGCGGACCTCGGGGAGCGCGGGATCGCGGGTGGCGGCCTCCTCGAAGGCCGACCCGCGCGAGATCGGGCCGCCCCTGCTGGAGGTATTCGCGCCCGAGCGCCTGGCTGAGGCGGGCCGAGCGCGGGTCGATGGCCTGGATCGCTCGTGCGCCCACTGCGACAACCGGAGATAGGCCTTGCCCAGCCGGTAGGTGTATTCCGGGTCGCCCGGGGCGAGCGCGACGATCGTGCGGTACTCGGCGACGACGCGCGCGCAGGTCGCCGAGGCGCTCGGCGGCATCGGCGAGTTGCAGGTGGGGTGCGACCTCGCGTGGCATCAGGGCGGCTGCGCGATCGAGCTCGGCGATCGCGTCCTCCGGCCGTCCCAGCGCGACCAGGCTCGCGCCCGCCAGCAGCCGCGCCGGTCCGAACGCGGGGTCCTGCCGCGCCGCGATGCGGAACTCCGCGACCGCGTCCGCATGCCGGCCGCGGCGCTGAAGGACGATCCCGAGATTGTGGTGGATGAAGGCGCGGTCGCCTCCGGCGCTGAGGACGGCGCGGAAGTCCCGCTCGGCTTCGTCGAGACGACCGTCCTTGAGCGCCTTGACCCCTTGCGAAAAGCGCTCGGCCAGCGCTGGCGGCAGGTCCTGCGCGCCTGCCGGTGCACCGGCCATCGTCAGCAGCAGGCACTGCCAACGATGACCGGAGGATGGCCGCCATCAGAATTCGAAGCGGACCGCGAGCTGAATCGAGCGCGGGTCGGTCACGAAGCCGTTCCATTGCCGAACTCCGGGACTCGCGAGGTCGTTGATGAAGGCGAGGCTCTGACCGGCGTTGCCCGTCCGATTACTGAACATGTGCCAGTTCCAGAGGTTGAACGCCTCGATCCGGAACTGGACGTTCGTGTTGCCGGGCAGCCTGGTGTTCTTGATGAAGCTCAGGTCCTGGTTGTGGTAGCCGAAGCCGCGGACCGTCTCCTCGACGCGGTTGCCGCTGACCGTAGTAGTAGTTGAACGAGCTCGACCGGCTCGAACGCCGCGGCGTTGAACAGCGGCCCGGCATTGGGGTCGAAATCGCCCTTGTCCTGCGCAAAGACGGCGTCCGCGTTGACGATCGCGGGAATGCACCCGGCACGGAACTGGCCCGGCACGTTGCAGAACCCTGAGCGGAAGAACATCGGCAGACCCGGACGAGTAGCGGAAGATCGTGCTCATCTGCCAGCCGCCCGCGAGCGCGTCTGTCAGCGCCGCCCTGGTTCGCGTACTTCTTCCCCTCGCCGAACGGCAAGCTGATAGACGAACGCCGCCGACAGGACGTGCGGCGTGTCGGTCGCGGCGATCGCCTCGTTGCGCTCGCGCTCGAACGGCGAGATGACGCCCTGCAGGCCGCTCCAGGTGACCGCGTCGCGCTGGGTGTTGTCCGACCCGCTCGAGATCGTCTTCGAGAGGGTGTAGGACACGAGCGCGTAGGTGCTGCCCGAGAAGCGCTTCTCGAGCTTGACCTGGAGCGAGTTGTAGTGCGACTCGCCGTGGCCCTCGTTGAGCCCCTGCAGGTTGTCGCAATACTGCGGATACGGGCCGCAGCGCCTGCGCGACCGAGGGCGCGCAGCCCGTCATCTGCTCCACCCAGCCCGCATACGGCAGCGGCACGCCGTTGAGGCTGGTCATGCCCGGCGTGAACTGGTCGTTCAGCCGATCGCCCATCGACAGGTACGCCGGGTCGATGGCGTTGATCGGGTCGATGCTCGACGGCAGCCGGCGGCCGGCGCTGCCGACGTACGCGACGCTCAGCGCGAGGTTGTTACCCAGCTCGCGGTCGACGGTGATGTTCCACTGGTGCGCGTACGGCCGCTCGTTCCCGTCAATCGGACGGTAGAGGATGCCCTGCCCGTTCCGATAGTCTGTCGCGGATGTCGGGCGGGGCCTGAAGTTCTGCGGGAAGCCCTGATCGAGGAAGAACGCCGGCTGAATGCCGCCGAGGGTGCTCGAGAACGTCGGCGTGTTCGAGAAGCCGTCCTGCGAGATGCCGCCGCCCCATCCGGGATAGAACGCCTGGGTGTAGAAGATGCCCCAGCCGCTTCGGACGACCGTCTTGTCGTTGAGGTTGAATAGACGGCGCCCAGCCGGGGGCGAACCCGCCATACCAGTCCTCTTCCGGATACCTCGCACCATAGCTGGCGGAGCCGTAGCAGTCGCCGGCGAAGGCCAGCCGGCCGGGTCGGCCGCCGGCACCCGGAGTTCGCGCCCAGGGGATCGAAGAACGAGAATTGGTCGTACTTCTCCGACGAGGGCGAGTAGTAGTCCCATCGCAGGCCGTAGTCGAGCGTGAGCTGGCTGCCGACGCGCCACGTGTCGCCGGCGTGGAAGATCCACGCGTTCTGCCGCGGATACGATGGAATCCACGGCGCGGAACGTCGAGTTGCCGTTGTCGACGGCGCCGAGCAGGAAGCTGGCGATCGGGCTGCCGCTGTTGACGCCGACGAGGCCGGTCGCTCCGCGCGAGAAGTTGAACGTCCCCGCCTGATTGCTGTTCGCGTGGAGGTTCCCCATGATCTTGCGGTATTCCATCCCGAACTTCAGCGTGTGCGCCTTCAGCGTCCACGTCACCATGTCGTTGATGATGAACGTGGGGCGAGTGGTGATGTTGCCGATGTTGACGCCCGCGGTCTGGCCGAACTGCGCGAAGCCGTCGCTGAACGTCATCTGCGGCGGCACGTTGTAGCCCGCCACGCCCGCTGATCTGCGGGAAGTCGTCGACGAAGTCCTGATTGACCGAGCCGTAACCTTCGTTCCGATTCAGATACCCCATCGACATGTGGTTCAGCAGCGTGCTGCTGAACGTCCGATCCCAGTTGAACCGGTTGACCCACGAGTTCTGGGGATCCGAGTAGCTCTCGTTGGCGATCGGCTGCGGCAGCACCGAGTCGAACTTCGCCGGCGCGCGCTGATGCCAGAAGCTCGCGAACATGTGATCGCTGCTGCCGATCTGGAGGTCGTACCGGCCCAGGAAGTAGTTGGAGTTGCCGAGAATCGAGTCCGGAATCGGAGGGCCCGAGATAGTTGTTGAGCGGGCCGTCGTTGGTCGGCGTCGGCAGCGCGTCCAGCCAGCGCGCACGATCGGGCTGATGCGCGACGGACAGATCACGTTCGGCTGGTTGCCGTTGCAGCCCATGAACTGATCCTTGAGGTAGCCGCCCCGGCCGTCAGGCCGGATCGTCGCCGGATCGTAGATGGGAATGAGGTTGCCGCTCGAGTCGCGCCAGTCGGTGAAGTCGCCGTTGCGTTGCCTGATCGACGGAATCGACACCGTCGGCGCGTTCGATCCGCCCTCCTGCCGGAACCCCTCGTAGTTGAAGAAGAAGAAGCTCTTGACCTTGTCACCCCAGAGGAAGGGCAGCTTGGCCGGGCCGCCGATGTTGGTGCCGAAGTTCTTGCGGTTGTACTCCGGCTTCTCGCTCGCCCCCCACTGCGTCGCCGTCATCGCATCGCTGCGGTTGTAGGTGAACCCGGCGCCGTGGAACGCGCTGCCGCCCGACCGCGTCACGGCCATGATCTGACCGGAGGTCGAGGATCCGTACTCGGGCGCATAGTTCGAGGTCAGCACCTTGACCTCGCTGACCATGTCCGGCGACATCGGGAAGTCCTGGAAGATCGAGACCATGCCGCCCTGGCTCATGAACCCCTGCTGCATGCTGACGCCGTCCACCGTCGCCTCGTCACCCGACTGCAAGCCCGCCGTTGGTCCGCGCGTCGAACGCGTTGTTGCCGCCGCCGGTGCTGATCGCCGGGCATGAAAGTGGCGAACCACGCCGCCGACCGCGGACCGCTGTTCCGAACGTCAGCGGCAGCTGCTGCAGCGTCTCCGGCGTGATGCCGTGCTCCTGCGTCGCCGTCGTGTTGAGCACCGACGAGGCGCTCGACACCTCGACGCGATCCTCCAGGCCGCCAACCGGCAGGTCGATGTCGAGCCGGACCTGCGTGCCCAACGGCACCACGACATCGGGCAGCACGATCAGCTGAAAGCCGGTCTTGGTGGCCGTGACCTCGTACTTGGCCGGAGCGAGATTGCGGAAGGCGTACTCGCCCTCCGGCCCCGAGATGGTCGTGGCCACCGTCTGATCGGTCGCGATGTTGCGGAGCGTCAGCGCCGTCTCGGGCACCACGCCGCCCGAGCTGTCGCGGACGACACCGGTAATGGCGCCATTGAAGCTCTGCCCGGCCGCCGAGCGTCACGGCGACCGCGACGAGCGCTAACTGACATGGCAGTTAGCAAGCCACGCACGCCACCGACCATGAGGACCCCCCTTTGATTCGCGTTCTAGCTGACTTGGAACCGTCGAGTGAAGTCTTATAGCACAGGGGACGCGGAAGTGCCGCTCTCAGCGGAGATTGTCCGACATGATCCAGCAGGCACGAGGACTGAGGCTCATCGGCTCGCGCCACGCGGTCGGATCGAGATGCGCGGCGATCCCGACGGCAGGCTGCACAGCCTTCCGTCACGCCAGGCTCGCGGCCTGCGGCCGCGCTACCCTACCCTCCGCTGATGGCATCGACCTACACCGCCAAAGACATCACCGTCCTCGAAGGCCTCGACCCGGTCCGCAAGCGGCCCGGCATGTACATCGGCGGCGTCGGCACGTCCGGCCTGCATCATCTCGCCTGGGAGACCCTCGACAACGCGATCGACGAGGCCATGAACGGCTTCGCCTCGTCCATCACCGTCACCCTGCACGCCGGCGGCACGTCGCTCACGGTCGCCGACGATGGGCGCGGGATTCCCGTGGACCGGCATCCGAAGACCGGCAAGAGCGCGCTCGAAGTCGATCTTCACGGTGCTGCATGCCGGCGGGAAGTTCGAGACCGGCAACTACAAGACGGCTGGCGGCCTGCACGGCGTCGGCGCCAGCGTCGTCAACGCGCTGTCGAAGGAGCTCGTGGCGACGGTGAAGCGTGACGGCGCGTCGTGGGAGCAGCGCTTCCACCAGGGCAAGCCGCGTGGGCCCGCTCAAGAAGCTCGGACCGGCGCGCGGGCACCGGGCACGACGGTGTTCTTCCATCCCGATCCGGTGATCTTCCCGAAGATCGACTTCGACCCGGCGCTGCTGCGCGAGCGGCTCGAGGTCGCGAGCTATCTCCACAAGGGCGTCAAGCTCACGTTCGTCGACGAGAGCGCGGACACGCGCGAGACCTTCGTTCACGAGGATGGCGTCTCGCCTATCTCGCGAAGCTGACAGCGGAGCGATGGGCGCGACCCGTCCACGAGACACCGTTCGTCATCGCGCGCGACGGCGACCTGCGGCTGGAGCTCGCGCTGCAGTGGACCGAAGCGACCGACGAGCACATCCGGAGCTACGTGAACGGCATTCCGACCGGATCGGGCGGGACGCACGAGAACGGCCTGCGGGCCGGCCTCGGCAAGGCGGTCCGCAACTTCATCGAGACGCACAATCTCTCGCCGAAGGGCGTCGCGCTGACGGCCGAGGACATCCGCGAGGGACTGGTCGGCGTGCTGAGCGTCTTCATGCAGGAGCCGCAGTTCCAGGGACAGACGAAGGATTGGCTGAACAACCCCGAGATCCTCGGCGCTCGTCGACGCCGCGGTCCGTCCGGCGCTCGAGCACTGGCTCAATCACAACATCTCGATGGCCGAGGCGCATCGTCGCGCGCATCATCCTCGCGGCGCGGGCGCGCGAGGCCAGCCGCGCGGCGCAGCAGGAGGTCGTCCGCAAGAGCGCGACGTCGGCGCGGCTCACGCTCCCCGGCAAGCTCAGTGACTGCATCAACCCCTCATCGGTCACGAGCGAGATCTTCATCGTCGAGGGCGATTCCGCCGGCGGATCGGCGAAGCAGGGACGCGATCGCACGCGCCAGGCGATTCTGCCGCTGCGCGGCAAGGTGCTGAACGCCGAGAGCGCGTCGATGGCCAAGGTGCTCGAGAACAAGGAGCTGTCCGACCTGGTGACCGCGCTCGGGTGCGGGATTGGCGCGGGCTTCGATCTGGCGCGCCTGCGCTACGGGCAAGGTCATCATCCTCGCCGACGCCGACTCGGACGGGCACCACATCGCGACGCTGCTGCTGACGTTCATCTACCGCCACATGCCGCAGCTGCATGCAACGCGGCCACGTCTATCTCGCGCAGCCGCCGCTCTATCGCATCGACATCGGCAAGGAGACCCACTGGGCGCTCGACGAGACGCATAAGGAGGAGATCCTGAAGTACGCGGGTCATGGGTCGGGCGCGGCCCGACATCACGCGCTTCAAGGGGCTGGGCGAGATGATGCCCAAGGTGCTGTGGGAGACGACGCTCAACCCGAAGACCCGACGGCTGCTGCGCGTGGAGGTGACCGATCCGCTCGTCACCGACCGCGTGATCAACGAGCTGATGGGCAAGGACGCCTCCGCCCGCTTCCGGTTCATCATGGAGCACGCCGAAGACGCCCAGGCGCTCGACGTCTGAGGCGGTCCGCAGCTCCTCCGAGCCTCGTGAGTCATATCGAGCCGCCGGGCCGCGTTGAGCCGACATGAGAATCATGCCCGGTCTCCCGGCGTGCGGGATCGATCCATGAGCGGACGCGATTTCCAGGGTGTCAACGCCGGGTACGTGGAAGAGCTCTACGAGCGCTTTCGCCAGGACCCGGCCTCGGTCGATGCCGAGACGCGGAGGCTGTTCGAGTCGGGCTGGGCGCCCGCACCGGATCGGAGACGGCCGCGGTCGACCGTCGCGAGCCGGCAGGCGCGATGCCGAGCGTGGCCGCCGTGGTCGGCGCCGTCAATCTGGCGGACTGCATCCGGCGCTACGGACACCTCGGCGGCGCAGCTCGATCCGCTGGGCGGCGCCGCCGCCGGGCGATCCGTCGCTCGCACCCGGAGGCGCACGGCCTGACCGAAGACGATCTGCGCGGCCTTCCGGCCAGCCTGATCGGCGGGCCGGCCGCCGCGCGGTGCCGCCAGACGCGCGCGACGCGATTGACGCGCTGCGCGCGGTCTACTAGTCCACGACCGGCTACGACTACGCGCACATCTTCGTGCCCGAAGAGCGCGAGTGGCTGCGCCAGGCCGCCGAATCGGGGGAGTTCCGCCCGCCGGCCGATGGCGATCGACGGCCCGGCCCTGCTCGATCGGCTGAGCCAGGTCGAGGCATTCGAGCAGTTCCTGCACCGCGCCTTCCCCGGCAAGACGCGCTTCTCGGTCGAAGGGCTCGACATGCTCGTTCCCATCCTCGACGCGATCGTCGACGACGGCGGGCGGCGCGGGCATCTCGCACGTGCTCATCGGCATGGCGCACCGCGGCCGGCTGAACGTGCTGGCGCACGTGCTGTCCGAAGCCGTACGCGCAGATCCTCGCCGAGTTCAAGGATCCCGGTGCAGCAGCGCGCGGGCTACCGGATCGATCTCGGGTGGGCGGGCGACGTCAAATACCACGCGGGCGCGCGCCGCGGAGCGTCAAGCAGCCTGACCGTCTCGATGGCGCCCAATCCGAGCCATCTCGAGTTCGTGAATCCGGTCGTCGCAGGGCATGGCGCGCGCGGCCGGCACGACCGTCGACCAGCGCGGCCCGCGCGAGTTCGATTCGAACCGGACGCTGCCGCTCCTGATTCACGGCGACGCCGCGTTTCCCGGCCAGGGCATCGTCGCCGAGACGCTGAACCTGGCGCGGCTCGACGGCTACGACACCGGCGGCACGATCCACATCATCGCGAACAACCAGCTCGGGTTCACGGCCACGTCGACGCGAGTCCGTACGGCACGTCGTACGCGAGCGGCCTGGCGCGCGGCTTCAAGATTCCCATCGTCCACGTCAACGCCGACGATCCCGATGGCGTGCATCGAAGCGGCGCGGCTGGCGTCGGCCTATCGCGCGCAAGTTCCGCCGCGACTTCCTCATCGACCTGATCGGCTATCGGCGCCACGGCCACAACGAAGGCGACGAGCCGAGCTTCACGCAGCCGCTGCTCTACGAGAAGATCGCCCGCGCACCCGACGGTGCGCAAGATCTGGGCGGATCGCGCTCGTCGAACGCGGCGAGCTGGCAGCGCCGAGGTCGGACGCGCTGTCGCGCAAGCACTTCAAGGTGCTCGAGGAGGCGCTGACTCGCTCAAGCCCGAAGCCGATCTGGTCGAGCCGATTCCCGAGCCGCCGCCGCCGGGCGCGGCGCGGCAGGTGAAGACCGTCGGTCAGCGCGGAGCGCCTGCGCGCGCTCAACGCGGCGCTGCTGACGCGGCCCGAGGGCTTCACGCAGCACCGCAAGCTCGATCGCGCGCGCGAGCGCCGTCGGCGATGCTCGACTCGCTCGACGAGCGCACGATCGACTGGGCGACGGCCGAGGAGCTCGCGTTCGCCTCGATTCTCGACGACGGCATCGCCATCCGCCTGACCGGCGAGGACGTCGAGCGCGGCACGTTCAGCCATCGCCACGCGGTCTTCCACGACGTGAAGACCGGCGAGCGCTACGTCCCGCTGCAGGCGCTGCCGCAGGCGAAGGCGGCGTTCGAGATCCGCAACAGCCCGCTGTCCGAGAACGCGACGGTCGGCTTCGAGTTCGGCTACAACGTGCAGGAGCCGGGCCGCCTCGTGCTGTGGGAGGCGCAGTACGGCGACTTCATCAACGGCGCCCAGGTGATCATCGACGAGTTCATCACGTCGGGTCGCGCCAAGTGGGGGCTGACGCCGTCGCTGGTGCTGCTGCTGCCGCACGGCTACGAGGGCCAGGGCCCGGACCATTCGAGCGCGCGTCCCGAGCGCTTCCTCGACGCGGCCGCCGACATCAACCTGCGCCTCGCCAACTGCACGACGGCGGCGCAGTACTTCCACCTGCTGCGGCGTCAGGCGCTCCTGCTCGAGACCGATCCGCTGCCGCTGATCGTGCTGACGCCGAAGAGCCTGCTTGCGCCATCCGCTCGTGAGCTCGTCGCTCGCGCGAGCTGTCGGAAGGCCGCTGGCAGCCGGTCATCGACGATGCCGAGGCGCGGACGCGGCCGGGCGAGGTCCGGCGCCTCGTGCTGTGCAGCGGCAAGGTCTACGTCGATCTCGTGTCGAGCGAGAAGCGGGGCGACGTCGCCGGGCGTCGCGATCGTGCCGCGTCGAGCAGCTGTATCCGTTCCCGATCGAGGCGATTCGCGACGTCGCTCGCCGCGCTATCCGAACTGCGCGAAGTGGTCTGGCTGCAGGAGGAGCCCGAGAACATGGGCGCGTGGCGATTTCGTGCAGACCATATCTCGATCAGCTGCTCGATGACGTGTACTACGTCGAGCTACGTGGGCAGGCCGCGCAGCGCCAGCCCGTCGGAAGGCTCCTCGGCCCTGCACGGCGATTCACCAGCGCATGCTCGTCGAGCAGGCGTTCGCCGTTCGCGAGCCGGCGGAAGTCGCGGCTAGCCACGGACAGGGTCGGACAGATCAGCCACGGATAGAGTCTGACAAGATCGAACGATTCGAGACTCTCCCAGCCGTAGCCTGTAGCCCGTAGTCCGAGCCCATAGCCCGTCGTCACCTGAGTTGTCCAGGAGGAGTCGTTGTCGATCAACATCGTCGTTCCCCAGCTCGGTGAATCGGTCGTCGAAGCCCGCATCGCGCGCTGGCTGAAGAAGAAGGCGACGCGGTCGCCGCGGGCGAGCCCGTCGTCGAGCTCGAGACCGAGAAGATCGATCTCGAGGTGGGCGCCGAGCAGGCCGGCGTGCTGGCGAAGATCGCGCGCCAGGAAGGCGAGGACGTCAAGGTCGGCGAACTGCTCGCCGTCGTCGATCCCGGCGCGGTGCCGGCCGCAGCGGCGCGCAGCCCGCGACCGTGACGGAGACGACGACCAGCGCGCCGACACCGGCGCCTGACGCGGCGCCGTCGGCGAGCGCCGCTGCGTCTGGCAAGGAGCGGCGCGACGCCGACCGCCCGCCGCGTCGCCGAAGACGCACGATGTCAGCGCTGTCGGCGGTGTCCGGCAGCGGCGAAGCCGGTCGCATCACCAAGCGGGACGTCGTCGAGCGATTGGCGCCGCCGGCCGCCGCCGTCCCGGCGGCGCCGGCCGCGACGAGCCCGGCGCGGGCGCCCGCGCCGTCGAAGCCTGCGGTCGCGCCGGCCGCCGCGGCCGGCCGGCGACCGCGCGCCGAAGAGCGCGTGCGCATGTCGCAAGCGCCGGCTGACGATCGCGCGCAATCTCGTCGAGGCGCAGCGCACGGCCGCGATGCTGACGACGTTCAACGAGGTCGACATGACCGCGGTCATGGCGCTCCGCGAACGGCGCAAGCAGGCGTTCAAGGAGCGCCACGGCGTCGGCCTGGGCATCGCGTCGTTCTTCGTCAAGGCCAGTGTCGGCGCGCTCCGGGCCTTTCCTCGCCTGAACGCCGAGATTCAGGGCGAGGAGATGGTGCTCAAGCACTATCTACGACATCGGCATCGCCGTCGGCGCGCCTCAGGGGCTGGTCGTGCCGGTGCTGCGCGACGCCGAGCAGATGTCGTTCGCGCGAGATCGAGCACGGCATCCGCGACTTCGCCGGCAAGGCGCAAGAACGGCACGCTGACGCTCGAGGATCTGCGCGGCGGCACGTTCACCATCACCAACGGCGGCGTCTTCGGATCGCTGCTGAGCACGCCGATCCTGAATCCGCCGCAGGTCGGCATTCTCGGTCTGCACAAGATCGAGGATCGGCCCGTGGCGGTCGAACGGTCAGGTCGTCGTCCGGCCGATGATGTACCTCGCGCTCAGCTACGACCACCGCATCGTCGACGGTCTCGAAGCGGTGCAGTTCCTGGTGCGGGTCAAGGAGCTGATCGAAGATCCCGGTCAGATGCTGCTCGAAGGCTGACGGTCCGGCTGAAGCCGGACACTACGACAAGAGTCGTCGTCCGTTGGACGTGCCGAAGCCACCACCACAGGGATCGTCGTCCGTTGGACGTGCCGAAGCTGGCACGACGACAGGGCTCGGGTCGTCGTGCGTTGGACGTAGTGTCCGGCTTCAGCCGGACCCGAGCCTCAACCTCGGGTGTCGGGATCGGGCGGGAACAGCGCCCGGAGCATCGCGCCCGCACGGGCGCCCCAGTCCCGCTCGCTGTGCCGGCCGCCGCCGGTCTCGACGTAGTGCAGGTCCTCACCCATCCGCCAGCCGTGCCTGAGCAGCACGTTCTTCAGGATCCGCACGTTGTGCAGTGTTCCATGTCCTTCCTCCGTGCCGGCATCGAGCCAGATGCGCAAGGGCGGCTTCGCGGTCAGCGCTCTTGCCACCCCCACGACATGGCGGCGATCCCACCAGAGCGACGGCGACATCACCGCCAGGCGTCCGAAGACGTCAGGCCGCGTGAGCCCGAGATACAGCGAGACCAATCCTCCCAGCGACGATCCGCCAATGGCGGTGCACGCCGGCTCCGGGCGTGTCCGGTAGTGCCGATCGATCCACGGCTTGAGCTCCTCGGCGATCATGCGCCCGTACAGGTCCGCGAGGCCGCCCTCGCCGCGCCGGTGATCGCGCGTCGGGGTGAACTCCCCTGCCCGGCTCACGCCGCCATGATCGATCCCGACGATGATGATCGGCTCGATGCGCGCCGCCTCGATGAGCGACTGGGCGGTCTCGTCGAGTTTCCAGTCCTGGCCATGGATGAACGAGAGGTTGGGATCGAAGAGGTTCTGGCCGTCCTGCATGTAGAGCACGGGATACCGTCGCCGCGTGTCGCGGCCGTATCCCGGGGGCAGGTACACGAAGACGTGCCGGGTGTTGCCCAGCAGGTGCGACGCGAAGTCACGAAGAATCTGGAAGTGCCCGGTGAGTGTGTGGCCCTGGGGAAACGGGCCGGGATCGACGTGCGCGGGCCCTGCCTGCTGAATCGTGCTCAAACGGCTCCTCGGTCGGTCGAGCGCGACTATACCATCGGGCGCGGGCGCCATGGTACGCTCACGCGTCCATCATTTGCGCGAGGAGATCGATGCCCGTCATCACCGAGGGGAAGAAGGCGCCGGCCTTCACGCTGCAGGATCAGCATGGCAGGACGCACACGCTCGCGGATTATGCGGGCCGCCCTGTCGTGCTGTACTTCTATCCCAAGGACGATACGCCTGGCTGCACGAAGGAAGCCTGCAGCTTCCAGGCGGCGCTGCCGGATTTCGGCAAAGGCCGGGCGGCCGTGCTCGGCGTCAGCGTCCTCGACTCGAAAAGCAAAGCGAAGTTCGCCGACAAGTCCTCGCTGACCTTCCCCCTGCTGGCCGACGCCGATCATGCCGTGGCAGAGAAGTACGGCGCGTGGCAGGAGAAGAGCATGTACGGGAAGAAGTACATGGGCGTGGCGCGCATCACGTACCTGATCGATGCCGAAGGCAAGGTTGCCAGGCGCTGGGACACGGTGAAGCCGGACACGCACCCGGCGGAAGTCCTCGACGCCGTCCGCGGGCTGTAGCCCCGCCAGACGCGCGTCCCATGTCCGAGACTGAAGCCTCCGGGACTCCGCCTAGGGGACGACCGCGAACGAGACCGCCTCACTGGCACTGTCCTGGCCGTCGCGGGCGGTGACGCGGACCACGTACTCGGCCTGTGCGAGATTCGCGAGCGGCAGGTCCACGCGCACGTGATGGCCGTCCACACGGCTCGCGGGAAGTGACACGAGGCGCGTGCCGTGCCGATTGAGCAGCTCCGCCTCGGCGTGCGGCTCCGATCCCGCAGGCCCATGAATCGCGACGAGCAGCGCGACGCGCTCGGTCCGCCTGAAGCGACGCCGTGCCACCGGCGCGTTTGCAGCCCCAACGGCAGATCTCGGGCTCTGACTGACCATGACGCGGGGCGCATCGATCGCGATCGCCGCCGGCAGGGACAGATCGACGTCCTGGGTCCAGGATTCGAGGTTACGGCCTTCCCGGTCTTCCACCGTGATGCGGGCGCGAAGCGGTCGTGCCGCGCTGGCCGCCCGCACCTGCCACGGGCCGGCCTCGCCGCTGGTGGCGACGGCGCGGTACTCGCCTTCATCGTCGGGCAGCGTCAGGCGAAGCGCCGCCACGTCTGCGGATGCCGGCGGCGAGGCGTGCTCCCAGCTCAGGATCAGCGTGGCCTGGCCGTCGCGCGACCGCTCGGCGCCGAGCCACCACTCGACTTGCCGGCCCGGCGGCGTTGCGAGCGCTCCCAGCGCTGCCGTCACGTCGGCGGGCGCCGACGGTGCCGGCGGCCGAGGAGTGGTCTCCTCCACCGTCGCCGCCCAGTACCCCCGGCGGGCGAGCACGCGGGCGCCCGTGCGCCGGACCTTCACGTCGATCTTGTGGAACTTGCCGTCGTTGGCCGGCCGCGTCGGCATGTATCCCAGCAGGTAGTACGCGCTGGCATCGGCAATGACCGCGCGCAGCCCGCGGGAGAAATCGTTCGACCGTCCGAGTGCGCGGCCTCCCGTGTCGAGCGCCAGCGTGCTGTTGGCGTCGCCGGGGAACCCGCGCGTGGACAGATCGCGCGGATCGAGGGTGTGAATCACGACGTTGCCGCGGTTGGCAGACGTCACGACCTCACGCACCGCGTCGTAGTGGCGTGAGCCGTCGGCCCCCATCAGCGCCGGTCCCTCGCTGACGTACAACACCGTCTTGCGGCCGTCTTTCAGGGTCCCGAGATAGTCCACGAGCGACTTGAGCGCACTGATCGAGATTTGCGTCCGGATGCGGCTGCGTTCGCCAGGACCCAGGTACATCTGGCTCTCTTCGAGGGCGCTCCGCGGAATCGGCAACCCGCCGAGACGGCCCTCGATCCGCTCGATCCGATCGAAGATGTCCTGCTTCGCCCGGGTCAGGCCCAGATCCGACATCGGGGTCAGAGGGCCCATAACCGCGAAGAGATCGGTCGGCTTCATTTCCGCGTCCACGAACCGGCGCAACATCTGCCGGAGCCGGACGTCGTACAGCGGCCCGTTCCGCAGGTGATAGTCGTCGACGAACAGGGTGAACAGGCGGACGTCGTCACGCGCAGCCTCCTGGGCCGCGTGTTCCGGCGATCGGATTTCGAGCGATTCATCGTCGCCCGGCGCGGGTTGTCCGGTCAGGCGCACGAACTGCAGGGTCTGGACGGTTTGCGGCGTGCCGTCCTCACGCACCTCGAAGTCCTCGACCGTCAGATCGTCCACGGGCCGATCGGCGCGATCGGACACCGTGACGTCCACCCGGACGATGCCGACGCCCGTCCGAAAGGTGGGCGGAAGCTGCTGCTCGGGCTGCGGGCGGGGCTGTGGCGTTTCGGGCTGTTGCGCCGCCGGAGCAGCCCACAGTCCGACGACGACCAGGAGACCGCTCAGGACCCGGGCGCGCATGAGAAACCCTCGAAGCGCTGGCCCTGGCATTGTAACCGGCGGGACGAGGGGAGCGGGCGTGATGCGACCCTCGAGCGCTCAGGCTTGCCGGACCTCAAGGTCCGGCCTACCGCCAACACTCGAAGGTCCGGCCTACCGCCAACACTCGAAGGTCCGGCTTACCGCCAACGCTCGCGAACGGTAGGGCGGGGCTTCAGCCCCGCCGCGTCAGTGTCAGCCCCGCCGCGTCAGTAGCGGTAGTGCCCGGCCTTGTACGGTCCTTCGACCGGGACGCCGATGTAGTCGGCCTGTTCCTTGGACAACGTGGTGAGCTTCACGCCGAGCTGGGCGAGATGCAGACGCGCGACTTCCTCGTCGAGCTTCTTCGGCAGCATGATCACCTTCCGGCCGATCTGCTCCGCGTTGGCCTGCAGCTCGATCTGCGCCAGCACCTGATTGGTGAAGGACGCCGACATCACGAAGCTCGGGTGCCCGGTCGCGCATCCCAGGTTCAGCAGACGGCCCTCGGCCAGCACGAGGATGCTGTTGCCGGTCGGAAACACCCACTCGTCGTACTGCGGCTTGATGTTCACCCGGCGGATGCCGGGCACCTTCTTCAGGCCGGCCATGTCGATCTCGTTGTCGAAGTGACCGATGTTGCCGACGATGGCCTTGTCCTTCATCCGCTTCATGTGCTCGATGTTGATCACGTTGAAGTTGCCGGTCGTCGTGATGAAGATGTCCGCGTTCTCGACGACGTCCTCGAGCGTGGTGACCTGGAAGCCTTCCATCGCCGCCTGCAGGGCGCAGATCGGATCGATCTCCGTGACGATGACCCGGCAGCCCTGCCCGCGCAGCGACTGCGCACAGCCCTTGCCCACTTCCCCGTAGCCGAGCACGACCGCCACCTTGCCGCCGAGCATCACGTCGGCGGCACGGTTGAGCCCGTCGGGCAACGAATGCCGGCATCCGTAGATGTTGTCGAACTTGCTCTTGGTCACCGAGTCGTTGACGTTGATCGCCGGGAAGAGCAGGGTGCCGGCCTCCATCATCTGATAGAGGCGGTGGACACCCGTGGTCGTCTCCTCGGAAACGCCGCGAATGCCCTGCGCAATCTTCGTCCACAGCCCGGGCCGGCGGGCGATCTCCGTCCGGAGGGTGTCGAGGATCACGCCCCACTCTTCGGGCTCCTTATCAGGGTTGAACGCCGGCACGGCGCCGGCCTTCTCGTACTCGAGCGCCTTGTGCACGAACAGCGTGGCATCTCCCCCATCGTCCACGATCAGCGACGGACCCGCGCCGTCGGGCCACACCAGCGCCTCCTTCGTGCACCACCAGGTACTCCTCGAGCGTTTCGCCCTTCCACGCGAAGACGGGAATCCCGCGCGGGCTCTCCGGCGTGCCGCCGGTCTCGGGATGGCCGACGACGACCGCGGCCGCCGCGTGATCCTGGGTCGAGAAGATGTTGCACGACACCCAGCGCACGTCGGCGCCGAGGTCTGCCAGCGTTTCGATGAGGACGGCGGTCTGCACGGTCATGTGCAGGCTGCCCATCACCCTCGCGCCCGCAAGCGGCGCCTTTCCCTTGTAGCGGCTGCGCAGGGCCATCAGCCCCGGCATCTCGTGCTCGGCGAGCCGGATCTCCTTGCGCCCGAACTCGGCGAGCGCCAGATCGGCGACCTTGAAGGGTTCGCGCCCCGCCTTGCGGGCCGCATCGTACGGGTGGGTGGCTTCAACGGCAACGGACATCAGTGACTCCTTTTACACAGCACTGGGGACGGGAGCCTCAACTCGATCAAGAGAGGCTCCCGTCCCCATCCTCTCGGGCTTCCCTCGATCAAGAGAGGCTCCCGTCCCCCTCACAGCCCTGGCGACGGCCGAGGCCACGAACAGAGAGGGTCCCTTCGCGCGCGGCTCCGGCGACAACGCCTGCACCCGCACGAAATCGAATCCTGCGCCGCCGAGCAGGCGCTGGAGCTGACGCTCAGCAAATCCCAGCCACACGTGCCCCATCGTCTGACGATACTCCTCGCGATCGTGCGGAAGCATGTCCACGATGACGATCCGGCCGCCCGGGCGAAGGGCGCGGCCGGCCTCGGCAACGACGCGGCCGGGGTCGGGCACGTGATGGAGCACGAGCATCAGGAGGGCGGCGTCCAGCTCGCCGTCGGCGATCGGCAGCTGCTCGAGCGCGCCCTGCCGCAGCTCGACGTGCGAGGCATGCTCGAGCCGCGCGCGGGCGGCGTCGAGCATCTCCGCTGACGCATCCACGGCGACGACGCGCGAGACGAACGGCTCGACCCATGCGCTCACCTGGCCGGTGCCGCAGCCGAGATCCCCGACGACCCACCGCGGGTCGAGGAGGGCGAGGAGCGCGCGGAGGTGGGCACTCGGGCCGAACAGCTCGTCGCGCATCCGATCCCATTGTCCTGACGCCGCGGAGAAAAACGCTTCCGACTTCGATCGACGGGCGGCGAGCACGCGCTTCAAGCGGCGGTCGTCGTCAGCGGCGGCCGCCGTCGGTCTGACCTGCTCCCGAACGACGCCCCAGAGCGGTCGGGCGGCGCCGGGAAGCTCCTCGGGAGTGACCGCATACAAGCGGCTGGTTGCCTCGCGGCGAGACACCAGCCACCCCCCGTCGGCCAGCGTCTTCAGATGCCGGCTCACGGTCGACTGCGGCAACTGCAGGACTTCGCACAATTCCGACACCGTCACCTCGTGCCGCTCGAGCACCACCAGCATCCGCACACGAGTGGCGTCGGAAAGCACCGCGAGGTGATCGAGGACGGCTGGCGTGGTCATTCCGTTGATAATCCGTGAAGCCGGATTGAAGGATACACAAAGGGTTTGACGCCGTCAAGGGTGACTTTACTGATGAGTCCGTGCTGGCGGCCGCGCGAGCCGCAGGTTCCCATCTGCTAAGCTCCGCGCCACTGGCATGCCCAATCTGTCACTCGAGCACATCGCCTTCAATGTCGCCGACCCGGGACGCATGGCGGCGTGGTACGTCACCCACATCGGCATGCGTATCGTGCGCGACTCCACGGATCCGCCGTTCATTCATTTCCTCGCCGACGCGAGCGGCTCGACGCTGATCGAGCTGTACTGCAACCCGGCGGCTGCGGTCCCGGCGTACGGGCAGATGGATCCGCTGCAGCTTCACGTGGCGTTCGCGGCACCCGAACCGGACACCGCGCGCGCCGCCCTCGAAGCCGCCGGCGCGACGTTCGTGGACGAGCGCGGCCTGCCCGACGGGACGCGGCTGTTGATGCTGCGTGATCCGTGGGGTCTGTCGATTCAACTCTGCAAGCGCGGGACGCCGCTGTCGCCGCGCGGATAGCATCGATGAAACCGGGTCGGGAAGTCGTCCCTGGAGTCCAGGGCGATGTGTGACCCCGACTCGCTAACACTCGTCAGGGTGTCGGCACCGCGAAGCCCTCACGGCTCGCGGCCTCACCCAGACGCCCATCGAGTGTCACGAGAATCTCGGACTGCGGGTGGTCTTCAGCCCAGAGAAGGGCCGCGGACAGCTGGAGAGCATCGGCGGCTCTCAGCGGGTGCACGGCAACCAGCCGCCCCGCACGCCGGCGCACATCGTCGGTCGGCGCCACGACGTCGACGTGCTCGACGATCGCGCGCAGACGTTCCTTCGCCGCGTTCATTTGTGCCGGCTCCAGTGGCGTCCCGCGATGGCGCCTGAAGATCGCCGACTGGCATTCGAGCGGCGTCGCCCACCAGATCGTCACCTCGGGATCGCCGGTGAAGAGCTCGATCAGCACGCCGGACCGCGGTTCCGGCAGCAGGAGGGGGACGAGCGCCGAGCTGTCCCAGAACATCACCGGCCTTCCGACGAATCGTGCCGCTCAGCGAGCAGCGCGTTGAGCACGTCGGTGCCGACCGGCTGTCCCTCCGGCGGACTCGCCAACAACTTGGGGAGCCGGCCATGCCCCCGCTTGATGAGACCGGCGCGGAACAGGCGGGTGCGGCGGGTCGAGCGGCGCTCCCCGTCGTCGAGCGGGACCAGACGCGCCACCGGCACGCCCCGCTCGGTCACGACCACTTCGTGGCCTGCTTTGACGATCCGCAGGATCTCGGACGTCTTGGCCTTCAGCTCGACGACCCCCGTGGTCTTCTTCATGTGACCAGTATGGTCAGTTATGGGCAGGAGGTCAATTCAGGCACAGCGGAGCGTGCCTGGCGGTCTACTGCGACGCCGCGGTTTCGGGATAGTTCAACGCAATCTCGCGCGAGAGATTGCGCTGGCGAACCCCCGACTGCGAGTGATTGCTGAGGAAGAAGTTGGCGACTCGATTCTGCTCGCCGTACTTCTGGCGGAAGCGCTCCCACACGCGGGGGCCCTGCGATACGTCGAATCCCCCTTCGTAGGCATAGCGGAGGCCGACGCGATCGGCTTGATCTTCGAGGTCGCGGCCGTAGCCGTTGACCAGCGCGAGCGCCGAGAACCCGGCCGCCAGGCCCACCACCGCCTTGGTCTTCTCGCTGTCAATCGAGGTCTCCGCCGCGACGGCCGCGCCGGCGGCGATGAGCTGAACGATCATCGCGCGCTTCATCCCCTTCCGCGAGTGCTCGTGGGTATAGTGCGCCAACTCGTGGCCGAGGATGATGGCGAGCTCGTCGTCGTTCATGTCGCGCAGGAGGCCGGTGTGGACGAACACGGCGCCGTTCCCCATCGCGAACGCATTCCACTCCTGACGCTCGACGACACGGGTGCGGACGTCGTCAGGCTTGACGTAGGGCGGCACCAGGCGGCGCATGATGCGCCGGGCCCGATCCACGTCCACGCCGGAGTCGTAGAGGCGAGCCGGCTTGTCGCCCTCGCCGAAGCGAACGCTCTCGCCGGCGAGCCATTGCTGCTCCATCGTCGTCGTCGCCTGCAGGACTTCGTTCTCGAGGAAGGCCATGTCGTTCGGCTTGGCCTCGATGGACTCGACGGTCACGATGCCGTCCGCTCCCCGCGTGCCTTTCGCCTCGACGCGAAACCCCAGCGGGATGGCGTCGAACGATTGGACCTCGCGGCCTTTGATGCGCGTCGCCGGCGTGGCTCGCAGCCGCTGACCATCGACGATCAGCAGGCCGTCCTTGCGCCATTCTGCGTACCCGTCCACCTTGGCCTCCCGATCGTCGGCGCGAACCGGCACCGTCGCCGGGACGGCGACGAGGGCCAGCAGCAGGAGGATGGGTGGCAGGCGGCGAGCGAGCATGTCCTCTTGGACGCAGCTCCGTCCGTTCATGTTCACCACAACGCACCGCTGGCGCAGGGCGAACTCCGACCGCCTCAGACAGCCACGGGCTGCGGCTCGGGCGAATAGGCCAGGTCGGAGACCAGCCACCGCTCGACGTCTTCGAGGGGTCCCCGCTTGCGGGCGGCGTAGTCGGTCACCTGGTCGCGTCCGAGCCGGCCGACCATGAAGTACCGGGCGTCCGGATGCGAGAAATAGAGGCCGCTGACGCTCGCTGGTGGCAGCATCGCGAACGACTCGGTGAGCGACATGCCGATGGCGGGTGCATCCAGCAGCTCGAAGAGCGTTCCCTTCTCCGTGTGATCCGGACACGCCGGATAGCCGAAGGCCGGCCGGATGCCACGATAGGCTTCGTCGATCAGGTCGTCGTTGGACAGCTTCTCGTCTGCCCCGAAGCCCCAGTCGCGGCGGGCCCGCGCGTGCATGTACTCGGCGAAGGCCTCGGCCAGCCGATCGGCCAGTGCCTTGACGAGGATCGCCTGGTAGTCGTCGTGCTGCGCTTCGAAGGCCTTGACCAGGGCGTCGGCGCCGAGCCCCGCGGTGACCGCAAATGCGCCGACGTAGTCCGCGACGCCGCTGCCGGTCGGGGCGACGAAGTCCACGAGCAATCGGTTGGGCCGGCCATCCGCGATGATGTTCTGCTGCCGCAGCATCGGGAAACGCGCCACGACCGTCGCCCGCGTGTCGTCCTCATAGAGCACGAGGTCCTCGCCGTCGCCGTTGGCCGGCCAGAAGCCGTAGACGCCGCGCGCCCGCAGCGTCCCGTCGGCCACGATGCGATCGAGCAGCGACCGGGCGTGGTCGTACAGCTCGCGCGCGGCGTGGCCGTACGCGGGGTGCTCGAAGATCTGCGGATAGCGACCCTTCAGCTCCCACGCGGTGAAGAAGAACGTCCAGTCGATCAGCGGGATGAGCTCCGGAAGCGGCACGTCGAGGCTCCGCCGGCCGAGGAACGCCGGGACCGGCGGCACATAGCCGGCGTAGTCGAGGCGGAGCCGGTTGGCCTTCGCCTGTTCCCACGACAGCAGCGGCTTCTCCTGCTTCCGCCCGTGCGCCGTCCGCAATTCCCCCTGACGCGCCAGGTTCTGCGCGTCGAACGCCGGCCGCTGCGGCGCGATCGAGCAGCGCCGCCACGACACCGACGGCGCGCGACGCGTCGTGGACGTGCACCGTGCTGCCGTGGTACTCCGGCGCGACCTTGACCGCGGTGTGCTGCGGGCTGGTCGTCGCGCCGCCAATCAGCAGCGGCGTGGTGAACCCCTGACGCTCCATCTCGCGGGCGACGTGCACCATCTCGTCGAGTGACGGCGTGATCAGCCCGCTCAGCCCGATGATGTCCACCTGCCGCTCGCGCGCGGCGTCGAGGATCTTCTGCGCCGGCACCATGATGCCGAGGTCGATGACCTCATAGCTGTTGCAGCCGAGCACGACGCCGACGATGTTCTTGCCGATGTCGTGGACGTCGCCCTTCACGGTGGCCATCAGGATGCGGCCGTTGTTCGAGACGCCGCTCGCCTGCCGTTCCTCGGCCATGTGCGGCTCGAGGATGGCGACCGCCTTCTTCATGGCGCGCGCGCTCTTGACGACCTGGGGGAGGAACATCTTGCCGGCGCCGAACAGGTCGCCGACGTGGCGCATGCCGTCCATCAGGGGCCCCTCGATGATCTCGATCGGCCGGGCGTAGATTCTGCCGGGCCTCCTCGACGTCGGCCTCGATGTAGTCGACGATGCCGTGGACGAGGGCATGGGCCAGCCGGGCCTCGACCGTGCCGTCCCGCCACGCCTCGTCCACCACCCGCCTGGTCGCCCGAGCCCTTGACGGTGTCGGCGAACTCGACCAGCCGTTCGGTCGCATCGGCGCGCCGGTTGAACAGCACGTCCTCGACGCGCTCGAGCAGGTCCTTCGGGATGTCTTCGTAGACCACGAGCTGCCCGGCATTGACGATGCCCATGTCCATGCCCGCCTCGATCGCGTGATAGAGGAACGCCGAGTGCATCGCTTCGCGCACCACGTCGTTGCCGCGGAACGAGAACGAGAGGTTGCTGACGCCGCCACTCACGTGCACGCCCGGACACCTCGCCCTGATGATGCGCGTCGCCTCGATGAAGTTGCGGGCGTAGTCGTTGTGCTCCTCGATGCCGGTCGCGACCGCGAGGATGTTCGGATCGAAGATGATGTCGGTCGGATCGACGCCGGCCGTCCCGGTCAGCAGGCGGTAGGCGCGCTGGCAGATCGCCACCTTGCGCTCGACCGTATCCGCCTGCCCCTGCTCGTCGAAGGCCATCACGACCATCGCCGCGCCGTAGCGCTGGATGGTCGCCGCCTTCTGCAGGAAATCCTCCTCGCCTTCCTTCAGGCTGATCGAGTTGACGACCCCCTTGCCCTGCAGGCACTTCAAACCGGCCTCGATGACCGACCACTTCGAGCTGTCCACCATCACCGGGATGCGGGCGACCTCGGGCTCGGTCGCAATCAGGTTGAGGAACGTCGTCATCGCCTGCTCGGAGTCGAGCATGCCCTCGTCCATGTTGACGTCCAGGAGGTTGGCGCCGCCGCGGACCTGATCGACGGCGACCTCGACGGCGCTGCTGAAGTCGCCACCCTGAATGAGCCGCGCGAACTTCTTCGAGCCGGTGACGTTGGTCCGCTCGCCAATCATCTGGAAGTTGGCGTCGGGACGGATCGTGAGCGGTTCCAGGCCGCTCAGGCGCGTCAGCGGCGGCCCCGCCGACGGCCGGGGTCGCGGCGCGACGCCCTCGATGGCGCGGCCGATCGCCGCGATGTGATCGGGGGTGGTGCCGCAGCACCCGCCCAGGATGTTCACCAGGCCGCTCGAGGCGAACTCCTGCAGCAGCGCTGCGGTCTCCTCCGGCTGCTCGTCGTACTGACCGAAGGCGTTGGGCAGCCCCGCGTTCGGATACGACGAGACCCAGCAGTCGGCCACTCCGGCGAGGTCGGCCATATAAGGACGCATGTCAGCCGCGCCGAGTGCGCAGTTGATGCCCACCGCAAACGGCCGGGCGTGCTTCACCGAGACCCAGAACGCGTCGATGGTCTGGCCGGAGAGCGTACGGCCGCTGCAATCGGTGACCGTCGCCGAGATGATGACGGGCAGCTCGATTCCCTGGTCGTCGAAGACCTCGCGGATGGCGACGAGCGCCGCCTTCGCATTGAGCGTGTCGACGATGGTCTCGACCAGGAGCAGGTGGCATCCGCCGTCCACCAGGCCGCGCGCCTGATCGCGAAAGGCGTCGCGCAGCGCGTCGAACGTGATGGTGCGCAACGCCGGATTGTTCACGTCCGGCGAGATCGAGAGCACCTTGTTGGTCGGCCCCATCGATCCGGCGACGAACCGCGGCCGATCCGGTGTCCTGGCCGTCCACTCGTCAGCCACCCGGCGCGCGAGCCGCGCGCCCTCCAGATTGAGCTCGTAGACGATGCCGTCGAGCCCGTAGTCGGCTTGCGCCACGGCGGTGCCGCTGAACGTGTTCGTCTCGATGATGTCGGCGCCGGCGGCGAGGTACTGATCGTGGATGCCAGCCACCACGTCGGGCCGCGTCAGCACGAGCACGTCGTTGTTGCCCTTGAGATCGTGGGCGTGGGTGGCAAAGCGCGTCCCGCGGAAATCGGCTTCCGTCAGGTGGTGCCGCTGCACCATGGTTCCCATCGCCCCGTCGAGCAGGAGGATGCGGCGGGCCAGGAGTCGATCGAGAGTCTGACGGATGTCGCTCATGTGGAGGTGCTCCCTGAAGCCACGAGGACCGCGAACGGATCCCCCTGATGCCGGGCGCCGGTGCCCAGCCGGATGTCGATGAACCCCGCCGCTTTCAACAGCTCCGCCAGCTGCTCATCGTCGAAACCGAGCCAGCGATCACCGAGGCGATCGCGGACCCAGGCTTCGTCGTGCCGGCGGAGATCCAGGATCAGCACGCGGCCGCCGGGGGCGAGGATGCGGCGGGCTTCCGCCAGCGCCGCCGCCGGCCGCTCGGCATGGTGCAGCGCCTGCGAGAGCAGGGCGAGATCGACGCTCGCGTCGGGCAGGGGGACGTCTTCGAGCTCCCCCACCTTCCAGCGCACGTTGCCGACACGGCGTCGGACCGCCAGGCCCCGGGCCCGCTTCAGAACGTCGCGCGACTGGTCGATGCCGATCACCTCGGCCGCCCATCGCGCCGCTTCGAGCGTGAGATAGCCGTCGCCGCACGCCAGATCGGCGACCCGCAGCGGCGGCAGCAGCAGGCCGAGCGCCCGCGACCAGGCGGCCCAGCTCCGGCCGGGCACGAGCTGCCGGCCGTTGTTGCCATGGTCGGAGAAACTCTCCTTCCGCAGCCGCTGGATCTCGCGCAGGCGGGCCTGGTCTGCGCGCACCGCCGGGTCGCGATCGCTGGCCGCGAACTGATCCCGCAGGAGCTGCCACAGGTCAGCGCGCAGCGGATCGCCGTCGGGTGTTGCCGCGGTGTAGAAGACGTAGCCTCCGGCGCGAGATTCCTCCACCAGGCCGGCCTCGCGGAGCAATCCCAGATGGCGCGACACCCCCGACTGGGCCAGGCCCAGGACGGCGGTCAGCTCCGTGACGTTCAACCGGTCGAGCGTCAGGACGCGCAGCAGTCGCAGGCGGGCCTCGTCGCCCAGCAGCCGGCAGAGCGCCCCCAGCTCCTTCACATCATCAAATCTACATGTACTGATGTGATGATGGCAAGCGAAGAACGTGAACGGGGACGGGAGCCCCGGAGCAGTGGAGAGAGGCTCCCGTCCCCGACCTACTTCGCCGGCGAGGGGCCGTAGATGGCTTCGCGCGTGTGGAATCCGTCGTTGATCAACAGGCCGTCGAGATTGCTCTTGTCGGCCGCAATCGGATCGAGCAGCCGCGCGGGGACGTCCTTCTTGCCGTTGTTCACCGTCGAAGCCGCGTCCACCGGCTCCCCCTTCGCCAGCCGGACGGCGGCGTCGGCGGCCATCCGCGCCAGGCCGTCGATCGTCTTGTAGACGGTCATGATCTGCGTGCCGGCGACGATGCGACGGACGGCGTCGAGCTCGGCGTCCTGGCCCGAGACGAGCACCTTGCCGGCCAGCTTGTGCTGTTCGAGCACGCCGATCGCCCCGCCGGCAGTGACGTCGTTCGACGCCACGATCGCCGACAGCTTCCCGCCCCCCTTCGCAAGGCCCTCTTCGGTCAGCTTGGCGGCCTCATCCGCCCGCCAGTTGTTCGCCCAGCCGTCGCCGACGATGCGGATCGCCCCGCGCTTGACGGCAGGATCGAGCACCTTCAACTGGCCTTCGCGAATCGCTTTCGCATTCGAGTCGGTCGGCGACCCCCCAATGAGCAGGTAGTTGCCCGACGGCGCACGCTCCAGCAGGTAGCGGGCCTGCAGCTCGCCAATCTTCACCGAATCGAATCCGAGGTACAGATCGACGTCGGCGTTGCGGACGAGCCGGTCGTAGCTGATGACCGGCACCTTCTTCGCCTTGGCCTTCTCGACGATCTCCGCCGCCGCGTCGGCGTCGTTGGGAATGATGACCAGGGCGCGGACGCCGGCCTCGAGCAGCTTGTCGGCGAGCTGCGCCTGGCGGGCCCGGTCACCTTCCGCCGCCTCGACGAGGACGTTGGCCTCGCGATACTGCGCCCGCTCGATGAACAGGTCACGGTCCCGCTGCCAGCGCTCGTGCAGCGTGTCCATCAGCAGGCCAATCTGCAGCCCCCGGCGTCGCGGCGCCTGGTCGGACGTCGTGGAGCCACCACACGCAACCGCCGCCAGGGCGACAACGCCGGCCGACCACCGCAGCGCGGACTTCCAGTTCATGACCCTCTCCTTTCGACCCGAGATGGCCCCGGGGAGGGGGACATTCTAATCCCATGGCTCGGAACTGACGGCTCGGACTGCTGCTAGCCTTCGAGGAGCGTGGTCAGCCGCTGAAAGCCGGCCCGGCTGACGGGCAGTCGCCGGCCGTCCTTGAGAATCACGACCCGGCTGTCGCGCGTCAACGGCTCGACCCGCGCGATCCGCTCGATGTTGACGACGAAGGAGCGGTGCACCCGGACGAAGCGGGCCTGATCGAGGAGCTCCTCGACCTCGCTGAGCGGCTGCTCCTTCAGGTACTCGCGTCCGCCGGCATGAAACGCCACGTAGTCGTCCTGCGCCTGGACGAATTCGAGATCATCGACGTCGATGATGTGGACCTTGGTGCCGTCGCGCACGAGCACGCGCTCGAGGGGCCCTTCCGTTCGCCGGCGCGGGAGCTCGGCGGGCAGGGCCTCTGGCGGACGGCCGAGCCGCTGCCGGACGCGCGCGATGGCTTCCGAGACCCGCGCGGCGCTCACCGGTTTGAGCAGATAGTCCACGGCGTGCACGTCGAAGGCGCGGACGGCGAACTCGTCGTAGGCGGTCACGAACACGACCGGCGTCGCGCGGCCGACGAGGTCGATGACTTCGAAGCCATCGAGCTTGGGCATCTGCACGTCGAGCAGCACCAAGTCGGGCGGCGTTTCCGTGATCACCTTCACGGCGTCGAAGCCGTTGGCGCACTCGCCCGCGATCTCGACATCCGGCATCCCCGCCAGGTACTCGCGCAGGACCTGCCGCGCCAGGGCCTCGTCGTCGACGATGAGAACGCGCAGCTTGCCGCCCGAAGTCGTCATGTGTGTTCCTTCGCGGTCACGGCCGGGAGCGTAATCGCGACCGAGTACCGGTCCTGCCGCGCCCCGGCGGAGATCGACGCCCGGGTCCCGTAGACGGCCTCGATGCGGCGTCGGACGTTCTCGAGGCCCAGGCCGGACCCTCGTTTCGGACGAGCGCCGCGATCGATGGGATTGTCGATCGTGAACACGAGGACATCGTCGTTGCGCCACGCCGCCATCCGGACGATCCCGCCGTCCAGCATCTGTCCGACGCCATGCCGCAGCGCGTTCTCGGCGAGCGGCTGCACGATGAGCGGCGGCACGTGGCAGTCGAGCGTGTCGCTCTGGATGTCGCGCTCGATGCGCAGCCGGTCGCCGAACCGGACCTGTTCGATGGCGAGGAACTGATCGACCAGCGCCAGCTCCTGCCGCAGCGGAATCCGTTCGAGGCTCCCGATCTGCAGCGTGCCCCGCAGGAAGTCGCCGAGCAGGACGCACATGTGCCGCGCCCCTGCCGGGTCGGTCGACGTCAGGGCGCTGATCGAGTTGAGGCTGTTGAACAGGAAGTGCGGCGTGATCTGCGCGTGCAGCGCCCGCAGTTCGGCATGCGCCGCCATCATCTGCAGCCGCAGCGCCCGTGTCTCGGCCGTGCGCGACTGATCGACGACGACGACGAGGTAATGGACGGCGCTCGACAGCAGGTACAGGACGATGGCGACGACGAAGAGCCCGGGCTGGATGCGCGAATAGGCCGTCCTGAGCGCGGTGCCCTGCGCGGTCATCGCGAGCAGCAGCACCCAGCCGTGTCCGAGGAGGATCCACAGCGACGCCGTCACCAGCGCCGCGAGCGCCTGCATGGGCATGACCTTCAGCGCCGTATCCGGCCGGATGGGCATCAGCCGGCACAGATACCAGGGCGTCAGGCAGATGAACCCGAACAGCAGCATCAACGGGACGGTCAGCAGCGACGCCGAGAGGAGCGACAGCCCCTCGACGAGGCTCAGCGAAAAGCCGACGCCGATCCAGAGCGCTGCGTAGCCAGCCGTGAAGCTGCGCCGGGTGAGGACGGGATGCACAGGCTGATGCTTGTTGCTTGTGGGCTATAGGCTACAGGCTACGGACTACAGGCTACGGGAAGATTCTCCGACGCTGGCGACGGTCCGCAGTCCACACCATGAACGCCGACCTGTGGCCCGCAGCCCGTAGTCCGCAGCCCCGACATCTGTCAGTTCTTGATCTCAATCCCCCCCATCAGCGCGAATCCGCGGACCACGAGTCGCGGACGGTTCGCGCCGGGGTGCGGCCTGGTCGCATCGTCAACCCCGCCCATGAGCGCCGATGACTCGTTGAGGACCAGCCATTCGCGCGGGACGCGGATCTCGATGCCGCCCCACAAGGCGAACGCTGCGATGTGGGCTTCGTCGCCGCCCATGCGCGCCTCGCGGAGATCCAGCTCGCATCCGCCCATGATCGCCGTCAACTCGGCTCCTGTGAAGACTTCGGATCGGAGGCGGCGCTCGACCCCGCCCAGGATCGCGAAGACATTGATGCGGCCGTCCTTCGCGCAGAAGTGCGGCCACATCTTCGACGCCCGGTGCCGGCCGGAGGCGGTACTTCCGCTCGCGCTCGACTCGGCCGGGGCGGATTGGCCGGGCTGCGACCAGGTCGGGTTCTCGCCGGTCCAGGCGCGATCGAAGGGCTCGGCCGGGGTCTCCAAACCGGCGGGCATCTCCGGGATGGGTGGCGGCGTGACGGGACGCGGCCTCGGCGCTGGCCGCCAGATGAGTCGTGCGCCCAGCACGACGAGCAGGAGCGGGAGCAGCTTCCTGGGCTGCACGGTAATCCACTCCAGGTTCCGCGCCAGGAGCAGTGAACCGCCCACCATCCACAGCACGCCGAAGATCCAGTCGCGGGTCTGCGCGGCGTGCATGCAGATCGCCACGCCCACGGCGACGAGGGCCAGAGGCCAGTAGCGCAACGCGACGTCGGCATTCGCGAGGCCCAGGTTGTCCAGCGTGAAGATCACGCCGAGCAGGGCGATGATCACGCCCAGCACGGCTTGCGGTGTCAGCGACGGCTGTCGGTCGGGACTCATGACCACCTCACAGCCACGACAGCAGGACGATGATTCCGTCGTAGACCGCCGACCAGAGCACGCCGGCGAGCTCCGGAACGCCCTGCGTCACGGCACTCGCCACCTCGGCCGGCGCCGAAAGCAGCGTCCACATCACCAGCACGGCGATCGCCGTGGTGACGACGGCCAGCCAGGCGAGCAGGCTCATGCCGAGCTCCGCCCGACGTCCCCGCAAGTCCCAGTGTGCGACCTCTGCATTCATGCTGCCTCCGGCGCTCGTCCGGCGCCGGAGTAGAGACTAGTCAGGGTGCCGCGGCGGTGCACCGTCATCCCGGTGAATGCCTGCTGGGATCCGGCGAGCCGCGGACGGGGGACGAGGAAGGCGCCGGCGACGACCTCGGGGTCAGGATGCCCGCCCCTCTCGGTATCGCTCCCGGATGGCCGGCATCAGGTAGTCCTCGAAGGCGTGGCTGAAGTCGAACCGTGGTGCGAAGCCCCAGTCGCGCCGGGCCGCCCCGTCGTCGGTGTCGGCCGGCCACGAGTCCACGATGCCCTGCCGCTTGGCATCGACCTGATAGCTGATGTCCGCTCGCGGGAACGCCTGCAGCACCACCGAGCGGATCTCGTCGGCGGACGGGTTGAACGCGCGGACGTTGTAGGCGGTGCGGGTGAGCCGTTCGCGCGGCGCCGCGGCCAACCCGAGCAGCGCGCCGATGGCGTCGGGCATGGCCATGAACGGAATGCGGGTGTCCGGCCGGACGAAACACTGATACGCCTCGCCCTGGGCGGCGGCGTGGATCATCTCCGGCGCATAGTCGGAGGTGCCGCCGGAGGGCACGGTGAAGGCGGAGATCAGCCCGGGAAACCGGACGGCTCGAAAGTCCACGCGCCCCGACAGGGACTCGGCGGCGAGCTGCTTGTAATGCCGCGCGTAATAGCGCCCCAGCTGCTCGCAATACAGCTTGTTGCAGCCG
Organism: Vicinamibacterales bacterium; assembly: GCA_963834365.1. Lineage (GTDB taxonomy): Bacteria > Acidobacteriota > Vicinamibacteria > Vicinamibacterales > Vicinamibacteraceae > CAWJAP01. Next base: position 21,776 of record CAWIBS010000021.1, on the reverse strand, counting down.
TACATCGTCGTCGGCTGGTTCCAGTCGTCTTCGCGGACGGCGCCCGCCCGCGCGCGTGTGTCGCCGTCGGGCAGGCCGTAGGCGGCAATCGACGAGGGGTACACGAAGACGACGGGCCGGCCGTGCGACTCGCCCTCGTGCTGGGCGAATTCGAGCAGGTGGAGCGTTCCCTCGACATTGACCTGGTGCGCGGTGCCCGGGGTGAACTCCGCGCGCGTGGACAGCAGCGCGGCCAGATGGAACACGAGATCGATCTCGAACTCGGCGAGGATGCGCTCGAGGAGTCCGTGATCGAGGATCGAGCCGGTGAACTCGCGGTGGACCAGGCTGCGCAGGCCGGGATCGAGGGCCGAGAGGTCGAGCGTCACGATGGGACGGGTTCCGTCGGCCGCGAGGTGCGTGATGAGACCGTGGCCGATCTCGCCGTTGGCGCCGGTGATGAGGACGACGGGTTTGCGGATCATGGTTCGATTGGGGGACGGGTGCCTCGGGCGATCGAGGGAAACTCCAGTCTCCGCCTCAATGCACGAGTCCGATCTGCGCGAGCTCTCCTTCGAGCTTCGAGACGAGGGTATCGAGCTCCGCGACGATGGCCTGGACGGTGGCCGGCTCCTCGAGATCGATGCCGGCTCGTTTCAGCAGCGCCATCGGGTGGTCACAGCTGCCCGATCGCAGGAGGGTGAGGAACCGATCGACGCCGTCCTGGCGCCGGCCGGGATCGGCCGAGGCCAATTCCAGGTGCAGCCGCGCGCTGGACGCGAAGCAGGTGGCGTACTGATAGACGTAGTACGGGGCGCCGTAGAAGTGCGGAATACGCGCCCAGGTGATGTCGAGCAGGTCGTCGTAGTCGAGCGTCTCCCCGTAGAACTCGCGCAGGAGCCCGCCGTAGATGGCGCTCAACGCCTCGGCGGTCACGGGCTCACCGCGCTCGACGCGGCGATGGGCTTCGAGCTCGAAGGCGGCGAAGAGGACCTGGCGGTAGAAGGTGCTGGTGACCTCGTCGATGGCGTGCTGCAGGAGGACGATGCGCTCGCGGGGGTCGGTGGCGCGCTCGAGCATGTAGTCGAGCAGCAGCGCCTCGCTGAGAGTCGAGGGGACCTCGGCGACGAAGATGGTGTAACTCGAGTACACGAACGGCTGGGCCTCGTGCGCGAGCATCGTGTGCATCGAGTGGCCCATCTCGTGCGCCAGCGTGAAGACCGCATCGAGCGTGTCGTTCCAGTTGAGGAGCATGTACGGATGCACGCCGTACACCGCGGCCGAATAGGCGCCGCTGTGCTTCCCCTTGTTCTCGTAGACGTCGATCCAGCGCTCGGCGAAGGCGCGTCGCACGCGCGCCTGGTAGCCGGCGCCGAGCGGCGCCGTCGAGGCCGTCACCCAGTCGAGGACGTCCGCATAGCGGTAGGTGCGGTCGAACTCGACGAGAGAGATGCTGCCGTCGTAGACGTGATAGGACGGCAGCCCGAGGACCTTCCGGCGCAGCCGCTCGTAGCGCTGCAGGGGGGCGACCCCCGCCCGGGTCGAGGCGATCAGATTCTCGACGACGGCGGTCGGGATGTTGTTGCCGTGCAGCGCCGCGTCGAGCATCGTCGGATAGCCGCGCGCCTGGGCATGGAACCAGTCGCGCTGGAGCACCGCGTTGTAGAGCGCGGCATAGGTGTTCCGATGGTCGGCGAACGGCTGGTGGTGGGCCGCGAAGACCGCGGCGCGATCGGGCTGTGAGCGGTTGGTCGCGAGAATCGCACGGTACCTGGCGTAAGTGGCCTCCACCGCTTCACCGGACGACAGCCGTACCGTCGGGAACGTGGCGTCGGCGGTCGCCAGCGCTTCGTAGACGTTCTCGGCGGCATTGCCGAACTGGCTCGAGAGCGACAGCAGCCGCTCGCCCTTCTCGTCGAGGACGTGCTCCTGCTGGCGATAGAGATCCTCGATCGAGAAGCGATACAGCGCGAGCGCGGCGGACTCCTGCATCCATGCCTGCACGCGCGGAAGTGTCAGCGCGAGCAGTTCCGGATTGAACCACGACGTCGCCTGGCGCCAGAGGGCGAGCAGGTGCTGCACGCGCTGGCGGCGGCCGTTCGCGGCGTTGTCGCGCTGATCCTGGTCGTAGCGCAGCGCCGCGTCGTAGTAGACCCGGTAGGCCAGCTGGCCCAGCGTGTCGCTGGCCTGGAGCGCGTCGAGCAGCGCGTCGGCGCCCGACGAGAGACTCCCCTGCCGCGTCGCGAAGGCGCGGATGCCCGCCTCGAGCTCGGCACACCCTGCTTCCCACGCCGCCGGGTCGGGGAAGATGTCGTCGAGATTCCAGGTGTCGGCGCAGTGGAATGTCGTGACGTTCGCGGACAGGCGCCGCGACCGGGGTCTCGATGGTGGACGGAGGCGCATCGGGCTGGGCGGACATCGCACCGTGATACATTTACCGCCGCCCGGCGTCAAGCGCGAGGCGCCCCGCGACGCGCGTCCGGCGCCGGATCACTGCCCAAAGGCAGGACCTCCAGGATGAATCGCGACGACTACATTCTGTTCAGCGGAGGCGCGCCGGGCGCCGAGGCGGAATTCGGCGCGAACGCCGAGCGCAGCGGCATCGAAGAAGTCAACTTCGCCTTCGAGGGGCACACCCACGTCCGCACGCGCGGCCTGCGCATCCTGAATCACGAGGAACTGGAGTCCGGAGACGTCAGCCTCGAGTACGTGTCGCGCCTGATGAATCGCCGGTACACCGACTCGCCGATCTTCCGGAAGGTCCTGCAGAGCATCTGGTATCAGGTCAACAGCGGCCAGGAGATCTATGTCGTCGGCACCGTGCTCGACGACAACACCGTGAAGGGCGGGACGGGCTGGGGCGCCGAGTTCGCCAAGCTGTGTAACAAGCCACTGTTCGTGTTCGATCAGACCCGCGCGCGGTGGTTCACCTGGAACCAGCAGGCGTGGGTGCCGTGCGCGGCGGGCGAACCCGTCATTCGTCACGCGCACTTCACCGGCACCGGGACGCGCGTGCTCGATGACAGCGGGCGCGGCGCGATTCGTGAGCTGTTCGATCGATCGTTCGGGTCCTGACGGTACGGCCGGGCACGGCTCCCCCACATCTCGTCCGCGTCCCGGCCAAGTTCGTGTTTCCCGCGATGGGACCGGGCTTCAGCCCGGTCGCGGCGACAGCCCCGAAGGCTGTCCCACGCGGTGAGGTGCACATGGCACAGGTCGGCGCCAGCGCCGAGGTTCACGACGTCGTCGTCATCGGCTCGGGCGCGGGCGGGGGCACGGTCACCAAGGTGCTCGCCGACATGGGTGTGCGGGTGCTGCTCATGGAAGCGGGCCCGATGGTCAGCATGTCCGACTTCAAGATGCTGCACGGCCCCTTCAGCGTCTGGCATCGGGGGGCGGGCGAGCAGGCGCAGCTCTATACGACCGGGCAGGCGACGCCGCTCGGCTTCAACGCGAATTTCGCGGCGAACACCACCGACGAACCGTATACCGTGGCGCCCGGCAGCCGGTTTCGCTGGTTTCGATCGCGGTGCATCGGCGGGCGGACCAACCACTACGGGCGCGTGCAGCTGCGCTACGCGGACTACGACTTCAAGCCGCGCCGCTCGGACGGTCTTGGCTGGGACTGGCCGATCGGCTACGAGGACATCGCGCCGTACTACGACAAGGCCGAGCGGTTCATCGGCGTCACCGGCCGACCGGAGGGGATTCGCAGCGCACCAGACGGGATCTTCCAGGAGCCGGCCCCGCTCAAACCTCACGAGGTGCTGCTGCAGCGGGCGTGCGCCAAGCTCGGGATCCGCGCCATCCACGCGCGCCAGGCCGTCATCACACGGCCGCTGAACGGCCGACCCCCGTGCCACTATTGCGGCCAGTGCGGCCGCGGCTGCTCGCAGGCCTCGAACTACGCCTCGAGCTACGTCCAGATCTTTCCGGCCATGGCGACGGGTCGGGTCCAGGTGCTGACCCGGGCCATGGCGCGCGAGCTCATCACGGACGCGTCGGGCAAGGTGACGGCGGTTTCATACATCGACACCGCGTCGGGCGCGGAGCGACAGGTCCGGTGTCGCACCGTGGTCCTCGCTGCTGCGGCGTGCGAGTCGGCCCGTCTGCTGCTCAACTCGAAATCCTCACGCCATCCCAACGGGCTCGCCAACTCCGAAGGCGTGGTCGGCAAGTACCTGACCGACTCGGTCGGGTTCAGCATGTCCGCGTCGGTACCGGCGCTCGCCAACATGCCCGTGTACAACTCGGACGGGTACGGCGCACACCTGTACGTCCCGTGGTGGATGTACGACCGGCACGAGGCGCTCGACTTCCCGCGCGGCTACCACATCGAGGTCGGTGGCGGCGGATTCGGCATGCCGGCCCTCGGCTTCGGGGCCGCCGCGTGCGACGAGCACGAAGGGTATGGCCTGCCGCTCAAACGCGCCATTCGCGACAACTACGGCAGCACCACGGTCAGCCTGAGCGGCCGTGGCTCGATGATCCCCAACGAGCACTGCTACTGCGAGATCGATCCGGACGTGAAGGACACGTGGGGCATTCCCGTGCTCCGGTTCCACTGGCGGTGGAGCGATCACGAGGTGAACCAGGTTCGACACATGCGCGACAGCTTCCGCGCGATTCTCGAGACGCTGGGCGGTACGGTGATACCCGGCCGCGGCCAGATCCCGGGCAGTGCCGCCCCTCAGACGCGAACCCCGGAGGCGGGAGGCGCGCCGGCGCCGGCTGCCGCCGGCAGCGAGACTGCACCGGCCATGAGCCCGGGTGGCGCGATCATTCACGAAGTCGGCTGCGTCCGCATGGGCGACGATCCGCGCACGAGCGTGCTGAACCGGTTCTGCCAGGCGCACGAAGTCCCGAACGTTTTCGTCGCGGATGGCGGGCCGTTTGTCAGCCACGCCGACAAGAACCCCACGCACACCATCATCGCGCTCGCCTGGCGCACCGCCGAGTACGTCGCCGAGGAGCTGAGGAAGGGGCATGTCTGACATCACCCGTCGCGCCGCGCTCCAGCGACTCGCGGGCGCGCTGGCGGCCGCCGGCACGGTCAACCGCCTCGACGCCGAAGATGCGCATCATCTCGTGCGACAGGCGGTGGCAGAGGCCGGCGGGCGCTACACGCCGCGGGCGCTCTCGATCCACCAGTTCCGGACGCTCGAACGCTTGACGGATCTGATCGTTCCAGCCGAGGGCAGCAAGCCCGGGGCCGTGCAGTGCGGCGTGGCGGCGTGGATCGATTCGCTGCTCGAGGTCAACGCCGAGTTGAAGGGGCGCTATGCCACGGGCCTGGCATGGCTCGACGAAGCGATGGCGGCGCGGGCCTCGGCGGACTTCGTGAGTGCCACCCCCGAGCAGCAGACGTCGCTCCTCGATCTCATCGCCTACCGGGGCCATCGATCCCCCGGGCTCGATCCCGGGATCGATTTCTTCATCCTCGCCCGGCGGATGACCGTGGACGGGTTCTACACCAGCCCCGTCGGCATGCGGGACGTCTATCTGGGGAACAGCCCGCAGGAGACGTTCACTGTCCCGGCCGCCTCGATGGAGCACGTCCTCGGCCGGAGCCCGTTGAAGTAGCTCAGGCCGCCGCAACGGCCCGGCGCCTTCAGCCCCTGCGCAGCGCGTCGCAGGGATCGATGGTCGCGGCGCGGCGTGCCGGCAGCCATGCCGCGAGGCCAGCGACGATCGCAAGGACGAGCGCGCTGAGGAGGAACGAGGCCGCGTCGGTCGCCGCGACGTCGTACAACTGCTCCCGCGCCAGCCTGGCCACGAGCAGTGCCGCCGGGATTCCGACCATCACGCCGGCATTGTCGCCGCCAGCGCGTCCCGGAACACCCGGCGCGCGATGCGCCCTGGATTCGCGCCCAGGGCCATGCGCACGCCGATCTCGGTGCGCTGCCTGGCGACGTGGTAGCTGAGGCTGCCGTACACGCCGATGCCCGCAATCAGGATCGCCAGCGCAGCGGAGGTCGCCGCCAAGGACGAGAGCAGCCGCTCGGTCAGGAGCGTGGCGTCCAGTTGATCGTCGGCGAGCACCACGTCGGAGACGAGGGTCCGGGGGTGGACGGCATGGATCGCGTTGGTCACCTCGCGGGTGAGCGCAGCCGCCGACAGGATGGACGACACCGCCAGCGTGGCCCGGCTGACCTCGTCCACCGGCTGTGCCAGGGGCGTGAACACGAACCGCCGCGCCGGCTCGCGGACGTTCAAGTGCTTGTGGTCGCGTGCCACGCCGACGACCTCGTACCGGCCGGCCTTGCCGAAGTCGATCGTCTCGCCGATCGGAGACCGTCCGCTGAAATAGGTGCGAGCCGCCGCCTCGCTCACGATGGCCACCTTCGGAGCGTTCTCGCCGTCCCTCGCGTCGAAGGCGCGGCCGGCCACGATGTCGATGTCGAAGGTGCGGAAGTATCCGCTCGACACGAAGTTCACGTGTACCTGCCGCTCGACCTCGCTCTGTGGCTGGAACCCGGGCACCGCGATGACGTTCCCGCGATTGCGGCCCGACAGGGGCGTCAGGACGGAAATGCTCGCGGCCCGGACGCCGGGCATCCCCTCGACACGCGCAAGCACGTCACGCCAGATGCGCTGCCGCGCCGGCATCGCGTCGGCAGCGCCATCGAGGAAGGCGTCGAGCGACAGCGTCAGCACGCTGGCGGGCGTGAACCCCAGATCCACGCCCCGCAGGTGGACGATCGTGCGCAGGAAGAGCGCGGCGGTCGCCACCAGAACCAGGGCGAGCGCGACCTGGCCCGCGAGCAGCAGACGGCCCGTGGCGCTCGTGGACCGGTGACCGGCGAGCCGGGCGTCGCCGCCCTTCATCGCCGACACCGGTTCGGCGCGAAGGGCCCGGCGCGCCGGCCACAGGCCCGTGAGGACTCCGGCGAGCAACGTGACGCCCGCTACGAAGGCCAGGAGCCGGACGTCGAACGGCACGTCGAGCACGACGGGCGAGCGGCCGACCGCGAAGAACGAGGTGAGGGCGCCGACGATCGCGTGCGCCACCAGCAGGCCGGCTGCCGCGCCGGCCAGGAACAGCACCAGGGTCTCGGTCAGTAACTGGCGGACCAGTCGGCCGGCTCCGGCGCCCGTCGCCAGCCTGATCGCGAGCTCGCGCTGTCGCGCCTCCCCGCGCACCAGGAGGAGGTGGCCGAGATTGAGGCACGCCATGACGAGCAGCAGGGTTGCGACCAGCATCAGCAGCACGAGCGGCGTCCCGAACCGGGCGCGGAGTCGATCGAGGCCGCGGGCGGCCGGCACGACCGCCAGCCGATCGAAGTGCTTCGCGCGCATATCGCGGGAGAAGGTCCCCTCGCGCATGAAGGTCTGGAAGACGGGGTCGACCTGGCCCGTTGCCTGCGCAAACGTCACGCCCGGCTTCAGGCGGGCCACGGCTTCGAACCACCACGCACCGGCGTCGGTCAGCAGGCGTCCCTCCCGCGCGATCGGCAGCGTCACGTCGATCGTCCGGCCCGGCTGCAGGCCGGCGAACGCAGCCGGCGTGACCCCGACGATCGTGAACAGCCGGGTGCCGGAACGGATCGTCCGGCCGATGACATCCGGGGCGCCGCCGAACCGGCGTTGCCAATAGCCGTGGCCGATCACCGCGACCGGCGGTGACAGGCGCTCGTCGGCGTCGGTCAGCAGACGGCCGAGGGCCGGACGGAGCCCGAGCAGGTCGTGGTAGTTGCCCGACACGACCTGTCCGAAGACCTGCTCGACGCGGCCGTCCACCTCGACCCGCAGCTCGTCGCTCGCGAAGGCGGACATTCCCGTGAACGACGTCGTCTGGTCGCGGAGCCGCTGAAAGCAGGGATAAGGGGGCGCCCCGCCTCTGCCGGCGGAACCGCCGACCTTCAGGAACGCGAGGGCGTCCGGCCGTTCGACGGGCAGCGATCGCAGCAGCACGGCATCGACGAGGGAGAACAGCGCCGTGGTCGCGCCGATCCCGATCGCGAGCGAGGCGATCGCGGCCACCGCGAAGCCCGGCGCGCGCACGAGCAGGCGCCACGCATACGCGACGTCCTTCACGGCATCGTCCAGCAGGCGGATGCGACGCGTGTCGCGGCACTCGTCGGCGACCAGGCCCGCCGACCCGAAGGCGCGGCGCGCCGCGCGCCGGGCCTCGGCCTCGTCCAGGCCCCCGGCCCGCGCTTCCCGGGCAAGCTGCTCCAGATGCAGGTCCAGCTCGCGCGCCAGATCACCCTCGACGGCGTGCGGTCTGAAGAGCGAGCGCAGGCGGAGCCGCAGTTTGCGCAGGTGCCGCATCACGATCTCACGCGTTCTGGATGAGGAGCCGGACCGCGGACGAGAGCCGATCCCACGTTTCGAGCTCGCGCTCGAGTTGTCGACGTCCCTGCCTCGTCAGCGCGTAGAACTTGGCGCTGCGGCCAAGCTCCGACTCACGCCAGCTCGCCTCGATCCATCCCTGTTGCTCCAGACGGTGCAGCGCCGGGTAGAGCGAGCCCTGGCCGACGGCGAGCACATCGCCCGACAGCGTCTGGATACGTTTGGCGATGCCCCAGCCGTGGACCGGTTCGCGGGACAGCGTCCTCAGGATCAGCAGGTCCAGGGTGCCCTGGAGGAGGTCGGAAGGCTTCGGCAGGTCGATACCTCGATGATCGACAATGATGCCTCGACTATCGACAAAAGTCCAGCGAGTGCGTGCGCAGACGTCAGTGTCCGGCTTCAGCCGGACCGCCGCCTGCTGGTCCAAAACTGAGCTCGACATTGACAGGGCTTCCTGCTGAGGTTAGTGTTCGCTGCGCTTTGACGCGCAAGCCCCAACGGAATCTGCCGCTGCCATCCTGTCCTTCGTTCGCCGAACGGCCCGGGAGCCGGGTGAGCGTCGCCTACCAGAGGAGGAGAACTTCATGCCCAGGGCCTTCGCACTTGCCGTCGTCGTGGCACTCACCATGACGATGGCCGCGAGCGACTCGCTCGCCCAGCCGGCGGCGACCAACGTCCTTCACCTTCGTCGCCCAGTGGGAAGTGCCTCGGGCGCAGTGGGCCACCTTCGTCGCCGACTTCGACAAGCACACGCGCCCGCTCCTCGAGAAGATGGCCGCCGGCGGCGCTCTCCTCAACTGGGGTGCTTTCGAGGCCATCGTGCACACACCCGACGGCATGACGCACGGCGTGTGGTGGTCGGCGCCTACCCTGGCCGGCGTCGAGAAGACCCGGATCGCGCTGATCGGGGCCCCCAGCCCGTCGATCACTGCGGCCACCTCGCACCGGGACTACTACCTGCAGACGAACATCTCCGGTGGAAAGGGTGGCTCCGCCACCGACGGCTATCTGACGGTGAGCTCGGTTCTCGTGAAGCCCGGGCAGGGGCAGGAGTGGCGTCAGAACTTCGAGAAGAACACCAAGCCGGTGTTCGACGATCTGGTGGCGAAGGGCGTGATTCTCGGCTACTCCGTCGATCAGGAATACGTCCACACCGACAGCCCGGGATGGCGCCACATGGTGACGCTGACGGCGAACATCGACTCAGAAGGCAAGATTAGTGAAGCATTCGACGCCGCCGCGAAGAAGCGGACGCCCGAGGAGCAGAAGGCCGTGACCGCCGCCGGCTCAGGCAGTCCTCGAACCGGGAGCCCACCGCGACATGTTCGCCAGAGTCATCAGGCACTGGAGCAAGTAGATCTCCAGGGGAGGACAGGCAGATCCTCTCGCGGGGACAGGCCGCTGTGCGGATTTTGTTAAAGTGCCGTTACAATAGGTGGGCCGCGTTTTGCAGTTCGCTTTGGCCAGTTCCCCGCGACGGATGGGGTGACCCATCCAAGTGCAAGACAATTCATAACTTCCCTACTTGAGCTGCCTGATCAACTCATGAGCGTTGTGCGCCTCGTTCCAGCTGGTGTGTTTGCGCTTGTTCTCGGTATCACGCCTGCTGTTCACGGCCAGCAGTTGTCACCGCTGGCGCCCACGTTCCCCACACCCGCCGAACCGGCAATCGCCGCTCCCGCGCCGTCGGCTGGAAGCCCGGCAATTCCATCGTTCGCGCAGTTGTTCCGCGACGTCGGCACGGACTTCCGCAATCTGCCGTCGCGCGAAAACGCCATGCTGCTGGCCATCGGCGGGATGATGGCTGGACTGGGCCACAGCGCTGACGATGACCTCAGCGCCGGCGCGACCGGCGCGAAGGGTTTGTCCTCGGGCGCGATCGGCGGGAATTCGTACGTGCACCTGGGCTCGGCCTTCGCGCTCTACGCCGTGGGCCGCGGCGCCGGCAACACCCGCCTCGGGCTGTTCGGTGCCGACCTCGCCCGGGCGCAGATCCTGACGCAAGCGACCACGTACGCGGCCAAGTTCGCCGCCGACCGGACGCGGCCCAATGGCGACCCGCGCTCGTTCCCCTCGGGCCACACGGCCACGATGTTCGCGACGGCCACGGTGGTCAGGGAGCACTTTGGCTGGAAGGCCGGGATCCCCGCCTACGCGGCGGCGGCGTATGTGGGGGCCTCACGCATCCAGGACAACAAGCACTACCTGAGCGACGTGGCGTTTGGCGCCGTGCTCGGCCTCGTTTCGGGCCGCACGGTCACGATCGGCACGCGCAATGCGAAGTTCGCGCTGACTCCCGTTTCCGGTCCGTCCGGCGGGGTCGGCGTCGGCCTCACCCGCGTCCAGTGACCGGAGTCGAGTGACGGGGCTCGAGCCCTGTCTCACCTCATCAGTCGAGGTGCCCGCGCTCGGAGTCGCCCATCTCCACACCTGACGGGAAGTACTCCCGCCAGCGGCGCGTCACCCGCTCCGCGATGTCGGGCCGGCAGCTCACCTCCTGCGGGAACCACGGCTTCATCCGCGCGTCGATCACGATCGGCGCGGTATAGGCAATGTGATTGCGCACCACACGGGTTGCGGCCGCATGGACGTCCGCGGCCGGCTCGAACCGCGTGAAGGTCGTCCACAGAAAGTTCATCGCGCTCCGCGCCGCCCGGTCGGCATCGTCAGTGACGACGACGAGGGGCCAATCGGCGACTGCAGGCCAGCGTGCGACGGCTGCTGCGGCCTCGCGATCGTCCGCGTAAGACGCGGTTTCGACGACCAGGCAGCCCGGACAGAAGACGCTGACCTTCCGCACGAACGCGGGCGCGTCGGCCGCGGCGAAGGTCGGCGGGAGATCACGCACCGGATCGCCCAGCCCGAGCCACACGCCTTTCGACCCTTCGTTCACCCGCGGTCCGGTGTAGTCCAGCGTGTCCATCGCGAGATTCGAGAACACATACAGGTCCGTCTCGGACCGCGTGCGCGCCAGGACGTGCTGCAGCGTCGCCCGGAAGTCGTGCAGATCCACGTCGCGATCGGTCACGAGCAGGAACTTCGTGAGCGACAACTGCCCTTCACCGAGAATCCGGAAGGCGCTCGCCATGGCTTCGCGGCCGTAGCGCTGGCGGACCACGGCGGCGGCGAGCGAGTGATAGCCGGTCTCGCCGTACGACCAGAGTCGCCGGACCGCGGGCATCACCAGCGGGAACAGCGGCGACAGCAGGTCCTGCAGGAGGTCACCGATGAAGAAGTCCTCCTGCCGTGGCTTGCCGACGATCGTCGCCGGGTAGATCGCATCGCGGCGGCGCGCGAGGCGCGTCACGTGAAAGACCGGATAGTCGTGGCGCAGCGAGTAGTACCCATAGTGATCGCCGAAGGGCCCTTCCGGGCGGCGCTCCTGCGGCGGGACGTGACCCTGCAACGCGAACTCGGCAGCGGCGATCAGAGGATGCGGACCCAGACCTTTGACGAGTCCGCAGCCGATCGCCGGCGATGAGCGAGGCCAGCATGAGCTCGGGGACGTTCTCGGGCAGCGGCGCGATTGCGGCGAGCATCAGGGCCGGCGGACCGCCGAGGAACGCCGTCACCGGCAACGCGGCTCCGCTCGCTTCGGCCGCGGCATAGTGAAAGCCTCCCCCTTTCCCAATCTGCCAGTGCATCCCGGTGGTGCGATCGTCGTAGACGTGCAGCCGGTACATCCCCAGGTTGTGGCCCGATCGTTCGGGGTGTTCGGTGTAGACGAGCGGCAGCGTGATGAACGGCCCGCCGTCGTCCGGCCAGGTCGTCAATATCGGAAGCCGATTGAGCGCCGGCGGATCGTCCACGACTTCGGTGATCGGTCCGGTGCCGCGGGCTGAGAGTCCGACGCGAAACAGCTGCGTCGCGACGTCTCTCGCCGCCCAGAGCTTGGCTGGCGTGGGCGGCATCAAGGTTTCGGCCAGTTGCACGAGGCGCTCGATGAGATGTCGCGGGCGATTGCCAAAGGCGAGCGCAGCCCGGCGCGGCGTGCCGAACAGATTCGTGACCAGCGGGAACCGGGCGCCGCTGATATTGGTGAACAGGAGCGCCGGGCCGCCGGCGGCGATCACGCGGCGGTGAATCTCGGCGGCTTCCTGGTCCGCGGCCACCGGCGCGTCGATCTGCACGAGATCGCGGTCGCGCCGGAGCCGGTCGAGGAACGCACGCAGGTCGGAGAAGCCGTCGGTCATCGCGAGAGTGTGGTTCCGCCGAGCGGAGTCGACTCGCGCCGCGGTGTCCGGCCGGTGTGCGGCCAGGGCGCCCAGGTCTGCCCCCGAGGACGCGGGCCCACTCCCACCGCATACAGGACGGCGGTCCGGCGCCCGTCGAGGCCGAGCTCGCGCTCGACGTGCGTGTCGCCGAATGCCATCGTGCAGAACGGGGCGAGGCCGAGCGCCGTCGCCAGCAGACAGAACGACTGCGCGTGATGCCCGCATTCGGCAAGCACGGTCCGATAGGCGCGGGCGAAGGGATAGCGCCATTGCGCGCGGGCGAACACGGCGGCCATGAAGACGACGAGCGAAGCGCGCCCGATCCACGCCTGTTGCGGGAAGCAGCCACCGAGCGCCGCTGCCGTCAACCCGGCGCGCTGCGCCACGAGCGCATGCGTATCGGCGGCATAGTGATAGAAGCCCGGGCTCAGGCCATCCACTCGCCGCGCCGCGACGTAGGCTTCGATCGAATGACGCGCGCCGCCCGACGGCGCAGTCTTGAGCGGCATGCGCCCGAACCCCGGCACCGTGACCCAGGACTGGACGCCGAAGGTCAGGCCGAGGATCGTCGACGCCTGTGCGAGCGACACACCGCCGGCGCCGAAGCGCCGCCACGTCCGGCGATCACGGAGTGCATCCACAAGGGCACGTTGGCGGGCCGCCGCCGTGACGCCCGACACCGGAGGCAGCAGCGGGATCTCGCGCTGCTCACCCGTGTCGTTCGTCCGCGAGACCGGAGGCGGCGGGGGTTCGCGCCTGGCTTTGGCCGACAGGTACTCGGAGGCCTTCGCCGCCGGCCAGTACGGCACGTCGCGCGTCGCTTGATGGAAGAACCCGGCGGCCGGGTTCCAGCCTCGCCACGTGTCGGCCGCGGCATCGGCCGGGTGAGCCGGCGCGCCCTCCTGGACCAGCAGGCCCCGCGCCAGAAGGCGCGGCACGGCACGCCGCACCTGCGCCAGCGTGAGTCCCGGCACGCGGTCGCGTGCCGCGTCGATCGTCAGCCAGCGATCGAACGCATCGAGCAGCTCGACGAGGGCCGGCGAGACAGCCGTGCGTGTTCCGCGTGCGTGCTGGTCCACTTCCAGCTGCGAACCCTGCCAGTAGGCAACCAGGTGCGGCGACCGGCGAAACCTCGCCGGGGTCGCGGCACGGCGGTCTCGCCTCGGCAGCGCCATCGCCCGATCGTCGCCGATCCGGTTCCTGTCTGGTGGCGGCAGCGCGCGCTCAGTCGCTGGGAATCTCGAAGCCAGGGACACAGGCGCTGGCCACGGCGTCGCGCGCCGCGCGCAGGCTCAGCCTGGCGCGGGCGGTGTTGTGACCTGCCGGCGTCCTGGCGACCGCCTCGGTCCGCTTCTCGAGCTTCGCCAGCGTCTTGTCGATCTCGGCGACGATCTTCTTGACCGAGATCGTCTTACTGCGGCGGGTGACGCTCGCGCGCTTGGCGGTCTTCTTGGCCATGAGACTCCCTGTGCGAGTGGGTCCGGCTGAAGCCGGACACTACGTCCGGTCGATGGTGATCGCAGAGGAACCGGGCTCGCCCGATCACGACGCGAAGCCCAGACGTTCGAGCAACTTGGAGAAACGCGGTTGCCCGGTCAATGCGTCGAAGCGGGGATCGAGCCGCAGGAACTGGGCCTTCGGCGCCCGGGCGTCAACCGCCTGCTCGAGCATGTCGAGAGCTCGATCGACATCTCCGAGCGCGACGAACACGCTCGCGGCATCCACCGACGGCCCGTCGGCGCTGTCAGCGATCGCCAGTTCGTCGGCGATGCGGCGCGCATCGTCGCGACGGCCGATGCCGGCGTACGCGAGGCCGAATGCCGCCTGTTGCGCCGGCGTCAGCCGGCCATTCCCGACGAGTTGCTGCAGCCCGGCGAGATGCTCGAGCGCCTCGTCGTAGCGCCCGACCGCGAGCAGCACGCGAACCAGGCCCATGCGCGCCGAGCTCATCGCGGGGTCGGCCGTGAGCACTTCGCGGAAGACGCGCTCGGCCTGGTCGTTCGATCGCGCGTAGTGCCAGATCATGCCGAGCGCCGACCGGGCCTCCAGCGATGCCGGGTCGAGGGACACGGCGCGCTGCATCTGCTGCAGCGCGTCGGGAAGCCGGCGCCGCGACGCCAGATACATGGCGTAGTGCTGACGGGTCTCGCCTGAATTCGGGCTCAGCTCGATGGCCCGTTGGAACGCGCGATCGGCGCCGGCGCTGTCCCAGTCCACCAGGAACTTGAGCTGGGCGTCCACGGCCTGGGCGGGCGCCAGCGAATCATCGAGGGAGAGCGCACGTTGTACGGCCTGGCGCGCGAGCGCCGCCGCTTCCGACAAGGGACGGGCCCGATAGGTGACGGCCTGGATCACGTAGCACTCGGCCAGCGACGCCAGCGAGGGCGCGTGGTTCGGGTCGAGCTGGAGCGCCTCGAGGAACTGGCTGACCGCGCGCTCAATGGACGCACTCGTGCGCTGCTGCATCATCGCGCGGCCGCGCAGATAGGCCCCGAACACATCCGGCGCTGCCGCATCCGCCGCGGACAGGCGTGCCTCGTCCGCCGTCGTCAGGTCGACGGCCAGCGCCCGCGCGATCTCGCGCGACACGTCGCGCGGGAGCTCGGCCGCGCGCAATACTGGACGCTCGAACTGGCGCGACCAGATCGGCGACAGCACACCGGCGCGAACCACTTCCACCGCCACCCGTGCCGTGCCGCCGCTCCACGTGACATTGCCCCGGACGGCGCCATCGACGCCATGCCGGCGAATCACCTCGTCGATCGCCAGGCCGCGATCGCGCCGCGCCATGGCGTCCGTATAGTCGACCACCCGCGCACTCGAGAGCGCCGACAGCCGATCCGAGATCAGCAGCTCGATGCCCTGCGACAGATCGCGGTCGCTGCCGGACAGCGTCGCGAACGGCAGCACGACGATCGCGTTCAGGGGCGTGCCGGGGCGTGCGCCCATCGATCTCAGCGCCCAGCCCGCGATCGCCACGATGGCGATCGCCGCCACGATCAGTGCCGCCCAGAGGTGCCACCACGGCCGCTTCGTGGCGACTGCGGTTGGAGCCGCGGCCGGCGTGGATTCGACCGCCGCCTTCGGGGGGAGAGTCTGGGGCGCATAGGCCGCGACCAGTCCCGTCTCGAGCCCGAGCGCATGCGTGAGGCCGCGCTGCATGGCCCCCGCGCTCTGGTAGCGGTGGTCGGGCGACGTCTCGAGCGCACGCTCGACCACCTGGACGAAGCCCTCGGGCAGATCCGGCCGCAGGTCGTGCAAGCGCTTGCGGCGCCCGGACTGCTGCGCATCCCGCAGCTCGAGAAGCGAGCGGGCAGCGTACGGATAGGTGTTCGTCACCAGATGGAACAGCAGAACGCCCAATCCGTACACGTCGCTCAAGGGCGAGGGGTCCTGGCCGGCCAGCACTTCCGGCGCCAGATACATCGGCGTGCCGGCGATGGCCGAGCTGCGAACCGCCTGCTCGTCGTCGAGGAGCAACCCCGTTCCGAAGTCCATGAGGACGACTCGCCCGCCCTCTTCGCGAATCACGTTCTGCGCCTTGACGTCGCGATGCACGAGCCCCGCGCCATGGACGGCGGCCAGCGCGCGGCACAAGTCCTGCCCGATGAGGGAGGCTTCACGTCCGCCGAACGGCCCCTGACGCTCGAGCAACTGCTCGAGCGTGCAGCCCCGGATGAACTCCATCCACAGCCCGACCCGGTCGCCGTGCGTCTCGACGCCGTGAACCGTGACCACGTTGCGGTGGCGGACGCGCGCGAGCAGCCGGCCTTCGTGGAGGATCTTCGCGGCCAGCAGATCCGCCGACCGCGACCCGGTCCGCAGCAGCTTCACGGCCACGTCACGGCGCAGTGACTCGTCGAAGGCGCGGAAGACCTCGCCGTAGACGCCGGTCCCGACGCGCTCGATGAGCGTCAGCTGTCCCCAGCGCTCGGGAGCGGTTGGGACTATGCCAGCTTCCCGGGGCCCAGCTTCTCGGGAGCCAGCCGCTTTGGGGGCGCCGGCCTGTCCGGGATCATGCGCCTGTCGCGGGTCGCCGTGACGCCGGTCGCCCTGCCGTCGCTCGCCCTGTCGTGGATCGTGCGGCTCGGCGGCGCCGGCCTGTGGTGGTTCCCCGAGGTTCCCCGCGACGGAGGCCCCGGACGGCTGGATGCGACCGACGACCTTGTTGAGCTGTAACTCGGGATTGGGCTGAAACACGGGTCCGGACTGCCCGTCGGGCCGCGCGATCTCATCGGCCGTCTGGTGGACCTTCCCGATGGCGGCGATGATGCGGAGTCGGTCGATGAGTGCGCGCTCGCGGTCGTTGCCTGCCCCTCCGGCTACCTCGGTCCAGTCCACCGCCTCGCCATCCGCGACCGAGGAGGCCAGCGCCAGCAGCGCCGCTCCGTCACCCTTCATGCCCCATCTCCTCGGCTAGTCGGACGAGCGCGCGCGCTACCGCCATTCGGGCGGCGTCCGCCGAGGGCTTTCGCATCTCTTCGGCAATCTGGCTGTACGGCAGCTGCAGCTCGACACGCAGGATGATGGCCTGCTTCTCTTCAGGCCTCAAACGGTCGAGCGCGCGCTCGTAGCGGGCGACCGCTTCGCTGCCAATGGCTTCGTCGAGCGGTGACGCCGCGCCGTCCACGTGCGCATCGTCCTCGATGCCTTCGGCCCCCGGGTGGCGGGTCGTCCGGCGAATCTCGTCGCGAATCCGGTTGACCACGGCCTGTCGGAGGTAGGCCTGAAGAGCCCCTTCGTGCTGAGGCTCGAAGGACTGCAGACGTCGGAGGGTCTGGAAGACCGTGTCCTGAACCAGGTCATCCGTGTCGAGCATGTCGCGGGCGTAGCGAGGAAGGCGGCCGCGCGCCCAGCGGGTGATGCGTGGAAGGTAGCGCCCGAACAGGGCGTCAACCGCACCGCTCTGACCGGACTTGGCCAGCGCGAGCAGCTCGAAGGTCGTGGCCGCGTCGATGCCCTGCGCTCCGGACAGCGGAGAAGGCCCTGAAGCAGTCCGGCGAGATTCCATAGGGGGCGAGAGCCTAGATCGTCTGGAGCCGCCCGTCATGATAGCGGTTTGCCGGGGAAAGCTGAAGAGGTTTTGGGATTTCCCCGCGTCCGGACCCGTCGGCACTCACGTGTCCTCCTACCCGGAAAACGGATGCCGCTGCCCGTCCGAACGTCATCCGCAGGGAAAAGCCAATGTCTGGAGTGCGGCGCCGGTCAGGCGGCAGACTCGCCAGTCATTGAGCACGGTGGCCCCCATCCGGTGATAGAAGCCGATCGCCAGCTCGTTCCAGTCGAGCACGGCCCAGTCCAGCCGGCCGCAGTCGCGGTTGACGGCAATGCGAGCCACCGCTGACAACAACCGCCGTCCGACGTCGCGGCCCCGTGCGTCAGGGACGACGAAGAGATCCTCGAGATACACCCCGCGGGAGGCCAGAAACGTCGAGTAGTTGTGGAAGAACAGCGCGAACCCGATCGGCCCCCGGTGGTCGACCGCCAGCAACACCTCAGCCGCGGGATGGGCTCCGAACAGCGAGGCCGCGAGCCGTTCCTCCGTGGCGTGCACGTGATCCAGGAGGTGTTCGTAGTCCGCGAGCTGACGAATGAACGACAGGATCGCCCCCACGTCTCCCGCTGTCGCCGGTCTGATCGTGAGTCCGTCGTCGAAGGTGTGGGTGTCCATCATGTATCCAGCGCATCGGATCACGGGGAGCCGCGGGTACTTGGGATATGCCGGATCGCTCTCGGCCATGGCGCACCGGTGGAACACCGAGCCCTTCGCCGACCGGACGATCCCGTGGTGCCGGCACGATTCACAGAGCCCGGGCGGCGGGCTGCCGACACGGTCGGGGATGGTATAACCTGCGGGCATGACCTCGCGCGGACGTGACGTTCCGCCAGGCACGTCGGAAGCCGTGACGCGCGGCATCCGCGTCAGCGTGGATGCCGAGTACGCCCCACAGCACTCGCAGCCCTGGCAGCAGAAATGGTTCTTTCTCTACACCGTGCGGATCTCGAACGAAAGCCGTACGCGAGTCCAGCTCGTCAGCCGCCACTGGTTCATCACCGACGCCAGCGGCCAGGTCGAAGAGGTTCAGGGCACGGGCGTCATCGGCCAGCAGCCCGTGCTCGATCCCGGCGAGGCCTTCGAGTACACCGCGGGTTGCCCCCTCGACACGCCCTTCGGATCGATGCGGGGCACCTACGAGATGGTGGCGCCGGACGGCGAACACTTCGACATCGAGATCGCGATGTTCTATCTCGACGCGCCGTTCACGGTACATTGACCGTGAGTGCCTCGCCGGCCGCGCCGAGCTCGCGCTGCAGGATCAGGCAGTCCTCGACGATACGGCCGCCGATCAGGTGCTCCTGGATGATCCGCTCCAGGACGGGTGGATCACAGCCGCGATACCACGCACCCTCGGGATAGACGACGGCAATCGGTCCCTCCAGGCACACCCGGAGGCAATTGGCCTTGGTACGGCCGACGCCCCCGGCCTCTGACAGTCCGAGCTCCCTGAGGCGCGCCTTCAGGAACTCCCAGGCTTCGAGCGACCGATCGCGATCGGAGCACTTCGGCTTGGTCTGGTCGCAGCACAGGAAGATGTGGCGCCGGATCTCTGGGAGACCGACGGCGGCTGCCGCACGAAACGCCGCCGTTTCCGTGGGTGCGGACACCGGGGGATTATCCGTCGGGGCTGCCGCCTCCGCAACCATCCGCGACCGGGCGGCATCGCGCTCCGCGTTGGGGCATCGGCTTACATCTGGGCGCGAAGCGCCTGCTCGACGATGGTGAACTCGTCGGTGAGCGTGGACACGAGCGAGCGGGCGCTCGCCAGTGCATCAGGAGCGATCTGGTGTTCCAGCTGATCGCAGATCTGCTGCATCCCTCGAGCCCCGACGTTGGCCGAGCTGCCCTTGAGACTGTGGGCTACCCACTTCAGGGCGGCGAGATCGCCGTTGTCGAGCGCCTCTCGCAACGCCTCCAGCTTCGGCGGCGCGTGCGCGATGAACAGCGACAACAGTTCGCTGACGACATTCGGCTGATCCTCGTCCTCGAGAAATCGGAGCTGCTCGATGATCTCCGGATCGACAGCGGGGCTGCCGGCGAGCACACGCGACTCGAACATCATGTCCTTCATCATCCCCCGCCAGAACTTGAACGATCGAGGGCTAGTAGTCCCAGCGAGCCCGGGCCACCGGCATCCGCCATCCCGTTCCAAACGCGCGCTCGCTGATTCGCAGGCCGGGCGCCGCCTGCCGGCGCTTGAACTCGGCGATGCGCACCAGATCGAGGACGCGGCGTACGATTGACTCGTCGAAGCCCGCGGCGACGATCTCGTCCGCGGACTCGTAACGCTCGATGTGCCGCTCGAGGATCTCGTCGAGCAGATCGTAAGGCGGCAGAGAGTCCTGGTCCGTCTGGTTCTCGCGAAGCTCCGCCGACGGCGCCTTGGTCAGGATCGCCTCCGGAATGATCGCGCGCTGCCGGTTCACCCATGACGAGACCCGATAGACCTTGGTCTTGGGGACGTCGGCGATCACCGCGAGCCCGCCCGACATGTCGCCGTAGAGCGTGCAGTAGCCCACCGCCAGCTCCGACTTGTTCCCCGTCGTCAACAGGAGCGAGCCGAACTTGTTCGACAAGGCCATGAGGAGGTTGCCGCGGATGCGTGCCTGGATGTTCTCCTCGGTGACGTCGCGCGCCCGATCCGCGAACGGCTCGGCGAGGACGGCGTCGAAGGCCTGCATCACCGGCTCAATCGAGAGTGTGAGCGTCCGGATGCCGAGGTTCGAGGCGAGGGCCAGCGAGTCGTTGATGCTGCCGCGGCTCGAGAACGGCGACGGCATGAGCACGCCCAGCACACGCCCGCGCCCGAGCGCTTCCGCGGCAATGACGGCGGTGAGCGCGGAGTCGATGCCGCCCGACAGGCCGACGAGGGAATCCGTGAAGCCGCACTTGCGCGCGTAGTCGGCGGTTCCGAGCACGAGCGCCCGGAAGATCTCCTCCTCCTCGGTCCCCGGCTGTGAGGCTATGGTCCCGGTCGGTCCGTCGAGCTCGACGACGAGGAGGTCGGGCGCAAAGGCGGCGGCGCGCGCGCGCAGGTCGCCATCGGGACCGATGACGAGACTGCGTCCGTCGAAGACGAGGTCGTCGTTCCCGCCCACCTGGTTCACGTAGACGACGGTCGCCTGATGCTGGCGTGCGAGCGCACCGAGCATCGCCTCCCGCAAACGCTGCTTGCCGACCGAGAACGGGGAGGCCGACAGGTTCAGGAGCACGTCGGCGCCCAGCCGGGTCACGTCCGCAATCGGATCGACGTGGTAGCGGGGCCGGCTCCAGAAGTCGCGATCGTTCCAGACGTCTTCGCAGACGCTGACCGCCGCCGTCAGATCGCCGAGCCTCACGACCTGGAGGCCTTCGCCCGGTTCGAAGTACCGATCCTCGTCGAAGACGTCGTAGGTCGGGAGGAGCGACTTGACGAACCGCCGGGTGACGCGGCCGCCTTCGAGCAAGAGGGCGGCGTTGAGCAGTGGCCGTCCCGCACGGGCCGGATTCTTCAGCGGCAGCCCGACGAGCACCGGAGGGGCGTTCGCCAGCCGCGTGGCCAGCGCCTGCGCCGTCTCTCCCGCCCGATCGATGAAGGCGTGCTGCAGCAGGAGATCCCGCGCCGGATATCCCGTGAGCGCCATCTCGGAGGTGACGAAGAAATCGACCCCCGGCGGCGCGCCAGACACGGCATCGAAGAGCCTCGACGCGTTGCCGTCGAGATCGCCGACCGTGGGATTCAGCTGGACCAGACCGAGGCGCATCCGTGGCCCGCTATCGTAGCAGGTGACCGCGGTCGGCCCCGGCGCATCAGCCGGGTCAGGCGACGTCCGTCCACTCCGAATCCCGTGTCGGCGCGTACAATCGGCGCCGGCGGGTCGGGTTCTGACAGGCTGAGAGAGGCGGCAGATCGTGCCGGAGATCCATCTCGTTGACGGGACGTACGAGTTGTTCCGCTATTTCTACGCGATGCCGTCCGCGAAGGACGCGGAAGGCCGCGAAGTGGGAGCCGTCCGGGGCGTGCTGGGGTCGGTCCTCGGCATGGTCTCGTCCGGCGCGACGCATGTCGGAGTGGCGACCGATCATGTCATCGAGTCCTTCCGCAACGAGCTGTGGCCCGGGTACAAGACCGGGGCCGGGATCCATCGAAATCTCCTGGCCCAGTTTCCCCTGCTCGAAGAGGCGCTCACGGCGCTCGGGTTCCTGGTCTGGCCGATGATTGAGTTCGAGGCCGACGATGCGCTCGCCGC
>CAWIBS010000020.1:0-157026 GCA_963834365.1 Vicinamibacterales bacterium | reverse complement strand
CCGGGTCAAGGTCCAGGCAGTCCCCGACGGCATCGACAACCTGGTCGTCCAGGCCGGCTCGTCCGGCCTGGTGGCGGCCCCCCTCAACGGCGGCCCGATCGTCCCTGGCTCCGCCATCGGCGGCCTCCCCGCCGGGGGCCCGATCGTCCCCGGCCCCGCCGCCGCCCCCTGACCCGGGGGAGCGCTACCAGCCGAGCTCGTCCAGGCGGTCGTCGTCGATGCCGAAGTAGTGGGCGACCTCGTGGATCACGACCTCGCGGACCAGTTCGGCCAGGTCGGCGTCGGAGCGCGCCCTGGCCTCGATGGGGCGGCGGAACAGGACGATCCGGTCGGGCAGGACCCCGAAGTAGCCGGCGCCCCGCTCGGTCAGGGGGACGCCCTGGTAGAGGCCGAGCAGGAGCTCGCCGCCCTCCACCTCGTCGCCCCGCGGGGTCTCCTCGATGACGAAGTCGACGTTGGCCAGCCGGTCCCGGAACTGCTCGGGGATCGACTCGACGGCCTCCTCGACCAGGCGCATGAACACCTCCCGGCCGGTCCCGGGCGGCTGCACCGTCGGCAGGCGCAGGCGGGGCCGCGGCGGGCGGCGGCCGTGACGGGCGCGGGGCAGGGCGGCGCTCCTTCCTGGTTCGTGGCTCGCTGGTGGAACCGCAGGGCAACCATAGCGCCGACATGCTTGACCGGCAGCGCCGCCCGTCGTACGTTCCCCCCGACGCCCACGGGAACCGGTAGGGGAAACCTGACAGTTACCGCGGGCGTCGCGAACTCCTAGCCCGTTCGGGTGGTGTCCCAGCCACCCCTGCGGGCTATGTGTCGCGTGTTCGCGGACGCCGATGGCTTGAGGGCATCGCTTCCTCAACCAGAAGGACTCCGCCATGAGCTGCCCCGCCTGCACCTCCACGCGCCTGACGTCGATCCAGATCCGCCTGGCCCCCGACGAGGACCACACCTTCGCCTCCTGCCACGCGTGTGAGTGGAAGGGCTGGTTCAAGGAGGGCGCCGACGTCCCCCTGGGCAAGGTGCTGTCCCTGGCCAGCGAACGCCGGTTCTGAGCGTCAGTCGGCCAGGCGGACCCGCTCGCTGACCGGGATCGGCGCCAGCCGCGGGTTGGGGTCGACCTGCACCGACGTGGTGTTGAAGTCCTGGCGGACGGGCCCGTGCCAGCGGCCGTCGAAGAACAGCTGGGCCAGGCTGTGGCTGGCCGCGTCGGTGGCGAACAGGTCCAGCCGGCCCGCACCCCATGAGGTCACCGCCAGGCCGGCCAGCCGGGTCCGGTCGGGCCCGGTGCCGAGGCCCTCCGGTCCCGACCAGCGCCCACCCTTGAACCATTTGTGGCCGACCATCTGGCCGCCGGGGACCAGGGCGAAGACGTCGAGCCGGCCCGGCTCCCAGGCGGCCACCGCGGCCGGGGCCAGCATGGCCCGGCCGCCCGGGCCGCGGCCCTGGTCGGTCCAGCCCCGCCAACGCGTCCCGTCGAACCGGAACTGGGCCAGGGTCCCCGCGTCGGTGGCGGCGAAGACGTCCAGCCGCCGCGGGCCCCAGCTGGCCACGCTCGGCGAGAAGTCGCCCCCCGGCCCGGCCGCCAGCCGCTCCGGCCCTTGCCAGGTCGCCCCCGACTGCCAGAAATGGACCAGCTCGTCGGTGACCTCGTCGCGGGCGAGCACGTCGATGCGCCCGCTGGCCCAGGAGACGGCGGCCGGGGCCGCCAGCCGGTGCCCGGCCGGTCCCGGGCCGCGGTCGACCCAGCCGCGCCAGCCGCCGGAGAAGGTGCGTTGCAGCAGCCGCCCGGTCACCTGGTCGACGGCGAACACGTCCAGCCGCCCCGGCCCCCACGAGGCCACCGCCGGCCGACCGATCGGGTGCCCACCCGGGGTCAGGCCGAAGCTGCGCCAGCCGCTCCACCCCCTGGCGTAGTACTTCTGCAGCAGCTCGCCGGACTCCGGGTCGCGGGCGAACACGTCGAGGCGGCCCGGCGCCCAGGCGGCGGCCGCCGGGTCGGCGATGTCGCGGGCCAGGACCGGGGTGCGCAGCCCGGTCTGGTAGGAGCTGTAGCTCGGGTAGGCGCCGTGCATCCAGACCACCGAGTGGTCGGCGCCGCGCTGGCCGCGCGGGGACACCGGCCGGTAGTTGTTCAGGGCCGACCCGGAGGTGAGGGGCCGCGACGACCAGGTCGCCCCCCCGTCCGGGGTGGTCCAGACCTCGGCCTCGAAGCGACCGCCGACCTGCCGGGACAGGTACACGGTGGAGGGGTCGTCGTGGTCGAGGCTCAGCCCGCCCGAGTAGTTCGGCTCCGCGGGGTCGACGCTCATCGATCCGCCGCCCCTGGCGAACTCGCGGTCGACCCAGCCCGTGCCGTCCCAGCGGGCGTACCGGTAGCGGTGGTCGCCGTCGGTCGGGAAGCTGGCGTAGACGATCACCGGCCGGCCGGCGCCGTCGAGGGCGACGTCGTGGACCCATGCCTTGCCGCTGGTCTCCCAGTCGTAGACCTGCTCGCCCTCGCCGGGCGCGATCGGCAGGTTGGCCATGGTGGAGATCACCGACCCGTCGGCCCGGCGCAGCGCCCCGGCCCGGTAGGCGGCGTAGTAGATGTTGGTCCTCCCGGACCGCGGATGGGCCTGGGTGTAGGCCATGGCGATGGTGTCGACGCCGTTGCCGGCGTACTTCACATAGGGCCGCTCGGAGGGGTTGAGGATCAGCGTCCGGGCCGGGCTCCAGGTCGAGGAGCCGCTGTCAAGGGTCGAGAACGACGGGTTGAAGTTGCCGCCCCGCCAGAACAGGTAGACGCGGTTGCCCTCGGCCGACAGCTGCACCGGGTTGGGATAGGTGTAGCCGCGGCTGCCGGGGGTGTTGGTCGGGAACACCCGCTCCGGCTCCCAGGCGCTGACGTCCTCGGGCCGGGCCGAACGCCGGTACCACATGGTCGGGCCGGCGTGGGTCGACCAGAACACCAGCAGCCGGCCGTCGGGGCGGACCAGGATCGAGGGGTTGTTGTGGTCGTCGATCTGGAGCCGCGCCTTGAGGGTGGCGATGGTCCGCTGGCCGGTGTCGTGGTCGAAGCTGGCCACCTGGACGCTGCCGTCGCGCGAGACCCAGCCGGTGTAGGTGCGGCGGTGCGCGCCCTCGTGATAGACGGCACGCGGGTCGCCGAACCAGCTCCAGGCCCCGCTCGAGGTGAGCTCGCGCTCCCGCAGCGGCAGGGCGTCCGCCTGGGCCGCCGGCAGCACCGTCGCCGCCACCAGCGCGGCCCCGACCAACCGTACGAGATTGCGCCTGCCGCCGGACATGGCCCCCCCAAGGGTCCCTTGGTCTGTTCTCTGGGGAAAGAGGATGGAACGCCGGGTTCCTGCTCGTCTAGGGGAATCCAGCCGATCTGAGCGCCTTGGGGAACTCGGGCATCGACTACAATGCGGACGCTTTCCGACCCGTCATGCCAAGGAGCCGCCGTGCCCGCCGCCCTCGACCAGGTGTTCAAGGCCTACGACGTCCGCGGGGTCTATCCCGACCAGCTGGACGAGGAGCTGGCCGAGCGGGTCGGGCGGGCGTTCGTGGCCCTCACCGGGGCGGGGACCCTGGCCATCGGGCAGGACATGCGGCCGTCGTCCAAGCCGATGGCCGACGCCCTGGCCGAAGGGGCCATGGCCCAGGGGGCGGACGTGCTCCGGGTCGGGCTCTGCTCGACCGACATGCTCTACTACGTCTCCGGCGCCCTCGACGTCGCCGGGGTGATGCTGACCGCCTCCCACAACCCGGCCCGCTACAACGGCCTCAAGCTGTGCCGGGCCGGCGCGGTGCCGGTGGGGGAGGAGTCGGGCCTGGCCGACATCAAGCGGATGATCGCCGCGGGCGAGCCGGCCACCACCGCCGCCCACCGCGGTCGCGAACGACAGGCCGACGACCTGCTGGACCGCTACGCCGCCCACGTCAGGAGCTTCGCCGACGCGTCCGCGCTGCGGCCCCTCAAGGTCGTCGCCGACGCCGGCAACGGCATGGCCGGCCACGTGGTCCCGGCCGTCTTCGCCGGCCTGCCGTTCGAGCTGGTGTCGATGTACTTCGAGCTGGACGGCAGCTTCCCCAACCACCCCGCCGACCCGCTGAACCCCGACAACCTCCGCGAGCTCCAGGCCAGGGTGGTGGCCGAGGGCGCCGACGTCGGGCTGGCCTTCGACGGCGACGCCGACCGGGTGTTCCTGGTCGACGAGCGCGGCGCGACCGTCCCCTCGAGCCTGGTCGGGGCGCTGGTGGCCCGGTTGCTGTGCGAGCGCGAGCCGGGCGCGACCGTGCTCTACAACCTGATCTGCTCGCGGGTCGTGCCCGAGACGATCCGCGAGGCCGGCGGGGTCCCGGTCCGGACCCGGGTCGGCCACTCCTTCATCAAGGCGGTGATGGCCGAGACGGGGGCCGTCTTCGGCTGCGAGCACTCCGGGCACTACTACTTCCGCGACAACTACCGGGCCGACTCGGGGCTCATCGCCGCCCTGGTCGCCCTGGACGCCCTCTCGCGGGCGGGCAGGCCGCTGTCGGAGGTGCTCGCCCCCTACCGCCGCTACGCCGACTCGGGGGAGATCAACCGCCGCGTCGACGACCCGGGCAGGGTCATCGGAGCGGTGGCCGCGCGCTACCCGGCGGAGGCGTCCGATTTCACCGACGGGCTGACCGTCGAGAGCGGCGATTGGTGGTTCAATCTGCGACCGAGCAACACCGAGCCGCTGCTCCGGCTCAACGTCGAGGCCACCACCGAGGCCGAGATGGCCAGGGTGCGGGACGAGGTGCTGGAGGCGGTCGGCGGCGAGCCGGCCTGAACGGCCTGAGGAGAGGAACCGACGATGGCCCTTGACAGCAAGCTGCTGGAGATCCTGGCCTGCCCGAACTGCCACGGCGAGGTCGACTACAAGGAGGCCGAGCAGATCATCGAGTGCCGGCAGTGCCACTACCGGTACCCGGTCCGCGACGACATCCCGGTCATGCTGATCGAGGAGGCCGAGAAGCCGGGGACGGCGCCGGCGTGAACGGCGTCCTCGACGACCCGGCCGAGCTGGCCCGGCGCGACCCTGGGGCCATGCTGGGCGAGGTCGCCGGCGCCGGCGGGCAGGCGCGGGTCGCCCTGCGCGCCGCCCAGGCGGCGACGCTGGTCGGGCCGCTGCCCGAGGTCGTGGTCGTGGCCGGCATGGGCGGCTCCGGGATCGCCGGGGACGTGCTGGCCGCGCTGGCCTTCGCCGAGTCCGGGGTGCCGGTGCTGACCGTCAAGGGCGACCGGCTCCCCGCGTTCGTGGGGCCGGGCACGCTGCTGGTGGCCGTCTTGTTCCGCGGTATCCAGGTCTCCCGCGCGTCCGAAGAGCAATCCCAGGTTGTTGATCGCCTCCGGGAAATCGGGCTGGAGCGCCAGGGCCTTTTCGTAGAGCGCGCGCGCTTCCGCGTCCTGTCCGCTGAGCAGCAGCGCGTAGCCGAGATTGTTGAGCGCGTCCGGATAATCGGGGGCCGCCGCGAGCGCGGCGCGGAAGCGGGCGATCGCCGCCTCCAGGTCGCCGCCCTGGGCGAGGAGCGCG
Source organism: Vicinamibacterales bacterium (assembly GCA_963834365.1). GTDB lineage: Bacteria > Acidobacteriota > Vicinamibacteria > Vicinamibacterales > Vicinamibacteraceae > CAWJAP01. The sequence continues at coordinate 151,486 of CAWIBS010000020.1, read as the reverse complement.
CCCAGATCGTTGCTGGCTTCGGCGAGGTCCGGCTTCAGCGCGAGGGCGCGTTCGAACGCCTCCCGGGCGCGCGCAATCTCCCCGCTCTTGGTCAGCAGCGTGCCCAGCCGGTACAGCGTCGACGCGTTGGGATTGGCCTTCGCGGCCCGCTCGAAGGCGACCACCGCGGCCGCCTCCAGCCCCTGCTCCTGCAGTTCACGGCCGTACGGCAGGTAGTTGCGCAGCGGCGGCTGTCCGTAGAGCGTGCCGGTGAAGGGCATGGCGCGTGACAGGCGCTCGGCCGGCGGCGCGTCGATGGCCGCCGCATCCCGCGCCACGATCGCCCCATCCACCGCGCCGCGATACGTCCGGACCACCCGGCCCGCGGCGTCGAGCAGCAGGGCAGTCGGCAGGCGCAGGTCCAGCCGGTTCATGAACACGTGGCGGTGGAGGATCGCGTAGCTCAGTCCAACCTCCGGGCTCGCGGCGACGACGGGCAGCCCGGACGGCGCGAGCGCGCGGACCTTCGCCAGATGCTCGGGCGGATCGAGCGCGACGGCGAGGGTTTCGACTCCCGCCCCGGCGAGCGCGTCGCGGCCGCGCGCCAGCGCGCCGAGCGCGGCCTTCGACCCGGCGCCCTCGCTCGACCAGAGCAGGACGAGTGCGGGCTTTCCCGCGGAGCGCCGCCAGCGATCGCGTCTGCCCGGTCAGGTCGGGCAGCGAGAAATCCGGAGCCGGCACCGGCTCATAGAGCCACGTCGTGTCGGGTGGTGGGGACGCTCTTACCTCGGTCCCAGTGGCCGGCGAACCCCCACTCGCTCCGGCCGCAAACGGCGTCGCGTCGAGCGTGCCCCCTTCGGTCAGCTTCAGACGGACGTTCGGAGCGACGTCGCTGAACGACTGCCGGCACCCGACGGCCACACCACCGTCAGCGTGCGAATCTGCTGGCTGGCGCCGAGGCCGAACAGCAGTTCCTTCGAGTGCTGCGAGAGGAAGCCGGAGCCGGCCTGCACGACCTTCGTCCGCTTCAGTCGATCGGTCTCGACGATCACCCGGGCGCCGATCGCATCGCGGTTGCCCGCCGTGCCCGTGAGACGCAGGGCCAGCGACGCGCCGCGCGGCGCGAAGTCGTTCCGGAACATCCGCAGCTGCGGCGACTGCCGCGCCGCCATCACCGCGAGGTCCGGGTCGCCGTCCCGATCGACGTCGAGCACGGCGAACGAGCGGCCGTCCTGATCGAGATCGAGGCCCGCCGCTCCCGAGACCTCGTCGAAGCCTCCCTGCCCGTCGTTGCGCAGGAGCACATTGCGCTGCCGGCTGGCGATCGACTCGTGCACCAGCAGATGGTTGATGGCGCGCCACGCATCGTCGTACGGCGTGCCCGTGACGCGGGTGAGCGGTGAGCGCGCCACGACCTGCCGCCAGAAGAAGCCGTCGAGATCGGTCGGGCCGTCCTTCCGCGTCAGCATGCCGTTGGCGACGTAGAGGTCCTCCCAGCCGTCACTGTCGAAGTCCAGGCCATCCGAGGACCATGCCCAGCGTCCCATCTCGGCGCGGGCGTCGAGCGTCTTGTCATCGAAACGGCCGTCGCCCCGGTTCCGGAAGAGCGAGTTGCCGCGTGCATGGCGGCGGTAGAGCGCGCGCACGTCCGCCGGTGCATCGGGCATGAAGGCGGGCGACGCGGTGATGCGCAGGCCGCTCGCGCTCCACATGTTGCCGGTGTAGATGTCGAGGAGGCCGTCGTTGTCGTAGTCGAGGAACGCCGCGCTCATCCCGGCGCCATGGTCCAGGAGGCCGGCCGTCGCGGCGACGTCCTCGAAGGTCACTCGCCCGTTCTGCGATCCGCGGTTGCGATAGAGATTCTTGGTCCCGAAATCGTTGGCGACCAGCAGGTCCTGCCACCCGTCGCCGTCATAGTCGGCCCAGGCCGCCGCGAAGTGATAGCGGTCGTTGCCGGCCTCGAGGCCCGCTTCCTTGGTGACCTCGACGAAGCGGCCGCGGCCGTCGTTGCGAAACAGCACGCCGGGCGGGCCGTTGCGCGCGTCGTAGTAGGGCATCGGCGTGCCCGCTTTGTCATCCCCCGCGCCGTAGAAATACGCGTAGACGCACAGGTAGAGATCGAGAAAGCCGTCGCGGTCGTAGTCGGCCATCGCGATCGACGTCAGCGAGCCCTGCAGCGGCTGCTCGAAGCGGAACGCCTCGAGGTCGATCGCGAACCGGCCCTTCCCGTCGTTCAGAAAGAGCAGGGGCCGCGTGCCCGTGGCGAGCACGAGATCCTGATCGCCATCGTTCTCGACGTCGGCGAACAGCGACTGTGCGGTGTCGTCGAGGACGCCGAGTCCGGCACGCTCGGTCGTGTCCTCGAAGGTCCCGTCGCCGCGCGCGCGAAAGAGGCGATTGGGCAGGCCGGCGGGCTGGGCCACGTACAGGTCGTCGAGGCCGTCGCCGTCGGCGTCGCCCACCGAGACGCCGTGATGGCCGTTCGAGTCGCGGGTCAGGACCGAGTCGATTCGCGTCATCCAGGTGTCGAGATCGGTCGTCAACTGCCGGGCGAACGAGTCGTTGCCGCCGAGAACCGCGGCCGTCACCTCCGTGAACACCGGGCGCGCGGCGCGACTCGCGACGTGCGCGTCGGTCACCCAGCTCACCACCCGCCACCCGGACGACCCGTGGCGCCAGGTCATGGTCCAGATACCCACGCGCTCGACACGCCAGGCCGTGGTGCCGGCGCCGACGATGTCGTAACGCACGCGGGTGCGGAGCAGTCCGGCCGTCGGGGCGGGCTCGATCGACGTGACCTGGAACTCGGCGACCGTCACGCTCTTCAGATCTTCGACGAAACGCCGGAGCTCGCCGGAGAACCGGCGGGCGTCGAGGGTCGTCTCGCGCGCCGCATCCTTCATGCGCGTGACCTCGAAGGGGAGATCGCCCTTCGACGCGGACGTCGGCGCGGGCAGCGGGGCGCCGCGAAAATCGGCCGCCAGCAGGGAGTCGGCGATGCTCGTCACTCGACCGGCTCGCATCGCGTCGCTCAGCTCGCCGAGCCTGGCTTCGATCTCGGTGGCCTGCCGCTCGGTCTCGAACGCGTCGCTTCCCGGCGGCAGGAGCTTCAGGAAAGGTTCGAGCGTGTCGGGCGTGGCCAGCTTCGGCCGATAGATCGTTTCCTGCGCGGTGCCGATGGTCCCGCCCACGATCAGGAGCGCGACGATCAGCCACGCCGAAATGGAGTCGCGTACGATGCGCATCGACATGAAGCTGTGGTCCGGCTAAGCCGGACACTACGTCCGGAGGTCCGCTCAATCGTAGTGTCCGGCTTTCAGCCGGGCTGAGCCGCGTCTACTGGCTGACTCCGCGCCGCGTCGGTGAGCTCGAGCACATGATGTCGATCGATCGACAGACCGTTCCATCGCCAGCGCTGCCCGCCTGGCATGCGGACTTCGGCCGCCACCGGCCCGACGTGATCGCCGACGCCGAAATGCACGCGCAAATCGCTCTGCGACAGATAGCTGCCGCCGGAGCGGATCTCGCGCAGTTGTGTCCGGCCACCGGCGGCCAGGGTCACTTTCGCGCCGATCGCGAACCGGTTGCCACGCGGCGCGACGACGCGGAAGGCCACCCAGTGGCGTCCGGTACGCTGCCGGTTCTCGAGCAGCGTTGGCGCCTCGTCCATGTTGCTCACGACGAGATCCAGATCGCCATCATCGTCGAGATCACCCGTCGGCGAGGCCGCGGCCGACGCGCGCGATCTGCAGGCCGGCGCCAGCCGTCGCTGACGGATCGCGAAAGCGCGTGCCCGTGTTGAGCAGCAGCTGGTTCTTCTGACCGTAGGTTTCGCCGAGCTGTGGGTAGGCCTCGATGTCGCTGAAGATGTGGCCGTTCGCGAAGAAGAGGTCGAGCCTGCCGTCCAGGTCGGCGTCGAGGAACACGGTCCCCCATCCCATGCGGAGGAAGGTCCGGGTTGCGAGTCCCGCCGCCAGGCTCGCGTCCTCGAACTGTCGCCCATCGAGATTGCGGTAGAGCGTGTTGCGATCGTGCGCGAAGGCGGAGAGCGCGAGGTCGATCCGCCCGTCGCCGTCGTAGTCGCCCGCGTCGGCGCCCATTCCAGCCTGGGCGCGGGCCTCGCCGTTCACCGCCACGCCGGCGGCCAGCCCGACGCTCTCGAATCGTCCGCGGCCGGTGTTCCGATAGAGGAAGTTCGGGTTCGAGTCGTTCGCCACGAACAGATCGACGAAGCCGTCGTCATCGTAGTCGGTGGCGACGACGCCGAAGCCGTAGGCGCGAGCCGGGTCGCCGAGACCATGGTCGGCGGTTCGATCGGTGAAGCGCCCCTGCCCGGCATTCTCGAAGAACAGGTCGGACTCTCCGGGCAGACCGGTCGGGCCGACCATGATGCGCGGCCCGTTGCGCCAGACGAGCGTCCGCCGGGCGCCGACGACCTCGTCCCAGGTCGTCTGGACGTAGCGCGCCACGTAGAGGTCGAGATCGCCATCCGCATCGGGATCGAAGAACGTGCAGCCGGTGCTCCAGCCGCCGGCGGCGACTCCGGCGCTCGAGGCGATCTCCTCGAAGGTGCCATCGCCGCGATTGCGGAACAGCAGGTTGGGACCCCAGTTGGTCACGTAGAGGTCGAGCCGGCCGTCGCCATCGGCATCGCCGGCGCACACGCCGTTGCCCCAGGCGGCCGCGTCCACGCCGGCCTGCGCCGAGACATCGGCGAACTTCCACCCGCCAAGATTGCGATACAGCGCGTTGCGGTGCGGGATGCGCTCGCGCGCCGGTGTGAGCTCGGCTGCCGTGACGAGGTAGATGTCGAGACGTCCGTCCTGATCGTAGTCGACGAGAGCGACGCCGTTGCCCGCCGACTCGAGGACGTGATCTTTCGTCGGCCCGCCGCAGTAGGTGCGCGTGGGAAGGCGCGCGCCCTCCTCGAAGGTGACGGGAGAGGGCGCCGCGTCCTCGTCGAGCGACCCGGGGTCGGCGGGCGCCGGCCCCATCGCGGAGGCGTGACCGCCGTAGACCGTTTCCTTCGCGCGCGTCTGGCGGTAGCTGCCCTGGAAGGTCAGGCCCAGCGCGACTTCGCCTTCGAGCTGTGTGCGCACGCGCTCGAGCAGCGCGAGGAAGGGTCGGGTGTCCACCCGTGGATTCGACGCGGACCGGGAGGCGTCGAGGAGGTCGCGCGCCGCACGCCGCACCTCGGCCCGCAGCTCGGGCACGAGTCTCGCGCCGCCCGCGCGCGTCCGGCGGGGCGCCCGCCTCGGGTTCGGCGCCGAGTGCATCCAGCTTTTGTGAGGCGTCGAGCAGCGCTCGACGGACGTCGGCGTCGGGACGGCCGTCCGCCGCCTGCTTCAAGAGGCCGACCGCCTCGCGCTGAAGCGCCAGAAGTCGCGACAATTCGGCCTTTTGCGGCGAGCCGGCTGGCGTCTGGGTGATGGCCGGAACGACCGCGGACACGCTGAGCGCCGCCACAAGAAGCAGTCCAGCTCGACAATACTGGCGACAAATTTCAGGATATGTCTTCAAAATATTGGACCCAGACGGCTACATTCGCACCATTTTGGACCATAATCGCATCGCCAAGGACATGCTCTCGATGCGCCGCATCAGTCCGACCGCTTTTCACATTGCCCGGCGCGGGACGTCGCGCGAGATCAACCGGCAGATCGCGCTGAACCTGGTTCGGACGCGCCAGCCGATCTCGCGCGCGGACCTGGCTCGGCTGATGGGCGTACGTCGCGGCGCGATCAGCCGGCTGGTCGAGGACCTGATCGGTACCCAGCAGGTCTTCGAAGGCGCGAAGGGCGAGAGCCTGCGCGGCCGCAAGCCCCGACATCTTTACATCGAGACGAGGCGCCGTTGCGCGCTGGCGGTGGACATCAGCGCCAGCCAGACGCTGATTCAGGTGACCGATCCGCTCGGCTACAGTCTCCTCGACACCCAGGAGATCCCGACGCGATCCCGCCCCGACACCCTGGTCACCGATCTCGCGCGGCGGATCAAGCGGATCCTCGCCGAGCATCCCGAAATCGGCACGTGTTTCGGGGTCGGTGTGGTCGTTGCGGGTCTCGTCGATCTCGAGCGCGGACGCCTCCGCTATGCGCCGACGCTGGGCTGGCGCGACGTGGACATCCGCGACCCGCTCGAGGCCGCGATCCGCCTGCCCGTCGTCGTCGAGAACTCCGTCAAGGCCTGCGTGCTGGCCCAGGTGTGGGCGGTGCGCGGACACGACCCGGTGGACGGCTCGGTCGTCTTCGTGAACGCCTCGGACGGCGTCGGCGTCGGCATTGCCATCGACGGCCAGCTGCTGCGCGGCGCGCACAACAACGCGGGCGAATTCGGTCACGTGGCGCTCAGCATGGACGGCCCCCTCTGCAGTTGCGGCCAGCGCGGCTGTCTGGAAGCGTACGTGTCGGTATGGGCCACGGTGGCGCGCTATCTCGGACGCGATCCGTCGTGGCCGGGCTCGAGCAAGCCGGGGAAGAGCATGTTCGCCACCATCGTGAGGCGGGCGCGCGGCGGAGAGGCGCACGCCGTCGAGACCTTGCGCGAAACGGGGTACTACCTCGGGCGCGGGCTGGCCACGATCGTCAAGGCCGTCGAGCCGCGGCGCATCTACATGAGCGGCGAGATCACCGAGGCCTGGGATCTCGTCCTGCCGTCCGTGCAGAAGGCGATGCGTGAGCAGTCGTTGACCCCGGAGTCTGCCGAGAGCGAGATCCTGACGGTGCCGCTCGGCGAGCACCCGCGCCTGCGGGGCGCCGCCGCGCTCGTGACCAGCCCGGCGTTCGCCGCGCCGGTCGTGGCGTGAAGGCAGGGATCAGAGCCAGGGACCAGGACCAGCGACCAGAGACCAGAGACCAGAACAAAGACCAAAGACCAGCGACCAGAGACCAGCGACCAGAGCGAGCTTCCAATGGCCGCCGGACCTGAAGGTCCGGCCTACCGGTGAGGCCGCGGCAGAATCGGTAGGGCGGGGCTTCAGCCGCGCCGACAGAAGACCGAACCGAAGACCGAAGACCGAAGACCAGAGACCAGCGACCAGGCGATCCCGCACGGTTCACGTGACAGCCGGCATCGGCCGGATCGGGCCGTGACCGCCGTAGACCGTCGTCGCGCCACGTGCCTGCAGCGTCTTCCAGCTCCGGAGCACCTCGGGCGATTCCACCGAGTTCACCATCGTCAGCGGCGGGAGATCGCCCGTGAATACGGCGCCCGTGTCGAGGAGCAGCGACACGCTGTCGTCCGAGTGTCCCGGCGTGTGGACGATCTCTCCGCCGATGCCGATCGACTCGAGCAGTGCCCGACTCCCGGCGGCTGACACGACGATGTTGTCGTCGAGCGCAATGTCCACGTACCGATCCGCCGTCTTCGTCCACTGTTTCATCAGCGGGATCGCCGACACCTGTGCGTCGACGACGAGCAGGCGGACCCCGCGGTTCTTCAGCTCCTGTGCGAGCCCGGCATGATCGATGTGGTAGTGCGTGGCCAGCCCGTACTGAATCTCCGCGAGCGGAATCCCCTTGCGATCGAGCATCGCCAGCAGCGTGCCGAGCGTGCCCGGCCAGCCCAGATCGACGAGCAGCCGCGAGGTTCCGGCGCTGACGACCCAGAAGTTCGTGGACCGGTAGCCGACGTTCACAATCGTGGGGACAGGGGTGGTGGGGCTGGTCACAACGGCGGCTACGGGCTACGGACTACGGGCTACGCCAGGGGCTACGGACTACGGGCGCTACGGGCTACCGACTACGGGCTACGCCCACAGGAAGATCCTCGTGCCGCCCGCAGCCTGTAGCCCGTAGCCCGCATTTAGAATGCGCGCAACCGACCGGGGACGGCAAGCCGGCCCGGTGTTGAACGTGATGGCGCCGGTCATGTAACCCGAGCCCGACATACCGGCGTAGGAGCAGTGTCACCTCTCGAACGATCCGTTCCAAGGAGTGCACGTGCCGATCTCCGGGAATCCGACGCGAATCCTGCGGCGTCGCTTCGACTGGCTCGTCGTGGCGTGGGTCACTGGTCTGGTCGCCCACGGGCTCGCGCAGGCTCCCACCGTGCCTGCCCCGGTACCGGCACCCGCCGCCACCCCCGCGGCTCCGCCGTCGCCCGTGCAGCTCGCCAATCAGCAGGAACGCCAGCGGATCATGAACCTGCTGAAGATCTCGGCCATCCCGCCCGGTGCGGTGAGCTCGAGTCCGGCCACCTACGACGAGGCCGAAGCCAACCCGTATCCGGTGCTGCCCGATCCGCTGACGCTCGCGAACGGCCAGAAGGTCACCAGCGCCGCGACGTGGCGCACCCGGCGCCGCGCCGAGATCATCGAGGACTTCGAACGCGAGATCTACGGCCGCAGGCCGAAGAGCCTGCCGAGGGTGGCGTGGACCGTGGTCAATACGGTGAAGGGCACGGATGGTGACGTGCCCACGATCACGAAGCACCTCGTCGGCCGTGTCGACAACGCGGCGCATCCCGATCTGTCGGTCAACATCCTGGCGATGCTGACCACGCCGGCGGCGGCTGCCGGACCGGTGCCGGTCATCATCCAGGTCGGGTTCGGCTTCGGCGCGCCGCTGCCCGATGCCCTCCCGGCGCCGCCCAACCCCTGCCTGCCGCCGGGCGCCGCGCCGCCGCGACCGCCGGCCGGCGGACCCGGGGCGAACACCCCCGCGGGCCCGACGTGGCAGCAGCAGGTGATCGCCAAAGGCTGGGGATACGCGAACCTGCACCCGGGCAGCATCCAGGCCGATTGCGGCGCCGGATTGACGAGCGGCGTCATCGGCCTCGTGAACAAGGGGCAGCCGAGGAAGCTCGACGACTGGGGTGCGCTTTCGGCCTGGGCGTGGGGCGCGAGCCGACTGCTCGACTACTTCGAGACCGACAAGACGGTCGATGCACGGCGGGTCGGTGTGCAGGGACATTCACGCTACGGCAAGGCGGCCCTCGTGGCGCAGGCGTTCGACGAACGCTTTGCCATCGGCTACATCAGCTCCTCGGGACACGGCGGCGCAAAGCTGCATCGCCGCAAGTATGGCGAGACGATCGAGAACGTCGCCACCACCTACTATCACTGGATGGCGGGCAACTACCTCAAATACACGGCCCGCTGGGACACGATGCCGGTGGACTCGCACCAGTTGATCGCGCTCTGTGCGCCACGGCCGGTGTTCCTGAGCGCCGGCCGCGGTCCCGGCCCCGTCAACGCGGACGGCACAGTGGCCGTGAACGACGCGTGGATAGATCCGAAGGGCAGCTTCCTCGCCGCCGTGGGTGCAGGCCCGGTGTACCGGCTCCTCGGCCGCGCGGATCTCGGTACGACCGAGTTTCCGCCGATCGACACCGCCATCGTCAGCGGCGACCTCGGCTTCCGGCAGCACACGGGAGGCCACACGGCCGAGCCGACGTGGCCGACGTTCCTGGCGTTTGCCGAGCGGCACTTCCGGGCCACGGACAGATCTGACTAGGCCCAGAGTTCAGTTGTGTTGACAATGTGGCGCAGGCCTTTAGGCCTGCCCGGGCCCGCGTTGGCCGGGCTAAAGCCCGGCGCCACCTTGGCGGGCCCGTTGTCAACTCAAGTGAACCCTGGGATCAGGTTAGAGCCACGGACACGGGCCACGGACAGATCTGACAGGGGCCACGGATAGATCTGATAGATCTGACAAAATCAGACACGATCGACTAAGACGATGGGACGCGATCAGCCGACGTTCTCGATGCTCGATGCCGCCGATCGCGAGGCGCTCGATCGCGACGGGTACCTCGTCATCGAGGATTTCCTGTCGCCGGGCGACGTCGATCTACGAGCGGCGGTGACGCATTCACTCCTGACGCAGCGCGTCCATCAGATCGACGCGCCCGGCGCGATACGCCGGCACGAGGCACGCCACGAGCGCGACCAGGCCGAAGACGACGGCCGCGGCGACGAGCGCGAGCGGATCCGCAGGCCGCACCTCGAAGAGCAGGGTCTCGAGGAAACGTCCGAGGAGCAGCGCCGCCGGAATGCCGAGCGCGAGGCCGACGGCGACGAGCCGCGATCCCTCGCCCAGCACCAGCCGGACGACCTCGTGCCACTGCGCGCCAATCGCCTTGCGCACGGCAATCTCCTTGGTGCGGGATCCCACCGACAACGACAGCACGCCGTACAGCCCCACGACGGCCAGCAGCGTCGCCGCCAGCGCGAACCCGCTCAGCAGGCGCATGGCAAACGTTCGTGATGCCGTCGACTCCCGCCGGATCTCGGCCATCGTCGTGACGCGCTCGACCGCAGACGTCGGCTCGACCGTGCGCAGCTCGCGCCGGACGAGGCCCGCGAGCTGGATCGGATCGCCCGACGCGCGCAGGACGAGATGCTTCGAGAAGGCCCCGGACTGCCAGAAGGGCAGGTAGACTTCCGGCTCCGCCGGCTGCGTCAGCGCCTCGGTCCGCGTGTCGGCGATGATGCCGACGATGGTGATGGACTGCTTGGCGTTGCCCGCGAACTGGAATTGGCGCCCGATGGGCGTGCCGCCGGCGAAGAAGCGGCGCGTCATTGCGGCATTGACGATCGCCACGCGCGGCGCATCGGCCGTGTCCGACGCCTGGAAGCGGCGGCCCTCGACGAGGCGCATGCCCATCACGTCGAAGTAGTCCGGCGTGATCGAGCGCAGCGGCAGGCTGATGCGATCGGCCAGCGCGGCCGATCCCGACTGGCCGGGAATCTCGAGGTCGGCGGGCCACTTGTTGCCCGTGAGCGGAACGCCCCAGGCGAACGCGGCGTGCCGCACGCCCGGGAGCTTCGCGACGCGCTCCAGCGCCTGCAGATGGAACTCCTTCGAGCGGTCGCGCTCCACCGACGTGACCGTCATCGCGAGGATGTTCTCGGAGTCGTAGCCCGGTCGGACGTCCTCGAGATTGCGGGCCGTGCGGATCAGCAACGCCGCGCCGGCGAGCAGGGCGATGGTGAGCACGATCTGGAGCGTGGCGACGCCGCCGAGCAGCCGCCGCTCGGTGCGCCCGGCGCTGGTGCGTGTGCCGTCGAGCCCGCGGAATCGATCCGGGAGCGACGCGCGCGCCGCGGGGAGCAGGCCCGCGACACACGCGGCCACCAGCGCTGCGAGGACGCCGAAGGCGAGAACCGGCCAGCCGACCGAGACCGCGTCCGCGCGCGGCACCGCGTGGCCGCCGATCGATTTCAGCACCGCGATGATCCCGACGGCGAGCGCCGCGCCGAGCGATGCCCCGACGAGCGCCAGCGCCACGCTTTCGGTGAGCACCAGCCGGAACAGCCGCGACCGGCCCGCGCCGAGCGCCGAGCGCACGGCATATTCGGCCTGCCGCTGGAGCCCGCGGGCGAGCAGGAGACCCGCGACGTTGGCGCAGGCAATGAGGAACAGGAGCGCGACCGATCCGAAAAGGGGGACGAGGAGACGGCGGCCTTCGCTGTTCAGCACGTCCTGCACCGCGCTGGCGGTCGCGGTCAGACCCTTCAGCTCCGGGTTCGTGGCGGCGGCGCTGGCGGCGAGGCCTGCCGCTTCGCGGCTGGCGTCGGCGACCGACACCCCGTCGCGCAGCCGGGCGATGGCGTTGCCCGCGCGATTGGCCGGGCGCGACTCGTCCGGCGCCGCCGACAACCAGAAATCCACACGCGCGTTCAGGTCGTAGTTGGGCTCGCTCGCCGCGCCGGGATCGGGAAGAAAGCGCACGCCCGGCGGCATCACCCCGACGATCGGGAACGGCGCCGGCTGACGACTGAGCACGAGCGACTTGCCGATGATGTGAGGGTCGCCGCCAAACACGCGTTGCCAGAGGTCGTGGCCGATGATGATGGCGGTCGGCGGCGTATTCGGTCGGGCGGCCTCGGCTTCCGTGAAGACCCGGCCGAGCGCCGGCCGCACGCCGACCACGTCGAAGTAGTTCCGCGTCACCACCATGCCGCCGAGCGACTGGCTGCCGTCCTGGCGCACGAGGAAGTTGAACGTCCAGCGGTAGACCGCGGGCGGCTCGAACGCGCGGCTGTTGCGCCAGGCCACCCATTGACCGATCGTGGTCCCGCGGGTGTAGGGCTGGCCGTCGACGCGTGTGGGGGACAGCAGGACGAGGCGATCCGGGCGGGCGTAGGGCGGCGGCGACAGGAGCACGCCCTGGATCAGGCCGAACATCGCCGCCGCGGCTCCGATACCGAGCGCCAGCGTGATTACGGCAATGGCGGTGAACCCGGGATTCTTCCGGAGTTGGCGGAGCGCGTAGCGGACATCCTCGAGCATGCCAAGGCTTAGACGCCGCCACGGCGTGTTCCGTTCGCCTGGTGCGCGCGCCGAGCTCCCACATGGAACAGGTCGTCCACGAATTCCGGGGACGATTGAGTAAGATCCGCGTCGTGGCGCGACGACTCGGAAGGTGAGCATGTCCCAGACGACACCAGCCGTCCTCGATGACGCCGATCGGGCGTCGCTCGATCGCGACGGGTACCTCGTGATCGAGGACTTCATCGCGCCGGATGACCTGGATCGCCTTCAATCCCGCATCCAGGCGCTCTTCGAGGAGCTCGGCGAGCGCGCGGGCTTCGAGTTCAAGCAGGAGCCGCAGACCGATCGGCTCGCCAACCTGGTCGACTACGACGAGATCTTCCGCTGGGCCATCGCCCGGCCCCGCCTGCTTGCCTGCGTCGCGCACGTCGTCGGCCCGGAGTTCAAGCTGAGCAGCCTGAACGCCCGCTCGGCGCGGCCCCATTCCGACTGGACCCAGCCGCTGCACTGCGACACCGGCGCGCTGCCCGACGCGATGGGCAACTCGGTCTGCAACATCATCTGGATGCTGGACGACTTCACCTCCGAGAACGGCGCGACGCGCTTCGTGCCGGGGACGCATCGCAGCGGACGGCTGCCGCAGGACGTCCTGGGCGATCCGGCCGCGGCGCATCGCGACGAGCGGCTGATCACCGGCCGGCGCGGCACGGTCGTGGTGATGAACGCGCACCTCTGGCACGGCGGCACCGCGAATCGCACGGACCGGCCGCGCCTCGCGCTGCACAGCTTCTACTGCCGCCGCGATCTGCCGCAGCAGCAGTATCAGAAGCGGCTGTTGCGCCCGGAAACCCAGGCCGCCCTCGATCCGGCGCTGCGCTGGCTGCTCGCGCTCGACGATCCCCGCAACGACGAGCTCAGCGCCGCGGCCGGCGGGAAAAGCGGATTCCTGAAATAGGCGTCCCGAGGCTGAAGGCTTCGAACGACGAAGGCCCAGGTGGCTCTGTTAACCTGACGCATTCCTCAATCGTTGCCTGGCGTAGTGTCCGGCTTCAGCCGGACGCAAAGTCCGCCCAAAGATCGAGGTCCCCGCCATGGATACGCTGCGTCACGATCTGCGCCTCGCGCTGCGCCTGCTCTGGAAGGACCGGGGCTTTGCGGTCACGGCCCTGCTGACGCTCGCGATCTGCATCGGCGCGAACACCGCCATTTTCACCGTCGTGCGGTCGGTGCTGCTGCGGCCGCTGCCTTATCCCGACGCCGATCGCCTGGTCTTCTCCTACGATCGGTTCCCCGGCGCCGGCGTCGAGCGGGCTGGTACGTCGGTCCCCAATTACCGGGACCGCCTCGAGCTGGTCAGCGCCTTCGAGTCCCAGGCGCTCTACCAGTGGACCGGCTACACGGTCGGCCAGGGCGAGTCTGCGGAGGGTGTCACCGCACTGAACGTCACGCCGTCGTTCTTCGACGTGCTCGAGACGTCCGCCCACCGCGGCCGCACGTTCACGCCCGAGGAAGCCGTCGCCGGCCGGGCGCGTGTCGCGATCCTCAGCTTCGCCTACTGGCAGCGCGCCCATGCGGGCAGCGACGCGGCGATCGGGCGTGACATCCGCTTGAATGGCCAGAACTACGCCATTGTCGGCGTGATGCCGGAGCGATTCGCGTTCGCCAATGCCGACATCGCGCTCTGGACCCCGGTGGTGTTCACCGACGAGGAGCGAACGGAGGACGCGCGCTGGAGCCAGAACCACGAGCAGATCGCGCGGCTCGCGCCCGGCGCCACGCGTCGCCCAGGCACAGCAGCAGATCGATGCGCTCACGCGGCGGAACATCGAGCGCGCGGGCCCGATCCGGGACGCTCGTCGTCAACGCCGGTTACAGCACGCGCGTCGTGCCGCTCGAAGCCGATATCGTCCGCGACGTGCGCCGGACGCTGCACCTGCTCTGGGGCGGCGTGCTGTTCGTGCTGCTCATCGCCGCCGCCAACATCACCAATCTCGTCCTCGTGCGCGCCAGCGGACGTATGAAGGAGCTCGCGACGCGCCATGCGCTCGGCGCCGGACACGCGAGGATTGCGCGGCAGCTGCTCACCGAGACGCTGCTGCTGACGCTGGCCGGCGGGCTCCTCGGGCTGGCGCTCGGCGCGGCCGGGCTCCAGTGGCTCTCGTCGCTCGGCTTGTCGGAGCTGCCGCGCGGTCACGAGATCCGGATGGACTGGGTCGTCGTCGCCTTCACGATCGGGATCTCGCTGGTGCAGGGCCTCGTCATCGGCGCCGTCCCGCTCGCGCAGCTCGCGGGGCTCAACCTGAACCTGGTCCTGCGCGAGGACGGGCGCACCGGCACGGCCGGCCGCCACACGGGCTTCGTGCGGCGCGCGCTGGTCACCCTCCAGATCGCGCTGGCGTTCGTGCTCCTCATCGGGTCCGGGCTGCTCTTTGCCAGCTTCCGTCAGCTGCTCGCCGTCGATCCCGGGTTCCGTGCCGAGCACGTCCTGACCGGCAGCGTCGGTCTGCCGGACGCGCGCTACGACGATGGCAAGCGGCGCACGTTCGCCGGGCGCGCCGCTCGAGGCCATCCGGCGCCTCCCCGGCGTCGTCGCCGCCGGCGCGGGCAGCGACCTGCCTTTCGGCTACGGCGACAGCAGCAGCGTCATCGTCGCGGAAGGCTACGCGATGGCGCCGGGCGAATCGGTCATCTCGCCGAGGCAACAGCGCGTCTCGCCGGGGTACTTCGAGGCGCTGAACATCCCGCTCCGGAGCGGACGCTTTTTCAGGGACAGCGATGACGCGGATGCCACACGCGTGGTCATCGTCGACGAGCGCCTGGCGAAGAAGTTCTGGCCGAAGGGCGATGCGGTCGGCAGGCGCATGTTCCAGCCGGCGAAGCCCGACGATCTGGTGACGCCGGGACCCGACGCCCGGTGGTTCGAAGTCGTCGGCGTCGTCGGCGCGGTGAAGCATCGCCAGCTCGTCGAGGGCGAGCACTCGCGGCTGGGCGCGTACTACTTCCCGTACGCGCAGTCGCCGACCGGCGACGTCAGCTTCGTGATCAGGACGAGCGGCGATCCGATGCAGGCCGTCGGCTCGGTACGGCGGGCGCTCGCGCAGCTCGACCCCGAGGCGCTGTTCGCCGACGTGACCGCGCTGCCCGAGCGCATCGAGCGGTCGCTGCATTCGCGCCGGACGCCGATGCTGCTGTCGCTCGGGTTCGGCGGCGTCGCGCTCCTGCTGGCCGCAGTCGGCATCTACGGCGTGCTCGCGTATCAGGTCTCCCAGCGGACACGCGAGATCGGAATCCGGATGGCGCTCGGGAGCGACGCCGCCACCGTCCTGCGGCTCGTGTTCCGCGAAGGCGCGGTACTGGTCGCCGCCGGTCTGGGCCTGGGACTCGTCGGCGCCCTCGGCCTGCGAGCGGTCATTGCCTCGCAGTTGTATGGCGTCGGCGCGCTCGACCCCGTCGTGCTGGGCAGCGTCGGCGCGGTGCTGGCAGCCGCGGCCTTTCTTGCGTGCCTCGCTCCCGCGCGGCGGGCCTCGCGCGTCGATCCCGTCGTCGCCCTGGCGCAACGGTAGGGCGGAGCTTCAGCTCCGCCGGCACTCCGCCGGACACGCTGCCGGACCTGAAGGTCCGGCCTACCGATGTTCTACCGAATGTTCCTCGAACGGTAGGGCGGAGCTTCAGCTCCGCCGGCACTCCGCCGACACTCCGCCGGACCTGAAGGTCCGGCCTACCGAGTGTTCTACCGAATCTTCCTCGAACGGTAGGGCGGAGCTTCAGCTCCGCCGGCACTCCGCCGACACCCTGATCTTGTCGGCTCTGTCCGCGGCTCAGAGGTCGATCGCGATGACCTCGTGGATCTCGACTGAGGGCACCGTGACCGTCAGCACGCCGTCGGACGGGCGGGCATCGACCGGGCGTCCCGCTGTCAGGAGCTGAACCTTCCGCATCGCTGTCCCCGGCGGCAGCCGCACGCGGACGCGCAACGGCCCCACCGGAATCGCCTCGCGCAGCGGTCCTTTCATCATCATCGGGTTGGTGAGGTTGACCAGGTGGACGGTCATCGATGCGCGTTGGCGCCAGACCGCCACGTCAACGACGCCAGGGCCCTCGACGTCCACCGGCGGCGGCTCGTTCGCCGCCCAGCGCACGGCGTTCTGCAGCAGCCGCAGGTGGTCCACGCACATGACCTCCCAGAACGTGCGGTCGATGTCCCAGGGGATGTAGACCACACGGCTGCGGCCCAGGTCGCGGAGATAGATCTCGCGCGACTCGGTGCGCGGCACGCGAGGGTAGACGTCCTCCATCGGCAGATCCGGATACGAGGGAATCAGCGTGACGGGTGAGGGGAACTCGCGTGTGGGCCGGACGTCGATTCGGTAGGCGCCGTTGATGATGCGCGAGGCGTCGTGAAGGCCATCGAGGATCGGGTGGCGGGCGCCGGTGCCCGGGTCCGGGTCCAGATTCAGATAGGAATTCTGCATCGGCCCGTCGATGCGCCCGGTGAAGGTCACGCCGAAGAGATCGGCGAGGCCGAAATCGGCGCGCCGTGCTCCGGTTTCGTCGAACAGCGACGTTGCGAAGGTGGCCAGCACGCTGCCGCCCCGGCCGACGTAGTCGCGGATCGCGCCGCATTGGGCGTCCGAGAGCGCCGCCGCGTCCGCCATGACCAGGAGCTTGAAGGCGTCGAGCCGCTCGGCCGTGAGGAACGCCTCGTGCACGAGCTCGAACGGCACCCGCGACTCCACCAGCGCGTGGTACATCCCCAGCACGTGGTCCTCGTGGCGATCCCCCGCGGCCGCTCCCGCGTGGTACGCGGCGGTCTGCTCGGAATGCAGCAGCGCGACCCGTGCGAGCGGCGCCACGTTGCGGAGATAGTGCTCGTGATCGAAGTGCCACTGGTAGATGCGCTCGACGATCGGCAGCCACCGGCGGTCGTAGAGGACGCCGGAGAACTTCGTCACCCAGGGCCGCATGCCATGGGCGGTGCCCTCGGCCACCCAGAGGCGCACTTCCGGCTCGCTCTGGACCGAGTCCTTCCACCGATAGGGTTCCTCGAGTCCGACGCTGAAGATCCCGCCGACGGGCCGCTGCGCCATCACCGCGCGATATTCCTTGGCGCGCCGCCCGTTGCCCCAGGGCGGCGCGAGGCCGCGGCGGGCTTGATAGTCGGCGAACTGGATCGGCGCGAGCTCGCCCGCCGTCTTCATGTCGGGTGGGCCGTTGGGGATGAACCGCGCCTCGGGGTTGATCGCGCGCACCGACGCGTCCCACCGCTTCCACAGCTCCGTCAACCGGGCCGTGCGCCACTCGAGGAACTCGCGCCGCCTCGGATCGCGCCGATCGGTCGTTCGCGGCAGCTCGCGACCGGTGGCCGTCTTGAAGTGCTGCTGACAGTGCACGCAGAAGCAGTCTCCCCCCTGCGGCGCCCATCGATTGGCGAAAATCCCGTCCACCCGGTAGAGGCGCACGATTTCCCGGTTGACCTGGTCCATGAAGTCGAAGTTGTAGGGACCGAGCGCACAGGTCACCCACAGCTCGCGATTGGCCCAGTGCCGCCGCGGCTCGCCCTTTCCGTCGATGGAGATCCAGTCCGGATGCGCGGCCTTGACGTCCTCGCGGACGGCATGCGGATCCGTGCGCGCCACGACGTGCATGCCGCGCGCGCGGCAGCCCGCGACGAGGGTGCCGAACGGATCGCTCTCGCCCAGCCACGCGCTCCGGTGGTGCAGCGGCACGTTCGTCGGGTAGTAGGCGACGATGCCGCCGGCGCTGAGCGTCGCCGCATCGGCGTGAAGGCGCGTGAAGTAGTCCAGCCAGAACTGCGGGTCGAATCGTCCGGGATCGTTCTCGACCAGCGTCAGCTGCACCCAGCGCATGGGCCGATCGAACCAGCCCGTGAAGCCGCTCGCATCGGCCGGCTGTGTCGCAGGGGCGAGGTCCGCGCGGACCGGCGCTATGTCGATCGATCCCAGCGCGCCCGCGCCGGCGGTGACGTGAAGGAAGTCGCGACGGGAGAGCTCATGCATGCCACAGCAGCCAGACGGCGGCGAGGGACCCGACGATCGCGGTCCCGTAGCACAGCGGATTGATCACCTCGTCGAGGTGCTTCACCTGAAGCCCGTCGTAGAGCGTGTAGCGGAAGCGGTGCGCGGCGTGGAAGAGGGACAGGACGCACATCACCAGCAGGACGAGCCGCGTGAGCGGATGCCCGAGCACGCGCCCGAGATGATCGTGCGCGGGCGGCGTGAGCCACCCGAGCGGGAACGCCACGCCGAAGAAGAACAAGAGCGCCGGGACGAGCAGTGCCGCCACCACGCCGCCGGCGCTGAACAGCATCCACAGCAGGGGTTCAATCGGCCGCTTCGCCATTCATCCTCCCAGGACGAGCACCGCGACCAGCGCCGATGCGACGATCCACGCGAGATAATTCGAGCCTGCGATGACGAATCCCGGCAGGCGCGTGTGGCCCACCTTGACCACCATTGCCTTGGGTGCGAGGTTGAACCACGTGATCGCGTGAAAGACGACGAACGCCAGCGTGACGAGATTGAGCGCCAGGACCAGCGGCCGGCCGGACCATGCCAGGAAGTCGAGATACGCGGCCTCGCCGCGGCCCACCGCCCGCACGAGCAGCAGGAAGTAGGCGACGAACCAGCCGACGAACACGCTGCTCAGCTCGCGCAGGATGAAGACGACGTACGACCAGCGCTCCAGCCACCAGTACGTGGACGCGCGGCGCCGCAGCCAGCGCGGATGGTAGTCGGTATAGCCCGCGGGTTCACTCACGACGCCCCCCTCGGCATCACGAACGACTTGAGCCAGGCGACCGACGCCGTCAGCTTGTAGCGCTGAATGGCGCCCGCCGGGTCCACTTGCTTGGGACACACCTTCGTGCACTCGCCGACGAAGGTGCAGCCCCAGATGCCCTCGTGCTCGGACAGGACCTCGAGCCGCGCCGCGGCCCCCTCGTCGCGGCTGTCCATGTTGTAGCGCTGCGCCAGCGCAATCGCCGCCGGGCCGATGAACTTCGGGTCGAGCTGATAGATCGGACAGGCGGCATAGCACAGCATGCAGTTGATGCACATGCTGAACTGCTTGTACTCGTCCACTTCCTCCGGCGTCTGCCGGTACTCGCCGTCGGCCACCGGCTTCTCGCCGTCCTTGCGGACGATCCACGGGCTGACGCGCGTCAGCTTCTGCATGAAGTCGCTGATGTCGACGATTAGATCGCGGACGATGGGGAAGTTGCGGAGGGGCTCGACGCGGATCGGGCCCGGCAGGTACTCGGTGAGGAAGGTCGCGCACGTCAGCTTCGGCTCGCCGTTCACCGTCATCCCGCAACTGCCGCAGATGCCCATCCGGCACGACCAGCGGAACGCGAGCGTGCCATCGAGGTGGTCCTTGACGTAGTTGAGGCCGTCGAGCACGACCCAGTCGCGATGGCAGGGCACCTCGTATTCGTCGTAGGTCTGCTCGATCTCCTGCTCCGGGCGGTAGCGCGCGACCTGCAGCGTGATCCGATCCGCCATGACCCTACCTTCCGTAGACCCGCTCGGCGGGCGGCCAGCGGGTGATGGTGACGGGGTGGTACGCCACCCGGCACGACCCGTCGGCGTTGCGGGTCGTCAGCGAATGCGAGAGGAAGCGCTGGTCGTCGCGCGCCGGGAAGTCGGTACGCTGGTGCGCGCCGCGCGATTCCTCGCGGGCGAGCGCCGAGCCGATGATCGTCTCGGCCACGTCGAGCATGAAGGCGGCCTCGAGCGCCGCCACGCGCTCGGTGTTGAAGGTCCGGCTGTGATCGTCGAGCGCCACGTGGGCCAGGCGCGCGCGCAGGTCCTGCAGTTGATCGCCGGCCTGCCGCAGCTGCGCCCCGGTCCGGTAAATGCCCGCGCCATCCTCCATCGTCTGCTGCATCGCGCTGCGGAGCGTGGCGAGGCGCTCGCGGCTGCCGTTGGCGCGCTGGAACAGGTGCTCGAGCCGGTACTGCTCGTCCTTGCCCTGCGCCGCCAGCGCCGGGCTGGTCGTCCGGTCGGCCGAGGCGTACTCGGCGGCGGCGCGCCCGGCGCGCGTGCCGAAGACGAGCAGCTCGGGCAGGGAGTTCGATCCCAGGCGGTTCGCGCCGTTGATGCTGACGCACGCGACCTCACCTGCCGCGTAGAGGCCCGCGAGCGACGTCGCGCCGTCGATGTCGGTGTGCACGCCGCCCATCATGTAGTGCACGACCGGACGCACCGGGATCAGCTCGGTGACAGGATCCACGTTCTGGTACTTCTGGCACAGCTCGCGCACGAACGGCAGCTTCGCGTCGATGAGCGCGGCGCCGAGATGACGGAGATCGAGATGCACGACCGGGCCGTAGGGCGTCTCGATCGTGCGGCCCTTCTCGTGCTCCTGCACGAAGGCCTGCGACAGCCGATCGCGCGGCCCGAGCTCCATGCTGCGCAGCACCGGCTTCGGCTCGGGCCGGCCCAGGTTGTAGTCCTGCAGGTAGCGGTAGCCGTCCTTGTTGATCAGATAGCCGCCCTCGGCGCGCGCGGCTTCGGTGATGAGAATGCCGGTGAAGGGGAGTCCGGTCGGGTGGTACTGGACGAACTCCATGTCCTTGAGCGGCGCGCCGGCCTGATAGGCCAGGGCCATCCCGTCCCCGTTCTTGATGTTGGCGTTGGTCGTGAACGGGAACACGCGGCCGCAGCCGCCGGTGCAGAGGATGACCGCCCGCGCGGTGATGGCCTCGACCCGGCCCGACATCAGCTCCAGCGCGACGACGCCCTGCACGCGCCCGTCGTCCACGAGCAGCCTGGTCACGAACCACTCGTCGTAGCGGACGATGCTCGTGTACTTGAGCGAGGTCTGGAACAGCGTGTGGAGCATGTGGAAGCCGGTCTTGTCGGCGGCGAACCACGTGCGCATCTTCTTCATGCCGCCGAACGGCCGCACGGCGACGCGCCCGTCGGGCTCGCGGTTCCAGGGACAGCCCCAGTGCTCGAGACGCAGCAGTTCTTCGGGCGCTTCCTTGACGAAGGCCTCGACGGCATCCTGATCGCTCAGCCAGTCGCCGCCCGAGATGGTGTCGTAGGCGTGCTCGTCGAGGCTGTCGTCGGTGCGGATCACACCCGCGGCTCCGCCTTCGGCGGAGACGGTGTGGCTGCGCATCGGGTAGACCTTGGAGACCACCGCGATGCGGAGGCGTGGATTGGTTTCGGCGACCGCGATGGCTGCGCGCAGGCCGGCACCCCCGCCGCCTACCAGCAGCACGTCGTGAGATGGGTTCAAGACTCGCCCCTCCGGCTCCCGGCGGCTATTCCGCGGACAGCAGTTCATCCACCAGGACAGTGCCGTCATGGCGGACCACGCGGCGGCTCACGCTGCCATCGTGGTACTCGTGACTGATGCTCCGGCAGCCGCAGGCGTACTCGAGGACCTCGGTGACAAGGACCTCCTCGTCCTGATCCTGATACGTCTCCCCGTCTACGAGCTGTCCGCACGGCGCCTGCACGTGCTTCAAGCCTGTGGTCGCGAGCACCATCGCCGGCCTCCCTGGAAGAGCGGACCGTCACCCGATGGACCCTGGGGTTCCCGTGTCGTAGAGCGGCCAGTGTAACGCAAACAGGCTCAGGGCTCGGGCTCAAGGCTCCAGAGCCGTGAGTCTCGAGATGATGCCGCCGAGCGGTACAGCGTCGAGCGACGTCAGCACGAGGTGCGGATCGGGCAGCGACAACGCTCCGGTCAGCGCGTTCGGCACGGCGACGGTCCACATGCCGGCGGCATGCGCCGCCCTGAGGCCGTTCGGCGAGTCCTCGAAGACCACGCAGCGATCGGGCGCGACAGCCAGGCGCTCCGCCGCCAGCAGGAACAGGTCCGGGGCCGGCTTGACGTGCTGCACATCGTCCCGTGTGCAGATGGCGTCGAGCCCGTCGCGCAGCGCATGCTGGTCGAGGAACGGTCCCACCCAGTCACGGGCGCTGCTCGAGGCCACGGCTGTCTTGAGGCCGGCGAGACGGGCTTCGGCCATGATGGCCGCCACCCCCGGGAGCAGCGGCATCGCCGCACAGCGGGCGAAGTGCCGGGCACGAATCATCGGCGCGAGCGTGTCACGGTCGGGACAGCGCCCGGCGCGGGATCGAAGATCCGCATACGGGTCGAAGCCGCCAAACGTGCCGAGCGCATGCTGCCAGTCGTGGAGATGGAGCTCGCAGTCGTGCTCGCGGTAGATCGTCTGCCAGATTTCGAACAGCGGTGTCTCGCTGTCGATGAGCAGCCCGTCGAAGTCGAAGATGAGCGCCTCGAAGCGTGCCATGTTCTTCCAGCGTACCAGTAAGATTCCGTCCGCCCATACCCCCGCAGGAGGGCGCGGCTTCAGCCGCGCCGACAAGGAGAAGCTGGATGCGCCATGGAGCTTTCTGGAGCGGCTGGAGCGGCTGGAGCGGCTGGAGCGGCTGGAGCGGCTGGGGCGGATGGAACACCCGTCCGCTGCGAACACTGACCGCGATCGCCCTCGCTCTGAGCGGCGCCGCGGCGGCGAAGACGCCGGCCCAGGGCCGCTGGTGGCTGGACGAGCCGATCAGGTTCCTGCAGACGAACCTCAGCGAGACCGATTCGATCGTCGATCCCGAAACGCTCGTGGCCGCCGTCGCCGAGTTTCCGGCCAATACGTTCCTCCTGAACATGGGCGGCATCGTGGCGCAGTACCCCACCCGGGTGCCGTTCCACTATGCCAGCCGCTACCTGCCGCCGGGGCGAGACCTGTTCGGGGAAGCGCTGAAGCATGCGCACGCGCGAGGCCTGCGAATCGTCGGCCGCTTCGACCTGAGCAAGACGCAGCAGGCCGCCTACGACGCGCATCCGGAGTGGTTCTTCAAGCGGACGACGGGCGAGCCCGCCATCTACAACGGCCTCTACTCGACGTGCATCAACGGCGGCTATTACCGCGAGCACGCCATGGCCATCCTCACGGAGGCGCTCGAGCGTTACGAGGTGGATGGTCTGTTCTTCAACATGTTCGGGAATCCGGGCAGCGACTACAGCGGCAAGCCGATGGGTCCCTGTCAGTGCGACGCCTGCGCCGCAGGCTTCCGGGCGCGCTACGGGCGCGGGCTGCCGACCACGCCCGACGCCGACTACCGGGCGTTCATGGCCGAGTCCTCGCGCGAGGTCGCGGCCGCAATCGCCGCGCTCATTCACCGCAAGCGGCCCGACGCCGCGTTCCTCACCTACATCAAGGATCACACCGACGGGATCATGTCCGAGTCGAACACGGCCGTCGGGCGGCCGCTGCCGCTGTGGCCCTACTCGGCCAGCGACAACGTCAACCGGGCGCTGAACTCCGAGCCGGAGAAGATGGCGTTCAACCTCTCCATGAGCTTCGTGGACTACCCGTGGCGCTACGCGCATGTGCCCCAGGCGGAAACCACGCTCAGGCTCTACCAGAACATGGCGCACGGCGGCCCGCCGGCCTTCGCCATGGTCGGTACCACCCAGCAGGAAGATCGGCACGGGCTGCTCGCGGCCAGACCGGTTTTCCGCTGGCACGCCGAGCACGAGGATTTGTACGTGCGTCAGCGCAGCGCGGCCAGGGTGCTGCTGCTCGCCGGATCGGACGAGGCGTCGTACCGCGGCTTCTTCCGTCTGCTGACCGAGCAGCACATCCCGTTCGCGGTCTCCGAGAACCTGCGCTGGATGGACGCTGCCTCGCCAGGGTTCGAGCTGGTCATTGCGCCCGGTCGTGCGTCCGCGGAACTCGGCCGCTACGTGCGCGACGGCGGACACCTGCTCATCGCGGGCGCCAGCGCGCCCGCGGTGCCGGTCGGGCGGGTCCTCGGGACCCGACGCACACAAGGCTACTGGCGCGTACGCGATCGCGCGCGACTCCCGTCCCTCGCCGACACCAACCTGATCTTCCTTGACGGCGAGTACATGGAGCTGGCGCCGATCGAGCAGCCCGCGTTGACGCTCATTCCGACAGCGATGTTCGGCCCGCCCGAGAAGGTCTGGGCCGACAAAGTCGAGACGATGACGCCGGGACTCGTATTCGAGACGATGGGGAAGGGGCGGGTGGCGTACATCCCCTGGGACGTCGGCGGGCTCTACTATCGCCACAGCTCACAAGGTCATGCGGGGCTGATGAGCGACGTCATCGACGCCCTGCTCACCGCCGGCCGCCAGCTGAAGACCAACGCCCATCCCCTCGTCGAGATCACGGTGATGGATCAACCGCACCGCAAGCGAACGCTCGTCCATCTCGTGAACGGCACGGGGCACTCGGGCACCGCGTATTTCCCGCCCGTCGAGCTGCGGGACATCCGGATCGGGCTCGCCCGCGACTTCCGGCACGCGACAGCCGTCGCGCTGAAGCAGCCACTCCCGGTCGCGGGCACCGGCCGCTACAGGGAATTCACGCTGCCCCGGCTCGGCGCCTACGAAGTCGTCATCCTCGACTGACGCATCGCCGGACCGTCCCACCTGTCCGTGGTCCGTATCCGATCTTGTCCGATCCTATCAGTAGCCACGTGACCGATTTTTGTCTGTGGCCCGTAGCCTGTAGCCCGCAGCCCGTAGCCCGATCTGTCCGGGCCCGTGTCCGTGGCCTCTAGTCCTTTCGCTTCTTGACCTCGATCTGCCCTGTGCGATCGCCGCTCTTCACCGTGCCCTTCATCACGTCCTGTTCGACGGTGAGCTCGATGTGGTACTCGCGGCCGTTGGTCAGGTGCTTCGCGTCCAGCACCACCTTGTCGTCCTGAACGCTGCCAGCCGTGATCGGATGCTGGTCGGTCTCGCTGCCGCCCACCGTACCCGTGACGGTGCCGTCCTTCTGATCGAGGACCAGAAGCACCGTATCGCTGTTGGTGCTGCCGTCCTGCCGCTGTGAGGTGAGCGTTCCCTCCCATTTTCCCTTGATGTTCGCGGGCGCCGCCGTCAGCAGTGCCGCCGTCAGGCTCAGCACAAGCACCATCATCGGGACCTCCGTTCTGAGTGCGAGCAAATCGCGGACGGTACGACTGGACGCACGCGGCCGGCGGAAGTTCCCTCGCGGCGCGGTTTGCGTCAGTGATTTCCACTGGCTCAGCTTTCATGTTCCGCCGGAAACGCAGACAATCAACCTCATGCGCCCGCATGACGTCGCCGCCGCTGCGATGCCGGTCGTGAAGGCGCAGCGTCCGATCGTCCGCGTGGCACTCGTCGGGATCGTCGTCGTGGCGCTGTGGACGGTGACGGCCCTGCTGGTCCGGCTGCACGAGACGCGGCGGCACACGCGTGCCGAGCGCGAGGCCTCGCTCGGGCAGGCCAATCTCTCGGCGTCCCGGACGCGCGAGGCCCTGGCGCACTTTCG
The DNA here is from genome assembly GCA_963834365.1 of Vicinamibacterales bacterium. GTDB lineage: Bacteria > Acidobacteriota > Vicinamibacteria > Vicinamibacterales > Vicinamibacteraceae > CAWJAP01. The sequence goes on along the minus strand of CAWIBS010000020.1, from coordinate 125,974 downwards.
TGAGGCGGTTGCACTCGACCCCGCCGAGTTGACCTATCGTCTGCGGCTGGGGCGGGCGCTGATCGACGCCGGTCACCGGGACGAAGCGTCGGTCTATTTGCGCGGGGTCTTGCGCGACGCGCCAGTCAACGGAACGGCCAACCTGCTGCTGGCCCGGATCGAGAGGGCGTCCGGGCACGTCGGGGACGCCGAGACGCACTACTACCGGGCGATTTACGGGCTGTGGCCGGCCGACGAGCAGCGCGTGAGGGGGGAGGTACGCCTCGAGCTCATCGAGCTGCTGCGGACCACGGCCGATCGCGAGCGTGTCCGCGCCGAGCTCACGCAGCTGGCCAGCGACTTCCCCGGCGACCTCCCCCTCCAGTTGCGCGCGGCGCGCTATCTCCTCGATCTCGATTTTCCCGACGATGCGGCGCGGCTCTTCCGGGTCGTGACGACGCGCTTCACCGAACCCGGGTCTGCACTCACCGGTCTCGCTGAAGCCGAACTGGCCCGCGGCGACTACGGGGCGGCGGCCGTTGCCGCCGCCCGCGCGCTGAGGCGCCGCCCCGACGATCGTGCGTCTGCCGCCCGGCGCGAGGTCGCGATGACGGCCCTTGCCCTCGACCCCACCCAGCCCCGGCTCGACAGCCGCGAGCGGGCGCGCCGTCTCGAGGTCCTCATGCGGCTCACGCGCGCGCGACTCGCGCGCTGCGAACCCTCCAAGACGCCGGCAGCCGCATCGCCGGGCGTGCCCGGCCTCGTCGATCGCTGGCTTGCCGGGCGACAGTCGGCGGGCAAAGAGGACCTCGACCTCGGCTTCACGCTCGTCGACCGGCTCGCGCACGAGGTCGTGGCCCGCTGCGCGCCGTCGCCGGATCGGCCCGCCCTCGACCTCGTGCTGCGAAAGCTGGCGGCCGCGGACCGCTCATGACGTCGAGTCCGGCCTCGGCCGCCCGCGCGGTGCTGTTCGGCGAGACGCAGCGCTTCCTCGTGCTGTCGGTCCTGATCGGGCTCGTCACCGGGCTGCTCATCGTCTGTTTCCATGTGTCCATCGATCTCGTGTCGTGGCTGACCACCGATGCGGCGATCCACCCGGTTCTGAGCGTGCTCATGCCCGCCGCCGGCGCGCTCGCCGCGTTCATGCTGATCCGCCATGTGACGCCGTCGGCGAAGGGCAGCGGGATCGTGCAGACGAAGTCGGCGCTGTATGTGTCGAACGGATTCATTCCGGCGGGCGCGGTGCCGGGCAAGTTCGTCGCGTGCAGCCTGTCGATCGGCAGCGGCGCGCCGCTGGGACCCGAGGACCCGTCGCTCCTGATGGGGGCGAGCGTCGCCTCGTCGCTCGGCCGCGTCTTCCGGCTGTCGAAGCGGTCGATGCGCCTGATCGCGCCGGTGGGCGCGGCGGCCGGCATTGCCGCGGCCTTCAACACGCCGATCACCGGGGTATTGTTCGTGATGGAAGAGGTCGTGGCGGCGTGGGACGCCGCGGTGCTCGGCTCGATCGTCCTCGCGGCGGCTGCCGCCGTCGTCACGACCCGGTGGTTCCTGGGGGACACGCCGCTGTTCGCCGTCCCGGTCCTGCCGCCACTGGCCGATCCCCGCGAGCTCGTCGTCTATGCGCTGCTCGGGGTCGCCGCCGGTCTGCTCTCGACGGGCTACGTCCGGGCGATCGTCGCGTTCCGCCAGCGGCTCGGGCCGCACTCCGGCGTGCCGCCCGCCGTCAGCCTGCTGATTGCCGGCTGCGTCGTCGGCGGTGTGGGCCTGTGGCTCCCGGAAGTGCTCGGAGCCGGGTACCGTGGCATGGGCGCGGCGCTCCACAGCCAGTATCACTGGACCGGGCTCGCCATCCTCGGGATCGCGAAGCTGCTGCTCGCGGCGCTCGCCTTCGGCGCCGGCATGCCGGGCGGGCTCTTTGCGCCGACGCTGTTCCTCGGCGTGATGCTGGGCGGCACGGCCGGCGGCACTGGCCACCGAGATGGCGCCATTCGAGACCAGCTCGATGACGGCTTACGTCCTCGCCGGGATGGGCGGCGTCTTCGCCGGCGTCTTCCGCGCGCCGATGACGGCCGTCTTCATGGTCTTCGAGCTGAGCGCGACGCACCTCGTCATCGTGCCGGCGATGATCACCGCGACGCTCGGGTTTCTGGTCGCGCGCATGCTGCAGGGCAGGCCGCTGCTCGCCTTCGTGGCAGAAGACGAAGGCGCCGACCTGCCGTCGGCCCAGGCCCAGCGCGAGGAGGAGCCGCTGCGCGTCGAGCAGGCGCTGCGCACCGACATCCCGGTGCTGGCGCCGGACCTGCCGATCCAGAGAGCCCGGGAAGTCATCGCCGCCGCGCACGCGCCGGCCGCCCTGGTGCGTCTCGACGGCCGTGGATGGGCGGTCTACGACGACACGCTCGTCACCGAACCGAGGAGTTTCGAATCCGGCCCTGCAGGCGAGCGGACGACCGTCGCCCAGTCCACCACGCTGCGCGTCCTCCCGGTCTCACATCCGGACGAGCCGCTCGACACGGTGCTTCGCCTTCTGGCGCATCACAAGCTCGTGCCGGTCGTGAGCCGGCTGAATCCGCAGGAACTGGTCGGCGTCGTGACGCTGGACGACGTCCACCGCGCCTATGGATTTCGCTGAGCGGTAGGAAACGGAGGGGACGGAGGGAACGGTTTTAACACAGAGCAACGGAGCAACGGAGACGAACGGAGAAATCCAAATCCAAAATCCAAACAAATAGAAATAGGAATCAGGCTCTTCTCTGTTCGTCTCCGTTTCTCCGTTCCTCCGTGTTAAAACCGTTCCCTCCGTCCCCTCCGCTGTCTCCAGGGCTAGCGGCGTCGGACCGCGATGCCCTCGATTTCGATCTGGCCATTGGCCGGCAGGTCGGCGACGGCGATGAAGGTCCGGGCGGGGTAGGGCGCAGGGAGCTCCTTCATGTAGATGGCGTTGAACTCCGCGTACTTCGCCATGTCCTTGACGTAGACGTTCACCTTCACGACGTCCGCCCACGTCAGGCCCGCTGCCTTCAGCGAGTCGCCCTGATTGGCGATCGCCTGACGCACTGCATCGGGGAACGCGGCCGGGGGAATGCCGGTCTTCGGGTCGTTGCCGACGGTTCCCGACAGATACAAGGTGTCGCCGGCCATCACCGCGTGGGTGTAGGGCCGCGGCGGCGCGCCGGGAGCAAGCGGCACCGTGGTGATGCGCTTGTGATCGCTCTGCGCTTGCAGGCCGAGCACGTATCCGCTCGCGGCGGCGACGAACAGGGCAGCGGTGGTCGTGACGATGACGCCGGACGTTCTCATGTGGTCTCCTTGTTGGCGCGCTCCATGCCGCGGATGATGGCCCGACGATGATACGACGCACGCGGCGCGCGGAGTACCAGCCGCTCCAGCCGCTCCAGCCGTGCCACCCGCTCCAGCCGTGCCAGCCGCTCCAGCGCCCGCGAGCCGTTGTAGTCTGCCGTATGCCCCGCCTCTCGATCGCCGGACTATTGGCCCTCGTCCTCGTGCTGACCGTACCGCTCTGGCCGCGCAAGATCGCCGCCGCGCCGCCCGGCGACTGGCCCGCGTTCCGCGGACCCGCGGGTGAAGGGCATTCGGGCGAGCGCGGGCTGCCTGCCGAATGGAGCGAGTCCTCCAGCGTCGTCTGGAAGGTGCCGGTATCCGGCCAGGGCTGGTCGTCGCCGGTGGTCGCCGGCAGCGACGTCTGGCTGACGACGGCCACCGGGGACCGTGAGGTCGTGCTGCACGCCGTCGCCTTCGACGTGGCGAGTGGGCGGGTGCGCGTGGACGTCGAGCTCTTCCGCTTCAATCGATCGTCCTCACAGCGGCACGCCAAGAACAGCTGGGCGTCGCCGACGCCGATCGTCGAAGGCGATCGCGTCTACGTTCACTTCGGTCCCGATGGCACCGCAGCCCTGACGACGGGCGGCGCGGTCGTGTGGAAGACGACTCTCCCGTACGACCCGCAGCACGGCGCCGGCGGATCTCCGGTCCTGTACGGCGACCTGCTGATCCTGAGCTGCGACGGCAACAGCCGGGCCTCGGTCATCGCCGTGGACAAGCGGACCGGCAAGGTGCGGTGGAAGACCGATCGACGCCAGCCGGTTGGACAGGCCTATACGACGCCGCTCGTGATCCGCGTCGCCGGGCGCGACCAGCTGGTCAGTGTGGGGGCTCATTTCACCGTCGCCTACGCACCCGACACGGGTGATGAGATCTGGCGCGTGTCGTACGGGGACGGGTTCTCCAATGTCCCGCGGCCGGTCTTCGGCCACGGGCTCGTCTACATCACCACCGGGTTCTTCCAGCCGGCGCTGCTGGCCGTAAAGCCGGATGGCGCGGGCGATGTGACGCGCTCGCACGTGGCATGGCAGCTGGGTCGCGGCGTGCCGCTGACGCCCTCCCCTCTGCTCGTGGGCGACGAGCTCTACATCGTCAGCGACGGCGGCATCGCCACCGCCCTCGATGCGAAAACCGGCGGCGTGCTGTGGCAGGAACGACTCGGCGGCGCCTTTTCGGCCTCACCGGTCTTCGCCGACGGACGGATCTACTTCCTCGACGAGGACGGGACGACGACCGTCGTCGCCCCGGGGCGCGCGTTTCAGCGCCTCGCCACCAACAGGCTCGAGGGACGGACGCTGGCGTCGATGGCCGTCGCGCGCCAGTCGCTGTTCATCCGGACCGACACGCACCTGTACAGGCTCCAGGCCTCAGGCGTCAGGCCACAGGATTGATCCAGAGCCCTGAGTCCGCCGATGGCTGATGCCTGATCCCTGATCCCTGACGCCTGATCAGTCCGTGACGCGCTGGCGCTCGCGGTCGAACTGGAGGACCTTGCTCTCGCGGAAGGACTGCACGCCCATTCCGATCGCCGCCATCGCCTTGTAGCCGAGCTCCGCTGAGAGATTCGGGTCCTTCCGGCTCCGGACGCAGTCGAGGAAGTTGTCCATGTGCGGGTGCTCGCCCGCGCACGAACGGCTGGACCTCGATCTTGAGCGTCTCGCTCCCGGTCTTCTTCACGAACGCGTCCTTGTAGTCGCGATCGGGCACGACCTCCATCGTCGTGTTGCTGAAGCGCCTCGCTGTCCTGGGCGACGAACAGCGTGCCTTCCGACCCGTGGATCACCAGCGGCGCGCCGACGCCGCTCGTCACCGAGCAGGCCAGCTGCATCGTCAGGGCGGGATAGTCGACGTTCATGAAGAACGTGTCGGGCACCTCGCGATCCTTCTGCACGTAGATGCCGCCCGACGCCGAGACGCGCACCGGGAAGTCGGCGCCGGTCGCCAGCAGCAGCGGCGACATCGTGTGGTAGAAGAGGTCGGTCGCGATGCCGCCCGAGTAGTCCCAGTACTTCCGCCACCGGAAGTAGCGCGCCGGCTCGAACGCCCGCTTCGGCGCCGGGCCGAGGAACGCCTTCCAGTCGAGCGTCTTCTCGGTGGCGTCGGGATCGATCGTGTAGTTCCACTCGCCGCCGCGTGCCGTGCTGTTGCGCCCGAAGCCGCCCGACGCCCACACCACCTGGCCAAGCAGGCCGTCGTCGATGGCCTTTTTCGCCTTCCAGAAGTGATCGAGCGAGCGGTACTGGCTGCCGACCTGCAGCACGCGGCCGCCGGCCTTCACCGCGTCGGCGATCTCGCTTCGCCTGATTGACCGTGTAGGTCATCGGCTTCTCGAGATAGACGTCCTTGCCGGCTCCGCAGGGCGGCCATCGTGTGCTCGAGGTGCCAGTGGTCGGGCGAGCTGATCACGACGACGTCGATGTCCGGTCGCGCGCACAGCTCCCGGTAGTCGTGGTAGACCGCCTTCTCCTCGACGCCGGCCCGCTCGCGCGCCAGCTGTCTTGCGCTTGTCCCAGATGTCGTTGACCGCCACCGCCTGGACGTCGGCCTTGTCCTTCGCGCGGCGGACGATGTGGTCGATGTGGGTGCGCATGCGCCCTCCGCAGCCCGACGAACCCGACGTTGATGCGGTCGTTGGCGCCGATGATGCGGCCCTTCGCCAGCGTCCCCTGCGTGGCCGCGCCGGCATGTTCGCCGGCCGCCGTGGCCACGGCGCCCGCGCCGACCAGCTTGACGAAGTCCCGCCGTGTCTGCTGATGCACACCTGCCTCCTTGAATCGGCTTCGAGGATAGCCCTCCGGCGGGCGTCCGTCCATGCCAATGCGCGCCAGCCAGCGGAATCGCGTGTAATCTGTGACGCATGACCCGATCCGCCTGCGTCGCGCTCGGCTTCGCTGCCGTGATGTTCCTGCAGCCGCGTGGCGTCTCGACGCAACCCGCGCCGGCCGGCTCGCCGCTCCGCATCATCAACTTTGGCGCGCACCCCGACGATGCCGAGCTCAAGACCGGCGGCGTCACGGCGCTGTGGAGCGCGCGCGGGCACAAGGTCAAGCTCGTCGCGATGACCAACGGCGACATCGGCCACTTCTCGCAGGCGGGGGGACCGCTCGCGCAGCGCCGCAAGGCCGAAGCCGCCGAGTGCGGGCGGATCCTCGGCTCCGAGTCGGAAGTCCTCGACATCCACGACGGCGAGCTGATGCCCTCGCTCGAGAACCGCCGCACGGTGGCCCGTCTCATCCGCGAATGGCAGGCCGACCTGGTGATGGGCCATCGTCCGTACGACTATCACGCCGACCATCGCTACACGGGCGTGCTCATGGACGACGCCGCCGTGCTCGTCGGCGCGGCGTTCTTCACGCCGGACACGCCGCCGACGAAGGGCAATCCCGTCTTCATGTACTACTCGGACGGGTTCAAGCATCCGGCGCCGTTCGAGGCGACGATGGTGGTCGCGATCGACGAAGTGGCGGACAAGAAGTGGCAGTGCATTGCCGCCATGCCGTCGCAGTTCGGGGACGCCGACTCGTGGCAGGGGCGCACGCGTCCCAACGTGCCGAAAGACGAGGCGGAGCGGAAGAAGTACCTCGTCGATCTGGTGAAGCAGCGCAGCGCCGAGGTCGCCAACCAGTATCGCGATCGGCTGGTCGCGCTGTACGGCGAGGAGCGAGGCCGGAAGGTGAAGTACGCGGAGGCGTTCCAGCTCGGCCAGTACGGGCGGCAGGCGCTCGATCGAGGAGCTCAAGAAGCTGTTTCCCGGCTTCTGATCGGGCTCCGGGCTACGGGCGAACGGGCGACAGGCCGGGAGTACAATGGGCCTCATGCCTGGCGACGCGGAAGCCCGCCGCGCCCGCATCAGCGTTCGACGATTCACGTCGGCAGCCGAGGCCGACCGCCACGACGTGGAGTTCTGGCTCAGTCTCTCCGAGTCCGAGCGCGTGCTCCAGGTCTGGCGTCTCAGCGAATCGATCTGGCGTCTCCGCGGCGACCCTCCTTATGAACCCGGACTTCACCGATCTGTTGAGGGCCTTCGCCGCCGCTGACGTGCGCTTTCTGATCGTGGGTGCCTACGCCCTCGCGCTTCACGGCCGTCCCAGGGCCACTGGCGACCTCGACGTCTGGATCGATGCTACGCAAGACAACGCCAGGCGAGTCATGAAGGCGCTGGAGGCGCTTCGGCGCGCCGCTCGCGCAGGTATCCGAGGCGGACTTCGCCAGTCCCAGGCATCACCTATCAGATTGGCGTTCCGCCGGGACGCATCGATATCCTCACCGAGTTGACCGGGCTGACTTTCGCGGAGGCGTGGCCCGGTCGCCTGCGGCGTACCGTTCGGCGATGTCGAGGTCGAATTCATCGGCCGCGAGGCGTTCGTCCGGAACAAGCGCGCGACGGGCCGGCCCAAGGACCTCGGCGACATCGAGGGGTTCGAAGCCACGGACAAGAGTCTGACAAGTTCGGATGGTCCTGAAGCCACGGATAGATCTGACAAGTTCGGCTGGTCCTGTTCAGCCAATCAGGTTCTGTCCGATCTGTCCGTCTTGTCCGATTATCCGTCCTATCCGTGGCCCCTGTCCGATTTATCCGTGGCCCCGTGTCCGCGGCTCCTGTTGACATTCGACCCGAGGGCGCGGATACTCGGGTTGGATGTCTACCCGTAAGGCCGCCCAGGAGCGCGTCGTCCTCCTCCAGGGCACGCTCGACCTCCTCATCCTGCGCACGCTCGTCTTCGGGCCGCAGCACGGCCAGGGCATCGCGCGTGCCATCGAGCAGCAGGCCGAGGACGCGCTGCTCGTCGATCACGGGTCGCTCTACCCGGCGCTGCAACGCCTCGAGGAGCGCGGCTGGATCAGCGCCGAATGGGGCGCCTCCGACAACAACCGCCGGGCGCGGTTCTACACGCTGACCACCGCCGGCCGCCGGCAGCTCACGGCGGAGACGCGACAGTGGCGCCGGCTCGCCGCCGCCATCGGCCGCATTCTCGGTCCGGAAGCGGGCCTGATCATGTGGTGGCGCCGGCGGCGGACCGACGACGACTTCGCGGAGGAAGATGCGGGCGCACCTCGACGCTCGAGACCGACCGCCTGGTCGCCGACGGCCTGAGCCCCGAGGCGGCGCGCGGCGGCCGCGCGACGTTCCTTCGGCAGCGTCCTCGCCGCGCAGGAGCGGTTCCACGAGTCGCGAGCCGGCTGGTCTGGCTCGACCAGTTCCGGCAGGACCTGCGCTACGGCTGGCGCGGGCTCGTTCGCAGCCGCGCGTTCGCCGCCACCACCGTCCTCACGCTCGCCGTCGCCCTCGGCCTGACGACGGTCGTCTTCACGATTTTCAACGCCTACGTGCTGCGGCCCTTCGCGGTGCGCGACCCGTTACAGCCTGCACGAGATCCGCTGGCGCTCGCAGACCGCCGGGCGGCCGCGACGTTCACGTGGCGCGACTACGACGAACTGCGCGGCCGCGACGATGTCTTCGATGCCGTGCTGGCCGAACGCCGCCGCTGGTCTCCTCGGACGGGCGGCACTCGGCGCATCGTTCGTCTCGGGCAACTATTTCGAGGCGCTCGGCGCCCGCGTGCTGCTCGGCCGGACGCTCGCGACGTTCGACGCGACAGAGCCGGGCGGCAGCGCGGTCGCCGTGCTGAGCCATCAGGCGTGGGCGCGGCTGTTCGATCGCGATCCCGCGGTCGTCGGACGCACGATCGACGATCAACGGTCGTCCGTTCGCGATCGTCGGCGTCATGCGGCCCGAGTTCGTCGGCCTCGACGAATATCCGTGCGACTCTGGGTGCCGCTCACGATGTACGGACGGTCGCTGCAGGCGTGGACCTCCTCGGCCGACCCGACAGCCGCGGGAGCTCGCGCTCACCGGACGACTGCGCCGGGGCGTGACGCGCGAGCAGGCGGCGAGCGCGTTGACGCCGCTCCTGCGCCGCCGCTGGACAAGAGGCGACACGGTGATCGCGCGGACCTCGGCCGCAGGCGACGCCGACGCCGTTGACGCTCGACATGCTGGCGGTGCTCTCGCCGGTGTTCGCGGCCTTCGCGCTCGTCCTCGTCGCGGCCTGCGCCAACGTCTCGAACGTGATGCTCGCCCGCGCCAACGCCCGGCATCGCGAGATCGGCGTCCGCCTGTCGCTCGGCGCCAGCCGCGGGCGCGTGGTCCGCCAGCTGCTGACCGAAGGCCTGCTGATCTCGCTGTCTGGCCGGCCTCGCCGCCCTCGGGCTCGCCGCCCTGGTGCTGCGCGTCGGCTTGTCCGTCTTCCTGGCCACGCTGCCGCCGTCGCTCGGCGGTGCTGGTGCGCGTCGTGCCGCTCGACTTCGACGTCCGGGTGTTCGTGTTCGCCCTTACCGTCGCCGCGCGGACCACGCTGTTCTTCGCGCTGCTGCCCGCGCTGCAGGCGACGCGCCTGTCGCTCACCCACGCGCTGCGCGGCGAGGCCGCGTCGGCCTTCGGCGCGTCGCGGCTTCGCAGCCTGCTGGTCGTCGGCCAGGTCGCCGTCTCGATTGTGCTCGATCGTCCTGGCTGCCACGCTCGCTCGCAACGGATCGGCCGCGGCCGCGACCGATCTCGGATTCGAGCCGCGCGGCGTGCTGTCCGTGAACCAGCGGGTCGCCGGTCCATCCCGCCTCGCGGATGCCTCCGAAGTCTTGCGGGCCAATCCGCGCGTCGGCATCGTCGCGGCCACGAGCCAGAATCCGTTGTTCGGCGATCTGCCCGAAGACCCCCATCCGGCTGCAGCCGAACGCGCCCGTCGTGCCGACGACGTATCAGTTCGTGTCGCCGGAGTACTTCCCGCTGGTCGGCATCCCGATCGTGCATGGCCGCGGCTTCCTGCCCGCGGAAGCGCAGGCGGAAGCGCTCGTCGGCATCGTCAATCGATCGGGTGCCCGGGCGTTGTGGGGGGACGCCGATCCGATCGGCCAGACCGTCTGGGTGCGTTTCGTCGAACGAGGACCGGGCGATGAGACAAAGAAGGAGCTCCGAGCCGTCGGCGGGCCTGACGACCCGCCCGCGGGCACGACGCCGGTGATCATCGTCGGCGTCGCCAGGGACATGGTCAGCACCTTCGTCTACACGGGGAAGGACGCCTCGCACCTCTATCTTCCGACGAATCCCTCCGGCAGCCGCGCGGAGTCGATGCTCGTCCGCGGCCGCACCGCGGCCGATCTTCGCGTCGACCGCGCGCAGGCGCTGCTGCGGGAGGCTCACGACAATCCGCTCGCGTTCGAGGTGATCCCGCTCGAAGAGATGCTCGCCATGCAGCTCTATCCGCTGAAAATGGCGTCCTGGATCGGCTCGCTGCTCGGTGTCATTGCGCTCGGCCTGAGCGTGTCCGGCCTCTATGGCGTGCTCACCTACACGCTCAGCCAACGCGTGCGCGAGATCGGGATCCGGATGTCGCTCGGCGCCACGGCCGCCGCCGTCGTCCGGCTCATCGTGACGCAGTCGGCCCGGCTCACGGTGGTCGGCGCGCTGGTCGGGCTCGTCAGCGTCTTCTCGGTGATGAAGGTCCTGAGCTCCCTGGTCCGCCTGCAGAACGTCACGGTCCTCGATGCGGGCGCGTTTGGCATCGCGGTGGCCGTGGTGTGTGGTGCGGCTGTGCTTGCGGCATACGCGCCCGCCCGCCGGGCGGCACGCATCGACCCGGCCGAGACGCTGCGCGCCGAATAGCGCCACATCTTCCTGATTCCTTACCGCAGCTTCACGACTGCCGGCGCGCGGGCGCCTAGTGTGGAGTTGCGCCCGTCCGCCCATCAGGTCTCGCCGGGCGCGTAAGGAGACGATATGCACGCGATCGTGATCGGAGGCAGCATCGCCGGGCTGCTCGCGGCCAGGGTTCTCAGTGAGCGCTGCTCGCGCGTCACCGTCCTCGATCGCGACGTGCTGCCGGCGTGCGGGATGAACCGGCGAGGCGTCCCGCAGGGCTGGCACGGACACGGATTGCTGGCGAGTGGACTGCAGGTGCTCAAGGACCTGTTCCCCGGGATCGAGGACGAGCTCCTCATGCGGGGCGCCACATCCGGCGACGTCGCGCGCGATGCCATCTGGTATCAGCATGGCTGCTACAAGGCGAGAGTCGATGTCGGCCTGCGAGCGGTCCTGCTGAGCCGGGCGCTGCTCGAAGGGGTGATTCGTCAGCGCGTCACTGAGCTGCCCGCGCGTCGACCTCATCGATCGCACCCACGTGGTCGGCCTCGTCATGGACCCGTCGCGGACGCGGGTCACCGGCATCCGCGTCCAACGAGAGGAGCGGGTCGGGATCGAGTGCCTGGATGCCGATCTCGTCGTCGACGCAAGCGGACGCGCGAGCCGCGCTCCGGACTGGCTTGGCGCACTCGGATTCGGCCGCCCGTCCGTCGAGGAGGTGAAGGTCGGGCTCGGCTATACCACGCGTATGTATGAGCGCAAGCCCGAGCATCTCGGTGGAGCGGTCGCCGCCATCATCGCGCCGACACCACCCCGGCAGACGCGCGCGGGCTTCATCCTCGCCCAGGAGGGCGGCCGCTGGGTGGTCTCCTTGTGCGGCTGGACCGGCGATCATGCGCCGCCCACGGCGTCCGGGTTCCTCGAGTTCGCGCGGTCGCTGCCCCGCCCGGATATCTACGACGTGGTGAGGTCGGCCACGCCGCTGACCGACCCTGTCGCGTTCGCCTACCCGGCGAACATCCGTCATCGATACGAGCGCATGCCGCGATTCCCGGAATGCTTCGTCGTCATTGGCGACGCGATCGCCTCGTTCAATCCGATTTACGGGCAGGGGATGAGCTGTTCGGCGCTGGAGGCCGTTGAGCTGCTTCGGGTACTCCGGGAGCCCAACCCGCTCACCCGCATCGGACCGCGCTTTTTCGCGCGGGTGGCGAAGGTCGTCGACATCCCCTGGACCATGGCCGTGGGCGCGGACTTCGCCTTCAAAGGGGTGACCGGTCCCCGTCCGCGAGGGACGGCACTCGTGAACCGGTACATCGACGGCGTCCACGACGCCGCGGCGACGGATCGCACCGTGTGCCAGGCCTTCTTCAACGTCGCCAACCTCCTCGCGCCACCCTCCGCGTTGTTCCGTCCCGGCATCGCGGCGCGCGTCGCCCGGGCACGCCTCTTCCCGCGTCACACCGCATCGGCACGCTCCGGTGATTTCAGGCCGGCGTCGCCGTCGAGCGCCGCCACCTAGGCAGGCCCGCCCAAGTTCACTTGTGTAGACAATGTGGCGCAGGCCTTAGGCCTGCCGGGGCCCGCATTGGCCGGGCTGAAGCCCGGCGCCACCTTGGCGGGCCCGTTGCGCAAGTGAGCTCCGGGCTAGCGGACCCCGGGTCCGGCTGAAGCCGGACACTACGTCAGCACAACGCACGCCGGCACGACGCACGCCGACAACGCACGGCACACGCTACGTCAGCACAACGCCGCCCGGCTGTAGCCCAGCCGCCAGCTCGCGCTGGCCGCGCGCGCACGCGAGAGCTTGCGAATCGCGCCGCTGATGCGGATACTGCAGGACTCATCGCCCGGCCGGACGCTGATGCGCCCTGCCACACGAACTGGTTCACCGATCGGAGGGCACTCGCCGATGGTTCTGAAGCGTCCTGCATCAACGCTGTTGCTGGTGGCGTGTGTGATGGCCGGTCCGGCACGCCTGGCGGCGCAGACACCGGCCGTTCCCTACGAGCCCCAGGTTGGTCAGCCCGGCAAGGACGTCGTCTGGGTGCCCAACCCGTCGGCCCTCGTCGAGAAGATGCTCGACCTGGCGCGGGTGACGTCCGACGACTTCGTGATCGACCTGGGGTCCGGCGACGGCCGCAACGTCATTGCGGCGGCCCGCCGCGGCGCGCGGGCGATGGGCGTCGAGTTCAACCCCGATCTCGTGGTGCTGTCGAAGCGGCACGCCGAGGAACAGGGCGTCGCCGACAAGGCCACGTTCGTCGAGGGCGACATGTTCGAGGCCGACATCTCGAAGGCCACGGTGCTGTCGCTCTTCCTGCTCACCGACAACCTCCGGCGGCTCACCCCGAAGTTCCTCGACCTCCGTCCGGGCACCCGCATCGTGGTGAACACCTTCACGATTCCCGACTGGGAGCCCGACGAGCGCGAGAGCTTCCAGGGCGAGTGCACGAGCTGGTGCACGGCCCTGCTGTGGATCGTGCCTGCCCGAGTCGAGGGCTCGTGGCGCCTGCCGGCGGGCGAGCTCACGCTGCAGCAGCGGTTCCAGGTGGTGACGGGGACGCTGGCCGCCGCCTCCCAGAGCGTGCCCCTCGAGCAGGTCCGGCTCCGCGGCGATCGAGATCTCCTTCGTCGCGGGCGGCGCGACCTACGCCGGTCAGGTCAAGGGAGACACTATCGAGGGACGCGTCACCGGCGCCGACGGCAAGGAAGGTTCGTGGACGGCGACCCGCGCGCGAGAGTGACGCGGACCGCGAGCCGCTGACGTCCGACAGGCGTAGACTCTGGGCGATGATTCGGCCACTGGTCGGACTTGTCGCCCTCCTGAGCGTCCTCGCGCCGGGCCCGGCGCTGGTTCGCGGCACGGGACTCGAGCCCCAGCCGGCGCCCTCCGGAAGCCGCACCGCCTACAAGCTCGGGACGTTCGATCGAGCCGGCACGCGGTTCGTCGGCGTCGTGCTCCGCGACACTCTCGTGATTGACCTGGCGGCTGCTCACGCCGCCGTGCCATCTGCCGGCACCCGGCTCGACCTTCCGTCCGACATGAAGGCCGTCATCGCCGGCTATGACGCCGCGCTGCGGGACCGCATCCAGCAGATCGTGTCCCACGTCGAGGCCGCCGGCGGCACGCGTCCCCCCTACGCGACCGACCTGAAGGCGCTGAAAACGCTTCCGCCCATCATGTATCCCACGACGATGCTGAATGTGGCGGTGAACTACCGGGCACACGGGCTCGAGATGGCGGGAGCCGGACCCGCGGTTTCGGGCAGCCCGACGACGGCACAAGCGCCTGGCCTCGCTCTGCCTGGCACTGCCAGTGCGCCCGGCATCTGGGAGCGCAAGCCGGGGGACACACGCTGGAACCCCTATCTCTTCGTCAAGCTGCCGTCGGCCGTCATCGCGGTTGGCGAGCCGATCGAGTTGCCGCCCGGCCGGACGCAGATTGACTGGGAGTGCGAGCTCGGCGTGGTGATCGCCAAGCGCGCGCGGCGCGTCGCCATCGATCGGGCCGCCGAGTACATCTTCGGATACACGATCGAGAACGATGTCTCCGATCGGGGCGGGCGCGGCGACAGCCGGCACGGCAACGACTGGCTCATCGCCAAGTCGCACGACACGTTCGCCCCGCTGGGGCCGTTCATCGTGCCGCGCGAGTTCGTCGCCGACCCGCAGCAGCTCGCGGTCACCTTCACGCTCAACGGCCAGCTGATGCAGGACGCGAATACCTCGATGATGATTCACGACGTCTACGAGCAGGTGTCCTATGCCTCGCACATCACCACCCTGCGCCCCGGGGACGTGATTGCGACCGGCACGCCCGCCGGCGTCGGCTCGGCGAGAACGCCACCCGTCTTCCTCAAACCCGGCGACCTGGCGTCCTGCACCTACGCCGGCATCGGGACGCTGACCAACCCGGTGGTTCAGGGAGGGTGAAGGGGACTAGGGGACTGGGCGACTGGGCGACTGGGGGACTGGGCGATTGGGGGACTGGGCGGACTGGAGCGACTGGGAAGGCGCCGGGCGCTCGGGCGACTCGGGCGACTCGGCGAGTGCGCGACTAGTCGCCCAGTCCGCCTAGTCGCCGAGTCGCCCAGTCGCCCCACAGTCACCTCCTCTTTTACATCGTTAACAAGGGTTTTGCATCGAGATAACCATCCTTCAGCGGAGAAGCCGTTTAATGGAGCACGCCGCGCGGAGCCCGGCCGTGGAAAAACACGGGCCGCCCGCGTCGTAAGAACAGAGGACGGCTGTGCGCGCAGACATGGACACACTCCCTGCCGAATCGATTCCTGCTCACGCTCCGCGATCCCGGGCCCGCCTGTGGCTGCTGGGGTTCGTCTTGCTGGCCGGCGCGGCGGCGCTGATCTGGTACCTCGAGCTGGGTCGCGCGACGACGGCCACTACAGGTGGCCCTCGGGGGGGCCGTTCGGCCGGGGAGGATTTGGCGGCCCGAACCAGACGACGCCCGTGCGGGTGGTCTCCGCGCAGAAGCAGAACATCGACGTCCACCTGCGGGCGCTCGGGACGGTGACGCCGCTCAACACCGTCACGGTCCGGAGCCGCGCTGGATGGCGAGCTCGTCCGGCTGTCGTTCCGCGAAGGCGACGTCGTGCGCGAGGGGCAGGTGCTCGGCGAGATCGATGCGCGCCCGTACGAGACGCAACTGGCGCAGGTCGAGGGCCAGCGCGTCGAGAACCAGGCGCGGCTCAAGAACGCCAAGACCGACCTCGAACGCTTCGAGAAGCTGTCAGCGGAAGAGCTGATCACCGGGCAGCAGGTGACCAGTCAGGAGGCGCTCGTCGGGCAGATAGTCGGCGCCCTCCAGACGAACGAGGCCCAGGTGAACAACGCGCGCCTGAACCTCGCCTACACGAAGATCATCGCGCCCATCGGCGGTCGCCTCGGGCTTCGCCAGGTCGATCCGGGCAACCTCGTCCGCAGCGGTGACGCCAACGGCATCGTCGTCATCACGCAGATGTCGCCGATCTCCGTGATCTTCACCGTGCCCGAAAGCGACCTGCCGTCCGTGCTCGAGCCGCTGCGCGCCGGCAGCCGGCTGCCGGTCGAGGCGTGGGACCGGGCGGACACGACGAAGCTCGCCGTCGGCACGCTGCAGACGGTCGACAACCAGATCGACACGACGACCGGCACCATCAAGCTGCGCGCGAGCTTCGACAACGGCGACCAGAAGCTCTTCCCGAACCAGTTCGTCAACGTCCGGCTCCGCGTGAAGACGCTGCCGAACGCGACGGTCATCCCGGCGGCGGCGATTCAGCGCGCCTCGTTCGGCACCTTCGTCTACGTCGTGAAGCCGGACAGCACCGTCAGCATCCAGCGGATTGCCGTCGGGTCCCACCGAGAACGATCGGGTCGCGGTCACGTCCGGTCTGGAGCCGCAGGCGCAGGTCGTGCTCGAAGGCGTCGATGCGCTCACCGAAGGCGCGCGCGTCGAGATCGTGCCCGAGGGTGGCGCGAAGCCGCAGCCCCGTCCGGCGGGGCAGGGCGGCCCGGGCGGTCCGGCGGGGCGCGGCGGCCGTCCGCGCGGGCAGGGCCAGGGCCGATGAACATCTCCCGCACGTTCATCCTTCGGCCGGTGGCGACGGCGCTGCTGATGGCGGCGCTGCTGCTGTCGGGGATGCTCGCGTACCGGCTGCTGCCGGTCTCGGCGCTGCCGCAGGTCGACTATCCGACGATCCGCGTGCTGACGTTCTATCCGGGCGCGAGCCCTGAAGTGATGACGAGCGCCGTCACGGCGCCGCTCGAGCGGCAGTTCGGGCAGATGCCGGGCCTGAGCCAGATGTCGTCGACCAGCTCGGGCGGCGCGTCGGTCATCACGCTGCGCTTCACGCTGGAGAAGCCGCTCGACGTGGCGGAGCAGGAAGTGCAGGCGGCGATGAACGCGGCGAACAGCCTGCTGCCCAACGACCTGCCGCAGCCGCCGGTCTACAACAAGGTCAACCCGGCGGACACGCCGGTGCTCACGCTGGCGGTCACGTCGAAGACCGTTCCGCTGCCGCAGGTCCACGACCTCGTGGACACGCGCGTCGCGCAGAAGCTGTCGCAGTTGCCCGGCGTCGGCCTGGTGAGCATCGCCGGCGGCCAGCGTCCCGCGGTCCGCATCCAGGCCAATCCGCAGGCGCTCGCGGCGCACGGCCTGAATCTGCAGAACCTGCGCAGCGTCATCGCCGCCGCCAACGTCAACCAGCCGAAGGGGAACTTCGACGGCCCCGAGCGCTCGTTCATGCTGGACGCGAACGATCAGCTGCGGTCGCCCGAGGCCTACCGCAAGCTGATCGTCGCGTAGCGCGACGGCGCGCCGCTGCGCATCGCCGACGTGGCCGACGTCGTCGACGGCGCGGAGAACACCCGGCTGTCGGCCTGGGCGAACGAGCTGCCCGCCGTGCTCATCAACGTGCAGCGCCAGCCCGGCGCCAACGTCATCGACGTCGTCGATCGCATCCAGCGGCTGCTGCCGCAGCTCACGGCGAGCCTGCCCAACACGCTCAACGTCGCGGTCCTCAGCGATCGCACGGAGACCATCCGCTCGTCGGTGCGCGACGTCCAGCACGAGCTCATCTTCGCCGTCGGCCTGGTCGTGCTGGTCACGTTCCTCTTCCTGCGGAACATCCCCGCGACGATCATCCCGAGCGTCGTGGTGCCGCTCTCGCTCATCGGCACGTTCGGCGTGATGTACCTGGCGGGCTTCTCGGTCAACAACCTCACGCTGATGGCGCTCACGATTGCGACCGGCTTCGTCGTCGACGACGCGATCGTGATGGTGGAGAACATCGCGCGGCACATCGAGGCGGGGGAGACCCCGCTGCAGGCGGCGCTCAAGGGCGCGCAGGAGATCGGGTTCACGCTGATCTCGCTCACGATCTCGCTGGTCGCCGTGCTGATTCCGCTGCTGTTCATGGCGGACGTCGTCGGGCGGCTGTTCCGCGAGTTCGCGATCACGCTCGCCGTCTCGATCCTGATCTCGCTGGTCGTGTCGCTGACGCTGACGCCGATGATGTGCGCGCGCCTGCTCAAGCAGATGCACCGCGAGTCGCAGGGCTGGTTCTACCGGAAGAGCGGGGCGTTCCTCGACGGGATTGTCACGGGCTACGGCCACATGCTGCAAGTGGGTGCTGCGCGCATCAGCCGCTGACGCTGCTGGTGGCGCTCGGCACGCTCGCCCTGACCGTGGCGCTGTACATGGCGGTCCCCAAGGGCTTCTTCCCGGTGCAGGACACCGGCGCGATTCAGGTGATCACCGAGGCGCCGCAGTCGGTCTCGTTCTCGGCGATGGCCGAGCGGCAGCAGGCGGCGGCTGCGAGATCCTCCAGGAGCCGGACGTCACGGGCCTCTCATCGTTCATCGGCGTCGACGGCACCAACGCGACGCTCAACAGCGGGCGCATGCTGGTCACGCTCGAGCCGCACGACGAGCGCGAGCCGGACGGCCACCGCGGTCATCGAGAGCCTGCGGACACGCCTGCAGAAGGTGCCGGGATCACGCTGTACCTGCAGCCCGTGCAGGACCTGACGATCGAGGATCGCGTCAGCCGCACGCAGTTCCAGTTCATCCTCGAGGATCCGGACGCGGATCGCCTGAGCGAGTGGGTGCCGAAGCTGATCGATCGGCTGAAGCAGATCCCGGCGCTGGCCGACGTGGCGAGCGACCTGCAGGACCGCGGGCTGCAGGCCTTTCTCGACGATCGATCGCGATGCGGCGAGCCGGCTCGGCGTCAGCGTCTCGGCGATCGACGACGCGCTCTACGACGCGTTCGGGCAGCGGCTGATTTCGACGATCTACACGCAGGCGAACCAGTATCGCGTGGTGCTCGAGGCGGCGCCGCGCTACCAGATCGGGCCGGAGGCGCTGGGACAGATTCATGTCGCCACGCGCGACGGCCAGCAGGTGCCGCTCGCGAGCATGGCGCGCGTCGAGGAGCGCCACACGCGGCTGGTCATCAACCACGCCGGCCAGTTCCCGGCCGTGACGCTGTCGTTCAACCTCGCGCCGGGCGCGTCGCTCGGCGAGGCCGTCGAGGGCAATCGAGGCGGCGCAGCGCGAGATCGGCATGCCGGCCAGCATCCAGACGCGCTTCCAGGGCGCGGCGGAGGCGTTCCGCGCCTCGCTCGACAGCACGCTGCTGCTGATCCTCGCGGCCATCGTCACGATGTACATCGTGCTCGGCGTGCTCTACGAGAGCTACATCCATCCGATCACGATTCTCTCGACGCTGCCGTCGGCCGGCGTCGGCGCGCTGCTGGCGCTGCTGCGTCGTCGGGCACCGAATTGAGCCTGATCGCCATCATCGGCATCATCCTGCTCATCGGCATCGTGAAGAAGAACGCGATCATGATGATCGACTTCGCGCTCGACGCCGAGCGCGAGCAGGGCATGTCGCCGCGAGATGCGATCTACCAGGCGGCGCTCCTCCGGTTCCGCCCGATTCTGATGACGACGCTGGCGGCGCTGTTCGGCGCGCTGCCGCTGATGCTGTCCTCGGGCTCGGGCGCCGAGCTGCGCCAGCCGCTCGGCCTGGTCATGGTCGGCGGCCTGCTCGTGAGCCAGGTGCTGACGCTGTTCACGACGCCGGTCATCTACCTGTTCTTCGATCGGCTCGGCCGGCAGCTGGCGTCGCGGCGCAGCGGCGCAGCTCAGTGGTGGAAGGACGCGCGATCGGCGTAGATGGTCATGCACGTCTCTGTCCTCTCGCCCTTCATCAACCGCCCCGTCGCGACGACGCTGCTGAACCTCTCGGTGGTGCTGGCGGGCGCGGTGAGCTTCTCGCTGCTCGCCGTGTCGCCGCTGCCGCAGGTCGACTTCCCGATGATCTCGGTGTCGGCGAGCCTGCCGGGCGCGAGCCCGGAGACGATGGCGTCGACGCGTGGCGACGCCGCTCGAGCGCGCGCTCGGGACGATTGCGGGCGTGAACGAGATCACGTCGCAGAGCTCGCAGGGCTCGACGCGCATCAACGTCCAGTTCGACCTCGGGAAGGACATCAACGCCGCGGCGCGGGAGGTGCAGGCCGCCATCAACGCGTCGCGGTCGCTGCTGCCGAGCGCGCTGCCCGGCATGCCGAACTACCGCAAGATCAACCCGTCGCAGGCGCCGATCATGATCCTGGCGCTGACGTCCGAGACGCGGACGACGAGCGAGATCTACGACATCGCCTCGACCGTGCTCGCGCAGAAGGTCGCGCAGGTCACCGGCGTCGGCGACGTGACCGTCGGCGGCGGATCGCTGCCGGCGGTGCGCGTCGAGCTGGAGCCGTACGCGCTCAGCCAGTACGGCATCGCGCTCGACGAAGTGCGCCGCGCCATCGCCGGCGCCAACGTCCTCCGCCCGAAGGGCTCGGTCGAGGACGGCGAGCGCTACGTGGCAGATCCAGGCGAGCGACCAGTTGACGAAGGCGAGCGACTACGAGTCGCTCATCATCACGTACCGCAACGGCGCGCCGGTCCGGCTGTCCGACGTCGCGAAGGTCTACGACGGCGTCGAGGACCGCTTCAACACGGGCTTCTACAACCGCAAGCCGGCGGTGCTGCTGATCGTCAGCCGCCAGCCCGACGCGAACATCATCAAGACCGTCGACGCCATCCACGAGCAGATGCCGGCGCTGCGCGCGTTCCTGCCCGCCGGCGTCGACCTGACATCGCGAGCGACCGCTCGCCGAGCATCCGCGCGACGCTGCACGAGGCCGAGCGCTCGCTGCTCATCGCGGTCGGGCTCGTCATCCTCGTCGTGCTGCTGTTCCTCGCGAACTTCCGCGCCGCGCTCATCCCCGTGGCGGCCGTGCCGGTCGCGCTGATCGGCAGCTTTGCGGTGATGTACCTCTGGGGCTTCTCGCTCAACAACCTCTCGCTGATGGCGCTGATCGTCGCCACCGGGCTGGTCGTGGACGATGCCATCGTCGTGCTGGAGAACATCTCGCGGCACGTCGAGAGCGGGCTGCCGCCGCTCGAGGCGGCGCTCGTCGGCGCGCGCGAAGTCGGGTTCACGCTGCTCTCGATGAACCTCGCGCTCGTCGCCGTGTTCGTCTCGATCCTCTTCATGGGCGGCATCGTCGAGCGGCTGTTCCGCGAGTTCTCGATCACGCTCGTCGCGGCGATCCTGATTTCGCTGGGCGTGTCGCTGACGCTGACGCCGATGCTCTGCGGGCGCTGGCTGCGGGTGCAGCAGCGGCCGAGCCGGTGGCAGCGCGCGAGCGAGGCGGCGTTCGGCTGGCTGGTGCGCGGCTACGACCGGACGCTCGGCTGGGCGCTGCAGCACGCGCCGCTGGTGATGTGCCTGCTGCTCGGGGTGATGGCGCTGAACGTGCGGCTCTACATCGCGGCGCCCAAGAGCTTCCTGCCGCAGCAGGACACCGGGCAGCTCGGCGGGTTCATGCGCGGCGACGACGGGCTGTCGTTCCAGATCATGCAGCCGAAGATCGACATCTTCCGGCAGGCGGTGCTGGCCGATCCCGCGGTCGACAGCATGGCCGGGTTCATCGGCGGCGGCCGCGGCATCAACAACGCGCAGACGTTCGTCCGCCTGAAGCCGCTCGCCGAGCGCAAGGTCTCGGCGCAGGTGGTCGCCGAGCGCATTCGGCGCCAACCTGCCGCACGTCGCCGGCGCGCGCATGTTCCTGGGCGCCGATCAGGACATCCGGTTCGGCGGGCGGCGGCGGCGGCGGTGGAGGCGGCGGCACGCAGTACGACTACACGCTGCTCGCCGACGACACCGCGCTGCTGCGCGCGTGGGCGCCGAAGGTGAAGGCGGCGCTGCGCCGAGCTGCCCGGAGCTGACCGGCTTCGAGGACGAGCTCGTCTCCAGCCAGCAGATCACGCTCGACGTCGATCGCGATGCGGCGCGGCAGCTCGGCGTCGGGATGTCGGACGTGACGCAGGCGCTGAACAACGCGTTCGGCCAGCGCCAGGTCTCGACGATCTACAACGCGCTGAACCAGTATCGCGTCGTGATGGAAGTCGCGCCCGAGCACGCGCAGGGCCCCGAGGCGCTCGACCGCGTGCAGCGTGATTGCCGGAGGCCAGCGGATCCCGCTGTCCGCCTTCAGCAAGTACCAGCACACCGTCGCGCCCGATCGCATCAGCCACTGGGGCCAGTTCGCGTCGACCTCGATCGACTTCGAGATCCGGCCCGGGCGTCAGCCTGAGCCAGGCGCAGGTGGCCATCGAGCGCGCCGTGGCCCAGCTCGCGATGCCATCGTCCATCCAGGGCCGCATGCAGGGCAGCGCGCGGCTGTTCCAGCAGGCGCAGGGCAACCAGCCGCTGGCCATCCTCGGCACGCTGCTGATCGTCTACATCGTGCTCGGCGTGCTCTACGAGAGCTACATCCACCCGCTGACGATTCTCTCGACGCTGCCCTCGGCGGGTGTCGGCGCGCTTCCTCGCGCTCAAGCTGCTGAACACCGAGTTCAGCCTGATCGCGATGCTGGGGCTGTTCCTCCTGATTGGCGTCGTCATGAAGAACGCCATCCTGATGATCGACGTGGCGCTGCAACTCGAGCGCGAGCGCGATCTGACGCCGTACCAGGCGATCCGGGAGGCGTGCCTGCTGCGCCTGCGGCCCATCCTGATGACGACCCTCGCGGCGCTGCTCGGCGCCCTGCCGCTGATGCTCGGCGTGGGTGAGGGATCCGAGCTGCGCAAGCCGCTCGGCATCGCCATCGTCGGCGGGCTGGTCGTCAGCCAGGTGCTGACGCTCTACACGACGCCGGTCGTCTACCTGTATCTCGATCGCCTGCGGCTCTGGGGACAGCGCCGTCGCGCCCGCGCGCGCGGGCGCGTCCTCGCCCATGCGGGCGAGGCGCACAGCTGAACCTGCCCACGACTTCCGCGCCGCAGGCCCCTCGCGCTCCTCAGTACCCGGAGTACGTCTCGACGCCCAGCAGCGTGTCGTTCGGATAGAAGTGGTCCACGTTGTCGCGCGTGATGATGTGGTGCTTGACGAACACGGCGGGCGGCACCGGCCGGCGGCCGAGGATGCCGAGGCTCAGGCGAATCAGGCCGTCGCCGTAGCGCTCCGGGAAATACCCCACTGACGCAATCAGCGGCGTCCGCGGCTGGCGCAGCTCGGCCCGGGCATCGGGTTCCGCGTTCTGGCCGACGATGGCGCAGGTGTCGGCCCGGCCGGCTTCCTGGAACGCCCGCGTCGCGCCGAGCGCGCTCGGATCATTCGCCGCGGCGACGAGAATGCGCTCCGCCTTGGACTCGCGCAGGTGCTTCCGCACCCGCTCGAGCGCGGTCTTGAACTGCCCGTCGCCGTCGATCGAGACGACGAGACAGTTCGCCGTCTCGTGGGCGGTCTCACGGATGCCCGCCAGCACGCCGCGCATGCGCGAGGCGGGGACCGAGCCCGCCCGGGCGAGCTCGAGCAGCAGGATCTCGTGGACCTGGCCGCTCCACCGCTGCTTCGCGAATCGCGCCAGGTGGTGCCCGGCCATCAACCCCGCCTCGTAGTTGTTGGCGCCGAAATACGTGGCGCCGGGATGCGGGATGTCGATCGCCACCATCGGAATGTTCGCCTCGTGGTACCGGGAGGCAATCGGCGGCGCCACGGCTTCGTCGGTCTGGAACTCGATGACCAGATCGACGCGTTCCCGAATCAGCAGCTCCGCGTTCTTGATCGCGATCTTCGGTTGATAGCGGTTGTCCACGACGACGAGCTCGACGTGCTCGCGTTCGGCGGCCCGCTGAAGCCCGTCGTGCACCTCCCGGGCGAACGAGCTGTCCTGTCCCTGGCCGGCGTAGCCGATGCGATACTTCCGCTGCCGCCTGATCTCGGACGTCAGCCGATAGCGCTGGCCTTCGACCTTCTCGAGGAAGCCGCAGTGGCGGAGGGTGTAGAGCAGGCGGAAGCACATGCCCTTGCCGAAGCCAGTGCGATCCATGACGTCGCGCAGGCGGAGCGCCTCGCCCGGGTGCTGGAACGCGCGGAGAATTTCGGACGCGTGCACGAGCGATTTCACCAGATAGCGCTCCGGGCGTCCGGGCGGGAATCCAGCTGGCTCTGGCGGAGCGGTCGTCATGAAAGTTTCGGACAGCATAACATTGCCGCTCAGGGCCTTGGATCGGTCGCCGGTGCATTCGATGGCCGACAGGATCGGAGCTTTCGCTGAAAACAGAGGCTCGTCTGTGCCTGCTCAGACGTTCTGGCGCGTTCACCGGTGGTGAACAGCAGCTCATATATGATCTATGCTTGCCGAAGCGTGCCTCTTCGGGACGACCCTCGTCCCTCGAACACCCACGTACGTGCGAGACGCGACGGCACCCGCCGTCACGGTGAGGAGGCGCTATGGATTCGACGCGGTCACACGCCCGCGCGATGAATGAACGGCGGCCCGGCAGCAGGCGTCTGCTGGCCGCGGTCGTGTGCGTGGGATGGCTCGCCGCCACCCCCGCGATCGGACAGGAATCCCGAGGGGCCATTACGGGCACGGCGCATGACACGAGCGGGAGCGTCGTGCCCGGGGCGACCGTCACCGTCACCAACGTGGCGATGGCGACCAACGTCACCGTCATCACCAACGATGTCGGCTATTTCCAGGCGCTCTACCTGATCCCGGGCCAGTACCGGGTCACCATCGAGCTCACCGGCTTCAAGAAGGTTGTCCGTGACGGCATCGACGTCAGGGTCGGCGATCGGCTGGAGCTCGAGCTCGTGCTCGAGCTCGGGGGGACGCAGGAGGAAGTGACCGTCAGCGCCGCCGCGCCGCTGCTCGAGACGACCAACGCCTCGCTCGGGCAGGTCGTGGACGCGCGCCGCGTCGCCGAGCTCCCGACGCCGCACGGCGATCCGTTCTCGCTCATCGGCCTGGCCGCCGGCACGTCGTTCGTCATGTCGGCGCGCCTCGATCGGCCGTTCGAGCCGACCCACATCGTCGGCTACTCGGTGAACGGCACGCGGTCGAACCGCAGCGACATCACGATCGACGGCATTCCCAGCACGTCGACGGCGAACGCCGGCGAGGTCATCGCCTCCTACGTGCCGCCGCAGGATCTGGTGCAGGAGTTCAAGGTCCAGACCGCGACCTTCGACGCCAGCTTCGGCAACACCGAGGGCGGCGTCACGAACGTCAGCATCAAGTCGGGGACCAACCAGTTCCACGGCACCGGGTACTTCGTGAAGATGCCGGCGAACATGTTCGCCAACGACTTCTTCGCGAACGCCAGCAACATTCCGCTGCCCGACTTCAGCTACAACCGCTGGGGCGGCACGGTTGGCGGGCCGATCATCAAGCAGCGGACGTTCTTCATGTTCGGCCACGAGGGCATCGACGAGGCCCGGCCGCGCAACAACGGCACGCCGACCGTGCCGACCGAGCGGATGCGCAACGGCGATTTCTCCGAACTGCTGGCGCTCGGGCCGCAGTACCAGATCTACAACCCGTTCACGCGACGGTCGATCGGCAACGGGCGGTTCCAGCAGGACCCGTTTCCGGGCAACATCATCCCGCAGGAGCTCATCAACCCGGTCTCGCGCGCGATCCTCGCCTACATCGGCACGCCGAAGACGCCCGGCAACCCTGACGGCAGCGGCAACTTCCAGCAGCCCGAGCTCAAGGAGTCGACGGCTTACACCTCGAACACGATCCGCGTCGACCACAACATGAGCAACCGCCAGCGCCTGTACGGGCGCGTCAGCTGGTACGACCGGAACAGCAACTACAACAACTACTTCAACAACCTCTCGACCGGCGAGTGGTTCAAGTTCATCTCGCGCCAGGTCGCGGTGGACTACGTCAACACGCTCAACGCGACGACGGTGCTCAACGTGCGCTACGGCTACGACCGGTTCGTGCGCGGCACCAACGCGAATCCGGACCAGCGTGGCTTCGACCTGACCTCGCTGGGCTTCCCGGCCTCGTACGCCAGCCAGATTCCGGAGGACATCCGCCGGTTCCCGCGCATCAACATCACCGGCTATCAGGGCACCGCCATCGGCGGCGAGGAGCGTCCGACCGAAACCCAGGCGGTGATCGCGACCGTCAACAAGACGAAGGGGGCGCACGGATTCCGGGCGGGAACGGAAGTGCGCCGCTATCGCGAGACGGACGTGTTCTTCGGGAACAACCAGACCGGGCAGTTCGACTTCACCGACACCTGGACGCGGGGCCCGCTCGACAACTCGACTCCGGCGCCGGGCTCGCGCGGCCAGTCCGTCGCCGCGTTCCTCCTGGGCCTGCCGACCACGGGCTCCGTTCTGCGCGCGGCCGAGTACGACGAGCACTCGACCACGCTCGGCCTGTTCGTGCAGGACGACTGGCGCATCGGCTCGAAGCTGACGCTCAACCTGGGACTGCGCTACGAGTACGAGACGCCGCTCACCGAGGTCGACGACCGCAGCGTCGGCGGCTTCGACTTCGCCGCGGTGCAGCCGATTGAGGCGGCGTCGCGGGCCGCCTACGCCCGCAACCCGACGCCCGAGGTCCCGGTGGATCAGTTCGACGTGCGCGGAGGCCTGCTGTTCCCCGGGGTCGGGGGCCAGTCGCGCGGGCTGTTCAACACGCCCTCGAACAACTTCATGCCGCGGGTCGGGCTCGCCTACCAGATCGACGACAAGACGGTCCTCCGCGGCGGCTACGGCCTGTTCTACGGGTTCCTCGGCCAGCGCCGCGGCGACGTCGTGCAGAGCGGGTTCAGCGCCAACACCAACCAGAACCTGACGCTCGACAACGGCCTGACGTTCATCGAGACCCTCTCCAATCCGTTCCAGGGCGGCATCCAGGAACCGGTGGGCGCCGCGGCCGGGATCGAGACCTTCCTCGGTCAGGGCGTCACGTTCTTCGCTCAGGATCCGGTGTCACCACGGACGCAGCGCTGGCAGGTGGGCCTGCAGCGCGAGCTGCCGGGCGCCTGGCTGGCGGAGCTCACCTACGTCGGCGCCTACGGCTCGGACCTGCTGACGACCCGCAACATCAACTCGACCCCGAACGAGTACCTCAGCACGAGCCCGACGCGCGATACGGCGACGATCAACTACCTGGGCGCGCAGGTGCCCAATCCGTTCTCCGGGCTCCTGCCGACGACGGCGCTCGCGGCCCTGCGTGGCGGCACGATCCCGCGCGAACGGCTGCTCCGTCCCTACCCGCAGTTCGACAACGTGACCACGACGACCAACGAGGGCGAGTCCTGGTTCCAGTCGTTCCAGGTGAATCTGCAGCGCCGCTTCTCGAAGGGCTACACGCTCGGCATGAGCTATACCTGGTCGCGGTTCGAGGAAGCCACCGAGTTCCTGAACGGTGACGACCCGTCGCCGACGCGGCACATCTCCAGTCAGGACGTGCCGCACAAGCTGGCGGTCAGCGGGATCGTCGAGCTGCCATTTGGCGAAGGCCGGCGGCTGGGCTCGGACGTCAATGCGGTGGTGTCGAAGTTCATCAGCGGCTGGCAGCTCTCCGGCATTTACATCTACCAGTCGGGCCTGCCGATCGGCAACTTCGGCAACCTGCTCTTCACCGGGAACGTCGACGACATCGCCCTCTCGTCGAGCGATCGGACCCTGCAGCGCTGGTTCAACACCGATGCCGGGTTCAACAAGGTGTCGACGCAGCAGCTCGGATCGAACGTCCGGACGTTCCCGTTGCGGTTCGATTCGGTGCGGTCGCACGAGATCAACAACGTCGACCTGTCGCTCATCAAGAACACGACGATCGCCGGCGACGTCTCGCTGCAGCTGCGGCTCGAGGCCCTGAACGCGTTCAATCACCCGCTGTACCCGGCGCCGGCCGGCGACAGCCTCAACCCGACGACGGCGGTGTTCGGGTCGATCGTGGCGTCGACGCAGGCCAATTACTCGCGCCGGACGCAGGTGATGGTGAAGCTCATTTTCTGACGCCGACGGGACGGGGACGGGAGCCTCGCTTCGATCATAGGTGAGGCTCCCGTCCCCTCTCGCCGGCGCGCGAGCCCGCAGCCCGGCTACAGCAGACGCAGGATATAGAACATGCTCCCGCTGTCCTTGTCGGACAGATAGCCGTCGGGGCTCGTCGTCTCGTCGTCACGAACATAGCCTGCAGGGACGGTCCGCCGGGCCCGGAACGGCGCGAAATGCACCCGCACGCCGTCGAGCGCCTCACAGGCGGCGCCCGTCCACTGGTTGGTCGCCTCGACCGCCATGTAGGCGTAGCCCCGCTTCCGATAGCGCGCCGCTGACGCGGCGACGAGCTCGAAGGCATCGGCCTTCGGGAGTGCGTCGCTGCGCGCCACCATGAAGTGATGCCCGACGAGACCGGCCTGGTACGCCTCGCGGAACTCAGGGTAGGCGTCGCTCAGCGCGCGTACCGCTTCGGCGTCCTGCACGGCCAGCATCTCGAGGATCGGTCCGACGAATCCCCAGCCGGCGGTCAGAAAGGGGTCGTCGGTCCGTATCTGCGGCGCGACATCGGACGGCGGCATCGTCTCGTTGAGCGCGCCGCCGATGACACGGCCGTCGTCGTCCACGATCGCGATCGACTGCTCCAGCACCTCGTGGTTGACCGCGATCTCGCGGCGCGGGCTCGACGGATCGGTCAGGACGAAGAGGCGGATGAACCAGTAGACCAGGCGTTCGCGCGTCCACGGGCCGAAGCGCTCGCTGCCGAACGGATCGACGTGCGACGCGAGGTGCAACGCGGCCGGTGGCCGCGCGGCCGGCCGCAGGTAGCGGGTCTGCGGCTCGCGTTCGGCGAACGATCTGGCGACGACCTCCGCCAGCTGCAGGGCCTGGCCGCGCGACAGCTCCGACGCGGCGATCGCGGTGCGCGTCCGGCTGCGGTACACCTCGCTGGCGGCGAAATCCGCGGGCGGGAGCTCGCGCGGGAGGGGTTGCAGACCGTGCGCGTGCGTGTCCGACGCTCTGGGATATTCACAGAACGGCAGATGGCGCGGGAGGACTTCGGCCAGGACCGCTCGGTTGTCAGATTGTGGGGGCATGGGGGCTCCTCGGAGGCGCCGCGTGATCGGCGCCCGGATCACTCTGACGGAACCGGGCATGGCGAGTTGTTGGCGAAGGGTAAAGTTTCTATGAGCTGGAGCGGCTGGAGCGGCTGGAGCGGCTGGAGCGGCTGGGCGACTGGGCGACTGCGGCGACTGGGCGACTGGGCGGACTGGGCGACTGGGCGAAGACCGCGGAGACGCTCAGCCCAGGAACGATCGCACGATGTCGCGCACGACGAAGAACGCGAAGAAGGCGTAGAACGCCGAGCAGAGGAGCAGGCCCGCCTCGCGCCAGCGCGGTGGCCTGAGCGCGGGCGGCAGGAAGCGGCGGTTCACCAGGAAGATCTGGATGCCGGCGATGAGCAGCACGATGCCGGCCATGTTCGCCAGGATCTTGAACAGCGTGAACGGCGACGCGAAGCGGATGACGAAGACGCCCCAGACCGAGAACACCAGGAGGATGCCGTAATAGAGCGCGCGGATGCCCGGTTTCCACGCCCGCGCCGTACTGCTGGACATCCAGACCGCGTCGGTGATCGTCCGCACGAGGATGTCCGTGTTTCCGAGCTGCGTCTTGAAGAGAATCCAGAAGCCGTTGAACAGCGTGAGGAACCAGAAGCCGGGCCAGATCTTGCTCAGATACTCGGCTTGATATGCACCCGCGGCCAGGCCCTGCAGATCCGTGCCGTGCGGAATGATGGCCGTGGCGAGGTTGACGTTGAGGAACATCCCGACGAAGCAGAACGCGCCCCACACCGCGAGCTGGTCGGCGTGGACGTAGCGCAGCCACTCGCGCCAGCGCACGAGGTTTTGCGGTGTGGCCGGGAACACCGTGCCGACGTGCGAGAGCTGGATCTCGTGGCCGCCGACCGCGCTCGGGATCGCGCCGACCAGCGCCCCCATCGCGAAGCCCTTGTCGCGGATCCAGTTCGTCACGGTGAGATTGCCGATGCCGCCGGAGCCGGCCGTCGCCGCCAGCGCGCCAATCAGCGCCCAGTCGATCGGCTGCGGCAGCCCGGAAAAGCTGAAGAACCCCGTGAAGGTCAGCCACCAGTGCGACAGCGGCACGAAGGCGAGGTTCACGATGATCAGGAACAGGAACACGATCCCGAGCATCGTCCAGGCGAAGTACTCGAGCATGCGCTCGATCGTCCCGCCGAACGAGAGGATCAGGACGACGCTGACGATGAGGCCGGAGGCAATCCAGGCCTGGGCGGCCTGATCCGGCGCCCCCGGCATGCGGCCCATCCAGGCCCCGAACAGGGTGGCGGCGGCGCTGCCGGCGAGGGCGGGCCATCCGAGTTGGAAGAAGCCCATCACCGTGTAGAAGCCGGCCCAGAAGCGGGGTCCCGGCTTGAGGCGCATGATGCCGCCGTAGATCGGTTCGCCGGTGTAGAGCGTGTAGCGAATCGCCTCGAGGTTGAAGATCACCTGCAGCAGGATGGCGACGGTCGCGATCAGGAAGATCGACGACGAGTACTTCACGGCCGCGGCCGGACCGACGAGCCATTCGCCGCCGCCGATGGAGGTCGCGGCCATGATGGCGCCGGGGCCGATGACCTTCATCATGTTGCGCAGGCCGAAGGGCGGCGGCGCCGGCAGTTCCGCCACATCCCAGCGCGGCAACGCGCCGTGGTCGGTCGGCAGCACGGCCGCCAGCGCGTTGTCATGATAGGGGCCAGGCGAGGCGGGTCTGTTCATCTGGTGTGCTCGCGACCGATAGCGACACGCGTGCGGCGTTGGGCCACGCGATCCGTGGGCGGTCCGGCTGAAGCCGGACACGACGTCTGAGAGCGCCGCATTGTAGCGCTGTCGAGACGGCCATATTGACAAAAATATTTTCCTAATTTAGGGTGGGCGTCATGGCTCCCGTTCCCGTGGCGCTGGTCGATGAGCCCGAGCGCCTGCGCCTCGCGCTCTCCCCCCTGCGCCGGCAATTCCTCGAGCGGCTCCGCGTCCCGGCGTCGGCGGCGCAGCTCGCCGCGGAGCTGTCGCTCGGCCGCCAGCGCGTCAACTACCATCTGCGCTCGCTCGAAGCCGCGGGGCTGATCGAGCTCGTCGAGGTGCGCCAGCGCCGCGGGTGCGTCGAACGGATTCTGGCGGCCCGCGCCCGCGCCTTCGTCGTCGATCCCGCCGTGCTGGGGGCGCGGCGGGCGCCGGCGGTACGCGCCGACGTGCAGGATCGGTTCGCCGCGGCGCACCTCGTCGACACCGCCGCCGACATCGTCCGCGACGTGACCCGCATGCAGGCTCGCGCTGACCAGCAGGGCACGCGGCTGCTCACCTTCAGCCTCGACACCGACGTCAGCTTCGCGACCCCCCAGGACATGGACCGGTTCGTCACCGCCGTGGCCGGCGCGCTGGCCCGCGAGGCCGCGCGGGCACACGCGCCGGAAGGCAGTCGCCGCTATCGGGTAGTGCTCGGAGGCTATCCGACACCCCAAAGGGACAGGGCAGACGCACGGCCTGCCCGCAAGGAGGGCGATCGCACCAGGAGCGTCAAGCCGACACCGGGTCGACCGGGCCGCGCTCTTCAGGATTGGAAGGAGAGAGAGTCATGAACGAGCCGGATCGCGTCCTCGTCGAGATTGTCGTCGCAGCCCCGGTCGAAAGAGTGTGGCGAGCACTTCGCGATCCGGCGGAGCTTCGCCGATGGTTCGGCTGGGAGCACGCGGGCATTGCCGAGGAGATCGATCTGATCTTCATCAACGGAACAGAGGCGTCGGAGGCCGATCGCGTCCTACGGTTCATCGGCATGTCCGATCGCTTCACGCTCGAGGCGTGCGGCGAGCACACCATCGTCCGGATCATCCGGTCGGCCCCGCTCACCGATTCGGGCTGGACCGGTGTCTACGACGATGTGGTCGAGGGGTGGCTCACCTTCGTGCAGCAGCTGCGGTTCACTGTCGAGCGCCACGATGGCGTCGATCGCCGGACTCTGTACCTGAACGGCCGGGCGCCGTCCTCTGCGACGCCGCTGCCGCCCGAAGCGCTGGGCCTCAGCGCCCTGGCAAGAGTGCAGGTCGGCCAACGCTACGCGGTCGCGAGCCCGACCGGCGAGACGCTGTCGGGCCTCGTCTGGTTTCGCGCCCCGTACCAGCTTGGCGTCACCGTCGATGCGTTCGGGGATGGCCTCGTCATCGCCAACGCGCGCCCGACGACCGACAAGTCACCACACGGCGGCGGAAACGTCGTCCTCACGACCTACGGCTTCGACGATGATGGCTTCTCGAGCCTGCGCGAACGCTGGGAGGCCTGGTTTCGTGCCACCTACGAGGTGATCGAGATTCAGCCCGCGTAGAGGAGCCTATGCAGCTACCAGCTACCAGCTACAAGCGACCAGTTACGAGCGACCAGTTACGAGCGACCAGTTACGAGCTACCGGCGCCCAGCCCCGGGCGGCCCGTAGTCCGTAGCCTGTAGTCCGACCCGGGACCAAAGACCAGAGACCAAGACCGAAGACTGAAGACCGAAGACCGAAGACCAGACAGCAGGATCAAGCCCGTCCTGCAAGCCCGTCCCTGGACCTGTTCGATGCCCGGCGTCGGGCCGTTGTTCACAGTACTGGCATTCTGCTTTCACGGAAGTGGACGGGTAAGGGTCCGGCCGGCGGGCGGTCCGGACGGAGACGCACGCCATGGCTGACGATCAGGCTGGACGGCGGGTGCTCGAGGGCACCTCAAATAGACCCTGGCACAAGAAGCCGGGGTTGCTCGGCGGGATCGAGCTCGTCCAGATCCGGAACAAGCTCCGCGACGACAACCTGCACGATACCGAAGAGCCGCCGTTCACGCCGCAGGAGGTCCCGGCGACTCTCGATCCGGCCCTGCGCGAAGCGCGGACGGACGATGGCACGTTCAACGACCTGAAAGTGCCGAACATGGGGGCTGCCGGCCGGCGCTTCGGCCGCAACGTGCCGCTCGAGCACGTCTTCCCGGACACCGCCCATCTCATGATCCCGAACCCGCGCGTCGTCAGCCGCGAGCTGATGACGCGCGACACGTTCAAGCCCGCCACCATCCTGAACCTGCTGGCCGCGTCGTGGATTCAGTTCATGGTCCACGACTGGTTCGTGCACAAGAGTGCCGACACGGAGCATCTGGACATTCCCACGCCGGCGGGCGACGACTGGGGCGCGCCCACGATCCGGGTGCCGGCGTCGGTGCCCGATCCCGCGCCGCCCGGGTCCACGAGACCGCCGGCGTACGCCAATCTGAACAGCCACTGGTGGGATGCTTCGCAGATCTACGGCGATGCCGCCACCGCGCCGAAGCTGCGCACCGGGGTCGGCGGCCGCCTGCGCATCGAGCCGACGGGCCTGCTGCCCGTCGATCCCGCGACCGGGGTGCACATTACCGGCTTCACCGACAACTGGTGGATCGGCCTGGCGATGCTGCACACGCTCTTCACCCTCGAGCACAACTTCATCTGCGACCTGCTCGCGGCCGAGCAGCCGGACTGGAGCGACGGGCGTCTCTACGCGAAGGCCCGTCTGATCAACTCGGCGCTGATGGCCAAGATTCATACGGTGGAATGGACGACGTCGATTCTGCCGCATCCCATCGTCAAGCGGGCCTTGAACGTCAACTGGTCCGGCCTGGCCGGCGACGAGCTGCAGGACGTGCTCGAGTTCCTCGACGACAAGGAACTGGCGGGCGGCATCGTCGGGTCCGAGGCGGCGCACCATTCGGCGCCGTATTCGCTGACCGAGGAGTTCGTGTCCGTCTACCGCATGCACCCGCTGATGCCCGACGAATTCGCGTTCCACTCGATCGCGACCGGACGGCTGCTCGAGACCCGCCAGCTGCCCGAGGTCTCCGGCCAGCGCACGCCGGACATCACCGAGCGGGTGACGATGCCCGACCTGTTCTACTCGTTCGGCATCGCGCATCCCGGCGCGATCACGCTCCACAACTATCCGCGACACCTGCAGAACCTGACCCGCGACAGCGGCGAGCGGCTCGATCTCGCAGCCGTGGACATCCTGCGCGATTGGGAGCGCGGCGTGCCGCGGTACAACCAGTTCCGGCGGCTCATCAACAAAGAACCCGTCGGGTCGTTCGACGAGCTCACCGACGACCCCGCATGGCGGGCGCAGCTCAAGACGGTCTACGACGGGGACATCGAGAAGGTCGATTTGATGACCGGGCTCTTCGCCGAGCCGCTGCCTGAAGGCTTCGGATTCAGCGAGACGGCCTTCCGGATCTTCATCCTGATGGCATCCCGCAGGCTGAAGAGCGACCGCTTCTTCACCGACGACTGGCGGCCGGAGATCTACACGGAGTTCGGTCTCGACTACATCAAGAAGAACACGATGCTCACCGTGCTGCGACGACACTATCCGCATCTCGTGCCGGCGTTGAGCGGCCTCGAGAGCGCGTTCCATCCCTGGAAGAAGGTGGCGCCGCCCGGCCGGTGAAGGCGGGGCGGCGGACTTCGCCGCAGCCCTCGCGCGCCGTGTGTTTGTGATAGCCTGCCGCGTCCCGACGGACAGGCGGAATCAAACCACACGGAGGCGTTATGTGGCGCAAGACCTCGTGCGTGCTGGCGGTGGGGCTGGTCATCGGATCGCTGCGGCTCACCGCGCAGGACGCGAACGCGGTGCTCGACCAGGCGGCGAAGGCCATCGGCGGCGAGCTCACGTCGATCCAATACGCGGGAAGCGGGGCCGCCTTCACGGTGGGGCAGAGCCCGCGAGCCGACGCGCCCTGGCCGGGCGCGGCGCTCAAGACCTACACGGCGCTCGTCAACTACACGACGCCCGCGATGCGGCAGGAGATCGTCCGCGTCCAGCTCCAGAACCCGCCGCCGGGCGTGATGGCGCAGCCGATCACGGGTGAGCAGCGCCAGGTGCAGGTCGTGAGCGGCCGCAAGGCCTGGAACGTGGCCGGCGAGAACGCCACCCCGAGCCTCGGAGCCGTCGTCGATCGGCTGACGCTGCTGTGGTCGACGCCACACGGGTTCCTCCGCGCGGCGAAAGCCAGCGGCGCGAGCGCGAAGTCGGAGACCGTGGCCGGTCGAACGCTGACTCGCGTCAGCTTCACTGCCCACGGGAAGATCAAGATGACTGGACTCATCAACGAGCAGCATCAGATCGAGAAGATCGAGACCTGGGTGGACAATGCGGTCCTCGGCGACATGCTGGTCGAGACGGCGTTTTCCGACTACAAGCCGTTCGGCGCCGTCACCTACCCGGGGCGAATCGTGCAGAAGCAGGGTGGGCACACGACGCTCGACCTGACGATTGCCTCGGTCGAGGCCAATCCCGCCGCCGACATCCCGGTGCCGGCCAATGTGGAGCAGGCGACGCTGCCGGCCGTCAAGGCCGAGGCGCAGAAGCTGGCCGACGGCGTCTTCTATGTCACCGGCGGGTCGCACCACAGCGTGGCCGTCGAGTTCAAGGACCATCTCGTCGTCATCGAGGGTCCGCAGAACGAGGAGCGTTCGCTGGCCGTCATCGCCGAGGTGAAGAAGGCGATACCGACCAAGCCGATCAAGTACCTGGTGAACACGCACTATCACTTCGATCACTCGGGCGGGATCCGCACCTACGCGGCGGAGGGCGCGACGATCGTCACGCACCAGTTGAACCGGAAGTTCTACGACACGGCGTTCGCGGCGCCGCGGACGATCAACCCCGACAAGCTGGCGATCGCGAAGAAGGCCGCGACGTTCGAAAGCGTCGGCGCGAAGAAAGTGCTCACCGACAGCGGTCGCACTATCGAGCTGCACGAGATTCAGGGCAGCCCGCACAACGAGGGCTTCCTGATGGCGTACCTGCCGAAGGAGAAGCTGCTGGTCGAAGTGGATGCGTGGTCGCCGCCCGCCCCGAACGCGCCGCCACCAACGACGGTGAGCCCCGCCGCCCTCAACCTGTACGAGAACATCCAGCGGCTGAAGCTCGACGTCGCGTCGATCGTCCCGCTGCACGGCCGCGTCATGACGATGGCCGAGTTCGCCGCCGCGGTCGGCAAGCCGGGGTCGTAGATCCCGCGGCTCACGTGCCGATGAAGCCGTCCACCGGCGTCCGCGCTGCGACGTCCCTCGACCTGCTCCGCCGGTGGGCGGTCATCCTGGACAGCATGTTCCGCGTGCCCGGCACGCGGATTCGCTTCGGCCTGGATGCGATCCTCGGGCTGATTCCCGGGCTGGGAGACCTGTCGGCGCCCGTGTTCGCGGCGCTCATCATCGTCACCGGATTCCGGCTGCGCGTGCCAGCCGTGGTCCAGGCGCGCATCGTGTTCAACGCTGCGCTGGACATGGCGATCGGGTTCGTTCCGCTGCTCGGCGACCTGTTTGACATCGCGTGGAAAGCGAACTTGCGGAATCTGGCGCTGCTCGAGCGTCACGCACAGCCCGGTGTCGCCCCGCGTCGCGGCGACTACGTGTTCGTCATCGGTTGCCTGGTGGCTCTTGGGCTCCTGGTGGCCCTGCCGCTGGTCGTGCTGGTGTGGCTGATCGGTCGATTCGGAGCGGTGTGAGGCACGCCCAACCTCACCGTGCCGAGCGCGCCTGTGTGACGGCCGGTCGTGGCTCGCCGGCCTTCGTCGCCGCTGACACCTCCACGAGGCGTCCGTTCGTCACATCGTAGATGTAGCCATAGATCGCGATGCTGCCCGGTACCAACGGGTGGTTCCGGATGCGCGAGACGTCGTCGGCCACGCTCCGTGCCTGATCGCTGATCGTCAGCCAGTCGATGTCGTCGCCGGCCCGCGATCCTGGTCCTGCGCCGACGTCCTTGAACCCGTCGGGTCCGAGCGCGGCCGTCTCCAGGCTGCTCGCGAGCAGCCCGCGCATGACGTCGTTCGTGAAGAACTCCATGCCGCAGTTGGTGTGATGGATCACGAACCACTCGCGCGTACCGAGCAGCTTGTAGGAGATCACCAGCGACCGGATGGCATCGTCGCTCGCGCGGCCTCCCGCATTCCGGATGACGTGCGCATCGCCCTCGCGAAGTCCGGCAAATTGCGCCGGATCGAGCCGGGCGTCCATGCACGTGAGAATGGCGAAACGACGGGCGGGCGGCAGTGCCAGCGAGCCCTTGTCACCGAAGGCCGTGGCATAGCGCGCGTTGGCCTCGAGCACATCCTTCAATACCTGACTCATGGCGTTCCTCCTTCACATGTGAATCACGCGCGATCGCCGACGCCAGGTCGGCGCAGAGAACGGGTCGTCCAGACCCCCCGTGTGCCGGGGACCTGGACCTGACGAGCTCGTTGGGGACCATCTCCGGCGCGACAAGCGGCCGTTTGCCGTTCGGCAAGGCCGGCGCCGGAGACTACCTACAGATGCAGCGACGACAGACGCAAACGACGACAATGCCCGCGCCGCACGAGCGGGCCTTGCGGGGTGGCTGATTGATGCGGACCAACACCGATGACTCGGTGAGGGGAGTCATAGGCCGAAGTCTACCGCAAACTCGCTCGACGGGCGACGAGGCAACCCGTGCCGATCGACGAGCATGACGGACCTTCAGGGTCCCTACCTCCGCGTTCTCGTGGCCGCCGTCTTGATTGCTGTCTTGCCGCGTTTCCTTGCGGCCCGCTTGCGTCCCGGTTGCGGCCGCGAGGCGGCGCTCGAGGCCGCGGATTTCACCGTCCCGGCCATCGACCGCGCACCCGACGCCAGCTCCGACAGGATCGATGACGCCCGCGCCTGCACGCTGGCGAGTGCGGCCTTCACCTGCAATCGCTGATCCTGCCAGTCATCCCACTGCGATTCCGCCTGGCCGACCAGTGTCCCCAGCGTGTGGGCAGCAGCGACGATGCGGCGTTCGAGCGCGCCCTCCTTCGCCGGCAGCGGTGAGCGACGAGTTTTGGCACGCACCTTCTTCGGCTGGCTGCCTGCAGTCCGCGTCTTGGCCATGGTCTTGTCCCCCGGAATTCGTCGTGGCATCTGCGCTCAGTCGCGGCCTGCCGCACGCACGGCTCGCTCCGCGTCCACACGTCGCTCGTCTTCGTCTTCCTTCGTTTCGCCAAGGGCCGTCGTCTCGCCTTCCGAACGCAGACCGAGGACGTCCCCCGGGTGGGCGCGGACGCTGTTGTCCGTGACCTCGATGCTGGGGTCCTCGCGGTCCACACCCCGAATCGGCGTCGCACGGATGGACGCGGCCGGCACGATGTACGGGTCGACAGCGGCTTCGGCCTGTTGGCGCGTCATGCCGTAGTGATGCATCAGGAGCTCGCACAGGCGTTCGTCGTCGCCCTCGGCGTCGGCCCACTCTCTCTCAGTGATGCGCCCCCACCGCGCTCTCATCTCGCCCTTCAGTTCGTGCCACCGGCCGGCCAGGCTGTCGCTGATCATGACGTTCCTCCGTTCAATCGTCGCGACAGCGGACGCCTGCCGCTCTCGTGACGCTCCCAACGTCGTGCAACAGCACAGGCTGTGCCAGGACGCGACGTGGAACCGGGCTTGCAGTCGTACCGCCGAAGGAGGACATCGATGCCAGGTTTCAGGAACAATCCGGTATGGAACGCGGTCGAGCTGCCTGAATTCCCGAGCCTGGACCGATCGCTCGAGGTGGACGTCGTGGTGGTTGGAGCCGGCCTGACCGGGATCACCTCGGCGTATTTGTTGAAGCAGGCAGGCTGTCGGGTCGCCCTCCTCGACCGGCGGCGGGTGGGAGGCGTCGATACGGCGTGCACGAGCGCACATCTCACGGTCGTGGTGGACGAGGACCTCACCTCTCTCGCCTCGTCGATCGGTGCCGACCATGCGCAGGCGGTCTGGGATGCCGGCTATGCCGCAATCGACCAGATCGACACGCTCATCGCCGACCTGGACATCGCATGTGACTTTGCGTGGGTCCCCGGGTTCCGCCACATTCCCTTGCACACCGATGATCATGAGGCGGAGCGTGACGCGCGAGCGGCTCGCCGGCGAGGCGAAGCTCGCCCGCGAGCTCGGTTTCGACGTCGTGCTGGTCGAGCGAACGCCGCTCATGGACACTCCCGGATGGCGAATCGAAAACCAGGCCGTGTTCCATCCGCGGAAATATCTGCGCGGGCTGCTCGACGCGTGCGCGGCAGACGGATGCGTCATCTGCGAAGGCAACGACGTGACGTTCGGTGACGACCTCGAATCGGTGCACGCTCGGCCCTCACACGATTCGCGCCCCCCACGTCGTCCTGGCGACGCACAATCCGCTGGTCGGTCGATCGAGCACCGCGAGTGCCGCCCTCCTGCAAACCCGGCTGGCGCTCTATTCGACCTACGTCGCGGCGGCCGCGGCGCCGCAAGACGCCGTGCGCGGCGTGCTACTGGGACACGGCCACGCCGTATCGATACGTGCGGGTCGATCGCTCGCCGGACGGCCCGTGGCTGATTGCCGGCGGCGAGGACCACAAGACCGGGCAGGTTGGAGATACCGGCGCCTGCTTCTCGACGCTCGGGCGCTGGATGGCCAAGCTCGTACCTGGAGCGAAGGTGAGCCATCGCTGGTCTGGACAGGTGATCGAGACCACCGACGGATTGCCGTACATCGGCGAGGTGGGAAACGGTCAGTTCATCGCCACCGGATTCGCCGGCAACGGCATGACGTTCGGCACGCTCGCGGCGATGATGGCGCGCGACGCCATTACCGGACGCGCCAATCCCTGGCGAGAGCTCTTCGACGTCGGGCGCTCGGCGGGCGCGCGCAAGGCCTGGGACTACCTGCGCGAGAACGCCGACTATCCGTACTACATGATGCGGGATCGGTTCGCCGGTGCCACGACGCGCTCGCTGCGCGCCGTCGGGCGTGGGGACGGACAGCTGGTCGAGGTGGAGGGCCAGACTCGTCGCCGCATCGCGAGACGAGCGCGGCGTGCTGACGATGCTGTCGCCTGAGTGCACGCATCTGGGGTGCCGGGTCGGCTGGAACAGGGCGGAACGCACGTGGGACTGTCCCTGTCATGGTTCGCGGTTTTCCCCGACGGGCGCGGTTCTGGCCGGGCCGGCCGAGGATCCGCTGGCGCGCATCACTTCGGTCGCCAATGGCACGACGAAGGATTCAGTGATGGTTGGGGGGCCTTTATCGACCCGCTGATTCTCCTACGGGGCGAAGGGGCAGGCGTCGCACGGCGATGACGGCTGACTCGCCGGTTCCACTCGTCCAGGTCGCTACGACACCGCCGGGAACGGCGGCGAGCATGGGGTACGTGCTCGAGGGACCGGAGGGATCCAGCATCACCGCGGGTTCGAACGCCGGACGGGTGCCGCCCGCACCCGGATTCATCACAGTCAAGCCGGCCTTCCGCTCGCCATCGATCACTTCGTCCCAGGCGACGACGAGGCGATGGTCGGCGGTAACGATCTGCGGGTGCGTTGGTTTCGGGCCGCCGAACGTGGGGATGCGCAGCCGTTCGCTGAACGACTCGCCGTCGGTGGTCGATGCGTAGAAGAGGGCGCCCCGCGGTTCGGCGCCGCCGATGACCGTCGGCCACACGACATGGACGCGTTCGTCGCTGCCGGCCACCATCGATGGCCCGTCATCCGGGCACCCGGCAATCTGCCATCCGTCCTCGCTCACGCGCCTGGGTTCGCCGAACGTGCGGCCGCCATCCCGCGACGCCATGAAGCCGATGTCACGGATGTTGCCCGCGTAGACGTGGCGCCACGCCGCATAGACGCGCCCGCGCGGACTCGCGGCGACTGCGGTCTTGCAGCAGTAGCAGACGCCCCTGGTCAACTCGCGCTCGGGCGCCGTCGTGGCCTCTGCCGAGGCGTAGTACAGCGCCGAGCGCTGCGCCATCGCGACGCCGTCCATGCTGCCCTTGTGCGCGCCGTGCACGTGCGGCGCCGCGCCGGGTGGTGGCGCGAGGCCTCGGTGATCCAGCCAGATCGTGTGGATCCGGCCATCGGGGCCGACGGCGACCGAGTGCCAGCCGCGCTCACCCGCCGCCCCCGCGGCTTCGACCGTCGTCGCCGCGGCGAAGGTCCGTCCGCCATCCGTCGAGCGGGCGAGCCGGATATTCGTCTGCTCGCGTTTCGACCGCCACACGACCACGATCGCGGCCTGCCCGCCCGGCTCGGCCGGGCCGAGCGCGACCCTCGGCGGAAACTCGCCGCCGCTGCGGACCTCCGCCGCCACGTCGTTCACCCTGACCGGCGACCCGAAGCTCGCGCCGCCATCACGGCTGACGGCCACGAACACGTCGCTCCCGCCCGATGCCGGCGCGGCGTTCCACGCGACGGCCACGACGTTCCCGCGCGAGGCGACCGACGATGCCGTGTTCGATCGACCGTCGATTGAGAGCCGCAGAACCGGTGAGGTGCCGGCGGCCCCACGCTCCCCGAACGAGATCGCGAGGAGCAGCGCCATCGCGATGATTCCCAGTGATCCTGTGACGCGCATGTCGGTATCCATCGAGTGGCAACCCTGGACAAGGGGTCCGGCTGAAGCCGGACACTACGACCGAGCCAGAGCAAGCGTCGCAAACGAGCCCGTCAACGTGGCGCCGGCTTCAGTGTGCGGCGCCAGGACATGGGTAACACTCGACGTCAGGACATAGGTAACACTCAAGAAGGGCCTGTGGGCGCTGTGGAAAACGCGTCCGCGCGTTTTCCAAGGACCTGTGGGCGCGCTCTAGGCGTCCACGGGTCCGGCAGCGTCCATAGGCCGCAACAACGAGCGACTCTGGCCGGACCGCACCGAGAGCTCGCGCACATACATGTGGCGGTACGACACGAGCACGCGGTGTGCGTGCCGCACGCAACCGACCTCTTCGCCTCGCAGGGCCTCGCCGACAAAGAACCGCCGCCCCTGATAGTGAATCGTGCCGCCGGTATCGACTCGGTGCACGTCGCTGCCCGGGGGATACTGCCACCGGCGCGGGTGCGCGGCATAGGCCCGCCGGCTGCCGCGATAGTGCAGGCTGGGCGGTTCCTGCCCTAACGCGGCATGGGGTCGGACCTCATTGTATTCGGTGCGAAAGGCCGCCAACGCCGCCGCAAACCCGGCCAGATCGTGCGGCACCCCCCACCACCGTAAGCGCTCGCCCAACGTTCGATGAAAGCGCTCGACTTTGCCTTGCGTCTGCGGATGGCCGACGCGGCCATGCAGCACCCGGATGTCCTGGCGCAGGAGAAACACCCCCACGGTCCAGAGTCCCGCGGGATTGCTGGGCGTCCACCACGGGGTGCCGTGGTCCATCAGCATGGCAGCCGGGACGCCATACCGCT
Source organism: Vicinamibacterales bacterium (assembly GCA_963834365.1). GTDB lineage: Bacteria > Acidobacteriota > Vicinamibacteria > Vicinamibacterales > Vicinamibacteraceae > CAWJAP01. The sequence goes on along the minus strand of CAWIBS010000020.1, from coordinate 83,939 downwards.
CAAAGCACTCAATGAGGGCGGCGCGCACGCCCGCCGCCTGCAGACTCGGCAAGGCATACAGCCCGATCGCATAGCGGCTGTGATCATCGAGCACGCTCAGCGGATGGCAGCAGCCGCTCGGCCCGAGGGGATACTGGCCCTTGGCGTCCATCTGCCACAAGTCATTGGGCGCCGCGTGGGTAAAGCGCCGCCGCGCCGCGGTCGGCGCCACATCCGCCCGCGTCAGGCCTTCCCGGGCGATGACGCGATCGATCGTGCGCGGCGCGAGCGTGAGGCCCTCGGCCGCCAGCACCGCCGCCAACTTCTCGCCGCCCCAACCAAACTGCTCGCGCACGGCGATCACGCGGGCCGTCACCGCGCCGCTCGTCCGGTGCGGGCTGTGATGCGGCCGCCGCGACCGGTCGGCCAACGCGACCACGGACCCCGCCCGCGCCTGCCGCGCCAGCCACTTGTAGCCCGTCTTGCGGCTAATCCCAAACGCCTGGCACAGCGCTGTCAGTTGGGCGCCGGGTCGGCTCGCCGCCACGACAAACTGAATCCGTTGATCCCGCACATCAGTCTCCAGCCACGGCATCCGCTCCTCCGGCCTGGAACGGTACCGCGAACTGTCACCTATGTGCTGGCGTCACTGTTACCTATGTCCTGGCGTCGTACACTTCAGCCGGCCCAACGACGAAAGGCCAAAACAAGACGGCCAAACGAGCGTAGTGTCCGGCTTCAACCGGACCCAACGACGAACGGCCAAACGAGACGACCAAACACCACGACCGAACGAGACGGCCAAACGAGACGGCCAAACGAGACGTAGTGTCCGGCTTCAGCCGGACTCTCGTCCCTGTCAGAACGACCATCGCACGCCGAGCTGCAGCTGGCGCGGTCGCCGGCGGCCGTCGGCTGGCCGAACGATGGCAGCGGAGTCGTGCCCGTGCCCGAAGGTGTTGTTCGGGATCAGGTAGTTGGCGCGGTTGAGCAGGTTGAACGCATCGACGATGAGCTCGATGCGCTGATCGGCCGCTGATCGCGAAACGTCGCGACTCAGCCGCAGGTCGAGCGTCGCGAATCGAAGCCCTCCCCGTGTTGCGGCCGACGCCCGCGGGCCGATCGTTGACGTTCGTGTCGTTGTTGCGATCGGCGCCGGTCAGGATGTTGAACGGCGGCGCCGACGCGTAGCTGAAGAGATACGCGAGCTCGAAGCCCGCAGCAGACGGCACGTCGGTCCCGCTCGACGCACCAGCGCGGTGGCGCTGGTCGTTGTCGGAGCGGCCCCAGTCGGCGCGCACGTCGAAGTTGTCCTGCGGCGAGCTGAAGAACGCGTTGCCCGCGTCGTCGAGCGCCTTCGAGAGCGTGTAGGAGACGCGCGCAGCGTGCCGAGCGGCGCGCGGCGTCGCGCGAGCGACAGCGTCAGCCCGTCGTACTCGCGATCGGCCGATGCTCTGGAACTGGCTGTTGTTGGCGAAGCGCGGGTCGGGCCGGCCCAGGTTCGGGACGCCCAGCGCCGCGGCCTGCGCCGCGGTCAGCGTCGGCACGTTGACGTTGCGCGACATGATGATGCGGCGGCCGGTGAGGTGCAGGTAGCCGACCGTCGCCGTCAGCGCCGGCGTCAAGCTGCCGCTCGACCTGGACGCTGGCCTGCCGCGCCGACGCCGTTCTCGATGCCCGGGTCGATCGTGGTGATGCTCGCCAGGAGCCCGGCGGAAACGCCGGCAGGACGTGCGGGAAACGCCGGCGCGCCCGCCTGCCCGAACGAGCACGCAGCGCCACCCGGTACTTGACGCCGTCGCGCTGGAGCGCGTTCGAGACGGCGCGCAGCGGGATGCGGTCGTAGTAGAGGCCGCCGCTCGCGCGCAGCACCGTCCGGCCGTCGCCCGGGCGCGTACGCCACGCCCAGCGCGCGGCGAGACGTTGTCGGCGTCGGTCTCGATCGGATCGGCGAGCCACTGCAGGTCGTAGCGCAGGCCGGCGTTGACCGTCAGGTCGGTGCGCGGGCGCCACTCGTCCTGCACGAACAAGCCGAGGTTCGGGTTCGTCTGGAACTGCGTCGGGCTCGCCGAACGCCTGCTGGAAGTTGATGTAGCGTGCCGGCCTGGAACGCCGCGAGCGACGAGAACGTGTAGACGCCCTGCAGCGCGCCGGGGAACCCGATGTCCAGCCGCTCGTAGAGGAACTCGCCGCCGACCTTGAGCAGATGCGCGCCGCGCTGCAGCGTGTAGGTGTCGGACGATCTCGTAGAGGTCGAGGTCGCGCGCCGTCGGCGAGGAGGTGGCGCGTGCCGAAGTTGGCCGACGCCCGAGATGTTGACCGCCGGGCCGATCAGGTCGTTGGGCGGCGCGGCGAGCCGGCTGCGCGTGCACCTGGACGCGCATCTCGTTGAACGCGCGCTGGCGAGAGCGCCGTCAGCAGGTTGAGGGCCACCGTCTGGTCGCGGTTGTCGAGGCGCGTGCCGCGGCTCACGGCGTTCAGCCCGCCGACGTTGCGCGCGTTGTCGCTCGCGATGTCGTAGAGGCTGTAGCGCGCGGTCAGCCGTGTGGCGCCGCGCATCGCGTGGTCGACGCGCCCGAAGACGTTGGTCGTGTCGTAGCCGGTCGGGAACTCGCCGGTCGCGACGCGCGGGCCCCGGTAGCCGGCGGCGTCGAGCACGCCGTTGATGGCGCCGGCACGTCCGCCGGCGCGATCGTGATGAAGCCGGTGCGCTCGAGGTCGCGTCCGCTCGACGTTGGCGAACCAGAACGTGCGGTCGCGCGCGATCGGTCCGGACAGGCTCAGCGCCGTACTGCGCCTGGTGCAGCGGATCCTCGCGAGTCGCGAGCGGGTTGCGCGCGTCGAGCGCATCGTCGCGGAAGAAGCCGTAGACGCGGCCGCGCGCGCATCGTTGGCGCCCGACTGCGTGACGATGTTGACGATGCCCGCCGAGGCGCGCCCGAACTCCGCGATGCCGCCGGAGGTGACCACCTGGAACTCGCGGATCACCTCCTCGGCGAAGTAGGTCCCGGCCAGGTCGGCCGCATCGTCGTTGGCCGACAGCCCGTCGACGATGAACGTGTTGTTCAGATTGCGCTGGCCGGCGACCGAGATGCCGGTGCCCGGCACGGCCGACGTCTCGGCGAAGCGCTCGGTGTTGCGCTGTATCGGTGCGCGAGACGCCGGGCACGAGCAGCGCGAGGTCGAGGTAGTTGCGGCCGTTGAGCGGCAGCGCGTCCACTTCCTCGGCGGCGGATGGAGTCGGCAGCCTGGGTCTGGTGGGTGTCGAGCGCCGCCGCGCGACCGGTCACCTCGACGGTCGTCGCCACACCGGCCACCGCGAGCGTGATCGGCAGGTCGAGCGTCTGGCCGATCGCCAGCGTCAGCCGGAGATTGTGCGTCGCGAATCCGGGCGCCGACACCGTGAGGTCGAAACCGCCGACCGGCAGGAACAGAAACTGGAAGCGTCCGCGGCTGTCGGTGGCTGCTTCGCGAACCTGATTGCGGGCCTCGTCGCGGACGACGACCGTTGCGCCCGCGATCAATTGGCCGGACGGATCGCCGACCCGGCCGGTGACGCTGGCGCCGGTTGCCGTCTGCTGCGCCGAGAGAGGATCGGCGAGGAGGACGGTGAGCGCGAGGCCCGCCGCGAGCGCGCGGAGCGGCGGGAAATCGAGTGACATGAGAACACCTCCCGCATGACGACCGCCCGCGTGAGGCAGCGCCTCTCGCGGGTCAACTGGATGGCTGTCTGTGATTGCGGGAGGACGCGATGCCCGTCCCGCGTGATCAGACGACGATCACGGGTCGTGGCGGAGGCGGATCGGGTGGAGCAGGCCGAGTGGCGTTCGAACGGGAGTCTGGCAGCCGGCTGTCGGCGGGGCCGTCGGGCGCGTCCAAGGCGACGACCTCGGGTACGACACCCGGGACGAAGAAGAGGCTGGCGAGCATCGATGTCTCGCCCTGGCAAGTGCCCTTCATGACACAGCGGTTCGAGGCGGGTGCCGACCGTCGGTGCATCGGGCAGGTCGTGCCGTCAGCCGCCTTCATCGGGCAGTGTGCGGAGGCGGTGGCGGACGTCGAGGCTGGCGCCTGGCCGTGGCAGGACGGCTCGGCCGCCCTGACGCGCTCGTGAGACTGGCAGCAGTCGCGGAGCGGCAGTGCCGACACCGCAGCGATCCGGCAGACCAGCCACGCGACGACCGCAACCCGCACGCGCCTGCGCATCCACTTCATGACGCACCTGACAGATTAGCCCAACCGCGTTTGGAAAGAAACCACGGCCGAGGAGGCGAATCCTTCGGGCCGCTGGACCTAAGCCCAGAGTTCACTGGTGTTGACAACGGGCCCGCCAAGGTGGCGCCGGGCTTCAGCCCGGCCTACGCGGGCCCGGGCAGGCCTAAAGTGTAAATACCAAACATCTTTTACAGCGCGATATACCAAAACATCGTTAACACTCGAATAAGACCGAGAAAGAAAAACCGTGAACGCCGTGGAAAACGCGACGCGTTTTCCAAGGCGTAGTGGACGCGATCTGGGCGTCCACGACGCCGGCAGGGTCCATAGGCCAGCCTTAGCGCAGCGGATACGACCGCTCGTCGATGAGCTGTGTGCCGAGATAGAAGGCGATCCGCTCGCGCGCCACATCGACCGTGGCGCGCACGTATTCGTAGTGCGTCTCGGGCGACAACGGAAGACGCGCCGAACAAGTCGAAGAGCCCGGTACCGCGGATTAGCCGCACCACGTGTAGCGCCCCTGCTCCCGCGCGAGCGGATGCCGCGGCGCAGAGGGCGTGTCCCGACACAGCAGCCGGCGGTCGCGCGCGGCGGCGCCGCATGGACTTCCGGCCGGCGAGCTGCTGTACCGATAGGGCGCGCCGTGCTGCGCCTCAAGCGCCTGGCCGCCCGCAGGCCGCCACGTACCCGAGCGGCGCGAGCCGGAGCGGGCGACGCGGGGGCCACCAGCCGTTGAGCGCTCGACGATGCCATGCGCCAGGTTCCCCAATCGGAATGAACCAGGCTCTACCGCGCGCTCAGACACAAACGCAGCACGCCCGAGCCCGCGCGCGCGCAAATGTGAGCCGTAAAACACTCAACCGTCGTCCAGTTGCTGATAGGCGCGGATGCCGAGGCGCGTCCAACTCGCCCACACCGCATCTATCTTGTTTGCGCCGCGCGACGCCCCAGGCTCCACGCACACCGCGCCGTCGCCACATCCACACTGTGCAAACTGTAAAAGCGCCCCTGCGCGCGCAACGCATAGGGGCCCACGAAGTCGGTTTGATGCACCGCGCCGGCAGGGGCGGCCGACGACGGATTCGCGTCCCCCGGCGGACACATGCCCGCCGCGCGGTACCAGCGCCTGCCGCGCCAGCACCTGCCGACGCACCGCCCTCCGCACCCTGCTCCAGCTCCCATGCGATCGCCCGCCCCGCACACCTGGAGCTGCCAATGTCCAGCGTGCCGCGACATCGCCCGTTCCACGTCCGCCGCGTGCGCCACTGCCGTGCGCGTCACTGCGTCGCGCTCCACGCGCCGCGCCGCCCGTCTGCTCGTATCGCGTCAGCCATTTTCCGGGCCGCGAGCCGTCCGCTGCGCAATGCGCCTGGCACTCACCCGCCAGATACCGGTGATGCCTGCTCTCACGCTCCATCGCCACTCTCCCATCCTCCTCCCCCCCGTGTTAACGATGTCTTGGCACATCGCGCCGTAAACGATGTCTTGGCATTTACCACTAAAGGCCTGCGCCACATTGTCAACACCAGTGAACTCTGGGGTTGAGGCTGGCTACCACCTGGTAGCTCGAGGCAGTATGTAGCGAGAGCGAAGGCTGGTGGGCGGTACAGGACTTGAACCTGTGACAGCCGGTGTGTAAGACCGGTGCTCTACCACTGAGCTAACCGCCCGCGCAGACGGCGAGCTTACCATGCGGTCAGCGCAGCCTTGGCCGCCAGCAGCCCGACGCCGACCGTCAGGCCGATGACCGCCCGATGTTCGCGATTCCGGCGCGCGCGGGCGACGCTGAACAATCGCGTGACCGTCGCCGGTGCGCCTGCCCGCCAGGCGGCGTAATCGGCACCGAACGCCGTCCGCAGGAACGCGTTCTCGGCCCGGACCGCCGCGGTGATGGTCGTGGTCATGTAAACCGCGATGAGGACCGCGACGGCGACGCTTCCTGACGCAATCGCCAGACCCAGCGCCATGATCGACGAGCCGACATACAGCGGGTGTCGCACCCATCGGTAGGGACCGGAGCGGGTGACCTCGCGGCTCTTCTCGAGATGCCCTGTTGCCCAGATGCGCAGGGCCTCGCCGAGACAGGCGACCGGAACGCCGGCGGCCAGCGTGCTCCAGGTCGGCGTCGCCAGCAGCAGCACGATCACGCCGGACGCGAACCCCAGCGGGACTCGCAGGCGCGCCAGCCGTTGGGTGAGAGTCCGTGAACCGTTCATGTCCGCGCCAGTCTGTCGGTGATCGCGCCGACGACTTCGCTCACGCCGACCGCGTCCAGGCACCAGTGCGGTGCCGTGCAGCGCCGCTGATGCGAACAGTGGCACTGCGGCGAGCGCGACACGCAGATGTCAGCGGGCGCCCACGGCCCGTTCCGGCGGGGGTCGGTCGGCCCGAATATCCCCACGAGCGGCGTGCCGAGCGCGGCCGCCAGATGCAACGGCCCGGTGTCACCCGACACGACGATCCGCGCCGCGGCAAGGACGGCGACGAGATCGGTCATCGTCGTCGGCGGCGCGGGCACGGCCGCACCGGCCGACGATCGCGCAACCTCGGCGGCCAGGGTGTCCTCTCCCGGACCCCACAGAACAATCGCGCGCAGGCCGACCTGCGCGTGGACCGCGGCCGCGGCGGCGCCGAACCGCTCGGCCGGCCAACGCTTGTTCGGCCATGCGGCGCCCGGGTTGAGCACGAGGAAGCCGGCGTCGGGACCGAGCCCGAGCGAGCGGCGCACCTTGTCGGGCGCGTCCGAAGCCGGCGTGCGCAGCGGAAACATCGGCGCCGAACCGGGCGTCACGCCGACGGCTTCCACCAGCGTGAGGCCGCGATGGACGACATGTGTGCGGGCACCCGGGTCGACACAATCGGTGTACAAGCGGCTTGCCAGCCGTTCGCGGACGTGATCGCGGTCGAAGCCGACGATGCGCGCGGCGCCGGAGAGGCGCGCGAGCACGGCAGACTTGAGGAGGCCCTGCAGATCGAAGGCGACGTCGTAACGGGCTTGCCGCAGCCGGCTGATCACGCCCGCGATGCCTTCCGGTCCTGTCCAGCGGCGGGTGTCCACGAAGAGTCGATGCGTGATCCCGTGCACCAGTTCCAGCAGCGGACGATGCCGGACGTCAGCCAGCCAGTCGATGCGCGCGCCGGGCCGCGCCCCCCTGAGGGCCGCGGCCGCGGGCAACGCGTGCACGATGTCGCCCAGCGCGCCGAGCCGGACGATCAGGTAGGACGGCGACGCGACGTCCTCATCGTGCACGTGGCGTCGGCAGCCCCGACGGGCCCCCCTCCTGCCGGCGTCCCGCCTCCCGCACGCGCGCGAGCAGATCGCGCGTCGAGTGGTCTTTGGGATCGCCGACGATGGCGGTTCGCCCGCCGTAGCTCAGCACGACATCGCGTTCCGGCACCGCGTCGACCGTGTAATCGGTCCCTTTGCAATGGACCTCCGGCTGCAACAGGCGCAGCAGCCGGCCGACGTCGAGGTCCGCGAACAGGACCACCCGGTCAACCGCACGCAGCGCCGCCACCAGCGTCGCGCGGGCGTCAGCGTCGAGGATCGGACGGCCCCCTCCCTTCAGTGTCCGGACCGACGCATCGTCGTTGATCGCCACCACGAGGCGATCGGCTTCGGCCGCGGCCGCCTCGAGATAGCGGACGTGCCCGACGTGCAGGATGTCGAAACAACCGTTGGCGAACGCAATGCGCTCGCCGCGCCGACGCGTTTCGCGGGCCCAATCGAGCAGTTCGGTTTCGGAGACGATCTCACCCATGGGGAGGCTCAAAGGCGGAGGGCTTACGGGGCTCAGGGCTCGAGGGGCTCAGCGCTCAAATCGAGCCTGACGGCTGCGGCGAGCTCGGCAGCCGTGACGGTCGCCGTGCCGCGCTTCATCACGACCAGCCCGCCGGCGTAGTTGGCGAGCGTCGCGGCCTCGATCCCCGACGCGCCGGCCGCGAGTGCCAGGGCCATGGTGGCGATGACCGTGTCGCCTGCGCCGGTGACGTCGGCGATCTCATCACTTCCATAGATCGGCACGTGCCGCGTCGGCCGGTTCGGCTCGAAGAGCGCCATGCCCCGGCTCCCGCGCGTCACGAGGACCATCTGCATCCGCGTCCCCTCGAGCAGCGCCCGCCCCGCCCGTTCCAGCCGCCGCGGGTCATCGTCGAGCCGCTCCCCGACGATCGCTTCCACTTCGGCCTCGTTCGGCGTCGATGCCGTCAGCCCGCGATAGCGCCGGAGATTGTACCGCGAGTCGATGAGAACCGGCGCCGGCCCCCGCCGTCGAGTCCTGGCCGCGCGTGCGAGCGCGGACGCCAGACGCGGCGAGACGAGCCCGGCGCCGTAGTCGGAGATCAGGATGGCGTCCGAGCCCGGCACCGCGGCCAATGCGGTCCGCGCGACGCGGGCGATCTCGCGGGATGACGCACGACGCTGCGTACTGCGATCGATGCGGACCACCTGCTGCTTCGCCGAGTGGATGCCGCCCGCCAGGATGCGCGTCTTGGTCGGCGTCGGTACGTTGCCGGGACGCCAGAGCCCGCGACGCTCGACCCGCGGATCGAGCGCCGCCACGAGCCGGGCACCGACGTCATCGTCCCCGACGACGCCGATGGCTCTCGCACGCGCTCCAAGCGCCGCGATGTTCTGCACCGCGTTCCCGGCGCCGCCGGGAACGACGTCCGTCTTGTCGTACTCGAGAATGAGGACGGGCGCCTCGCGCGACACGCGCGCCACGCGGCCGTAGATGAACTCGTCGGCGACGAAATCGCCGACGACCGTGACGCGTCTGGAGGGGAACCGATCGATCAGGGCGAGAAGACGGTCGCGCTCGGCGGCGCGTGTGTCGCGGGACGGCACTGGGAGATTCTAAGCCACGGACCAGAGCCACGGACCGATCGGACAAGATCGACCACGGGCCAGATCAGCCGCGGACAAATCGGACAAGAACGGCCACGGGCCAGATCAGCCACGGCAAATCGGACAAGATCGGACAAGAACGGACGAGAACGGAACAAGAGAGTCACGCATGAGCGCCACCGATAGGCGCCACGTACAACATCGGAGCCAGGACAGGTCTGATCAGGTCCGGAGAACGACCCGGCGCTTACTCATGTCCACAGTGGCCGGCTGCCTTCAGCTCGCCCAGGGGTCCGGCTGAAGCCGGACACTACGTCAACAGAAGTGACCATGGGTTCACGTGCCCAGTGACCTCCGTCAGACCTTGTCAGATCTTGTCAGATCTTGTCTGTGGCTCGTGTCTGTGGCTCGTGTCTGTGGCTCTTGTCTGCAGTTCGTGTCCGTGGCTCGTGTCCGTGGCTCTTGTCCGTGGCTCTTGTCCCGTAGCTCAGATCCTGTCCGTGGCCCCTCTCGAGATGTATCCGTGGCTGATGATCCAGCTCGCCGCCTCGATCAGGTTCGTGACGATCGCATCGGCGATCAGTCCGGACGGTGGCGCGTCGGCTGCGGCGGTGTTGCCGGCCTCGACCAGCACTCCCGTCGCGCCCACGGCACGCGCGAGGCCAATGTCTGTCCATTTGTCGCCGACGACGAATGAGCGGGAGAGATCGAGATCGAGGTCGCGCGCAGCGCGCAGCGCGAGTCCTGGTTTGGGCTTGCGGCAGTCGCAGTCGATGGCGAACGGCGAATCGGACAGGGCGGGGAAGTGGGGGCAGTGATAGTAGCCGTCGATGCGGGCGCCGCCGCGCGCGAGCAGGCCGTCGAGGTGCGCATGCACTTCATGCACGCGCGACTCGGGGAAATAGCCGCGCGCGACACCCGACTGGTTGGTCACGACCACGAGCGCAAATCCGGCCCGTCGCACGAGGCGCAGTGCGTCGATCGTCCACGGGAACAGGCGCACCTGGTCGAGCGCTTCGAGGTAGCCGGCGTCCTCGATGATGGTGCCGTCGCGATCCAGGAGTACCGCGGGTCTCACGAGGCCGGGCCCTCCGGCGCGTTCATCCAGCTGAGAACGGCCTCGACGACCCGCGCGGCCGGCAATGCGTGCAGGCACCGATGATCGATCGGACAGTCGCGCAAGAGGCACGGCCGGCACCAGACGTCGTTCGTGACAATGACGTGTCTGCCGAGCGGAGACGTCCGGCGCTCGTCGGTGGGCCCGAACACGGCGACGACCGGCCGTCCGACGGCGGACGCGACGTGCATGGCGCCGGAGTCGTTGGCGATGACGACCCGGCACCAGGTGAAGACGCCCATCAGCTCGGCCAGGGTCGTCTGGCCGACCAGGTCGAGCGGCGCGATCTGCCGCGCGGTTCGCGCGAGAGTTGCCGCGGACACGGCGCGCGCGGCGTCTCGATCGGCGGAGGTGCCCACCAGCACGCCCTGGATGCCCTGGCTCGACAGCGCCAGCAGGGCGTCGGCCGCGCGTTCGGGCGGCCACCGCTTCGCTCGACCGTACGCCGCGCCGGGCGCCAGGGCGACGAGCGGCGTATCTCGAACCCAACCCGCGGCTTCGAGTTGCTGCAGCGCCTGCGCACGCGACGGCCCGGAGACGTCGAGCACGAACGGGCCGTCGACCGGTTCGACTTCCAAGGCGCGCAGGATGCGGAGGTAGTAATCCGCGTGGTGCCCGGCGGGGACCTCTCGGGGCCCGGCCCCGGCGGCAGGCGCCGCGGGGCGGACAGCCCGCGTGAGCAGCGGGGCCCGCAGGTCGCGGGCAACACCCCAGCGTTCGGGCACGCCTGCCAGGCGCAGCGCGAGCGCCGACGCGAAGGAGTTGGTCAGCAACACGCCGAGATCGAATCGGCCCGCGGTGAGCGTCGCGGCGTGCCGTCGCACCCGACCCACTCCGCGTCCCTCGAGGGGCACGACTTCGTCCACCCCGCGCATCGCCGCGCCGAGGGCCGCGAACGGGGCCGGAAGCGCCAGCGCCAGCGTGCTTCCGGCATACGCGTGCCGCGCCGCCGCAATCGCCGGAACGGCCATCACGATGTCACCGAGCCAGTTCGGCGCCCGGATCACGATTCGTGCGAAAGGCATCGAGGTCGTCGTCGGTCTTCAGTCGGTCTTCAGTCTTCAGTCTTCCAGGTCTTCGGTCTTTCTATCTCGGTCTGAGTCGGGCTACGGGCTACAGGCTACGGGCTACGGGCCTGTCGATGGTAGGTGGTCGCTGGTCGCTGTCTTTGGTCTCTGGTCTCTGGTCTTTGGTCTTTGGTCCTACTTGGTCCTTCGTCCCTCGTCCTTCGTACCTCTCAATCTTCTCTAGCCCCCGCGGGAAACATGCCGGGCACTTCGTCGCTCGGTGTCAGGTCGCGCCAGCGTCGGTGCATCCACAGCCAGTTGTGGGGATGGCGACGCACGTACATCTCGAGCACGTCGGTGCAGCGCTGCGTGTACTCGCGGACCGGATCGGGATGATCGGCCGGCGGCGGCTCGACCGGATGTTCGTAGACCATGCGGTAGCGGCCGTCGGGCTGCAGGACCGCGAACACGGGAATGACGGGCGCGCCGGTACGGAGCGCGAGCGCGGCCACGGCGGACGTCGTCGCCGCGGGCCGGTTGAAGAAATCGACAACGACCGCCTCGCTCGTGTGGATGTGCTGATCGATCAGGATCGCCACGCCCTGATTCTCGCCGAGCGCGCGGAGAATCCGCCGCACGCCGCCGCGCCGGTGGATCAGGCTGTTGCCGGTCGCCGTCCGGACGTCCTCGAGCCAGCGTGTTCAGCCGCGGGTTGTCGAGCGCACGAACGACGACGGCGATCGGCGGGAAGTGCAGCGCATGGGCCATCGCGTGCAGCTCCCAGAAGCCGAAATGGCCGGTGATGAACAGCGCGCCTTTCCCGCTGGTGCGCGTGCCAGACGCGGTCCTCGCCCTCGAAGACGACCGACGCCAGCATGCGGTTGCGGTTCAGGCCGCTGAACCGCAGCAATTCGGTCAGCAGGGATCCGAAGTGGGCGAACACGCCGCGCGCGATCGATCGGATCTCTCCTGTCCGCTTGTTGGGAAAGGCGGCGGCCAGGTTGGCGATCGTGAGGCGCCGGTGAGGGGCATCGACGAGATAGAACGTGTAGCCGATCAGCGCGCCCAGCCACAGGCTGGCACGCTGCGGCAGGGCGCGGACCACCGCCGCCACGCCGGCCACCGCCCGGAACTCGACAGTGTGCCGCCAGGCGGTGGCCATGGTCAGGAGGCCCGGCGCGCGGTGCGCGCCTGATGGAGCCGATGGCGAACCCAGTCGAGAAAGTCGTCCTGGGGTTCGATCGTCACCCCCAGCGGCATCCACGCGAGCGGCACCGGGAGCGGCCGCCACCGCAGCAGGCGCACGGCGTCCTTCTCGGTCGTGAGCACGAGTGCCGCTCCGGTCCGGCGGACCACCGTGGCGATCCGCGCGAGATCGGCAGCGGTGAAGTCGTGATGGTCGCGAAACGCGAGCCGATCGGCCAGGGTCCATCCGTCGCGTTCGAGCGCCTCGAAGAACCGCGAGGGTCCGGCAATGCCGGCCAGCGCCACGATCGGAGAGGCGCGTGACACGTGCACGGCCGCACCCCACGGCTCGATCAGCCGCGGCACCGCCGGGGCGCGTGACGCGCTGAACGCCTTGCCGACGCGCAGCCGTGCCGCGAGCTCGCGTGCGTCAACGATGGAGGCGCCGGGCACGATGATCGGCGTCGGCGCGGGCGATGGCGGTCAGAGGCTCCCGCAGACGTCCGGCGGGCAGCGGCGTGTCGGCCTCGTCGGCCGGGTCGACGACGACCAGATCGACGTCACGCTCGAGTGTCACGTGCTGGAATCCGTCGTCGAGAAGGTGGACCGAGGCTCCGAACTGCCGTTCCGCGAGGCTGCCGGCCCAGAAGCGGTCCGACGACACGAACACGCCGACGCCCGTCAGCGACCGGGCGAGCATCAGCGGCTCGTCGCCGGCGCGCGCGAGATCGGCGAGCACGTGCGTGCCGTCGCTCACGACCACGACCCCCGGCGCGCGGTCTCGCCGGCCGTAGCCCCGGCTCAGGATCGCGGGCCGCTCGCCGGCGGCGACGAGCAGCGTGGCGATGCGTGCGACGAGCGGCGTCTTGCCGCGCCCGCCGGTCGCGACGTTGCCGACGCTGATGACGGGCCGGTGCAGACGATGCGTCCGGCCGCCGGAACCGTAGAAGCGGCGTCGAGCCGAGGTGAGACGGGCGTAGAAGGACGCGCAGGCTGCGCGACGGGGCCGTTCACCGGACAACCCGGAAAGGCCGGACGTTGTCGCGCTCGTCCGCCGACGCGCGCGGCGGCACGAGCTCGGCGATGACGTCGAGCGTGCGCGTATTCGCGCCCCGGTTGCTCTCGACGATGGCGCGCGCCGTTTCGCCCAGCCGGGCGCGCTGCACCGAGTCGCCGACGAGTTTCACGAGCGTGTCGGCCAGCTCACGGGTCGAGTGCACCTGCAGCGCCGCGCCGTGGCGCAGGAACTCGGCCGCGATCTCGGCGAAGTTGTGCATGTGGGGGCCGAACACGATCGGGCGGCCGAAGATGGCCGGCTCGAGGATGTTGTGGCCGCCCGCGTCGACGAGGCTTCCGCCCACGAACACCACGGTCGCGATCTGGTAGAGGCGGGCCAGCTCGCCAATCGTGTCGAGCACGACGACGTCCGCGCGTGGCGCCGCGTCCACCGAGAGCGCCGTCCGCCGCTCGACGCGCAGGCCTTCGTCGGCGACCAGCCGCACCACTTCGTCGAAGCGCTCGGGATGGCGCGGCGCGATCACGAGCAGGGCCTGGGGCCAGCGGGCCTGCACCCGGCGGAACGCCTCGAGCGCCGCGCGATCTTCCCCGCGCAAGGTGCTGGCCGCGATGATGACCGGCCGGCCGTCCTGGATGCGGAAGAAGCGAAGGACCCGTTCGCGGCTCTGGCCGTGCGGGCCGATGCCCGGCCAGTCGAGTGAGTCGAACTTCAGGCTGCCGGTGACGCGCACACGCCCGGCGTCGGCGCCGAGCGCGATGATCCGCCGGGCGGCCTCTTCGCTCTGCATGCAGAAACGGTCGACGTCCGCGAGCACGCGGGCGAAGAACGCCCGCACGAACTTGTAGCGCGCGAACGAGCGCGCCGACACCCGGCCGTTGACCAGCACCGTCGCCACCTGCCGGGCCCGGCACTCCCGCAGCACGTTCGGCCAGATCTCGGTCTCCATCATCACGAAGAGCCGCGGCCGGACCACGCGCAGCGTGCGGCGGACGGCGAAGGTCCAGTCGAACGGGAAGTAGAAGACGCCGTCCACGTCCGGGAGCCGGCGCGCGACGTCGAACCCGGTCAGCGTCGTCGTCGAGAGGAACATCTTGAGGCGCGGATAGCGGCCGCGAAGCTCAGTCAGCAGGGCACGCGTCGTGAGCGTCTCGCCGACCGACACGGCATGGATCCAGATGGACGGCTCGCCGTCCACGTTGAGCGACAAGGGGAGGGCGCCCAGCCGCTGCCGGAGGTTGCCGACGTATTTGCGATGGCGGAGGGCCTGATAGAGGAAGTACGGCGACGCGACGACGAGCGCGAGGACGCTGAGCAGGCTGTAGAGCGCGTACATCGCCAGATGTGGCGAGTATACCAGCCAGGCCTCGGGCCTGAGGCCTGAAGCCTGAGGCCTGGCTGGTTTGACCCCACCCGACGCTGCGATAGAATCAGACGTTTCTGGGGCCGGCTCGCGGCCCGGATTGGAGTGAACTTGGGCATCAAGGTCGGCATCAACGGATTCGGCCGCATCGGCCGCAACATCATGCGCGCAGCGCTCTCGACGGGCGCCGATCTCGACTTCGTCGCGGTCAACGACATCACCGACGCGAAGACGCTGGCGCACCTGCTGAAGTACGACTCGATCCTCGGCAACCTGCCGCAGGCCATCGAAGCGAAGGACGGCGGCATCGTCGTCGGCACGGACAGCTTCAAGGTGCTCGCGGAAAAGGATCCGGCGAAGCTTCCGTGGAAGGACCTCGGCGTGGACATCGTCCTCGAGTCGACCGGGCGGTTCACCTCGCGCGACGATGCGGCCAAGCACCTCGCCGCCGGAGCGAAGAAGGTGATCATCACCGCGCCGGCCACCGCACCGGACGCGACCTTCGTCATGGGCGTCAACGAGGAAACCTACGACGCCTCGCGCCATCACGTGGTCTCGAACGCGTCGTGCACGACCAATTGCCTGGCGCCGTTCGTCAAGGTGCTCGACGAGTCGTTCGGCATCAAGAAGGGGTGGATGACGACGATCCATTCCTACACGAACGACCAGCAGTTGCTCGATCTGCCGCACAAGGACATGCGCCGCGCGCGTGCCGCGGCCCTCTCGATGATCCCGACGACCACCGGCGCCGCCAAGGCCGTGGGCGAGGTGCTCCCGTCGCTCAAGGGCAAGCTCGATGGCTTCGCGATGCGCGTCCCCACGCCCAACGTCTCGGTCGTGGATCTCGCGGTGCTCGTGAACAAGCCGACGACCGCCGACGAAGTGAATGCCGCCTTCCGCGAAGCGGCGAAGGGCGCCTCAAGGGCATCCTGGCGGTGGAGGACGCGCCGCTGGTCTCGAGCGACTTCAAGTCCAACCCGAACTCGTCGATCATCGACTCGGCCTACACCAAGGTCATGGACAAGGACTTCGTGAAGGTCCTGTCCTGGTACGACAACGAGTGGGGCTATTCGAGCCGCTGCGTGGACCTCGTGGCCTACATGGCGGGGAAGGGTCTGTAAGGACGCGACTTCGACGTTTCGTTCAACTCACGGTGAGGGCGGGGCTTCAGCCACCGCCGGCACGGACGCCGGACCTGAAGGTCCGCGCCTACCGGTAGCTGATGGCTTTATCCAATGCCCCGAACGATCAAGGAACTGGACCTGGCAGGCAAGCGCCTGTTCATCCGCGTCGATTTCAACGTCCCGATCAAGAGCGGTGTCATCAAGGACGACACGCGGATTCGCGCCTCGCTGCCGTCCATCCAGCTCGCGCTGGCGCGGGGGGCGGCGCTGGTGCGGCTGGCGTCACACCTCGGCCGGCCGAAGGGCGGACCGACGCCCGAACTGAGCCTCAGGCCGGTTGCCGCCCGCTTGTCGGAGCTGCTCGGTCAGCCGGTGGCCTTCGCCGACGACTGCGTGGGGCCGGCCGTGGCCGCGGCCGGGTCGAGCGGCGTGGTCCTGCTCGAGAACCTGCGCTTCCATCCCGAGGAAGAGAAGAACGATCCGGGCTTCGCCCGGCAGCTCGCCGAGGGCATCGACGTCTACGTCAACGATGCGTTCGGCTCGGCGCACCGCGCGCACGCCTCGACCGCAGGCATCGTCGCGCACGTGCCGGCCTCGGCCGCCGGCCTGCTGATGGCCGATGAGCTCAGATACCTGGGCAAGGCGCTCCAGGACCCGGAGCATCCCTTCGTTGCCATCCTCGGCGGCGCGAAAGTGTCGGACAAGCTCGAGGTGATCGAGAACCTGCTCGGGAAGGTGGACGCACTCGCCATCGGCGGGGCCATGGCCTACACCTTCCTCAAGAGCCGTGGCATCGCGGTGGGCAAGTCGCTCGTCGAGGACGAGCTGATCGACAAGGCGCGCGAGCTCGAGGCGCGGGCGAAGGAAGCCGGCGTCACGCTCGCCCTGCCGACCGATCACGTCGTCACCACGAAGCTCGAGGCGGGTGCACCCTCCGAGGTCCTGGCGGTGACCGACGTGGCGATCGGCGATCGCATGGGTGTGGATGTCGGTCCTGTGACCGCGGCGCGCTACGCCGAACTGGTGAAGGACGCCAGGACCGTCGTCTGGAACGGCCCGATGGGGGTCTTCGAGATCGACGAGTTCGCCAAGGGGACCAACGCCGTGGCGCAAGCCGTCGCAGCCGTCCGGGGCACGACCATCATCGGTGGCGGCGATTCGATTGCCGCGGTGACGAAGGCCGGCGTGGCCGACCGCATCAGTCACATTTCGACGGGCGGCGGCGCTTCACTCGAATTCCTGGGCGGGCAGACCCTCCCGGGCGTAGCCGCGCTGCCGGACTGAGTGTCGGGTCACCAGGCGTCAGGGACCAGGCAACAGGCACCAGGGATCAGGTGCCAGGAAGATCTGCCTGTAGCCTGTAGTCCGTAGCCCGTAGTCCAGAACGGATCCACTCGCTCCGAGTTTCCCCATGACCCGCGCCCCTTTCCTCGCCGCCAACTGGAAGATGTTCAAGACGGTCCACGAGGCCGTCGTCTACACGAAGGAGTTCCGCATCCTCGTCAAGGACCTGACCGGCGTGGAGCTCGTCGTGGCGCCGCCGTTCACAGCCGTCCATGCCGTGGCGGAGGCGGCCCGCAACAGCGCGATCTCGGTGGCCGGGCAGGACGTCTACTGGGAGCGCGAGGGAGCGTTCACCGGCGAGATCAGCGCCACGATGCTCATGGAGGCTGGCGCCGAGTACCGCAATCGTCGGCCACTCCGAGCGCCGGCGGCTGTTCGGCGAGACGGATCAGACCGTCAACCGCAAGACGCTGGCGGCCTTCCAGGCGGGCCTCTATCCCATCGTCTGCGTCGGGGAGACGCTCGAAGAGCGCGAGAACGGCCGCACCCACGACGTCCTGGACACGCAAATCAAGGCGGGCCTCGACGGACTGTCCGGCGGGCAGGTGGCGGAGCTGGTCATCGCCTACGAGCCCGTCTGGGCGATCGGGACGGGCCGGAATGCGACCGCGGAGCAGGCTGGCGACGCCCACGCGCACATCCGCGGGCGGCTGAAGCAGTGGTTTGGGGCGGATCCCTCGGAGCGCTGTCACATCATCTATGGCGGCAGCGTGAAGCCCGACAACATCGCCGCGCTCGCCGCGCTCGCCGGACATCGACGGGGCGCTGGTGGGTGGCGCCAGCCTCGACGTCCGCGCGTTTGCGGCCATTGCGCACAACTTCCGGACAGGCCGGTGAGTTCGTCTGTATACTGAATCGTTATGCTCTACTACGTGATCGCCACCCTCTACGTGATCGTCTGCCTTCTCCTGCTGCTGGTCGTGCTGCTCCAGCAGGGCCGCGGGGGCGACATCGCGAGCGCGTTCGGAGGCGGTGGCAGCAGTCAGACGGCGTTCGGCGCACGGCAGGGCGCGACGGTGCTCTCGAAGGCGACCACGGTGCTCGGGGCGCTGTTCATGCTCGGCGCGCTGCTGCTGGCCACCATCGGGCAGCAGCCCAGCTCCCTGCTGAGGGGAGCCCCTGCGCCGGCTCGTCCTGCGACACCAGCCCCGAACCCGGCGCGCCGCCGTCTTCCTCGTCGCCCTCGTCCACGCCGCCTGCGACGACACCGCCCGCGCCGAGTCCAGGTGCAGCCGCGCCGGCCACGCCGGTCGAAGGCGCTCCGAAACCGCCGACCTCACCGCGATAATCGTGGCCGCGAGCGTGAATTCCGTCGCCCGACCAGGTTTGCCGGGCGACCGGCCATGTAGTACGCTTGTCAGTCTTGCGGGGTCGTAGTTCAGTTGGTTAGAACGCCGGCCTGTCACGCCGGAGGCCGCGGGTTCGAGTCCCGTCGACCCCGCCATCCCGCATTACATTTGGTCTGACGGGTTCGCCGCGTGCTCCGGCAGGTCGGCATCGGCCTGCGGCCTCGCCTCAAGGGCGACCTGAGGAAGCCGTCTGCCGATTCAGTCCGAAACAGAAGAGCGCCGAGCGGGTGCGTAGGAACACCTGTCCATCGACGAGCGCCGGTGTCGCGAAGCACTCATCGTCCATGTCGTTGCGCGCCAGGGGCTTCCACTCCCCGCCGGCCTCGAGCACCGTCACATGGCCCGCCTGGCTCGTGACGTAGATCTTCCCGTCCGCAGCCACCGGCGAGGCGTAGTAGTAGTCGAGGGCACCAGGCAGCCGGCCCTGCTTGATCACGGCGCCGGTCCGGGCGTTCAGGGACGTGAGGATGCCGCCTTCCTTCATCAGGTACACGACTCCGTTGTAGAGCAGCGGCGAGGTGGCATTCGGCAGCGCCTTGAAGTGCTGCCACAGGACACTCGTTTCCGTCATGTCGCCTCGGCCGCCGAGTCGCACGGCCATGATCGAGTTCACGGAAGCCCGCTTGCTGCGGGTACTGCTGCCAGTCGCGGTCCGCGAGAACGCCGTCGCCATCGAGGTCGGCCTCCTTGAACTCCTTCTGCTGGCGGGGATCGGCGATTTCATCCTGGCCGAGCTTCCCGTCTCGGTTCGCGTCCCATGACTTCAGCACCTCCGCGAAGGGCGGCAGATTCTCCTGGTTGCCCTGGTCGGCGCCTCCCGCCCATCCGAGCACGTAGGCGATGTCGCCGGACACCACCGGAGTCGGCTTGAGCTGCCAGGTCAGTCCGCGCACGAACCAGACCTCTTCCCCCGTGTCGACGTCATAGGCGATCAGCTTGTTCGTGCCGGCCACGAGCGCCTGGAGACGCCCTTCGGCGCTCTTCCAGAGCACCGGCGTCGAGAAGCCACGCGTCATCTCGGGCCGCTCCCTGCGCCAGCGCACCGTGCCGTCCTTCGCATCGACCGCCAGGATGAAGGACGCGGTCTCCGAGTCGCAGACCTGCACGATCTTTCCATTGGCGAGGAGCGGTGACGCGCCCATGCCGAATGGATTGTTGAACGGCCCGAGCGGCACGCGCCATCGCTCCTCGCCGTTCGGGCCGAACGAGATCAATCCGAAATCGGTGAAGAACGCGACGATGCTCGAGCCGTCAGTCGCGACGCTCGGCGACGCGGGGCTGTTCGACGTGTGAAGCGCCTGCTTGCGGGGCCGTGGAACGTCACGCCGCCAGAGGATCTTCCCATCCAGCCTGCTGATCGCGAACACGAACAGCTCGTCCTCGTCGTGGGCGGTCAGCCAGATCCGATCGCCGACGACCACCGGCGAAGAATGGCCCGCTGGAAGCGACGTCTTCCAGATGACGTTCCGGTCCGGACCAAAGTCGACCGGCAGACCGGTCGTCGTGGAGACGCCCGTCGAATTCGGTCCTCGAAACTGGGGCCAGTCTGCCGCGGCGATCGCGCCCGCGGCTGCCAGTAGTAGGAGTCCACGCATGGGGCGGAGTATAGCTCCGAGCATGGGCTTGGCGCAGCAGAGCTCCACAACTCCCGCCGAGCAGGACGGCCCCGGCCTTGCACGCTTTTCGCGCATTCGCGTGAGCGGCGCGAGCACGCGAGGACAATTGCCAGACCCTGCGGACACGGTCTGGCCAGACGATCAGATCATGCGAAAAGAGGCCCCATGGACAATCGGAACGCCGTGTCGAACCAGCAGGAGAGCTTCCTCGAGGAACTCACGACGAGCGACAACTCGTGGTGCGTCGCGGCTGTCGTTGAACCACGTCTCCTGATGACCGGCGCGGAAGACGAGGCCGAAGAGGAAGACGACGAAGACGACGAAGATGAAGACGATGAAGAGGAGGAAGACGACGCCGCAGAAGAAGACGACGAGCTGGGCGATGACGACGCGGACGATGAAGATGATGAGGATGATGAGGACGACGACGAGGAGGACGAAGACGAGGGCGTCGAGACCGCCGCGGGTTGAACAGCGGGAGAAACATGGCCGGTGCCGCAAGCGCTGGAGCGCGCCCCCGTAAGTGACGCGCGTGTTGTTGCAGACGACTACAGCTGCGTCATGGGCGGCGTCGATTGATTTTGGTGCGCGACGATATCGCGGCCACTTTAGGGAGTTCTGCGCCGTGTCAGTCTGGCCAGCGGCTTGCATGGCTTCTGCCAAACAGTTGCCGGTCGCTTCGAGCGACGACGACGCAAGCCTGACCGTCCCACGGGAGGTTTCGCACTCATGAACCCGGCCATGTCGAGAGACAACGAGCCTCAGTTCACCGGCGCGGGTGGGCAGCAACCCTCGGGCGGGCGACTCCTCGAGCTGCTCAATCGTGCCCGTTCCGACTATGAGGAGGTGCCTAGCCTCTGCCTCACGCTCGCACAGGCCCAGCGCCTGTGGCTCGCGGACGAAGACCGGTGCGCCATGCTGCTCGACGCACTGGTTGACATCGGCTATCTGCGCCGCGGTCGGAACGGGTATTTGCGAGCATGAAGCTCCGGCATCTGCGGACCGTCGATCGCACGCGACCGCGCGCACGACAGTGGCGGATCAGATCGGAGCCTGAAGCAGCGAGAGGGACGGTTCGTGAAGATCTGTTGCTGCAGGAGTCTCATCGGCACGAGCCTCCTGGCGGTTTCCGCCTCGATCATCCCGCCCTGTGCGCAGGCCGCGGCCGATCGCCCGACCCCACAGCCGGCCGAGTGAGAAGCCCGCGCCCCGGGCAAGCGCCGGCGCCGCAGGACGAGCGACGGTGACCGGGCGCCTGCCCGGTCACGCGTCCTGGTGATCCGGCGCGTCTCTTCGGAAGCGATCCTCGGGGCGCCACAGCCGGTACTTTCGCATCTTGTTGTACAGCGTCGGACGGTGGATGCCGAGGATGCTCGCCGTCGCGCGCTTGTTCCAGCTCGTTCGCTCGAGCGTCTGCAGGATGGCCAGGCGCTCGAGCTCCATCAGCGTGCAGCCGCCCGGCAGCATGACTGGCGACGTCGCATCGAGCTTGGGCGGACGACGGACGGAGTCGGGAAGGTCCGCGACGCCGATGGCCGGGCCCTGCGCCAGAATCACGGCGCGCTCCATCACGTGTTCGAGCTCGCGGACGTTGCCGCGCCAGTCGTGCTGTTCGAGCAGCAGCAGCGCTCCGGGGTCGAGCTGCCTGGCCGGACGCGAATAGCGCGTGGCGAAAGCGGTGAGAAACTGCTGCGCCAGCAGGCCGATGTCCTCGCGTCGCTCCCGGAGGGGCGGCACCGTGAGCACCATCGTGTTCAGGCGGAAGTAAAGGTCTTCCCGGAGATGCCCGCTTGCGATCGCCGCATCAGGGTCGAGGTTCGTCGCGCAGATCAAGCGGAAATCGGCCCGGATGGTCGTCGTGCCGCCGAGCGGCCGGAATTCCCGCTCCTGGAGCACTCTGAGCAGCTTGACCTGGAGCGCGGGTGACATCTCGGCGATCTCGTCGAGCAGGATGGAGCCCCGGTGTGCCATCTCGAAGAGTCCCTTGCGGTCGCTGACCGCCCCCGTGTATGCGCCCCGCCGGGATCCGAAGAGCTCGGCCTCGAGCAGGTCGGCCGGGATGGCCGCGCAGTTCATTTTGACGAATTTGCCCAGCCGTCTGGCGCTGAGCTCGTGCAGCGACGTCGCGACGAGCTCCTTGCCAGTCCCGTTCTCTCCGATGATCAGGACATTGACATCGGTCGGCGCAGCGGTGCGGATCATGGCGAACAGATGCCGCATCGCGGCCGACCGCGATTGCATCTGCCCGAGCGATTCCGGCGTCTGGGCCTTCGCCGCGCTCTCCCGCCGGCTTGCCGCCTTTTCCAGCAGGGCCAGCAGACGCTCCGGATCCACCGGCTTCTCCAGCAGGCTGAACGCTCCGGCCGATAGCGCTTCGACCGTCTTCGCTACCGTGGCATGACCCGAGAGAACGATGACAGGAGTAACCGGGTGGCGTGCCCTGAAGCGACGGAGCAGTTCCATCGCGTCCGAGCCCGGTCTCACCAGGTCGAGCAGGATAATCTGGGGGTTCCAGATGGCGGTGAAAACCTCGGCCGCATGCCCGTCGGGAGCCGTGCGCACATCGTACCCGAGGCCGATCAGGAGAGCCTGCAGGTACTCCAAAGTCGCCAGCTCATCGTCAACGACGAGGACTCGTGTTGCATTTTGAAACATGTTGCCCATTACATCGATCGACTTTAAGACATGACGCCCTCGATATGTCCGCATCCGTACTGCGCAAAGGATTCCCAACGCAGGAGGCCTGCGTTGCGCTCGAGGCTGCCAGCTACGCATACTGCAAGCCGCAGACCGCCCGCAGACACGGGACCGGCGCCGTCTCACTCGGGCTCGGGGCGATCAGCGAGAGCCGCCACCACTGCGATCAGAGTGTCCCGGGCAACGGGCCGAGTGAGGTGCTCCTGGAAGCCCTCTCGCCGCGACCGTTCCACGTGCTCGGGCTCGGCGGTTCGGGCGATCGACAAGGCCGGTGTGTTTCCGCCGTGCTCGGGTGCCCAGGTGCGAACCTGGCGGATGAGCGTCCAGCCGTCCACGATCGGCAGTTCGACTTTCGCCACGACGACATCCGGGAGGATTTCACGAATGGCCGCGAGCGCCGTCAACGCGGAGCCTTCGCTGTGCACCTCGGCGCCAGCAGACTCGAGCGTCCGTGCGATTTGCGCCAGCTCGGACACATCGTCGTCGACGATGAGCACTGTCAGCCGCACGAGCGAGATGCTCGATCGGCGCGGCGGGTCTTCGTCACCGCCCGGGTCCCCGTGATCGTGGGCCCTCCAGGACAGGTCGCTCCCGTCCGACAGATCACCAACACCCCGGAACCGACGAAGCCGGCCGGAGCCAGGTGCCTTCTTGCGCCCGCCGTCCGCCGAGTGAGGCCCGCCGGGGGCGCCCGCCAGATCAGCCAGCTCGTTGGCCAGATCGGCCTGCAGCTCGATCTGACGCTCCAGCACGCCGAGCGCATGGTCGATCACCGAGGCTGGCAGGGATCGCGTCTTGAGCAGGCGCGTCCAGCCGAGCATCGAGTTGAGCGGAGCCCGCATGTCGTGCGAGACGGTTTCGAGCAGCTCGCGGTGGACCTCGCGGACACGGGCCAGCTCGACTCCGGCACGCCGTACCGCGCTCTCCGCGTCAGTCCGGTGGACCTCGTGCGCGGTGCCCAACCAACCACGCACGTCGCCGTGCGGAGCCCGGATTGGGTGAACTTGCACGTGGAACATGACGCCGGCTCCGTCTTTCTCGCGCGCGAGCCGGACGTCGATGGCGAGCGAAGCGCCGGACGCACGGGCCTGATCCCACGCGGCCAGTGCACGGGCGCGATCTGTCGCGTGAACAGCGCGTACCCACACGTCGTGGGATGATGAGCTGGACGAGGGGCCTGCGATGTCGGCGAAAGCGGCGTTCGCGTACTCCGTTGTGCCTCGGCCATCGGTGAACCAGGCCGGAATGGGCAACGCCGCAGTGAGGTGACGGTAGTCCACGTGACCCTACTTGCGCATTCTGCCAGTCTGCCCCAAGTCCGCCCGGCGCCGTCTCTTCCTCAACGATGCAATGCTGACGCCACGGCAACTAATGACCCCTGGTGGCGATTTGACCTTCCACGCTCCGTCGGCAAAGTGGCCAGCGCGCGCTCAACGGAAACATTTTCGAGAGGTCCTTCCTTACGGCTGAGTAGCGGTTGCCGACGCATGTGGGGATGCGGCGACCAGAATCGCGATTGCGTCTCCGCGCTCGTCCGTTCATCGTCGATTGCCGCGTGATCGGCGATGTGGTACCAATCGTGCCCTTACCGGCGCAGCGGCCGCCGGCGTCCAGGCCAAGGTGTCATTCGCGCGCGTGTTCGGTGCTCAGTGGACCGGGCCGCGCCGCGGAGCGGTATCGCCGAACAGGCGCAGGTCGAGATGGCGGTGGGGCCAGCGACCGTCGAACCGCCGCTCGAGACGTAGCCGCGAGCCATGGCACCGAAGAAGACCACTCGCCCTCCTCCAGCGCGTCGCAGGCCGGCGGCCAGGCGGCCCGGATCACCGCCGGAAGCCCCGCGACGAGCGCGTACTCCTCGCCGTCCCGCCGCGCGGCCGCCGCCGCCCACCGCTGCGCCCGACACGGTGTCAGTCGCGGCGCGGGCGGGGATGGGGCCCACGATTGTCGGCGTCGGCGCCTCGGCCGGGGGGCTCGAGGCGTTCATCCAGCTGCTCCAGGCGCTGCCCGCCCATACCAACCTGGCATTCGTCTTCGTCCAGCATCTCTCGCCGCAGTATGAGAGCTCGCTGCCGGCGCTGATCGGAACGAAGACCGACCTGCGTGTCGTCCAGGCGGAGGACGACCAGCAGATCGCGCCGCATCACGTCTACGTGATCCCCCCCAATGTCCACATCAACATGGACGGAGGCCGGCTCCACCTCGTGCCGCGTCCGTACGATCGCACGCAGTACACGCCGATCGACTTCTTCTTCCAGTCGCTCGCCCATGCGCAGCAGACCCGCGCCGTCGGTGTCGTCCTGTCCGGAACGGCATCGGATGGCGCCGCCGGCATCCGCGAGATCAAGGCGCACGGCGGCATCGCGCTCGCCCAGAAGCCGGAGACCGCCCGCTACGACGGGATGCCACGCGCGTCGATCGCGACCGGGATGGTCGATCTCGTGCTCACGCCGGTCGAGATCGCGGCCCGCCTGATCGAGATCCAGAATCATCCCTACCACTTGCCGACGGCCGCGCTCGAGGCGACCAACATCGGAGAGGATCAGTGGGCCCAGCTCTTCACGCTGCTGCGGCAGGTGAGCGGCGTGGACTTCCGGCAATACAAGCGGCCGACGATCCGTCGCCGCCTGTTCCGGCGGATGGCGCTCCATCGACTGACCGACATCTCGGGCTATGTCCGCGTCTTGCGCACCGATCGGCAGGAACTGACGGCGCTGTGGCACGACCTGCTGATTCACGTGACCCGGTTCTTTCGTGAGCCCGAATCGTTTGCCGCGCTGGCCACGCTCGTGTTCCCGCACATGCTCGAGCACAGCTCGACCGACAGACCGCTGCGGGTCTGGGTGCCGGGCTGTTCCACCGGCGAGGAGGCCTACAGCATCGCGATCGGCATTCTCGAAACCCTGGGCGATCGCGCCAACGGCGCCCGCGTGCAGATCTTCGCGACCGACGTCAGCGAGAGCGCGGTCGAGCACGCTCGCACGGGCATCTACCCGTCGAGCATCACCAACGACCTCTCGTCGGAGCGCCTGAAGCGCTTCTTCCAGAAGGCCGACGGCGGCTACAAGGTGCACAAGGCGCTGCGGGACATGTGCGTGTTCGCGCGCCACGACCTGACGCGTGATCCACCGTTCTCGCGTCTCGATCTCGTCGTCTGCCGTAACGTGCTCATCTACCTCGACGCGATACAGCAGCGTCGCCTGATGACGATCTTCCACTATGCGCTGCAGCCGACCGGATTCCTGATGCTCGGTCCCGCGGAGACGACCGGCCAGCAGCCCTTGTTCTCGGTCGTGGACAAGAAATGGCGGCTGTTCCGCAAGTCGGCGCTCGAAACGGCCATGCCGCCCGATCTGACAGGCGGCGGCTTCTCGGCGCGAGCCCCGTCAGGCCCGCCGCACCCGGAGGTGCAGCGCGCGGAGCACAAGTCGGTCCAGGACGAGGCCAATCGCGTGCTGCTGCAGAAGTACGGACCGGCCGGGGTCGTCGTCGACGCCAACCTGCAGATCGTGCGCTTCCGCGGGCAGGTCGGTGCCTACCTCGAGCCGGCGGCCGGCGAGCCAAGCCTCGGCGTGCTGAAGATGGCGCGGGAAGGCCTGCTCTATTCGCTGCGCACCGCCCTCTACTCGGCGCGTTCCAAGAACCGGACGGTGCGGAAGGAAGGGATTCACGTCCGGTCGAACGGCGGCTGGCGGCAGATCAACCTCGAGGTCCTCCCGCTCGCCGGTCCCGGGAACGGTCACTTCCTCGTCGTCTTCGAGCCCGCGGCCCCGGCGGCTCCGGCGTCGACGAAGAAGGGCCGGCAGCTCAAGGTCAAGGAGAAGCGGGACGATCGAGTGGACGGCCTCACCCGCGAGCTCGCGGCGAGCCGCGAATACCTGCAGTCGATCATCCAGGAGCTCGAAGCGGCCAATGAGGAGCTCCAGTCGGCGAACGAGGAAGTGCTCTCGAGCAACGAGGAGCTCCAGAGCACGAACGAGGAGCTGGACACCGCCAAGGAGGAGCTGCAGAGCACCAACGAGGAGCTGAACACGGTCAACGAGGAGCTGCATTCGCGCAACGACGAGCTGAGCCGCGTGAACAGCGATCTCGTCAACCTGCTGGCGAGCGTCGAGATCACGATCGCCATCGTCGGATCCGACATGCGCATCCGGCGCTTCACGCCGATGGCCGAGCGGGTACTGAACCTGATTCCGACCGACATCGGCCGGCCTATCGGGCAGATCAATCCGGGGCTGGCCGGCACCGACATCGAGGCGCTGCTGCGCGCCAGCGTCGAGAACGTCACGCCGCTCGAAGAGGAAGTACAGGACCGGAAGGGGCACTGGTACTCGCTACGAGTACAGCCCTACAAGAGCCTCGACAACCGCATCGAGGGCGCCGTGCTGGCGCTCATCGACATCGATGCGTCCAAACGGCACCACGAACAGGTGGACGGGCCGCGCAAGGTCGCGTTGGCGCTCGTCGATGCCTTGCCGTATCCGCTGGTCGTGCTGGACGATCAGCTGCGCGTGCAGGCAGCAAACCAGGCGTTTTACGCTGCATTCGAGGCCTCGAAGGAGGAGACTGAAGGCCGCGACGTCAGAGAGCTCGCGCGGTCGCCGTGGGACGATCGTGGTCTTCGGCAGGCGCTCGGAGAGATCACGCGCACGGGCGAGGTCGTGCAGCGTCTCGTCCCGCGTGCCACCGGCGGCGGTGCCTCCCCGGTGCAGGTCCACGCGCACCGCGTCGAGCTCGACGGCAGCAGCTGGATTCTCGTCGGCTTCGACGACAGTCATGAGCGCACGAGTGAAGCGGGGGAACGTCGCTGAACGTCGCCGTCGAACGGCGAACGCACACGCCGGCCGCAAGGCTGCCGCGCGGTCCCCGATCGCGGTGCGCCGGGACCCGGACGAGCCGCGCAAGACGACCGGCGCGGCGGACGGGCGCGACCGGTTGATTCACCGGCTGCGTGAAGCGCACGACGAGATCGCGGCGCAGAACACCTGGCTCATCGAGATGCAGCGGGAACTCGAGGAATCGCGCGATCGCTACCACGATCTCTTCGACTTCGCCCCCGTCGGCTTTGCCTCGCTCGACGAGAACGGGGTCGTGCAGGCCATCAACCTGGCGGCCTGCCGGTTGTTCGGCGTCGAGCGGCCCCACCTGCTGGAACGTCCGCTGGTCGGCCTCGTGGCGCCGGACTTCCGCCGCGCCTTTCTCGAGCACCTGAGGCGCTGCCGGCAGGGGTTCGACGACGTGGAGACCGAGCTCAGCATCCTCACGCGATCGGGTGAGGAGCCGATCCCGATCCAACTGTCCTGCCGCGCTTCCCGCGATCGCGGCAGCGTCAGGTATCCCACGGCCTTCATCGATCTTCGCGACCGCCTGCGGCTCGAGCGTGACCGTCTCGACGCGCAGATGGAGCTCGCCCAGTCGCGCTACGCCGAACAGCAGGCGCGACGTGACAGCGAAGCGAAGGATCGCTGGCTCGCGGTGCTCAGCCACGAGCTGCGCACGCCGCTCACTCCGGTGGTCTTCGGCATCAACAACCTGATGCACCTGCGCGAACTGTCGGCCGACGCCCGGCGGCTGCTGGGCGTGATCAAACGCAATACCGAGATCGAGCTCCACCTGATCGAGGACCTGCTCGACATGAACCGGATCTCGATCGGCAAGCTGGTGCTGAGCCTCGCACTGGTGGACCTCCACGATCTGGTGCGCAGCGTGATCGACGCCTGGGAGTTTCAAACGCGAGCCAAGGGCGTCGAGCTCTCGACCGATCTGCAGGCGAACGAATGCACGCTGTCGGCGGACATCGCACGGATGCGACAGGTCCTGTGGAACCTGACGACCAACGCCGTGAAATTCACCCCGGCGGGCGGACGCATTGTCGTGCGAAGCCGCAATGTGTCGGAGGGAACGATCACGCTGACGGTGTCGGACTCCGGCGTCGGCTTCCCGCCCGAAGCGGCGTGGAAGCTCTTCGAGCCGTTCGAGCAGGCCGATCAGCGGGAAGTGGGGCTGAGCGGCCTCGGTCTCGGCCTGACGATCTCGAAGGGCATCGTCGAGGCCCACGGTGGACGTATTGCCGCTCGCAGCGAAGGGGCCGATCTGGGTGCGACCTTCGAGATCGAGCTGCCGCTCACTGCAGGCCCCGTGCAGGCGTTCGCGTGATCACAGGCCCGGCTGGTGCTGGACGTCGTGTCCGGCTTCAGCCGGATCTGGCCGCCTGACGGAAAGGGTCAACCCGACAGCCGCTGCCGCACGAGATCGCTCAGGCGCCTGCCGTCCACCGGGCGGCCCGCGAAGCGCGCCGTCAGCACCTTCATCACGCGTCCCATGTCCTTCGGCGTCTGAGCTCCCGTTTCGGCGATCGCCTCGGTGACGGCGTCCGCGATCTCCCCGTCGGGGACGGCGGCAGGCAGGTACTCCTCGAGCATGGCGATCTCCGCGCGCTCGCGGGCGGCCAGTTCCTGGCGCCCGGCGTGCTCGAACTGCTCGATCGCGTCGCGCCGCTGCTTCACGAGCGACGTCACCACCTGCATCTCCTCGCCCGGCTCGAGGGCGCGCTTCGTCTCGACTTCCTTGTTCATCAGCGCGGATTTCAGCAGCCGGAGCCCCGCCAGGCGGATGGCGTCCCGATCCCGCGTGGCCTGGCCGATCGCCCCGGTGACGCGTTCGAGAAGGGACATGGATGGATAGTACCTCGGGATGCCTCAGGGCCGTGCCGAGCGGAATCGCGGTCCGGGGCGGGCCGATGACGGTATGATCGGACCGTTACGCGAGCGGTGCGTGCAGGACGCCCCGTGTGGGAGCTCGGCATGGTTCTCCGGTTTCCGTCATTTTCGAAAGCGACCGCCCGGTTGGCCGCCGTTCGGCGCCGCCTCGTGACCAGCTCACGGGCCCACCCCCGTACCGTCGTCGCGGTCCTGGTGGCGGGCGCCATCGTCTTCTGGACGAGCACGGCCGCCCTCGCGTGGTTCACCTACGACGTCACGCACAACCTCCCGGGGCGCGCCGCGGTCGCGGCCATCGGCGAGATGGCCCAGGCGACGGTGCTCTACGACAGCGCCGATCGCCCTGTTTTCACCATCTTCAAGGAACAGCGCATCGAGGTGCCGCTGTCGCGCGTCTCGCAAAATCTCCAGAAGGCCGTCCTGTCGGTGGAAGACCAGCGGTTCTTCGAGCACGACGGCGTGGATGTGATTCGCATCATGGGCGCGTTCGTCGCGAATTTCCGCGACGGACGTCTCACCCAGGGCGGCAGCACGATCACCCAGCAGCTGGCGCGACAGAGCTTCCTCACGCTCGAGCGCACGCCGACGCGCAAGCTGAAGGAAATGATCCTGGCCGCCATCATCGAAGGTTCGCACTCGAAGGCCGAGATCCTGCAGCTCTATCTGAACAAGGTGTACTTCGGTGACGGGTTCTATGGCGTCGAGGCCGCGGCCCGTGGATTTTTCGCCAAGAGCGCGTCGGCGGTGACAGTCGCCGAAGCCGCGCTGATCGCCGGCGTCATCAAGTCGCCCTCCAACTGGGCGCCGACGGTGAACCTGGAGAAAGCCGTCGTCCGGCGCAACCTCGTCCTGCAGACGATGCTCGAGAGCGGCGCCATCGATCGGCCGACGTTCGACGAGGCGCGGCAGGCGGCGGTCGTGCTCGAGAATGGCCTGCAGCGCGACGAAGCATTCGGCCAGTACTTCAAGGAGCAGGTTCGGCGCGAGCTGGTCGAGAAGTTCGGCTGGGCGCGCGTGTCGGCCGGAGGACTGCGCGTCTTCACGACCATGGATGCGGAGATGCAGCAGGTGGCCGAGGCACAGCTCGAGCAGGCGCTGCAGACGATTCGAGAAAGGGCGCCGCTACAAGCACGCGCCGCGTGCGAGCTACACGCTGTCGGGCACCAACGGGAATGCGCGCCCCGACTACCTGCAGGGCGCGATATTGGCACTCGACCCGCAGACCGGATTCGTCCGGGTGATGGTCGGCGGCCGTCACTTCCGTGAGAGCCGCTTCAATCGCGCTGTCCAGGCCCGCCGCCAGCCGGGATCGGCCTTCAAGCCGTTCGTCTATGCGGCCGCGATCGAGTCGGGCATGACTCCGGCCACGCTCCTGAGCAATCTCGACGATCCGGTCAACACGCCCCAGGGCGTCTGGATGCCCGAAGACGAGCACCTCGAGACGCCGTCGATCACCGTCCGCACGGCGCTGCGGACGTCGAGCAACCGCGCTGCCGTGCGGGCGCTGCGCGAGGTGGGCATGGACAAGACGATGGGGTTCATCGATCGCCTGAGTTTCGGCGACGTGCCGCACGTGCCGTCGATCGCACTCGGTGCCGGCGAGGTGACCCTGCAGTCGATGTCGGCGGCCTTCGCCGCCTTCGCCAACGGCGGTCGGGCAGTGCGGCCGATCCTCGTCCGCCGCGTCGAGGACCGCGAGGGCAAGGTGCTGTTCGACCAGCAGCCGCAGTTGACTCCCGTCTTCAGCGAGACCACCGCCTTTCTGATGGCGAACATGCTGACCGACGTGGTCAATGCCGGCACCGGGTATCGGGTGCGGGCCAGCGGGTTCAACCTGCCTGCGGCCGGGAAGACGGGGACCACCAACGACTTCGTGGACGCGTGGTTCGTGGGCTTCACGCCGAAGCTCGTTGCCGGCGTGTGGATGGGATTCGATCAGCCGCGGACCATCGTGTCCAACGGCTATGCCGGCGACCTCGCCGCGCCGGTATGGGGCGAGTTCATGAAAGTGGCGACGGAGAAGGACAAGCCGGAGTGGCTCAAGCGTCCCGAGAACGTCGTCGGCGTCGAGATTTGCCGCCTCTCCGGACGCCGGCCGGCGCCCGGATGCGAATCGGTGGACGTCGTCTCGCGCACCGGAGAAGTCCGGACGCGCTCGATGGTCTACACCGAATACTTCCTGAGCGGCAGCGAGCCCTATGACACGTGTTCGCTGCACGACGGCCCCGGTTTCCTGAGCCGGATGGCGGGCCTCTTCAGCGCCGACCATCGGCCTCCGCCGGTTCCCGCCGAGGCGGCGGGGCCCGAGCGCGCCGCTGCCGTGGCCGCACCGGCCGCCGAAGCAACCGCAGCGCCGGTCGCCGAGGACGTCAAGGCGGAGCCCGAGAACGAGAAGAAGAAGCGCGGGTTCTGGGGGCGTCTCTTCGGGAAGCGCAACAAGGGGGAGGAGCAGAAGAAGGACCCGTAGCGGCGCCGACGCGAACGCGGGCCCGATTCCCCATGCCGTTTCGCGATTTGTCCGGCCATCGCAGCGTGCACGCGCTGCTCGCGCGCGGCGTCGCGCGCGCCGTCCTGCCGCACAGCCTGCTCTTTGCGGGCCCCGACGGTGTCGGCAAACGGCTCTCGGCGCTCGCGCTCGCACAGCTCCTCAATTGTCCGCAGCCCTTGACGGCTGGCGCGACCGCCGAGGACGTGCGGCCCGATGCCTGCGGCCGGTGTGCGGTGTGCCGTCGCATCGCCGCGCACACCCATCCGGACGTCCTGCTCGTACGCGGGGGCGCCGCGATCGAGGAGATCCGCGACGTGCTGCGGTCCGCCAGCTTCCGGCCGTTCGAAGGCCGCCGCCGCGTGTTCATTTTCGACGAGGCCGATACGCTGTCGGCTGTCGTCCAGAATGCCCTGCTCAAGACGCTCGAGGAGCCGAGCGCGACCTCGCAGTTCGTCCTCGTGTCGGCGCGGCCCGACGTCCTGCTGCCGACGGTGCGTTCGCGCTGCCCGATGCTGCGCTTCGGGCGGCTGCCGCTCGATCTGGTCGCGGCGCTGGTCGAGGATCGCGCCGGCGTGGACGCGGCCCGCGCGCGTGAGGCTGCCTTTGCCGCCGATGGCAGCCCGGGACGAGCGCTCGTCGAAGTGTCGGATCTCGGCAGCGTCAACCGCTCGCTCGCCGAGCGGATCGTCCACCAGGTCGTAAACGCCAGCGCGGCACAGCGGCTGCAACTGGCGATCTTGCTCACCGCACCCGGCGAGGCGCGGGCTCGCGGCCGCTCCAAGGGCACGAAGGCGTCTGCGGAGCGGGAGCTCGTCGGAGACCGCGTCGAAGCGCTGGGCGTCACCCTGCGCGACCTGGGCGTGGCCGGTGCGGGAGCCGATGCGGCGTGGATGTCACGCGCGCCGGGATCCGAATTCGAGGCACTGGGACGCCGTTTTGGCGTCGCTCGCCTGAGCGAGGCATTCGCCGCCGTCGAGCGGGCGCGGCTCGCCCTCGAGCGCAACGTCAGCCCGAAGCTGGTCGCGGACTGGCTGTTGATGCAAATCTGAGCAGCAGGGCAGCTACTAGTACCAGGGACGAGCTACCAGGGACCAGCTACCAACGAGCAGCTACCAACGACCAGCTACCAAGGAGCAGCTACCAGGGACCAGCTAGCAGCTACCAGCTGCTAGGGACCAGCTACGACGGACCAGTGACGAGGTTGTCCGCTCGAACAGCTCGGGGCAGTAGACTGAGCATAGGCATCGCGGACAAGCGCGGGGCGCGGTCCGGGTGCCGAGGTCATCCGCGAGTCGTCGGGCACTGGTAGTTGGTAGCTGGTAGTTGGTAGCTGCTGGTAGCTGTTCGCTGGTCCCTTCCCTCATGGCTCCCGAATCGTCACCACGCCCGGCGATCAGCGTCAAGTTCTCGTCCGTCGGACGGGTGCAGACATTCCTGTTGCCCGAGCTCGCGCTCGACGATCCGCCGCGGGTCGGCGAAGCCGTCGTCGTCACGACCGACGATGGGGAAGCGGTAGCGCGGGTAGTGAGGCCGGTGCCGACCGAAGTCATGAGGCGGCGAGGCGAGCCGGATCCCGCCCGGCAGGTCGTCCGGAGGGCCGCGGAATCCGACGTGCACGTGCGCGAGCAGCAGGAGCGCCGCGAGCAGGAGGCCTATCGCGTCGGCGTCATGAAGATTCACGAGCGCGGGCTGGTCATGAAGCTCACCCGCGTCGAGCAGACCTTCGATGGCTCGAGACTGATCTTCTACTTCACGGCCGACAGCCGTGTGGATTTCCGGGAGCTCGTGCGCGACCTGGCGGCCGAGTTCCGGACGCGGATCGAGATGCGCCAGATCGGAGTGAGGGACGAGACGCGGATTCTCGGCGGCTACGGATCGTGCGGACGTCCGCTGTGCTGCACGACGTGGCTCCAGGCCTTCGAGCCGATCTCGATCAAGATGGCGAAGCAGCAGGGCCTGAGTCTCAACCCGTCGAAGCTCTCCGGACTGTGCGGCCGCCTCAAATGCTGTCTCGGGTACGAGCTCCCGAACGGCAAGGGTGATCAGTTCGCCGGATGCGCGCACGAAGGCGGATGCAGCGGCGACGGCTGCAGCGCCGATGGCGCGTGCGGCGATGGCGGATGCGGGCACTGCGGGTAGCTGGAGCGGCTGGAGCGGCTGGAGCGGCTGGAACGGCTGGAACGGGTGGAGCGGTGACGACGGACAACGACAGCCTGCGGCCGATTGTCGCGATCACGGTGGGCGATCCGGCGGGGATCGGGCCGAGATCGCGCGCAAGGCCGCGGCCGATCCGCGCGTGCGTGCGGTCTGCCGGCCGCACATCTACGGCCCGCATGCGGCTGCCGACCTCGAGGCGTTCTCTCCCGGCGTGCTCTCGGCGAGTGCCGGCCGCGCTGCCTACGACGCCATCGTCGACGCCGTGACCGATGCGCAGGCGGGGCGCGTCGATGCCGTGGCGACGGCGCCGGTCAACAAGGAGGCGTTCGCGCTCGCCGGGCTGCCCTGGAAGGGACACACGGACCTGCTGGGCGCGCTCACCGGGGCGCCGCGCGCCGTCATGATGTTCCACGCCGAGGCCCTGCGCGTCGTCCTGGCGACGGTGCACATTCCGCTGAACGAGGTGTCGCAGGCGCTCACGGCCGACCTGCTCGAGGACACGATACGCCTCACGGCCGACCAGCCTCCCCGCGTTCGGTGTTTCGAGGCCACGCATGGCGGTCGCAGGGCTCAACCCGCATTGCGGCGAGCATGGGCTGATGGGCGAGGAAGACGACCGCGTGATCGTGCCGACCGTGGCGCGCTGCCGTCATCTGGGCCTCGACGTGACCGGCCCAATCCCCGGTGACACGGTCTTCCTCCGCGCCTCGCGCGGCGAGTTCGACGTCGTCATCGCCTGTTATCACGATCAAGGGCTGATCCCTGTGAAGCTGCTCGCGTTCGGCACCTCGGTGAACGTCACGCTGGGGCTGCCGATCGTGCGGACCTCGGTGGATCACGGGACCGCGTTCGACATCGCGGGCCGGGATGTCGCCGACCCGTCGAGCATGATCGAGGCCGTCCGCCTCGCGGCGCGCCTCGCCCGGGCACGTGTCGCCGTCACCTGAGCGTCGTCCTGAGCGATCAGTCTGACGTCGAGTGTCCGGCTTCAGCCGGACCCGGGAGTCCGCCTGAAGGCGGACACTTCGACAGCCCGCCCAGTCCCCCAGTCGCCGAGTCCCAGTCGAGTCCCCAGTCGCCCCAGTCCCCAGTCGCCCAGTCGCCGAGCCCCCCAGTTGTCCCCATGCCCAAACCCGACGCGCCCGCCCAGCGCCTGCTCGCCGACAATCGGAAGGCGCTTCACGACTATGAGATTCTCGAGAGCTTCGAGGCTGGGGTCGTCCTGCTCGGCACCGAGGTCAAGTCGATTCGGGAGGGACGCGTGAACCTCCGCGACAGCTATGCGCGCCTGGACCGGGGCGAGGTCTGGGCGCTGAACGTGCACGTGAGCCCGTACAGCCACAGGGGATACGTGGACCACGCGCCGATGCGTCCGCGCAAGCTCCTCCTGCACAAGGCCGAGATCCGCAAGCTGATTGGACGCACGGTCGAAAAGGGGCTGACGCTGGTCCCGCTGCGGATGTACTTCAAGAAGGGGAAAGTGAAGATGGCCATCGGGCTCGCGCGGGGCAAGAAGCTCCACGACAAGCGGGAGACGATCAAGCGCCGCGAAGTCGATCGGGAGACCCGTGCCGCCGTGAAAGAACGCGCGCGATAACGCCAGTCGGACGCATTCGTGCAAGGGCCCGCCAATGGCGCCGGGCTTCAGCCCGGCCAACGGCCCGGGCGGCCTAAACGCCTGCGCCACATCACCAACACAGTGCTCCGTTAGCGCGCGCCGCGGCCGAGGAGGACGGCGGGAATCGTCTTCAGCGCGATCTTCACGTCGAGCCACAGCGACCAGTTGTCGATGTACTCGAGGTCGAGGCGCATCCACTCCTCGAAGGTGAGCTCGTTGCGGCCGCTCACCTGCCACAGACAGGTCAGGCCCGGCTTCATCGACAACCGGCGGCGCTGCCACGGCTCGTACTGCCGCACTTCCTCGAGGACCGCCGGGCGCGGGCCGATGAAGCTCATGTCGCCGCGCAGGATGTTCCAGAGCTGCGGCAGCTCGTCGAGGCTGGTCCGCCGCAGCACGCGGCCGACCGGCGTGACCCGCGGATCGTTGGACATCTTGAAGGCGGGACCGTCCATCTCGTTGAACGGCGCAAGGTTCGCCTTCAGCTCCTCGGCATCGACCTGCATCGATCGGAACTTCAGGAAGGTGAACGGCCGCCCGTGCAGTCCGCAGCGCAGCTGGCGGAAGAGCACAGGGCCCTTCGAGGTGAGCCTGATGAGGAGTGCCACGACCGCGAGCAGCGGCGACAACACCACGATCAGCCCGAAGGCCAGCGCGAACGTCCGCGCAGCGCCGGATGAACAGCACCACCTCGTCGTGCGGCGGCGTGCTGAACGTGATCAGCGGGACGCCGCCGAACTCGTCCACCGTCAGCTCCGTGAGCCCCTTCGGCAGGAAGTTCACCACCAGTCGCGTCGAGATGCCCTGTTCCTCCAGCCCGAAGAAGATCGGCTCCAGCGTCTGCAGGTCGTCCAAATGTCCCCGCGCCGGCGCGAACAGCACTTCGTCGATGACGTAGCCGCCGTTTGTCAGCGCCGGGATGTCGGCGTACGTCCCGAGGTAGCGGTTCGGCGCGGCCGCGCCCGACCCCCACGATCCGTCACTCACGACGCCCACGAGCTCGAGCCCCCAGTCGTGGTGCGCCTCGACGCTGGCGGCGGCCTGGCGGCTCTCGGCGAGCCCGCCCGCCACCAGCACGCGCCGCCGCACGGCGCTGTCCAGCACCAGCGCCCGCACGACGCCCCGACCCACGGCGACGAACGCCGTGTTGAAGAGCAGGAACAGGCCGAGCAACGGACGGCTCACGTAGGTGAGCTGCGCGGCGACGATGACGACGGCCAGCACGAAACCGCAGACGACCATCGCGCGACAGAGACGGGACACCTCCGTGTGCAGCGTGCGGGCCGAGCGCCGGCCGTACAGCCCCGACACGTAAAAGACGAGCAGCCAGACCGGGAGGATGAAACCGAAAACCAGGCCCCCGTAATCCCGCAGGGAGTAGATCGGTCCCATCCACTCGCTGAGCGCCGAGTGGCGGACGGCGTGCCCGGCCGCAAATGCCGCCAGCGTCGCCACGAGATCCGAGACGACGTAGGACCAGGTGACGAGTCTGGCGCGCTCGGTGATCATGCGGAGATGGGCCGGGTCGGGCGGAGGTCGTTGAAGAGCGATTCGTACTGATCGGTCACACGATCCCAGGAGTATCGCTCACGGGCGCGCTCGAGCGCCCGTCGGCGGCACGTCGCCACCAGGTCGTCGTCCACCGCCGTCCGTTCGAGCACCTGCACCAGCGTATCGGGACGGGACGCATCGAAGAAGAGCCCCGCGTCGCCGAGCACTTCGCGATTCTCGGGGACGTCGTGCGCGGCCACGCAGTTCCCGAAGCCCATCGACTCGACCAGGGCCGGGTGCGTCCCGCCCACCTCGGTCGCGTGCACGTACGCCCGCGCGTGACACTGCAGCTCGCGGTAGCCCTCGCCGTATACCCCGCCGGTGAAGAGGACCCGCGGACCCGCCGACTCGTGCAGAGACCGGATGTATTCTCCGGCATATGGGGCGTGGCCGACAACCACGAGCTTGTGCTCGAGCTTGGTCCG
Organism: Vicinamibacterales bacterium; assembly: GCA_963834365.1. GTDB lineage: Bacteria > Acidobacteriota > Vicinamibacteria > Vicinamibacterales > Vicinamibacteraceae > CAWJAP01. The sequence goes on along the minus strand of CAWIBS010000020.1, from coordinate 46,127 downwards.
CTCGTACGCCTGGATGACCGCCAGCGCGTTGTTCTCGGGCTCGAGCCGGCTGACATAGAGGAAATAGCGGTCGGGCTCGAGCGCCAGGCGATCGAGGATGCCACGGCCCGCCGTGCGTCCCACAGTGCAGCCGTAGGGGATGAAGGTGGATGGCGCGTGGTAGCGGGTCCGGTAGTACGCCTCGATGACCTCGGCGTCGGTCACGATCGCGTTCGGGCACCAGGTGGCGACGCGTTCCGAGGCCAGGTACCAGCCCCGCCCGAAGGCATTCCATTTCTTGCGTTTCCGCTCGATGCCGTCCACGTTCAGGGCGACGCGTGTGCCCACCAGCCGGGGCCACCCGCTGAACACCGCATTGGCGGCATTGCAGACCAGGGCGACGTCGTAGCGTGCGCCCAGCGCGTGCACCGTCGCGCACGCGGTGTGCACGACCGTGTCCAGATACTTGTGGCGGATGGTCGGCACGTGGACGAGCCGCACGCCCTTGTACTCGGTCAAGTGGGCCGGGACATGGTGGGCGCGGCAATACACGGTCACTGCGTGTCCGCGCGCAACCAGCCGCGGTGCGAGCTCCTCCGCGAACGTCTCGAAGCCGCCGTAATTGGCCGGGATGCCCCGGATGCCGAGGATCGCGATCGTCATGCGTCGAACCACGCGGTCATCTCCCTCAGCGGACGCACCCGCCGCCGCATGATGGCGCGGCGCTTCGCGAGCATGCGCGGGAGGAGCCGGACGACGTCGACCAGCCCGGGGATCGACGTCCGCTCGGCGAGCAGCACATACCCGACGACCTGCAGATCGCGGACGAGCCCCGGGATCAGGAAGCGGAGGGCGTGGCCCGCGGTCTGATTCTTCAGCCTGAGCAGGAAGCGGTTCCGGACCGACCAGCGGTTGATCTCGGCGGGAAGACCGCCACGCCGCTCGGGCGTGACGCGCCGGACATGCGATGCGCGCGCCGTCGGCACGTACAGGCAGTCCCATCCGAGCAGCTGCGCCCGCCACGCGAGATCAGCGTCCTCCCGGTAGGCGAAGAAATCCTCGTCGAAATACTCGCCCTCGACCCGCACGTCTTCGAGCATCGTGCGGCGGTAGAAGCCCGCTGCGCCGGAGACGCCGAAGACCGGCTCCTCGCGTTCGAACTGTCCGGCGTCCCGCTCGCCGGCGCCGCGATCGACGTGGCGTTGCGAGGCCTGCATGCTGATGCCGGTGGAGTCGATGATGCCGGGCTCGCCGGTGCGAAGGAGCTTGCCGGAGGCGGCGCCGGTGCGCGGACGGCGCTCGAGCGCTGCCACGAGTGCGGCGACGAACCCCGACTCGAGGAACACGTCGGGATTCAGCGCGAGATAGAACTCGCCCCGGCTGAGCGCGATCAGGCGGTTGTGGGCCGCCGAGAAGCCGGCGTTGCGATCCAGCAGCACGCGTTCCGCGCCGGTCGTCGCGGCTGCGAGCACGGCGCGCGTGTCGTCCTCCGACGCGTTGTCGGCGACGAGCAGTTCCAGCGGCGAGTGGGTCTGCCGGCGGACGGCGTCGAGACAGCGCGCGAGCACGGCGGCGGAGTTCCAGGTGACGATCCCGACGCTCACGAGGGGCACAGCGCGGAGATGTTAGCTGAGGAGGGCTCCGCCGGGAGTCGAGCGCTCTCCATTCGCGTGTACGATAGACGTCGTTGACACGACGAGTGCGAGCGCATGCTGTGGCGCGCATGCTCGAGCCTCCGAGCCTTCCGCATGGCCACCGATTCACGGCGCGTCATCGACTTCCTGAAGGATGTGGCCGCCCGGCGCGACCCCGCGCAGCTCGCGCGCCTGATGCCCCGCCACGATCCGCCCCCGCCGAAGGTCCCGGCCGCCCGCGACTGCGGCGCCGAGGCCATCGAGCGCCGATGGAGCCTCCCGGGCCTGCCGGTCAGCTCGCGTGGCGAGCTCGCCGACGCGCGTGCCCTCGAGCAGGCCGAACGCTACGCGCGCAACATCGAAGGCTACGTCGGCACGGTGAAGGTCCCGGTCGGCCTCGCCGGACCGCTCCGCGTGAACGGCCTCTTCGCCAACGGCGATTACTACGTGCCGCTGGCGACCACCGAGGCCGCGCTCGTCGCGTCCTACTCGCGTGGCGCGCGCCTCATCACGGAGGCCGGCGGCTGCACCGCGCTGCTGCTGAACGAAGGTGTCCAACGGGCGCCGGGTTTCGCCTTTGCGACGCTGGTGGACGCCGCGCTGTTCGTCATCTGGGCGACCTCCGCCCTCGACGAGTTCAAGCGTGTGGTCGAGACCACGACGAGCCATGGACGCCTCGTGGGGATGAACGTCACCCTCGAGGGCAACCACGTCTACCTCGGCTTCGAGTTCACGACCGGCGACGCATCTGGCCAGAACATGGTCACCTTCGCCACGGAAGCTCTGTGCGCGTTCATCAGCGAGCGGGCACCGGTACGCCCGCAATATCACTTCGTGGAGGCCAACCTCTCGGGCGACAAGAAGGCCACCGCGCTGTCGTTCACGTCCGTGCGCGGGAAGAAGCTGAGCGCCGAGGTCGTACTGCCTGCCGATCTCGTGGAGCGGCGCCTGCACACCACGCCACCGGTGCTCGTTGACTATTGGCGCATGTCGGCGCTCGGGGGCGTGATGAGCGGCAGCATCGGCGTCCAGGGTCACTATGCGAACGGTCTGGCCGCCCTGTTCATCGCCTGCGGCCAGGATGCAGCATGCGTGGCCGAGTCCGCGGTGGGGGTGACCCGCTTCGAAGTGCAGCCGGGCGGGGCCCTCTATGCGTCGGTCACGCTGCCCAACCTCATCGTCGGCACGGTCGGCGGGGGCACCCAGCTTCCCAGCCAGCGCGCGTGCCTCGATCTGATGGGAATGGCCGGGAGCGACCGGGCCCGGGCCTTCGCCGAGATCTGCGTGGCCGTGTCGCTCGCCGGCGAGCTGTCGATCACGGGCGCCCTCGCCGCGGGCGAGTTCGGCCGTGCGCACCAGCTGCTCGCCCGCGGCAGCCGCGAATGAACCGCTGGGTCGTCTATCAGCGCGAGCGGTTTCCGCTACTCGCGCATGCGCCGCTCGTGGCGGCGTTCAGCGGGTCGGCGGTCTGCCTGTCGTCGCTGCTGCGCGGGCATGCGGCGTGGCCCGACGCCGCCGCGCTGCTGGTCGCCTTCGTCACGGCCTTGTTGTTCTTCCTGCAGCTGCGCATTGCGGACGAGTTCAAGGATGCCGAAGACGATGCGCGATTCCGGCCGTATCGTCCGGTGCCGCGCGGCCTGGTGACGCTGGCAGAGCTGAAAAGGATCGGCATCAGTGCGGCGGCGGTGCAGCTGGTCCTGGCGTGGTGGCTCGACCCCGCCCTCATCGTGCTGTTGGCCGTCGCGTGGCTGTATCTCGCGCTGATGACGCGCGAGTTCTTCGTGCCCGCATGGCTCGAGGCCCGCCCTGTGCTCTACATGGTGAGCCACATGGTCATCGTCCCCCTCGTGGATTTCTACGCGACGGCCTGCGATTGGCTGGTCGCCGGGCTTCGCTGGCCGCCGCAGGGCCTGATCTGGTTCGTCATCATGAGTTTTTTCAACGGCTTCGTCGTCGAGATCGGACGCAAGATCCGGGCTCCGCACGACGAGGAGGACGGAGTCGAAACCTACAGCCGGTTGTGGGGAACGCGACGCGCCGTCGCCGCCTGGCTGGCGGCGATCGCGGTGACTGCGGCCTGCGGCATCGAAGTCAGCCGCTGGACGGGGACGGCCGCCGTCGCCGCCACCCTCCTGCTGCTGTTGGCGGGAGGCTGCGCGGCGGTGGGCATCAGCTTCGCCCGACGGCCTGCGCCGGACGGGGGATCGCGCCTCGAGCTCGCCTCCGGTCTCTGGACCCTGCTCGTCTATCTCGGTCTGGGCGCGGCTCCACTGGCGCTCGCCGTCTGGCGTCGCGTGTCGTGACCCTGCCGCTGGTCGTTTTTCCGCGTGACAGTGGCACGGCCCAGTTGATTGGCGGGAAGGCGTGCGCACTGGCCGAGGCGGGACGCGGCGGCCTGCCGGTGCCGCCGTGGTTCGCGCTCACGATCCACGCGTTCGCGGACAGCCTCGGCGAGACCGGGCAGCACGCGCTGCTCGGCGCGCGCGATGACGCGGACGTCCAGCGAATCGTCGGAGCTATACGGCCGTCACCAGCGGTGCAGGCCGCGCTTCGAGATGCGGTCGCGGTGATCTGCCCATCCGGCCAGACGGTGGCGGTCCGTTCGTCGGCCGCCGGCGAGGACGGCGCGACGCACTCGTTCGCCGGCCAGCTCGAGAGCTTCCTGTCGATCGCCCCTGCTGACGTCGAGCGCCACGTCCGCGCCGTGTGGCTCTCCGGATTCAGCGCCCGCCTGCTGGCGTATCGGCGCGAGCTCGGGCTGACGGGGCCGCCCGAGCCTCCCGCCGTGCTCGTGCAACGGATGGTGCCGGCGCGTGCGGCCGGCGTCGCCTTCAGCGCCGATCCGGTCTCCGGCCGTCGAGGCATCGCGGTCGTCAGTGCCGTAGCGGGTCTTGGCGACGTTCTCGTCTCCGGTTTGCGCGATGCCGATACCTGGCTCGTGGATCGCCGGGGCACGATTGTCGAGCGCCGGCTGTCCGGCAGCGGCGGGACACCGGTGCTGAACGATGCCGAGGTCGGCGACGTGGCCGCGGTCGCGCGTGCGAGCGAGCGGCTCTTCGGGCGCCCGCAGGACGTCGAGTGGGCCTACGAGGGAGGCGATCTGCACCTGCTTCAGACGCGCCCCATCACTTCGATCGCGGCGCTTCCGGACCCCGACGGTGTCCTGACGATCTGGGACAACAGCAATCTGGTCGAAAGCTACAGCGGCGTCACGACGCCCCTCACGTTCTCATTTGCCGCCGAGATCTACGAGCACGTCTATCGCGAGTTCTGCCGGTTGATGCGCGTGCCCGAGCGGGTGATTGCCGAGCAGGACGACACCTTTCGCAACATGCTCGGACTCGTGCGGGGCCGGATGTACTACAACCTGTTGAACTGGTACCGCGTGCTGGCGCTGCTCCCCGGTTACCGCACGAACCGGCGCTTCATGGAGCAGATGATGGGCGTCCGCGAGCCGCTGCCCGACGCGCTCAGCGCGCAGGTGGCGGGCACCTGGCGGCGTGGCGCGCTCGCGGACGTGCTCCACCAGTGCAGGACTGTCCTCGGGCTGGTCGCGAGTTACTTCACGCTCGAGCGCCGCGTCCGGGCATTTTCGGCCCGTCTCGCCGACGCGCTGCAGTCCCCCGAGCCGCCGCTCACCGACCGCCGTGCCGACGAGCTCGTCGCGCACTACCGCGATCTGCGCCGGCGGCTGCTCCTCCATTGGGACGCGCCGCTCGTCAACGACTTCTTCGCGATGATCTTCTACGGGTTGCTGCGCACCCTGACGCGCAGGTGGTGCGGCGAGGCACTGGGCGGGCTCGAGAACGATCTCGTCGGCGGACAGGGCGGCATGTTGTCGGCGGAGCCGGCGATGCGGCTGCACCGGCTGGCCACGCTCGCGATGTCGCAGGAGCGGCTGGTCGAGTGCCTGACGAGGGGTACGCTCGACGACATTCAGGAAGCCAGGCACGCGTCACCCGCCTTCGAACGGGAGTTCGCGCAATATCTCGATCGATTCGGCGAGCGCACGGTGAACGAGCTCAAGCTCGAGAGCTTGACGCATCTGGACGATCCACTGCCGTTGTTGCGCGCCATCGGCCAGTACGCCGCGCGGTTGAGGCCGGAAAGCGCTGTGGACCCCTCGACGACGCCCACCGCAGGAGGGCCGGGCTTCAGCCCGGCCACGACCGCCGGAGAGGCCTTGCGTGCGGATTCCCACCGTCGGATCCTCGAGGCGCTTGCCGGGCATCCGCTGCGCCGCGCGGTCTTTGCGTGGGTCCTGCGCCGGGCCCGGCGCGGCGTCCGCGATCGCGAGAACCTGCGGCTGGAGCGCACCCGCCTCTTCGGTCGCGTCCGCCGCATCGTCGTCGAGCTCGGGAAGCGGTTCCACGCCGACGGCGTGCTCGACGACCCGCGAGACGTGTTCTACGTCGAGATGGACGAGATCCTTTCGTGGGTCGAAGGCCGGGCGACGAGCACGAATCTGCGGCGGTTGAGCGCGGTGCGGCGAGCGGAGTTCGAGGCTTACGAGCGCGGCCCGGCGCCCGACGATTGGTTCGAGACCCGCGGGGCCGTGCATGCCGGCCACGACTTCACGCGGGTGACGCCGCGGGTCGAGGAGACCGGCGACGAGCGGCGCGGTCTGGGCTGCAGCCCGGGCATTGTGCGCGGGCCGGTGCGGGTCGTGCGCGATCCGCGCACCGTGCAGCTCGAGACGCGGACGATCCTCGTAGCCGAGCATACCGATCCCGGCTGGATCCTCGTCTTCCCGTCGGCACGCGCCGTCCTCGTCGAGCGCGGCAGCCTGCTCTCGCACGCGGCCATCGTCGCGCGCGAGCTGGGCATCCCCGCCGTCGTGTCGCTGCCCGGCCTGACCCGCTGGCTGAAGGACGGCGATCTCGTCGAGCTCGACGGCACGACCGGGATCGTCCGACGCCTGCCGGGAACGAGCGTATGACCGCGCCCGACGTCCGACCCGAGCGCGAGCACATCCGCTATGCGCAGGTCTGGGAGGACGCGGATGTGTTGATCGAGGCACTGGCGATCGCGCCTGGCGCCGCGTGCCTTTCAATCGCCTCGGCCGGCGACAACACGTTGGCGCTCCTCACCCGGCATCCCTCCCGCGTCGTCGCCCTCGACCTGAGCCCGGCGCAGATTGCGTGCCTCGAGCTGCGTGTGGCGGCGTATCGTGTCCTCAGCCACCCGGAGCTGCTCGAGCTCGTCGGATCGCGGCCATCGACTCGACGTGCGGCGCTGTATGCGCGCTGCCGCGCGGCGCTGTCGCCCGACGCCCGCGCGTTCTGGGACGCCCGGTCTGCCGCGATCGCTGCCGGCATCGGGAGTGCCGGCCGCTTCGAGCGCTACTTCGCGCTCTTCCGGCGCCGCGTGCTCCCGCTCGTGCACGCACGCGCGACCGTGTTGGCGCTCCTCGAGCCCCGGAGCCGGGACGCGCGGACCCGCTTTTACGACGATCGGTGGAACACCTGGCGCTGGCGCCTGCTCTTCCGCCTCTTCTTCTCGCGGTGGACGATGAGCCGCCTGGGGCGGGATCCGCAGTTCTTCCGCTTCGCCGACGACGACCTGGCCGCGCACCTCCTGGGACGCACGCGGCACGCGCTCACTGAGCTCGACCCGTCAGCCAATCCTTATGTCCGCTGGATTCTGACCGGCACGCACGGCGACGTGCTGCCGTGCGCGCTGCGACCCGAGCACTTCGAGACCATTCGCGCGAATCTCGATCGGCTCGAATGGCGCTGCGAATCCCTCGACCGCTATCTCGCGGGCACGCCACCAGCGAGCTTCGACGCCTACAACCTCAGCGATCTGTTCGAGTACGTGGCGCCCGACCAGTTCGAGCACCTGCTCGATCTGCTCATCGCCGCGGCGCGGCCGCGCGCCCGGCTCGTTTACTGGAACATGCTCGTGCCGCGCAGCCGCCCGGCGGCGAAGGCGCATCTCCTCGAACCGTTGTCGGCGCTGGCCTGCCGGCTGCATCTGGCCGACCGCACGTTCTTCTATCGTGCGCTGGTCGTCGAGGAGGTGCGGTGATCGAGCCCTGGCTGGTGGCAACAGCTCTCCTTGCCGCATTCGTCGCATTTCTCGCCGGCCTCGCCGCGTACCAGCGCGCCCGGTCGCCCGATCCCGAATCGGTGCGGAAAGCCCTCCACATCGGGTCGGGACTGCTGACGATCAGCTTCCCCTTCCTGTTCACGTCGATGCCGCCGGTTCTCGCCCTGACCGGGCTCAGTGCCGTCATGATCGCGGCCACGCGATGGGCCGCGCCAGTGCGCGCCCGGCTCGGGACGGTCGCCGGCGGCGTCGATCGCCAGACGATTGGCGAACTGTATTTCCCGATCGCCGTGGCCGCCGTCTTCTGGCTGTCGCGGGACTCGTCGCCGCTGGCCTTCTGCATTCCGATTCTGACGTTGACGCTCGCCGATGCGGTGGGCGCCCTCGTGGGCGTGCGCTACGGACAGCATCGCTTCACGCTGTCAGACAAGACGCTCGAAGGATCAATCGCCGTCGCGGTGGTCTCGTTCTTCTGCGTGCACGTGCCATTGCTGCTGTGGAGCCCGGTCGGGCGAGCCGAGTCGCTGCTCATCGCCTCGACGCTGGCGCTGCTCGTGATGCTGCTCGAGGGGAGCGCGTGGCGCGGACTGGACAACGTGTTCATCCCCGTCGGCGGCTACTTCCTGCTCGACGCCTGGATGCCTCTCGGCGTCGCGCCGCTCGCCGCACGGCTGGTCGTCACCGTCCTGCTCGTCGGGGCCGTGATGGCGCTGCGCCGGCGTTCGACGCTCGGCGACGCGGCGTTGCTGGCCGGCGCATTCTTCTGCTATCTGACATGGGCGCTGCTGGGCTGGCACTGGCTCGTGGCGCCGGCGGCCGCCTTCGGCGGCTACGCGTGGATGTCGCCGCGCACGCCGGCAAACAGCCAACGTGTCCACGACGTGCCGGCCATTCTGGCCGTCTGGGCGTTCGCCGTCGTCTGGCTCGCGATCGCGCGCACGAGCGGCGACTGGCGTCTGCTGTTTCCGTTCACGCTCGTGTTCGCCGGGCACGCGGCGATCTTCGGCACCAGCCGGATGGCCGGCGATTTTCCCGACGGCTCCCTGTCACGCATGGTCCTGTCCGCTGTTGCCAAGAGCTGGGTGTTGCTCGTGTTGCCCTTTGTCCTGCTGCAGGGCGCCTCGCGTGCCAATCTGCTGCTCGCAGCGAGCGGCGCCGGGGCGATTGCGCTCGCAGTCGGGCTGTTCCTGGTAATGGAGCCGACGATTCGCCGCACTGCGCTCGACTGGTCGCGATGGGTGCGCCAGGCGGTGAGTGCAGGCGCCGCGTCGATCGCCGGCTGGGCGGCACTGCAGCTCGTCGATCGACTCCTGGGAGGGTGATGGTGCGCGTCCTGGAGATGGGGCCGTCCGATCGGGTGCCGGCTCACACGTCCGGAGAGGAGGTCGAGGTCGTCCCGAGGCAGGAGCTCGAGCAATCCAGACCGGACCGGCACCTGCTCGTCGTGGACGTCGGGGGGCGGCTGTGCGCCCGCGCTTCGTGCTGGTGGCGCGAGACGCCAGCGCTGCCGGACTCGCGCGTCGGCCTCGTCGGCCACTATGCGGCCGCGGACGCCGATGCGGCGGCCACGCTGCTCGCCGCCGCCACCGCACGCCTCGCGACCGAGGGCTGCACGATCGCTGTCGGGCCGATGGACGGATCCACCTGGCGCCGCTATCGGTTCGTGATCGAGCGCGGGCCCGAGCCGCCGTTTTTCCTGGAGCCGGACAATGCCGACGCTGCGCCCGGGCAGTTCGAGGCGGCCGGGTTTCGTCCGATCGCGACCTACATCTCGGCGCTCAATGCCGACCTTGGACGCGACGAACCGGGACTGGACGATCTGCGACAGCGGTTCACGACCAACGGCATCGTGATTCGGCCATTCGACCCGGGTGCTGCGGAGACGGAGCTGCGCCGCATCTTCGAGCTGTCGCTCGAGACCTTCCGGCACAACTTCCTGTACACGCCGATTGCCGAAGCCGAGTTTCTCGAGATGAACCGCCGCCTGCTGCCCGTCATCCGGCCCGAGCTCGTCCTGCTCGCCTTTCGCGCCGATCGCCTGATCGGCTTCCTGTTCGCCCTGCCCGACGTGCTCGAGTCCGGACGGTCGGTGACACCGCGCACCATCGTCATCAAGACGGTGGCGGTTGCCGCCGGCCGCGCCAACGCGGGATTGGGCCGGCTGCTGGTGGGGCTGGCGCACCGCGAGGCTCGCCGGCTCGGCTTTGCCCGGGCGATCCACGCGCTCATGCACGAGGACAACGTCTCGCGCAACATCAGCCGGCGGTCGGCGACGACGATGCGAAGGTATGCGCTTTACGGGAGGCGGCTGGGGGACTAGGCGGCTGGGCGATTAGGCGACTGGGCGACTGGGCGACTTGGGGGACTGGGGGACTAGGCGGCTAGGCGCCTGGGCGATCACCCTGGGCCTATGGACTGAGAAGAAAGGAAGCTCTTTACCGAGGGACTCTTTTCGTGGTTCGTAGCTGGTCGTTGCACGTGCTCTCGATCGCCCAATCGCCAGGTCGCCCAGTCGCCCAGTCGCCGAGAGACTCGTTCATGAATATTGCGACGATCCTCCGCGAGCGGGCACACGCGGCTGGCGACGCGCTGGCGATCGTCGAGCGCTCGGGCGCGATTGGCTTTGCCGCACTCGATCGTGCCGCGGCCAGGGCCGCGGCGGATCTGACGGCGGCCGGCCTCGGTCCCGGCGATCACGTGCTGGTGCTCGTGCCCGTGTCGATCCCGCTGTATGCGGTGCTCGTCGGCTTGTTCCGGATGGGTGGGACCGCCGTGCTGCTCGATCCCTCGGCGGGACGCCAGCATATCGAGCGCTGCTGTGCGCTGGCCCGGCCCAGAGGGTTCGTGGGCGCACCGATGGCCCACCTCCTGCGGATCGTGTCGCGGGGCGTGCGTGCCATCCCCATTGCGCTCACCGCAGGCGGCCGCCTGCCCGGCGTTCGCCATGTGTCCATCGACGGGATTGCGCCAGACGGATCGATTGCGGCGGTCACGCCCGAGACGCCGGCGCTGCTGACGTTCACGAGCGGCAGCACGGGCGAGCCGAAAGGCGTTGTCCGGTCGCACGGATTTCTGCGCGCGCAGCACCGGGTGCTCGAGGACGCGCTGGGCCTGCGCGCCGGCGAGCTGCAACTGACGGCGCTGCCCGTGTTCGTGCTGTCGAATCTGGCCACTGGCGTCACGAGTGTGCTGCCCGACGCGGATCTGCGGCGGCCCGGCGACATCGACGCGGCCCCTGTCCTGTTCCAGATCCGCACGCTGGGTGCGCAATCGATCGTGGCCTCGCCGGCCATGCTCGAGCGGCTCGCAGAGGGCGCCAGCAGCAGCGGCGATCTGGCGGGCGTCGAGCGAATCTTCACCGGCGGAGCGCCGGTCTTCCCGCGCGTCCTGCGGGCACTGCGCGACGTGGCGCCGCGGGCGGCCCTGGTGGCCGTTTACGGATCCACCGAGGCGGAGCCGATCGCGCGCATCTCGTTCGACGACATGAGCGAGGCGGACCTGGCCGCGATGCGGGAAGGCGCCGGGCTGCTCGCCGGGATACCGGTGCCGGCCACCGATGTCCGCGTCATCGCCGATCGTGTCGGCACGCCGATCGGGCCGTTCACGTCGGCGGCGTTCGACGACGAACGGCTGCCGGCGGGCCAGGCCGGCGAGATTGTCGTGGCCGGCGATCACGTGCTGACGGCGTACTTGCACGGCCGCGGCGAGAGCGAGACCAAGTTCCGTGTCGGCAGCCGCGTCTGGCACCGGACCGGCGATGCGGGATACTTCGACGCCCGCGGACGCTTGTGGCTTCTGGGGCGCTGCGCCGCCCGCATTGCCGACCGCAACGGGACGGTGTACCCGTTTGCAGTGGAGTGCGCGGCGATGGAGGCGCCGGAGATCAGGCGCGCCGCGCTCGTTTCACATCGTGGCGATCGCCTGCTCGTCGTCGAGCTCGACGGACAGGCAGAAGGCGAGCGCGTGCGGCGCTGGCTGCTGGAGCGCTTCGGCGCCAGCGGCGTGACGGCCGTCCGCACGATCAAGCGGATGCCGATGGATCGCCGCCACAACGCCAAGATCGACTACCCGCGCCTGCGATCGGTGCTCGATCAACTTCCCTGACGAGGTCGCTCTGGGATGTTTGACGTAGTGTCCGGCTTCAGCCGGACCCGGGAGTCCGCCTAAAAGCGGACACTACGACTGACACGGTCGTACTCGTACTCGTACCTCGTACTTCGGTACTTGTCACCGTAACTTCACACCAGTCTCATTCGTCCCCCCGCCCCAGAACTCGCCGCCGCCATCCCAGTACATCGCGCGTTCGACGACAATCGGCACACCATTCGTGGATTCGATCAGGATGCCGAAGCGCTCGCCCCCGGTCAGCTGGCCGGGGCCGGTGAACTCGAGCGCCAACTTCGTCACGCGACTGTTGGCGGGCGACCGGGAACTCCGGCGTCTCGAACGAGGTTCCGTTCTCGCGAAGGAACCGGAAGCGCACCGAGGCGGCGGCTCCCGAGGGATTGGCGATGAGGTAATAGCTCTGGAAGCCGCGCGAGCCTCCCAGTTCGCCCTCGCCGAGCACCCACTGCACGCCGGTTTCGTGTCAGCCCGGCGCTTGCGTGGGCCTCGAGCCAGTTCGCACCCGGCCAGTACATCGCGCGCTCGACGATGATCGGGCCCGTCGCCTGCACGTCGAAGGACACTTCCGCGTCAGGGAGCACTTCGTTCACCGGGATGGTCGTCCGACTCTGGGGCGGCAAGGCCAGCGTACTCGTCAGCACCTGGCCGTTCGACGGCAGATACCGCACCGTCGCCGTCACGGGGTGCTGTTCGGGTTCGCGAGCAGCAGGAAGGTCGAGAAGAAGGCGCCGGTGGCGCCTTCGGCGACATACCAGTTCGTCCGGGGCGCCGGCACGGCCGCGGCGCCGTGCCCGCCATTCCAGGTGCGCTCGTTGGTGAAGTACATCGCGCGCTCGACGGCGATCGGCACGTTGCTCGTGACGCGCGTGGAGAACGAGTTGCCGTCCAGCGGCCGCCCGTCGTCGGCGACGAATGTGTTGGTGGCGATCGTCACCCGCGCGTTCGCGGCGAGGGTGTATCGGCGGCTCATCGGGGCCCCCTGCTCCAGCAGGAACGTGACATCGACCGTGGCCGGTGACGCTCCCGGGTTGGCGAGCAGCACGAAGGTGGAGAAGAACCCGTTGGCCGCACCCTCGGCTAGATACCACTGCGTGCCCGCGCGCTGGATCGCCTTGCCCGTGTGCCCGCCGTAGTAGAAATCGCCCCAGAACATCGTGCGTTCGGCGACGACCCCGCCCGTCGTCGAGTTGACGACAGCGGAGACGTCCGCCTGCGCGAGGCCGCCGATGTCGTCCACGCTGATCGTGCGCCGTCCGTACGGCGGGATCGAGTAGGGCACGGGAATGGGCGGATCCGGCGCCGGCCGCAGGAAGGTGACGACGCCTTCGGCGGGGACCGAGTCGGGGTTGGCGAGCGCGAGGCGCTCGTCGAAGAAGCCCGTGGAGCCCTCGGCCAGGGTCCATGAGTTGGAGAGCCGCGGGTGCGTGCCCTGCTGATACTCCTGCAGGTTCGTCACGCCGTCTCCGTCCTCGTCGCCGCCCGGCGCCGTCACGCCGTGTTTCGCCTCCCACGCATCGGAGAGTCCGTCGCCGTCGTTGTCGGTCGTCGGCAGGAAGGTCTGGGTGAGCCGGACCGGACCGCTCGCGTAGCGGCCCTGGGTGTTGCCGGTCGCGTCCACGATGACGACGTAGACGTAGTAGACCCCGATCGCGAGCCCGCCGACGTTCCAGGTGAACTGCCCGTTGGTCGCAGGAATCCCGCCGGCGATCAGCGTCATCTGCGCCGGGTCGAGATCCGTGTCGTAGTAGAGCGCGACCGCAGCATCGGCACCGGCCGCGTCGGGGACCTGTGCGGAGAATGTCGCGTCGTTCGCCCGCCACCGGATCGTGAAGATCCCGCTGCCGTTCGGCTCGTCGTCGGCGGCGACGCGCACGTTGGCGAGGCGGACCGTGCGAGGCGTGGCGGATTCGTCGGTGTCGATGCGGAACGTGCCGATGTTCCCTTGCCAGAACGTGGCCCAGCCCGGCTCGAGCGTGATCGTGTCGCGGAAGGTGGCGAGGTCCATCGTGTAGGTGTGCGGACCGCCGTCGAGCACGAAGATGTCCTGCGTGACCGTGAACGGTGTGTAGCCCGTCCCATCCGAGATCGCCCACGCGACGCGGGCCACGCCGCCCCACGTTGTCGACAGCGCCTCTGCCCCCATCAACTCCTCGTGGTCATAATCCAGCGTGAAACTCAGGCGGTGGTACGTGTTCGCATCGATGACCGGCGGGCCGAGGCCAAAGCCATCGTCGATGAACTGAACCCACGGATCGGGGCACTGATCGGCCACGCACGGCGAGCCGAGCGGCGGATAGCTGCCGCCTCGTGTCACGCCGATGAACCCGGACGGGCCGAACTGCTGGCTCGGGAAATGGTAGGTCTGACCGTAACGGATCACGTCCTGCGAATTGGTGAGATCCCAGGGATCGCCGATGACCGTGGTGGCGAAATCGCGCCCGCCGGCGGCGTCGGGATCGAGCACGGTGACGACCGGCGCCGCATCGATCGTGAGCGTCGCCGTGCGGGTGGCGTTGGTGCCCTGCGCGGACACCGTCCAGGTGCCTGGCGGCAGGTAGCCATAGTCCCAGTCGTAGAAGCTGTTGTCGGGGAAGTCCATCGCGCCGCTCGTCCCGTCCGGGTAGACCTGGATCACGTCGCCGGTCTGCGTGTGCGTTGCCCGCACCACGACGCGCCCGCCCAGCCCGCTCCATTGGAGACGGGTCGTGGTGGTCGAATTGCCGCGCTCGGTGAGCCGCACCCAGTCCAGGTCGATCGTCGCGCCGAGGACCGAAACCGACCGCGCCAGTTCCAGCTTCAGGCCGCGCATGATGCCGCCCCAAGCCGCTCCGCCTGCCAGCGGTGCCTCGGCGAGGTCCAGATCTATCCGGTAAATCTGGTAAATCGCGTCGTCCTGCGCTGCCATCGGCATCATGTTCACGTGACGGGGGGCATCGGGCCTCCAGCGAGGCCGCCAGAGGCCAAATCCGCCGCCGCCAAAGTTGGTGTTGGGGAACCAGAAGACCCCGAGGAGATCCTCGACACTCGGCGTGCCAACGCTCCGACGCGCCCGGAACGAGAGTCTCCTGAAGCGGCTGGCGTCAATCGGCGTGCGATCGCCGTTGCGCCCGACGCTGTTCAGCGCCCCGTCGATCCCTGAGAACTGCAGCATGACAGAGGGCTGCGTACCGCGGGCGACGCCCGACAGGACGCCCCCGGCCATCGTCGGGATCGCGGTGAAGGCCGAAAGAGTGGGACCGAGGAGCGCATCGTCGGAGTACATGTAGACGTAGTCCGTCGGCTCGTTGAAGTCCCATGGATCGCCGATGGCCGTCGAGGCGAAGTCCACACCCGCACGAGCCGTGCGTGCTGCCGACCCGCCAACGGTCAGGGTTTGAGCCGACACGTCGGCCGCGACCGCCGCCAGGGCGCCCAGTAGAAGAATCGTTCGTCCCGGTACCATTTCGTCCCCTTGCGACGCTGTCCTGCGGGAGGACGCCTGACCCTCCTGCAGCCCCGCGGATGCGGGCCAACACGCTCGTGCAACCTTCGTCAGGAATCGGCCGCGCCCGTCAAACGGTTGAGCCGTCCGCCCTCGATCGTCTCTGCCGGGATTGCGACGTGCGCCGAACCGACGATGCTGCAGCAAGTGGCATACCAATGCACATGCAGCGACCAGTGACCAGTTACCGGCGACGAGCGGTCAGCGACCAGCGACAAGTCACGCGGGGCACCGATTGAAGGTACAAGTTTTCGCAACTCGTAACTGGGAGCTCGTGACTCGTAGCTCGTGACTCGTACCTGGTCACTGGTACCGGGTAGCTCAGTGGCCCAGTACCTGGTACCTGGAACCTGTAGCTGGTCACTGGCTACTGTCTCCCGCCCCTGCGCGCCTGAGGGCCATCCGATTCCTCGCCGCCATGAGCGCGCGCACGGGGCCCAGGCGCTTGACCTGCTCGATACGAAGCTCTGAGATGCCGGCTCGGAGCGCCGTCCGCTTGAGCCACTTGCTGACCCGGTACTGGCGCGAAAGGTTGGCGCGCACGGCGGACACGGCCAGGGCCCGGTCGGCCGCGTGTCGAGGAGTGGCGCAGAATCGCACCAGCGGCGCGGCGACCCGGCGCCACTCGAGCTCGCGGGCAAGAGCCCGAAGCTGCTCCGACGCGCGCTGCCGGCGCTCGGGCTCGACGAGCATGCGGCGAATGGCGTCAGCCAGCGAGGCCGCGTCGCCGGGAGGAACGGTGAGCCCCAGTCCGCGCTCCTCCACGAGCCGGGCGAACACATCGCCGCGCGTACAGACGATGGGCAGGCCCGCCCACACGTAGTCGAGCATGCGGGTCCGGAACGAGAAGTGCGTTTCGAGGTGTTCGCGATGCGTGCTCAGCCCGAGGTCGGCCTCGAGCAGATAGCGGGCCCGCTCCTCGTACGGCACCCAGTCGTTGAAGAACACGTGCGTGTCGAGCAGCCCGCGCGAGCGCGCCAGCTCACGGCTCGCCTCGACGACGCGCATCGGGGCGACGAGCGGATTGGGATGCTTCGTTCCCATGAAAAAGAGCTTCACGTCCGGCCGCTCGGGAGCCAGCAGCGCGACCGCCTCGATGAGCGTGAGGGGATCCTGCCAGTCGAGCAGGGATCCGCCCCAGAGCAGCAACGTATCGGCCGCCGCGATGCCAGGGCGAACGCCCTTCACGACCGGGGGCTGGCCGCGCCACGCCCGGATGTCCATGCCGGGCAGCCCGAACGGGACCACGTCGATCAGCCGGCGCAGGGTCGGGTCGTCAGCGTAGGTCCGCGGGTTGATGCGGCCCCGGCTGTGCAGGTTGCCGATCCAGAAGTCGCGCTGAGCCTCGCTCGCGCAGACGAAGAAGTCGCCGATGTCGAGCTGCGCGTTCTGGACGGCGAGGATGTCGGCCGCCTGGGTGGCCGCATGGGGGCTTTCGGCGTGCGCCGCCGCCGCGGCGCGCGTCTGCTCGAGATGCTCGATCGTGAACGGACAGTAGAGATCCACGATGATCGGCGCCAGCAGCTCGAGCAGGAACGGGTACTGCGCGATCGTGAAGCCCTGCACGAACAGGACGTCGGCGTCTTCGGCGAGGCGACGGAGCGTCAGGGGCTGTGCCGGGTCGTAACCGGCGATAGTGCACTGCGGATCCCGGAGTACCGCCGGCCCCGGGCTGGCCACGGTGACACGCATGGTCGCGGCGAGCGCGCGACCGAGCTCCAGGAAGCGGATCGCCGGCCCCGACATGTTCGTGCCCAGCGCCTCGTGGCTGATGATCAGCAGGCGCGTCCGGGCCCGGAAGAGCGACGGCAGATCGAGTGCGTCCTTCAGTGCGTCCTGAATGGCCGCGTACGAGCTGAACGGGGAGATGGCCTCGAACGTGCGGCCGAAGTGCGGAAGGATGTCGGCGTCACGGACGCGGCGCTCTGCAGCAAGCGCCGAGTGCGCGGCTCGCACGCGTGGGATCGACTCCAACGCGGATCCGAGCGCGCCGAGTACTTCGACCGGCATCCCGACGAGGACATCGTCGGCGACGCTCGCGCGGCTGTCGTCACCCAGGACATAGACATCAGAGGCCTGGTACGGCGCGGCGAGCCGTGCGGAGAACGGGGCCAATGCGGCGGCGCCGCGTGCCCTGGCGGACACGCGCGACTCGTCGAGCAGACGGCGCGTCGCGAGCAGCAACGCCGGCGCGAGCACGTGCGCCAGCGCCCGCTCCCCGTAGTTCTTCATCACCGTGACCAGCGCGTTGCGCTCCATCAGGAACCGCTTCTGGCCTTCCGGCTGTGCCCGGCTGGTGGCGCCGTGACGGTGATAGACGACGGCGCGCTCTTCGACAGCCAGCCGCGCACCGGTGATCCTGAGCCGCCAGCCGAGGTCCACATCGTCGTAGTAGGCGAAGAACTGGTCGTCGAATCCGCCGGCGCGGGCATACGCGTCGCGCGTGACGGCGAAGGCCCCGCCGTTGGGGAAGAAGGTCTCGACCGAGGTGGCGGCGGGATCGTCGGCGGCGAGCCCGTAGAAATCCTGGAACCCGCGGGCCTCGAAGTTGACGCTTCCGCGCACGAAGTCCACGTGTCGCCCGTCCCAGCTGAGGACGCGGGCGGCGACACACGCGGTGTGGCCGTCGAGCGCCGCCACCAGGTGGCGTACGGCATCGGGCTCGACCCGCATGTCGTTGTTCAGGAACACCAGGACGTCGCCGGCCGCGGCCGCCACCCCCGCCGTGTTGCCGCCGGTGAAGCCGCGATTCTCGGGGAGCGCGACGACGCCCACCGTGGGGAATTCGCGTTGGAGCAGCTCCAGCGATCCGTCGGTGGAGCCGTTGTCCACGCACAGGATCTCGAGCCGGTCGACAGGGTAGTCGCTGGCGAGCAGCGAGGACAGGCAGGGCCCCAGATGGTCCCGGCCGTTCCAGTTGACGATGATGACGGAGACGCGTGGCCAGGTGGACTGTCCCTCCGGCTGAAGCGCCGGGGCTGCGGGTTCGCCGGATGGCCGTAGCCCCGAGGCTTCAGGCTCGGGGTTGTCGCGGGACGACTCGGCCT
Source organism: Vicinamibacterales bacterium (assembly GCA_963834365.1). Taxonomy (GTDB): domain Bacteria; phylum Acidobacteriota; class Vicinamibacteria; order Vicinamibacterales; family Vicinamibacteraceae; genus CAWJAP01. Next base: position 27,810 of record CAWIBS010000020.1, on the reverse strand, counting down.
CGTCAGTCGAGGCCCTGCTCCCGGTGTGCGTGCGGCGGTCCCCGAGCAGCGCCGGAACGACGTCGAGAAAGCTGTCGAGCGCGAGCAGCGGGAGGAGGACCTGCGCCCGGCTCTCGAGGTGGGCCGCGCCGTGCGCGCCCGGCCGCAGCGCGCGGGCCAGCGTGCTCTCGTTGCGGCCCCACGGCCCGCCGAACTGGAAGTCCTCGTGCCGGAGCCCGGACGCCGCCCAGGCCCGCCGCAGTTCGAGGACGGCGAGATGGGCGAGCTCGATGCCCAGATCGTGTGCGTGGAGCGACTTGAACGCCGTGATGAGATGGTTGCGCGTGGCGAGCAGTCGCGCGACGTCGGGCTGGAGCGGCCACGCCGACCGGGTGCCGGCGCTGACCGGCCCGCGCGTGATCACAGGCAGGCGGCCCTCCAGCCGGACCGCCAGATCCCGCAACACGCCGATCGACCACAGGCGCTCGTCGAGTCCGCCGGCTTCCTGAAAACGGGCGCGCGGCAGCGCCCACACGTCGATCGGGGCGATCGCGGCGGCTGTCAGCGCCTGTTCCAGAGCCTCGGATTCCTGGAGGATCGATCCCAGCAGATCGGCGGGGCCGCCGCCGTGCACGGCGCCGGCCCTGGTCAGGAACGCCCGGGCCGGGCTGACGCCCGGAACCACATCGCTCTGTCCGATCGTGACGAGCGCTCGCTCGGCCAGGTCGATGACGTGCCGGAGCTCGTCGCTGGTGACGTCGCTAAAGGGTTCGAGGACAACCAGGCGCTCGCCGGTCGCCTGGCCGGCGGCGCGGTTGATGGCGTGCGCCGCACCGCGGGGGGATCGTCGATCCTCGGCGGCTTCGAGGACCTGCGCATCCGGGACCACGGACCGCAGTCGCTGCTCGAGCGCCTGGCGCGCCGCGACGTCGGGCCAGACGCAGCCGTGCACGATGAAGCTGACACGCGTCACGATCGGCGTCCCGAGACGCGCTTCAGCCAGGTCGCGGCACGATAGCTGAACGAACCCTCGACCTCGCGCAGCAGCGATTCCAGGCGGCGGTTCTCGCCTTCGAGCGAGGTCACCACCGCCGCCAGCTGATCACGATGCGTCTCCAGGTCGTGGACCTGCGCGTCGCGACGCTCCGGTTCGAGCCGCATGCGCAGTTCCTGATTCGTCGCGTGGATCTCGAGCGCCTCGAAGATGGTGTCCGCGACTTCGGGTGCCACCGCGGGCCGGCTCCCGGCGGCCGCAGCCGGAACGGCGGCGAACCGCCGCTCGGCCCACGAGAGCAGGGGGTCGTCCGGCTGCGCCGTTGCGAGGATGAACTGTCGATATGAGGGCGTGGCCGAATCGTCGTCGAAGTGTCGTTCGTTGTACTGGCGATCGAGTCCCCGCTGCAGCTCGCGCCCGCCGCCGATGAGCAGCATCGCGTGCTTGTCCACCATCATCGTGGCCCATCGCCAGACGCTGCCCCACTCGAAGACCCGGCACGTCCAGCCGCAGGCGTCGAAATCGCCGAGCGTTGCCGCGAGGTCTGGCAGGCCCAGCTCGCGGTGCTCCTGCAGCTGGCCCTGTTCGTAGTGACACGCCCGGCGGATGAACGCGGCGACGAGGGCCTCGGCGCGTTCGACGACGGGGCTGGCGAACGGCGCGGCGAGCAGGACCGCGCGCGACGCGACGCGTGTGGCCTCGCGCACCATCGTCTTGCGCGCCGGCGGCGGCACATGCTCGAGCACGTCCACCGAGCAGACCAGGTGAAAGCTGCGCGGCGCGAACGGGATGCCGTCCCCCCGCGCGCGCACGTAGCCCGGGAGCGGATTGGCCGGCAGATCGATCGAGACCGAGCGGCTTTCGGGCAGGAACTCCGCGATCGGCCGCCGCGGACGGCCCCAGAAATCGGTGTGATGACCGCCGACGTCCAGTACGCGGGGCGGGGCCTTCATCATCGTCGCGAGCGCACGTGCGACCTCGCTGGCGATGGTGTAGCGCTGGAACTGATCGAACGGCGCGTCGAGCGGCTCGAGCGCCGGCGCGGAGGGCCGATTCATCCCGCCAGCCCGGAGGCCGGAGCGACGCGCCACTCCGCCGGAAGCTCGACGATGCCGAAGCGCTCCGCCGTCCCGCCCTCGACGACGACGAGCGGCGCGAAGCGATCGCGATGATCGAACGGCGTGATCGAGATCGTGATCGTAGACCGCGGCCGACAGGTAGTAGCGGCCGGGGAGCAGTGGCAGCCGCTCGATGGCGTAGTCGATCGTCCCTTCACCGGAGACCTGTCCGACGTGCACGCCGCTCATGCGCGTGTTCGGACCGGTCAGGTGCACGCCATCGTCCCGGTGAATCGCGAGGCCGAAGACGGGGCAATCCATCGGCTTCTCACATCGGTAGTGCAGTCGGAGGGTCACCGCTTCACGTGTCTTCACCACGCCGTCGGGGCGCGGAGCTTCGGCGCGCGAGCCGCTTGCGAGGACCTCGAGCCGCGTGATCCGGATGTCGCCGGTGCCCCAGCGGCGCCCCTCGTCCGACTCGCCCGTCGCGAGGTCGAGCGCGTGGTAGCGCCCGATGACCTCCGCGGGCGGCCCCTCGGCGAGCAGCCGGCCCTGGCCGAGCAGCGCCGCGCGCGAGCACAGCTGTTCGATGAGAATCAGGTCGTGCGAGACCAGGACGATCGTGCGGCCCTGGCGCTGGAAGTCGCGGATCGTCTGGAGGCACTTGCGCTGAAAACGTGCGTCGCCGACCGCGAAGGCTTCATCCACGAGCACGATGCCCGGGTCGAGATGAATCGCCACCGCGAAGCCGAGGCGCATGAACATGCCGGAGGAGTAGGTCCGGACCGGCATGTCGATGAAGCGCTCGAGCTCGGCGTAGGCGACGATGTCGTCGAACCTGGAGGCGACGAAGTCGCGGCCGACCCCGTGGAGGGAGGCGTTCAGGAAGACGTTCTCGCGTCCGGTCAGGTCGGGGCTGAAACCGGCGCCGAGCTCGAGGAGCGAGGTCACGCGGCCATCGCACCGCACCGAGCCGCGGTCGGGCTCGAGGATGCCGGCGACGATCTGGAGCAGCGTGCTCTTGCCGCAGCCGTTGGGACCGATGATGCCGCAGGTCGTGCCGTGCGCGACGGTCAGCGAGACGTCCTCGAGCGCGTGGAGCGTCTCGCGCTCGCGCCGCTCGCGGCGGACTGCGTCGAGCGCACGGTCCTTCAGCCCCGTGCCGCGGCGCCGGAGAATGGTGAACTGCTTGGAGACGCGATCGACGACGACCGCCGGGAGACCCGACACCGGCCGAGTGTAGACGATGGCCCGGAGCCCATCAAGCCAGCGGCAGCCCACCGCCGATCCGGAGTGGAGGCGGCTGGCACGCTCCAGGCGGGCCACATACAATGCCCGCCATGAAGTGGCCGCGAGCGGCGCTCGACCAGCGGCTCGCGCCGGCGGTGCTCGTCGCGCTGCTCGTCGCATTCCAGGGCTACGTGCTGTTCGTCAAGCGCTTCGGCGAGACGGCGTACCTGCCACCGGAAAGCCGCGAGTCGCCGTCGCTGGAGATCGCTGGGGACATCGTCCTCGGGCAGACCTTCGTCATGGGGACCGACGGCCTCGAAGGGATCACCCTCTTCCCGCGGCCCTCCGGCACGCCCCGCGGCTCCGTGCACCTGACGCTGCTTCCTGGTGGCGGCGAGCATCCCCTTGCGACGCAGACTGTCCCGGCAGGAACCCTGCGCGCGCCGTCATGGACGTGGCGGCTGCCAAGAATCGCGGACTCGGCGAACCGGCCCTTCCTGTTGTATATCGCCGTGCCCGACGCACGCCCGGGCGAAGGGCTTCGCTTCGCCATCGGCGAGCCGGCTTATTTCGACGGCTTCCTGGCCATCGGCGGACGACCCCAGCTGGGCGATCTGAAGTTTGCGACCCATGCGCGTCGTGCGCGGGCGATCGACGTGCTCCGGAACCTCCGCAGGCGGTGGCCACCGGTCATCCGCTCGACCGCGTTCCTCGTGGGCCTGCTGGTGGTCTTCGACGTGGCAGCCGCCGTGCTGCTGGTGTCGCTGTCTAGAGCAGCTCCGCCAGACGACGTTCGCAACGCGTGAAGATCGCGAGGCCAGCGACTCCCGACGCGCCCGCCAGCAACGCCAGGATTACCAGGCTCGTCAGTCCGGGCCATGTCCCGTCCACGACCGCCCCGTGATACGCCTCGACGAAGCGCGCCATCGGATTCCATCGAATGACCGAGCGCAGCGCGGCCGGTGCGAGTGCCAGCGAGTAGACAATCGGCGTCAGCCAGAACCAGACCTGGAGGCCGACGTCCACCAGGTGCCGCGTGTCGCGCGCGTGCACGTACGAGACGGCGAGGATGAGTCCGAGCCCGCACGTGAACACGAGCTGGAGGATCATCACCGGCACCACGCCCAGGAGGCTCGCCGGCATGCCGCCGTCGGCGAGCGCCAGCGCCGGCACGACCACCACGTACGTCAGCAGGAACTGCACGAACTGGGCGAGGACCGCCGCGATCGGAAGCGCCGCGCGAGGAAAGGCGACCTTGCGCACCAGCCCGCCGTTGTCCACGATCGAGCTGGTCGCGCTCGACACGCCCGCCATGAAGAAGGTCCACGGCAGCAGTCCGCTGACCACGAACAGGGGAAACCGCTCGATCGGGATCCGGACGATATACTTGAACGCGATCGTGTAGACGATCGCCATCAGCAGCGGATTGGCGAGCGACCACACGAAGCCGAGCGCCGAGCCCTTATACTTGTGCCGAAGGTCGCGCAGGGTGAGGTGCCAGACGAGATCGCGATAGGCCCAGACAGCACCCGCCCGGGCGGCGAGTCCTGGTCTGGCGGGCAGTCCTGAGCTCAAGACCAGCCCTTTCTCGAGGCCAGCACCGGGCGAGTGTAGCATGCCCACGGAGGTCGTCATCACGTCATGAAGCGGACTCACGTCATCCTCGCCATTGTCGCCGTCATCGTTCTGGCGGCGGCGATCTGGTTCTGGCAGCGCAGTCGCGGCGAGCAGGTGGCCGTGGATCTCGTGGAGGTGTTCTCGACGGTGCCGGCCGATCTGCGGCGGTCGAGTGTCCCGCAGGCGGCCGCCTACAGCGTCGGCGATCACCGAATCGGCGCCGACTCGCGGAAGGGCATCTACATGCACCCGACCAGCCGGCTCACGTTCCCGAAGGTCACGATTCCCGACGAGGGCCGTCTGCAGGTGTGGCTCGGCATCAAGGAGGAAGCCTGGGACAAGCCGAGTGACGGCGTGCTGTTCCGCTTCGGCGTCTCGGACGGACGGGAGTACGACGAACTGCTCAACCAGCACGTCGATCCGGCGCACAATCCGAACGATCGACGCTGGGTGCCGGTCGAGATCGACCTCTCGGCGTACGCCGGCCAGCAAGTGGACCTGATCTTCAACACCAACAGCAGCGTTCCCGGCGCGGGCGACAACCCCGGCCACGACTTCGCCGTCTGGGGCGGCCCCTCGATCATCGTCCGGCACTGATCAGGGATCAGGGATCAGGATCAGGGATCCAGCGACCAACGACCAAAGACCAGCGACCAAAGACCAAAGACCAAAGACCAAAGACGGCTACAGACTACGGGCTGCAGGCTACAGGCCCGCCAGTCATGCATTCGCAAGGCCCGTAGTCCGCAGTCCGTAGCCTGTAGCCCAGACTGACGAAGACCGAAGACCGGCCCACGCTCGGCTCCAACGGCGCGCATGCGCGTTCCGCTGCTCGATCTGACCGCACAGTTCGCACCGCTGCGCTCGGAGATCCTGGCCGAGGTGACGCGGATCTGCGACACGCAGCGCTTCGTCCTCGGTCCGGACGTCGAACGTCTGGAGGCGGCGTGCGCCGATTACCTCGGCGTCGCGCACGCCGTCGGCGTGTCGTCGGGGACCGACGCGATTCTCGCCGCACTGATGGCGCTCGGGATCGGCACCGGCGACGAGGTCGTCACGCCGACCTACTCGTTCTTCGCGACCGCCGGCTGCGTCTGGCGCCTGGGCGCGCGTCCCGTCTTCGTGGATATCGACCCGTTGACCTTCAACGTCACCGCCGAGATCCTCGAGCGCGCGCTGACGCCGCGAACGAAGGCCGTCATCCCCGTGCACTTGTTCGGACAGATGGTGGACATGGCGCCGGTGATGACGCTGGCGCGTGATCGGTCGGTGCCCGTGATCGAGGATGCGTGCCAGTCGATTGGCGCCGCCGATCGAGACCGGTTCGCCGGCAGCATCGGCGACGCCGGATGCTTCTCGTTCTTTCCCAGCAAGAACCTCGGCGGCTTCGGCGACGGCGGCCTCGTGACGACGAACGATCCCGAGGTGTTCGAACGCGTGAAGTTGCTGCGCGGCCATGGGGCGACGACGAAGTACCACCACAGCATCGTCGGCGGGAACTTCAGGCTCGACGCGTTGCAGGCGGCCGTGCTGACGGTGAAGCTGCGGCACCTGCCGTCCTGGTCCGAAGGCCGGCGCCGCAACGCCGAGCGGTATCGGGCGCTCTTCGCTGAAGCCGCGGCGCGGGGCGGCGGAGTCGCGCTGGCTGAACCGTCGCCGCATCCGACCCCACCCGGTGTGCTGGTGCTGCCGTACGAGCGGCCCGGCACGCTGCACGTCTACAACCAGTTCGTGATCCGCACCGGGCGCCGCGAGCACGTCAAGGCGCAACTCACCGCGGCCGGGATCGGCTGCGAGGTCTACTACCCGGTGCCGTTCCACTTGCAGGAGTGCTTCGCGCCGCTCGGCCACCGGCGCGGCGATTTCCCGGTCGCCGAAGCCGCGGCAGAGGATTCGCTGGCGCTGCCGATCTATCCCGAGCTCACCGAGGACCAGCAGCGGACAGTCGTCAACGCCGTAGTCGCCGCCGCTCGGGTGTAGCCCCTAGGCTTCAGCGCGGGGTCACCCAGGCAACATCGCGCCCGACGGCACCGCCTGCCAGCCGCTCCAGCCGCGCGAGCCGCTCTAGCCGCACCAGCCGCTCCAGCCGCTCCAGGCTCGGCGTCGCTGACAGCTGACATAGACTCTCCCTCCATGCCCCCCCCCGAGCCGCCGCCTGGGCCCGCGACCGGGCTGGCTTCCGGACGCCTGGCCGGACGCATCCCGGGCACGACCACCCAGATCGTCGTCGGCCTGGTGCTCGGCGTGCTGATCGGCCACCTCTGGCCCGAGCTCGGCGTCGCGATCAAGCCGCTCGCCGATGCGTTCCTGCGCCTGATCAAGATGATCGTCGCGCCGCTGCTCTTTTCGACGCTCGTGGTCGGCATCGCCGGAACCGGCGACATGAAATCGATGGGACGCATCGGGCTGAAGGCGATCATCTACTTCGAAATCGCGACGACGTTGGCGCTGTTCCTCGGGCTCGGGCTCGTCAACTGGATCCGGCCGGGTGCCGGCGTCTCGCTGCAGGTCGCCGACACGTCGCAGGCGCAGGCCATGGCCGGCGCGCAGAAGGGCACGTGGGACATCTTCCTGCACCTGTTCCCCACGTCGATCACCGACGCCATGGCCAGGAATGACGTCCTGCAGGTGGTCGTCTTCGCGAGCTTCTTCGGCATCGCGCTCGCCGCCGTCGGGCCGAAGGGCCGCCCGGTGCTCGATCTGATGGAATCGGTGGCGCAGGTGATGTTCCGCGTCACCAAGTACGTGATGTTCTTCGCGCCGATCGGCGTCATGGCGGCGATTGCCGCCACCGTCGGCGGCGAAGGCCCCGGGATCCTCCGGACGCTCGCCCTGCTGGTCGGGACCATGTATCTCGGGCTGGCGCTGTTCGTGCTCATCGTCATCGTCGGCGCCGCGCTCCTGATCCGCATTCCGGTGGGCGCGTTCTTCCGCACGGTTCGCGAACCGTTCCTGATCGCATTCACCACCGCGAGCAGCGAAGCGGCGCTCCCGAAGGCGCTCGAGGCGATGGAACGCTTCGGCGTGCCGCGCAACGTCGTCGGGTTCGTGCTGCCGACCGGCTACAGCTTCAATCTCGACGGCAGCACGCTCTACCTGTCGATCGCAAGCATCTTCGCGGCGCAGCTGGCCGGCATCGAGCTCTCGTTCGGGACGCAGATGGCGATGATGCTGACGCTGATGCTGACGAGCAAGGGTGTGGCCGGTGTGCCACGCGCGGCGCTCGTCGTGCTGATGGGCACCCTGACTTCGTTCGGGCTGCCGCTCGAGGCCGGCGCGATTCTGCTCGGCGTCGATCAGTTGCTCGACATGGGCCGTACGTCCGTGAACGTCCTCGGCAACTGCATGGCCACGGCGGTCGTGGCGCGGTGGGAGGGCGTGCTCGACGATGCCCAGGTGAGGAAGGCCGCATGAAGGTCGTCCTGGTCGGGGCCGGCGGACAGCTGGGACGGACGATTGCCGACCGCTGGAGCGGCCGGCACGAGATCGTCCCGCTGACCCGCGCGACGATCGACGTGACGGACTATCCCGCGCTGGAACGCCGCGTGATCGCCGAGCAGCCAGAGGTGATCGTCAATTGTGCGGCCTACAACGCGGTGGACGCGGCCGAGGACGATCCGGAAACCGCGCTGGCGGTCAACGCCCTGGCCGTGCGATCGCTCGCGACGGCGGCCTCACGGGCGGGTGCGATGCTCGTGCACTACGGCACCGACTTCGTGTTCGACGGGCGGACGACGCGTCCCTACACGGAGGAGGATGCGCCCAGTCCGGAGAGTGCGTACGGGGCGTCGAAGCTGGCGGGGGAGTGGTTTGCCGCCGGCGCTCCGCGCCACCTCGTGCTGCGGGTCGAAAGCCTGTTCGGCGGGCCGCACCGGCGCAGCAGCATCGATCGCATCGTCGAGGTCCTGGTTTCGGGGGGCGAGGCCCGGGTCTTCTCCAATCGCGTCGTGACGCCGAGCTACGTGGACGATGTGGCCGACGCGACCGAGGCACTGGTGCAGCGGGGCGCCGCACCGGGTGTGTATCACTGCGTCAACTCCGGGCAGGCGACCTGGCTCGAACTGGGCGAGGAAGTGCTCGCGGCGCTCGAGCCACGGCCGGCCGGGCGGCTCGTGCCGGTGAAAGTCGCCGATGTGCCGATGAAAGCCAGGCGCCCGCAATATTGTGCGCTGTCGAACGCGAAACTACGGGCGGCGGGCGTGTCGATGCCGGACTGGCGGGACGCCGTGCGCCGGTATCTGGCGCAGGGACCAGGGATCAGGCATCAGGCACCAGGGATCAGGGAGCAGGGGTCAGGCACCAGGGATCAGGGGTCAAGCTCCTGAGCTGCCCGGGCATGTTGGTATACTCAGTCGTTTTTCCGCGTCCCCGGCGCTCGGGCAGGCGTCTCACACGCCGATGGCCGTCGCAGTCCGAGGCCGGTTCACAGGAGAGCGGCTCGCATGGGTGAAAAATCGCAGGCGCTCGTCGAGCGCCTTCAGGCGCGCACCGCACGGGCGGGAGTCATCGGGCTGGGCTACGTGGGGCTGCCACTCGCGGTGGAGTTCGCCCGGGCTGGTCTGCACGTCACGGGCATCGACCTCGACACCCGCAAGGTGGAGGCGCTCGAGCGGGGCGAGTCCTACATTCTCGACGTGGCGCAGGCGGACGTCGCCAGCATCGTCAAGGACGGTCGGTTTCGGGCGACGACCGATTTCGCGGCGCTGGCGGAGGTGGATACCATCAACATCTGCGTCCCGACCCCGTTGCGCAAGACCAAGGATCCCGACCTGTCCTACATCGTGTCGGCGGTCGAGCGCATCGCCGACCATTTGAAGAGCGGGCAGCTCGTCATCCTCGAGTCCACGACCTATCCGGGAACGACCGACGAGGTCGTGCAGCCGATGCTCGAGGAAAAGGGACTGAAGGCCGGCACGGACTTCTTCCTGGCCTTCTCGCCCGAGCGTGTGGACCCGGGCAATGCACAGTTCCACACCACGAACATTCCCAAGGTCGTGGGCGGGCTGAACCAGGATTCGATCGACGCGGCCACGGCGCTCTATTTGCTGATCGTGAAGAACGTCGTGCCGGTGTCGAGCACCCGCGCCGCCGAGATGGTCAAGCTGCTCGAGAACACGTTCCGCGCCGTGAACATCGGCCTCGTGAACGAACTGGCGCTGATGTGCCGCGACATGAACATCAACGTCTGGGAGGTCATCGACGCGGCCAAGACCAAGCCCTTCGGGTTCATGCCGTTCTATCCGGGACCCGGCCTCGGCGGACACTGCATTCCGATCGATCCGTTCTATCTGAGCTGGAAGGCGCGGCAGTTCGGGTTCGAGAGCCGCTTCATCGAGCTGGCGGGCCATATCAACGGCGGCATGCCGCGCTTCGTCGTGGATCGCGTCGCCGAGGCGCTCAACTCCGTCGAAAAGCCGATCAAGGGCTCGAAGGTGCACCTGTTCGGGATGGCGTACAAGCCGGATGTGACCGACGCGCGGGAGTCGCCGGCGATCGACGTCGCGGAGCTGCTCGAGCGGCGCGGCGCGATCGTCAGCTACTCCGATCCCTTCGTCCCGGTCATGCATGCCGAGCACGGACGCAAGGAGCGGCGTGGCGTGCCGGTTGACGAGGCGCTGGCCAACGGGTTCGACTGCGGGGTCATCACGACCAATCACAAGGCGTTCGACTACCCGGCCATCGCCGCGAAGTCCCCGGTCGTGGTGGACACGCGGAACGCGCTCAAGGGACACACGGGCGCGCACATCTTCAGGCTCTGACGGCATTCCATGGCAAAGCGCGCACTGATCACCGGCATCACCGGCCAGGACGGGTCGTATCTGGCTGAATGGCTGCTCGAGCAGGGCTATGACGTCTTCGGGCTGGTCCGACGATCCAGCTCACCCAACCTGTGGCGGATCGAGCACGTCCTCGATCGCCTCCAGCTCAGGCCGGCCGACCTGCTCGACCAGTTGTCGATCGTGCGGCTGATCGAAGACGTCAAGCCGGACGAGTTCTACAACCTGGCCGCGATGTCCTTCGTGCCGGCATCCTGGGACCAGCCGCTGCTCACCGGCGAGTACAACGCGCAGGGCGTGACCCGCGCGCTCGAAGCCATCCGGCAGGTCGATCCGAAGATCCGCTTCTACCAGGCCTCGTCCAGCGAGATGTTCGGCAAGGTGCGAGAGGTCCCGCAGACCGAGGTCACGCCGTTCTATCCACGCAGTCCGTATGGCGTCTCCAAGGTCTACGGGCACTACATCACCGTCAACTACCGCGAAAGCTACGGCATGTTCGCGTGCTCGGGCATCCTGTTCAACCACGAGTCGCCGCGACGGGGCCTGGAGTTCGTCACCCGCAAGGTGTCCGATGGCGTCGCCCGGATCAAGCTGGGGCTCGCGACGCAGCTGCGGATGGGGAATCTCGATGCGCAGCGCGACTGGGGCTTTGCCGGCGATTACGTGCGGGCGATGTGGGCGATGCTCCAGCAGGATCGGCCCGACGACTTCGTCGTCGCCAGCGGCAGGACTCACGCCGTGCGAGAGCTCGTCGAGCTGGCCTTCTCGCACGTGGACCTCGACTGGCAGAAGTACGTCACGACCGATCAGCAGTTCATCCGGCCCGCTGAAGTGGACCTGCTGATTGGGGATCCGTCCAAGGCCAGGACGCAGCTCGGGTGGACCCCGTCGGTGGATTTCGCCGGGCTCGTCCGCATGATGGTCGATGCCGACGTCGAGCGTCTGTCGCGCGTCGGCGCCAGTGCGTGACCGGCGAGACCGTTTCCGGGAGTGCGTCGGCTCCCTCCCTTCCGTTCAGTAGCCCATGTGCGGTCTGACCGGTTTGTGGTGCCCCGGCGGCGAGCGTGCGGACGAGCTCGCCACGCGTGCACGACTGATGTCGCAGACGATCGCGAATCGCGGTCCCGATGACGAGGGGTTGTTCGTGGACGCGCCGGCAGGTTTCGCCCTCGGGTTCCGGCGTCTCGCGATCGTCGACCTGACGCCCACCGGCCATCAGCCGATGGAGTCGGCCGACGGCCGGTTCGTCATCGCCTTCAACGGCGAGATCTACAACTACCTCGATCTCCGGGCCGAGCTCGAGGATCAGGGCGTGCGGTTCCGCGGCGGCTCCGACACCGAGATTGCCGTTGAAGCGGTCCGTGCCTGGGGGGTCGAGGCGGCGATTCCGCGTCTGTGGGGCATGTTCGCGATCGCGCTCTGGGATCGGGCCGCACGCCGGCTCTGGCTCGCCCGCGACCGGCTGGGCAAGAAGCCGGTGTATTACGGCCGCGGCGGCGACACCTGGCTCTTCGGATCCGAGCTCAAGTGCCTGCGGGCGCATCCGTCCTTCGACGCGACGATCGATCGCGGCGCCGTGCGCGCCTTCCTGCGCTACGGCTACATTCCCGCGCCCTCGACCATCCATCGGCATGCCTCGAAGCTGCCGCCCGGATCGCTGGCCCGGCTCGAGTCGGACGGCACGCTGGAGGTCCGGCCCTACTGGCGCGTCAGAGAGGCGGCCGAACGGGGCGTTGCCCAGCGCGCCGCTGAAGCCTCCGACGCCGAGCTCGGCCCGTCGCTCGACGAGCTCGACGGGCTGCTGAAGGACGCGGTGGCGCGGCGGCTGATGGCCGACGTGCCGCTGGGGGCCTTCCTGTCGGGCGGCATCGATTCGTCGGTGGTCGTCGCGCTGTTGCAGTCGCAGATCTCGCGCCCCGTCCAGACCTTCACGATCGGGTTCCCGGATGCCGGCTATGACGAAAGCGAGCCCGCCGAGGCCGTCGCGCGGCATCTCGGGACCGATCACACGGCGCTGCGCGTCACGGCGGACGATGCGCTGGCGGTCGTGCCGCGCCTGCCGTGCCTGTACGACGAACCGTTCGCCGACGCCTCCCAGATCCCGACGTACCTCGTCTCGGCGCTGGCGCGCCGCACCGTGACCGTCGCGCTGTCGGGCGACGGGGGCGACGAAGTGTTCGGCGGGTACACGCGGCACGTGTGGCTGGAGCGGCTGCGCCATCGCACGCGCCGGCTGTCGCCGCGATGGCGGCGCGCGGTCGGCGGCGCGCTCGCCGGCATCGACGCGTCCACCTGGGACGCGGTGTTCGCGCGCGTCGGCCCGGTGATGCCCGCCCACCTTCGTCAGCGGCATCCCGGCGAGAAGATCCACAAGCTGGCGAGCGTGGTCGCCGCCGCCGACGACACGGAGGCATACCGGCGCCTGGTGTCGCAATGGGACGCGCCCGAGCACATCGTGCCGGACGCGGAGGAGCGGCCGACGTGGGCCGAGACCGAAGCCGCCGGCGCCGCGCTGCCGACGGCGACCGATCGGGCGATGCTGCGCGACTTTCTCGGGTATCTGCCGGATGACATCCTGACCAAGGTCGATCGCGCCAGCATGGGGGTGAGCCTCGAAGCCCGCGCACCGCTGCTCGATCACCGCGTCGTCGAGTGGGCCTGGCGACAGCCCGTGACCTGGAAGATCCGCGACGGCCAGGGCAAGTGGCTGTTGCGGCAGGTGCTGCATCGGTACGTGCCTCCGGCGCTCGTGACCCGGCCCAAGAGCGGATTCGCGCTGCCGCTGGACTCGTGGCTGCGTGGCCCGCTGCGCGACTGGGCGGACTCGCTGCTGTCGCCGGCCCGTCTCCGCCAGGACGAGCTCCTGGTCGAGGCTCCGGTCACCGCGGCCTGGCACCGGCACCTGGCCGGCGGTCGCGAGGGCGTGCGTCTGTGGCCGATACTGATGCTCCAGGCGTGGCGCGAGGCCGCCGGAGGCGTCCGGTGATCGCGGTCCACGCCGTGCCTGCGCGTAGAGCCCATCGAATATGAGTGCCAGTCCTTCGACGACGTCGCTGTCGGTCCTCGTTCCCGTCTACAACGAGCAGTACCTGGTGGCCGAGTCGCTCCGACGACTCGAGGTCCTCGACACCAGTCCCCATCTCGACCGCGCCGAGGTCATCGTCGTGGACGATTGCTCGAAGGACGCCACACCGGAGGTCCTCAAAGACATCGCCGGTCGCGTCAACCGTCCTGGCTCGCGCCTGCAGTTCACGTTCCTCCGCCATGCGACCAACGGCGGCAAGGGCAAGGCGATCCAGACCGCGCTCGAAGCCGCGACGTGCGAGCACACCGTCATTCACGATGCGGACCTCGAATATCACCCGAAGGATCTGCTGCGGATGCTGCAGGTGTTCGTCGAGGAGGGTGCCGACGCCGTGTTCGGATCACGGTTCGCGGGAGGCGAGGTCCGGCGCGCGCTGTTCTATCGTCACGAGATCGGGAACCGGTTTCTCACGTTCCTCTGCAATGTCGTGACGAACCTGAACCTGACCGACATGGAGACCTGCTACAAGGCGGTGCGGACCGACCTGCTGAAGTCGATTCCGATCGTGTCGAACGACTTCCGCCTGGAGCCGGAGCTCACGATCAAGCTGGCGAAGCGGCAGGCGCGCATCTTCGAGGTGCCGATCAGCTACTCGGGGCGCACCTACCAGGAAGGCAAGAAGATCACCTGGCGCGACGGGTTCAAGGCGCTGTCGGCCATCGCCCGCTTCGCCCTGTCCGACGACATCTACCGGCCGGACGCGTATGGCAGCCAGATCCTGAACCGGCTCGGACGGGCGCCGGCGTTCAACGCGTGGATGGCCGACGCGATCCGTCCCTATGTCGGCAACCACGTCCTCGAGATCGGCAGCGGCGTCGGGAACATCTCGCTGCACCTCGTGCCGCGCCAGACGTTCGTCGCGACGGACGTCAATCCCATCTACCTGCGGCAGCTGGAGGCGCTCAAGCGGGATCGGCCGTACCTGCAGGTCCAGTACCTGCAGCCTCGCCGATCGGTCCACGTTCCCGGCCCGGGAGGGCGGCTTCGACACCGTGATCTGCCTGAACGTCGTCGAGCACGTGAAGGACGACCAGCTGGCGCTGGAGAACATGCGGGCGGCACTGTCGCCCGAGGGGCGGGCGATCGTGCTCGTCCCCCAGGGCATGTGGAACTTCGGCACCGTCGATACGGCGCTCGGCCACCGGCGCCGGTACAGCCGCGAGTCGCTGCAGAACGTCGCCGAGCGCGCCGGCTTCGCGGTCGAGAAGATGATTCCGTTCAACGCGGCCGGATCCCCGGCGTGGTGGCTGACCGGGCGCCTGCTGCGCCGGGAGACCGTCGGCCTCCACCAGGTCCGGATGCTCAACGTGCTGACGCCGCTGCTGCGGCGTGTGGACGGCGTGCTGCCGCTGCCGCCGCTGAGCCTGATCGCGGTGCTCCGCCCCGCGCGCTGACGCGTGACGCGAATCGGGGCGGCGCGGAGCCGCACGGACTGCGGCGATCCCGCCCGTATAATGACCGGGCGCGCGCGGCTGAGGTCGCGGCGCGCCGGATTCTGCAGAGCGACTCACACATGCGTGCACTGATCACGGGCGGCGCCGGCTTCGTCGGCTCGCATCTGTCGGACCACCTGCTCGCCGCCGGCCACGAGGTCCTGGTCATCGACAACCTGTCGACCGGCGCGATCGAGAACATCGAGCACCTGAAGGCCCATCCCAGGTTCAGATACTGGATCGACACCATCGAGAACGAACCGCTGCTGGCCGAGCTCGTCGATCAGTGCGATGTCGTGTTCCACCTCGCGGCGGCGGTCGGGGTCAAGAAGATCGTCGAGGAGCCGGTGCACACCATCGAGGCCAACGTGCACGGCACCGAAGTCGTGCTGCGACACGCCAACAAGAAGAAGCGCCTCGTGCTGATTACGTCCACCTCGGAGGTCTACGGCAAGAGCACGGCGGTGCCGTTCCACGAGGACGCGGATCTGGTGATGGGGCCGACGCACAAGCATCGCTGGGCCTACGCGTGCAGCAAGGCCATCGACGAATTCCTGGCCCTCGCCTACTGGAAGGAGAAGAAGCTGCCAGTCGTGATCGTGCGGCTCTTCAATACGGTGGGGCCTCGCCAGACCGGCCAGTACGGGATGGTGATCCCGAACTTCGTCCGACAGGCGCTGGCGGGACAGCCGATCACGGTGTTCGGCGACGGCACGCAGTCGCGCAGCTTCACCTACGTCGGCGATGTCGTCGGCGCGCTCGTCGTCCTCGCCGGCCATCCCGGGGCCGTCGGCCAGGTCTTCAACATCGGCAACGAGGGCGAGATCACCATGCGCGCGCTCGCCGAGCTCGTGAAGGCGAAGACCGGCAGCGACTCACCGATCGTGACCGTGCCCTACGACCAGGCGTACGAAGCCGGGTTCGAGGACATGCCCCGACGGGTGCCGGACATCTCCAAGATTCACGCCCACATCGGCTATCGGCCGACCGTGGATCTCGACGAGATCCTCGATCGTGTCATCGAGCACTTCCGCAGCCGGTGAAGGGGTGTCCGAGCCCACTCTCGGGCGCAATGTCGTCCTGAGCCTGGCAGGCCAGCTCGCTCCGGCCGTTGCGGGATTGATCGCGTTTCCCCTGCTGGCACGTCGACTCCCGCCGGACGCGCTCGGGCTCCTCAACATCGGCTGGCTGGTGATCGGCTATTTCACCCTGCTCGACTTCGGTCTGGGCCGTGCGGTCACCCAGGGCGTGGCCACCGCGCTCGCCCGCGCCGAGCACACGCGCGTGCGCGAGCTCGTCTGGACATCCTGGATGCTCGTCCTGGCCATCGGCGTCCCGCTTGCCATGATCCTCGCGTCCGGCAGCGGCTGGGTGGCCCGGCGGGTCCTCGACGTCTCGCCGGCGCTCACCGGGACCAGCGTGGCGATCATCACGCTGCTCGCCGCGACGCTTCCGGTGTTCACGCTCTCGACCGCAGCCCGTGCCGTCCTCGAGGCCTACGGCCGCTTCGACCTCGTCGCCCTGGTACGCGTTCCCGTCGGCACACTCTCGTACGCTGGCCCCGCCCTGCTCTTGCCGTGGACGACGTCGCCGCTGGCCATGGTGGTGCTGCTCGTCGCGGTCCGCGTCGCGGGTCTGGCGGGGTTCCTCGCGGCCTGCCTCGTCGCGTCGCCTGCCCTCCGGCGGCCGGCGGTGTCCCGCGATGCGGGCCGTCTGCTGGCGGCGCAGGGCTCGTGGATGACGCTGGCCACGCTGGCCGGCAGCCTTCACGCCTACCTCGATCGTGTCCTCGTGAGCGCGCTGGTGCCGATCGCGGTCTTCGCCTACTATGCGACGCCCCAGGAGGTGATCTGGCGCTTCATCGTGCTCCCGGTGGCATTCAGTGGCGCGCTGTATCCGCTGTTCAGCGCCGAGTGGGTGGGGCCACGAACCCGGGTCTCCGCAACCTATGCCGGTGCCGTCTTCGCGGTGATCGTGTCGCTCGGGACCGTGGCATTGTGGGGCGCCAACTTTTCCGCCGAGATCATGACCGCCTGGCTCGGCCCGGAGGTTGGATCGCACACCAGGACCGTGACGCAATGGTTCCTGGCCGGGATCCTCCTGAACGGCCTCGCCACGATTCCATTCGCCTTTCTGCAGGCGGTCGGCCGGGCCCGGACGACAGGCCTCATCCAGGCCGCCCAGCTCGTCCCCTATGTCGTCGCGCTGTATGTGATCACGCGCCGGTTCGGGATCGAGGGGGCGGCGATGGTCTGGACCGCGCGGATGGCGATCGATGCCGCCTTGCTGTTCACGGCGGCCCGTCGCACCATGCACGACCATGGAATCGAGACCGTCCGGGTTCTGACGATGTTGCTGCCCGTGGTCGCCGGATTCGTTGCCGGCGGTGTGGCCGAGAGCGCGATGGTGCGCGGCGCAATGACGTTGACCGCCTGCGTGGCGACGGCCGCTCTCGGCTGGCGTGTCCTGCAGCCGCCGGCACGCGCGGAGCTTCGTGCGATGGTGGGGAGCGTGTGGCCTCCACGGGCTGCCCAGCCTCACGCCGGAGGCAGTTGAATGGCGGGCGTCCCGCGCCTCGACATCGTCATCGTCAACTGGAACACCGGTGACGCGCTGCGCGAGTGTGTGGCCTCCATTGCGCCGGCTCGCTCGGAGACGTTCGCGATCGATCGCATCGTCGTCGTGGACAATGCGTCTACCGACGGATCGGCGGATCGACTGGACCTCGCGGCGGGCGCGCTGCGCGTCATTCGCAACCAGGCAAATCGCGGGTTCGGCGCCGCGTGCAATCAAGGAGCGCTCGGCACCGACGCCGACTTTCTCCTGTTCCTGAACCCCGACACGCGGCTGTTCCGCGACTCGCTCGCCCGGCCCCTTGCGTTCATGTCGGATCCGGCCAACGCCGACGTCGGCATTTGCGGCATTCGCCTGGTGGACGACGCCGGCGCGTCGGTCACCTCGAGCGCCCGGTTCCCGACGCTGCGCATCTTCCTTGGCGAGATGACCGGCTTGTCGCGGTTGCTGCCGTCGATCTTCCTGCCGCATCTCCTCAAGGCGTCGGAGTGTGCACAGAGCCGGGACGTCGATCAGGTCATCGGCGCCTACTTCCTCATCCGCGCGGCGCTGTTCCGAGCAGCTCGGCGGGTTCGACGAGCGCTTCTTCGTGTATTTCGAGGAGGTGGACCTGTCGCTGCGCGCACGTCACGCCGCGAGCCGATCCCGATACCTCGCCGATGTGACCGCGTACCACCGGGGCGGCCTGTCGAGTGAGCAGGTCAGGGCGACGCGGCTCTTCTACTCGCTGAGAAGCCGCCTGCTGTACGCGAAGAAGCACTTCCCGATCTGGCAGGTCTGGACCCTGCTCGTCGCAACCCTGTTCGTCGAGGGTCCCGTACGGCTCGTGACTCGCCTGCTCTTCGGACGACCTGCCCAGGCCTTTGAGACCGTAGCCGCTTATCGCCGGCTCCTGACGTTCCTCTGGTGGAACGGCCTGCGTGGGCGGAGCGAATGGGTCGTCCGGCCCTGAGCGCCCGCGGGATCTGACCCGTTCAAGTCCGAGGTTTCGTCGCGATCAGCACGGCTTCCTCACCGAGCCCCCGGCGCACGAGGCCGAGCCCTTGTTCGACGGCCTGGAACGCGAGGGACATCCCGCGGAGGACGGGCGGCGGCCGATCGCGTCCGACCCGGCCGGTCCGTGCGATCCGCGTGCTTTCGGCTCCCACGAAGCGTGCATAACGTCCGGTGGTCCAGCAGCGCTCGACCACGAGACCGGCGTCCCGCGCCATGCGTGCGAGCGCGACCGGCGTCACCAGCCGCAGATGTCTCGGCGGGTCGAGATGGACCCAGCGCGAGCCGAACCAGCGGGCGCCCAGGCTCTCGGGGTTCGGGGTCACGATTGCGACACGCCCGCCGGGCGCGAGCCGTGCGGTGATGGATCGCAAGGTGCCGTCGGGATCCGGGAGGTGCTCGAGAACGTGATTCAGCGTCACGGCATCGAACGTCTCCATCGGCGCCTCGAGGCTGCTCGAGACCTGGAGTCCACGGCGACGCGCGAGGTCGGCTGCTGCCGGGTCGGGCTCCACGCCCTGGACGTTCCAGCCGAGTGCGCGCATGCGGGCCAGGAACGCGCCGCTCCCGCAGCCCACGTCGAGCAGCCGTCCGCCGGATCGCGCTTCGAGCCAGCAGACCTGCCCGCCCAGCACGTCATCGAGCGGTGCCAGATGCCGTAGCCAGCGTGGCCACGGGCGGGCTGTCGTCCGATAGCCATACACGCCGGCGACATAGCCCGCCGCGGGCGCCGGAAGGCCCGCAGCCGAGTCCGTCGAGGCGTGTGTCATGTACGCGCCCTCATAGAGGCGCCCGACATCATCTGCGTGAGGTTGGGGATCGAGCCACAGGAGGCGGCACTTGTCGCACGCCCGGAGCGCCCACGTCCCCGGCGCCTCCAGGATGCGATCGGTCAAGCCGCCGAAGCGCACCGTGCGCGGCTGTCCGCAGGTCGGACACGTGGGGGCCGACGCCGTGCGGATCTCGCGCGTCATCAGAGGAGCTGAGCGGCCGTGTGCCGTGGATTTACGTACGCCTGCGGTCTCGCGACCATGTCCCGGCCCAGAATGAAGACGACGCCGAAGAGGAGGCCGGCGAGCACGCCGAGCAGCACGTTGCGCACCAGATAGCGGCCTTCGGGACGGTTCGGCACGAGCGCCGGGTCGACGACCTGCAGCTGGGGTGTGCGGCCGATTGTCGCGAGCTTGGCGCCCTGGTACTTGGCCGCCACGTCCTCGTAGGACTTCCGCGCGAGCTTGCGCTCCAGGTCGAGCCGCTCGAGCGTCGCTTCACGCTCGTACAACTGGGTGAGCCGCGTCAATTGATTGCCCTTCAACCCCGTGGCTTCGAGCAGCCGGGCCCGCTGGCGCTCGAGTGACGCCACCTCGGCCCGCGACTCGGCGACCGACGTGTCAATCTCGGAGAACACCTCGTTGGGCTCCTGCCGGTTCATCTGAATCCCCAGCAGATCGCGCGTGGACGCGCCTTGTCCGCGTGCAATCTCGGCCGCGGCGGGATTCTCCACGATGGTCTGGCGAAGATTGGTGATCGGCTCGCGAGCCCCGAGCTCCTTCTCGGCGCGGGCCAGCTTGGCGCGCTCTGCCTCGAGGTCCACGCTCACCTTCATCAACTCGGCCCGTTGCAGCAGGAGCGTGTCCACTTCCTTCTTGACGAGCTCGACCTGCGCCGTCCGCCGATAGTCGTCATAACTGGTTTCAGCGGCGCGCATACGGGCGGTGGCCTGATCGAGCATCGTCTTCAACTCGCCCTCGACCGTATCCACCTCGCTGCGACTCGTCTTGCGGGCGTGGGCAATCCCCAGTTCCGCGAAACGGTTGGCGACGCGGGCCGCGAGTTCGGGCTTTCCGAGCCGCGCGACGACCCTGATGAGCAGGGAGTCCGGGACGGCGCGGACGGTGACGACGCGGTTCAGCAGCGTGCCGGCCGACAGCCGGTACGGCTCCCGGTCGAGCGCGAACTCCTTCACGACCTGTTCGGACACGGCTCTGACTCGCGATCAACGGCACGAAGTTGAGGGCGTTCAGCGGCGTGGGCGGCGCCTGTTCTCCCAGCTTCGAGGCGCTCACCGACAGCGTGGCGCTGCCCTCGTACTGGCGGTCGGCGAGCAGGCTCATCACGCCGCCGAGCAGGCCCAGCAACAGGGCCAGTGCCGCGAGCAGGTAGCGCGCGTCCCACAGCCGGGCGAACTGGCCGCGCAGATCGAACCCGTCATCGGGTGACGCCGGCGTCGAAAGCACGGGGGCGGGCGAGGAGCGGAGTGGGGCAGAAGGCATTGTGGACTGGGCAGTGGGCATGGAGTCGAACGGGGCGGTCACACAGCAGGTGCGGCTCGCCCGGCAGGCGATGACGCAGGTGGGCCCAGCGAGTTCAGGTAGACGATCATGAACGGCACGAACGCGACGAATCGGAAATACTGAAGCGGGGTGAAGCCGATCTCGAACAGGACGACCACACACCAGAGCCACAGCGCGGTGCGCCGATCCCGGAGGTTGAACCGCAGGAACATGAACAGTCCCAGGTACACGGCGACCAGCAGCGGCACCGATCCGCGCAGCAGGTTGACGACGACGCCGGAGTCTCCGAGGTACAGCGTCTCCGTTACGGTGAAGCCGATGGGGGAGAGCGGCGATTCCGACAGGTAGGCGAAGTTCGAAGCGAGCAATCCCTCTGCCGCGTAGCGCGCGAAGAGGCCGCGCACTCGATCGCCCACGATGGCATCTTCGGCGCGGGCGTAGAGAGTGGTCGGTCCGAGGTCGCTGACTGATCAGGCCGAACAGCACGCACCAGGCTGAGGACCATCGCCAGCGCGGCGGCACGCTGTGGCCGCGCACGCAGCAGCGCCCATGCGGCCTGCAAGGCGGCCACCGCACCGAACGCCATCCCCGTCGTCGAGCGGAGCAGGACGAGGAGGCCCAGCAGGGCCAGCGCCGCCGCGTACCGCCAGATGCCCCCGCGCACCTGGTAGGTCTTGATCTCCAGGTAGAACAGCAGGTACAGCATCAGCCCCGCGACCGAGTGCGTCGCAAAGGTGATCACCGGCTTGTCGTTCAGGACGACCATGTTGAACAGCAGGTGGGGATAGAACGCGTTGTAGTAGCCGTAGGCGATGAGGTCGGCTGCCCGGACGTTCAGCGCCAGCGCATAGCCGGCCGCGAGGCGTGATGCCGACGAAGGCGGCGAAGGCGATCTCGAGCCGCGGCGGCGCGACGCCGCGCAGGTCCAGCGCAAACAGCAGCGCCATGGCGACGTAGAGCAGCACGACGCCCGGCGCATAGCCGTCGAACGGCGAGGTGATGGTGAACAGGGTCAGAGGCCGAGCGGGGCGGCGCTCACGGCGAGGAGCGCCGGCGGCGCCGTCCGCCCGCGCAGCCCGAGCAACGCCAGCAGGCAGACGCAGGTGCCGGCGATGGAGACGATGGAGAGCTCGCGGGAGATGACGGTATCGATCGACGTCGGGAGGTAGAAGGCGAACACGGTCGCCGCCACCGTCATCCAGAGGAGTGGGCGGTCTCGCGTCATCGGCTGGGCCGGTGGGTATAATACCAGCTCGATCAGGCGGGCCAGCGGCCCAGCGGCCGGCGCTCACCCCAGGGTGCCGACCTTGACCTCCCTCCTCGCGACGTGCCCACTCCATCAGCCGCGAGCTCGCTGATCGTCATCGTGAAGCGGAGATGAGCGAGCCGGTAGGCAATCTGGACGCCGCGACCGTCGAGGGATTCGGCGAGGAGTGGCAGCGTTTCGACCAGCACGACCTGTCGGAGGCCGAGGCGGCGCTGCTGTTCGCGAAGTATTTCCACGTCTTCCCGTGGGGGCGGCTGGATCCTCACGCCGTCGGATTCGATCTCGGCTGCGGCTCCGGGCGTTGGGCGAAGCATGTGGCCGACCGCGGATACACCGTGCATCTGGTGGACGCGAGCTCCGCTGCGCTCGCCGTCGCCCGCCGGAACCTGGCGGACCGGCCGAACTGCCACTTTCACCTCAGCATTGTCGATCGCTTGCCGTTCGAGGACGCCACGATGGATTTCGGCTATTCGCTGGGTGTCTTGCACCACGTGCCCGACACCGCCGCCGGAATCAAGGACTGCGTGCGGAAGCTGAAGCCCGGGGCCCCGTTCCTCGTCTACCTGTACTATCGATTCGACAACCGCCCGGTCTGGTTCCGCGCGCTCTGGCACGGCAGCGACCTCCTCCGCCGATGCGTGTCCCGGCTGCCGCACGCCTGGCGCCAGCGCGTGTGTGACTCCATCGCCCTCACTGTCTACTGGCCGCTCGCGCGCACGAGCCGTGGCCTCGAGCGACTCGGCGCCAACGTCTCGGCCTTTCCGCTGTCGACCTACCGGCACCTCTCCTTCTACACGATGCGGACCGACGCGCTCGACCGGTTCGGCACGCGGCTCGAACGGCGCTTCACCGCGCCGGAGATCGTCGGGATGCTCGATGCCGCGGGCTGCGGGGACATTCGCGTCAGCGACCGCGAGCCCTACTGGTGCGTCGTGGGTGTGAAGCGGTGAGTGCACCGGTCCAGCCGGTAGCGAGCGAGCGGCGCCGGAGCCTCCAGCGCAGCGGTGAGGTGTGGGTCTTGTCGTCGCGAGAGACCGCCAGCCGGTGACGCCACCGATCCGTGTCCTGCGCCTCATCGCGCGACTGAACGTCGGCGGCCCCGCGATCCACGCGACGTTGCTGACGGAGCGGCTCAGACCCCGCGCGTTACGAGTCGATGCTCGTCGCGGGAACTGAAGACACGTCGGAGGGGAACTACCTCGAATTGCATGGCCGTTCCATCCCCAGCCTGGTGCGAGTGCCCGCGCTGGGTCGCGAGATCCGCGGACCTCAGGATCTGCGCGCGCTGCGGACGCTGACCGCGCTCGTCCGGCGGATCCGCCCGCACATCGTGCACACCCACACTGCCAAGGCGGGCACGCTCGGACGGCTGGCCGCTGTCCTGTGCCGGACGCCGATCGTCGTGCACACCTACCACGGGCACGTGCTGCAGGGGTACTTCTCGCCGGCGAAGACGCGCCTGTTCGTTGGCATCGAGCGGGCGCTGGCGCGCGCGACCGACGAGCTCGTCACGGTCAGCCCGCGCGTGCGCGACGATCTGCTGGCTTTGGGAATCGGCCGGCCGGATCGATTCTCCGTCGTGCCGCTGGGCCTGGACCTCGATCGATTCGCCGCTGCTGCCGAGCGAACGCGGTGAGCTGCGACGCGAGCTGGCCGTCAGCGCGGCACAGCCGCTCATCGGCATCGTCGCACGCCTCGTGCCGATCAAGGCCCACGAGGTGTTCCTCGCTGCCGCCCGCACGCTCGCCTCAACACCGGGACGATGCCCGGTTCCTCATCGTCGGCGACGGCGAGCGGCGCGCCGAGCTCGAGCGCCTGGTTGCCGAGTTCGGGCTCGAATCGACGGTGACCTTTCTCGGGTGGCGAGGAGACCTCGATCGGATCTACGCCGACCTCGATCTCGTCGTGCTGACGTCGCGCAACGAGGGATCGCCGGTGGCGCTCATCGAGGCCATGGCCGCGGGCCGCACTGTGGTGTCCACACGGGTGGGCGGCGTCCCGGATGTCATCGACGACGGCACGACGGGCGGCTCGTTCCGCCCGACGATCCGACGGCCCTCGCCGACGTGATGGGCCAGCTGCTCGACGATGCCGAGGCTTCGCCGACGGCTGGCGGCGGCGGCGCGCTCCGCGCGCTGAACCGCTATGGTCGGCCCGTCTCGATCCGAGGACGTCGATCGCTTGTACACGCGGCTCCTCGCCAATGACGGCCGCACGCGGCACCTCGCCTGACGGCTTCCGACCGGGCGCCAACACGACTTCCCTATAATGGCGGGTCGCCCTGTGCGTCCGGGCTCCCCGAGCGTCGGCTCGCGTGAGCCCTCCAGGCACGTCGGGGAGCGTCCTCGTGACTGATCGGTCGGAGGGTGTGGTTTCGCTCGTGACGGGCGGAGCAGGCTTCATTGGGGCGCATGTCGCGCGCGAGTGCCTCGCGCTCGGACACCGGGTCGTCGTCCTCGACGATCTCAGCGGCGGCTTTCGCGAGAACGTCCCGACGGCGGCGACCTTCGTCGAGGGCTCCATTACGGATCACGCGCTGCTGGCGAGGCTCTTCGGCGAGCATCGCTTCGACTACGTGTATCACCTCGCCGCCTATGCGGCCGAGGGCTTGAGCCATTTCATCCGGCGCTTCAACTACGCGAACAACCTCATCGGCAGCGTCAACCTGATCAACGAAGCGGTGAAGCACCGCGTCGAGCGCTTCGTCTTCACGTCGTCGATCGCGGTCTACGGGGCGCTCCCGCCGCCGATGACGGAAGACATGGTGCCGGTCCCGGAGGATCCGTACGGCATCGCGAAGCTCGCGGTCGAGCAGGACCTGCGGGTGACGCACGAGATGTTCGGCCTGGATTACGTCATCTTCCGACCGCACAACGTCTACGGCGAGTTCCAGAACCTCGGCGACCGCTACCGCAACGTCGTCGGCATCTTCATGAACCAGATGATGCAGGGCAAGCCGCTGACGATCTTCGGCGACGGCACGCAGTCGCGGGCGTTCAGCTACATCGGCGATGTGGCGCCGCACATCGCCCGGTCGGCGCTCGCTGCCCGCGTGCCGAAATCAGATCATCAACATCGGCGGCGACGCCGTCCACAGCGTCAACGAGCTCGCACAGTCGGTCATGGCCGCGATGGACCTGCCGGCGCCATGCGCCACGTCGCGCCACGGAACGAGGTCCGGCATGCGTTCGCGAATCACGACAAGGCACGCCGGATCTTCGATCAGCGGGCGTTCACCCCGCTCGACGCGGGGCTGCGGCACGATGGCGGGGTGGGCGCGAGACGGCGGGCATCCGCAAGAGCCGCAGGTTCGACGACATCGAGATTGCCGACAAGCTGCCCCCGATCTGGCTGGAAGACTGAGATCGCCGATGCCCCGTGTGCTCCTCGTCACGGCGCATCGTCCGGACCGTGCGCCAGGTCAACGCTTCCGGTTCGAGCAATATCTGGCCTACCTGTCGCAGCAGGGATTCGAGTTCACCTGGGCCAACCTGCTGGATGCCTCAGACGATGCGATCTTCTATCGTCCCGGCCTGACGCCGGGCAAGGCGTGGGTGCTGGGCAAGGCGATGGCGCGTCGCATGCGCGACGTGGCGCGTGCCGGGCGCTTCGACGCGATTCTGCTCTTTCGCGAAGCGTTTCCCCTCGGCACGACCATCGTCGAACGCGAGCTGCAGCGCCGTGGGGTGCCGATGATCTTCGACTTCGACGATGCCATCTGGCTGGACGCCACCTCCGAGGCAAATCGGCGGTTCGCGTGGCTGAAACGCGCGGACAAGACCGGCGAGATCATCGCGCTCTGCACGATCGTGATGGCGGGCAACACCTACCTCGCGGAGTACGCGCGCCAGTTCAACGGCGACGTTCGTGTGGTCCCGACCACCATCGACACCGACGAGTACCCGCGCCTGCCACCGACGCGCGCATCCGATCGGATCTGCATCGGCTGGAGCGGCAGCATCGACGACCATCGAGCACTTCCGTCACGCGGTCCCCGCGCTGCGCACTCTCCGCGAGCGCTACGGCGAGCGCGTCGCGCTTCACGGTGATCGGCGACGCGGACTATCGCTGTCCGGAGCTCGACGTCCGAGGCGCTGCCGTGGCGCCGCGATACCGAGCTCGAGGACCTGAGCACGCTTCGATATCGGTATCATGCCGCTGCCGGACGACGCCTGGGCGCGAGGCAAGTGCGGCCTGAAGGGGCTGCAGTACATGGCGCTCGAGATTCCGACGGTGATGTCGCCAGTGGGTGTGAACGAGGAGATCATCGCGCACGGCGAAAACGGTTTGCTCGCCGCGCAGCCACGACGAGTGGGTCCAGCGCGCTCTCGACCCTGATCGAGTCGAGCCGACCTGCGACGTCGGTTGGGGAGCGCGGCCCGGGAGACGGTGATCGCGCGCTATTCCGTGCGTTCGCAACAGGACGCCTACCTGTCGATTTCAACGACGCCTGCGCGCGGAACGGCCGCACATGAAATCGCCCGTCCATCGGCGTTCGACTCAGGCTTCGCAATCAACGGAACGCAGGTGGAGTCGAAGAGCCTGCGTGCTGTCTCTGTCGGCAGACCGGTGCATCCGCTGGTGTTCGATGGCGTGATCGCCTGCGCGGCCTTCCCGGCCGCTTTGCTGTGGTTGCGTGTGGTGGATGCGGGCTTATGCGGACGACGCCGCGCCCCACGCGCACGTCGATCGGCCTCTACTATCCGAGCGACTACGCTCCGTACTCGCAAACCGCCATCGATGCCGTGGCGGCGCCGCGACGTTGGGGCCGACCCTGTCGGATCCGCTCGATCTCGCCGTCCCCCCATGCCGCCGGGCAGGATGCCTCGAACTCGGGTCGGCTTCGGGCAGTTTCCTCACGAGTATGCGACGCGAGGGCTGGGACGTGACTGGGGTCGAACCCGACACGGCGAGCGCGGCCCGTACCTCGGGCCACGCCGGCGTCCGCGTGCATTGCGGCACGATCGAAGACGTCGAATTCGACGGCGGGCGTTCGATTCGATCTGCGCCTGGATGATCGTTCGAGCACGTCCACGATCCGGTGGATGGCTTCCGTTGCTGCTGGCGCTGGCTGAAGCCCGGAGGATGGCTGCTTTCAGCGTCCCGGATTGCGGAAGCTGGCGGTTCAGGACTTTCCGCGGGCAGTGGTTCGGGCTGCAGTCCCGACCACCTGCACCACTTCACCCCGGACATCCTGCAAACCATTTTGATGGGTCGGGGTATCGTCACGTTCGGCTGCTGCGGCAGCGCATGTGATCGATGTGCCGCTGAGCTTCGCCTTTGCCATGGAGCACGCGTCCCCGCGTCTTGGGAATACCCCGCGGCAGCTTGCGGGAACGCTGCCGATTCGCGCCGTTTCGCGTGCGCTCGGGATGATCGGCGCCCCTTTTCACCTCACGGGACGCTTGACAGTCTGGGCGCAGAACCCCAGTGACGCGCATTTTGCTGAACCAGACGTGTCCTGGACCCTGCATGTGAGGCGGATGGAGAAGGGGTGGCATCATGGCGA